>CALOCV010000001.1:0-15268 GCA_942491955.1 Parachlamydiales bacterium
AAATAGCTGCAATAGTTTGCGATCGTATGTGGACTGCTAAGACCTACAATTTTACCAAGTTTTGTATAACTAAATTCTTTACCAATATTACTAGCAAAATAATAGACTACTTCTCGTAAAGGTTTTTCATCGTTGAACTTGATAACGAGCAGATCATATCGCGATAGAGGATACCCTCAAGTAGATCTCGTAAATACTCAGGATTTGCGGACTTGGACATACTCTGGGATACCACCATATATTCAAATAAAGACAAAAGTGATGGAGTATGTTCCCAGTCATTCTCGTTGAATGAGCATTTTTGGAAAAAATTTCTGGGTAGTTGTGATCGATAATTTCTTTAAAAGAGAGGGGATAGACTTCAAATTGCATATACCTACCCGTCAAGTGGGTGCCCAATTCTTTGCTAAGAAGGTTTGCATTGGAGCCTGTGATAAAAATCTTATATCCTTTTTCGTAGAGGCTGCGTATAAACCTTTCCCATCCATCTATATTTTGAATTTCATCCAAAGTAAAACGTTGACTGCTCACCGAATAATTCTATAAAGACTTCAAATAGCGTTTGAAAATCTTCAATTGCAAATCGAATCAGTCGCTCATCATCGAAATTTAAGTAATAATCTGACTTTGCGAGCTCCTGCTGAAAGATGCGCTGAATTGTGGATTTTCCAGACCTTCTAATACCACTGATGATGATGATGCTTGGATTGTCGAGAAAATTTCGAATGATTTCTGTCTGCGCACGTCGAACAAGAATTTTTGGGGAGTGATAATCCCTTTGATCTGCAATGACTTGTTTAAGAACTTCCCGATCCACGCTACGCCTTTCGTTATTCTATTCTTCATTGTATCAGTTAATCGTGCGTTGTCAATACATGGTTTTTGGTGCTTTTGTGTGTTCCAAATGCACGGTTTGTGTTATTTTTTGTTTGGAAAAAAGATTTTTTTATGAGGAAAGTCAATGAGAATAGGACGAGTATTAAAAAAAGAAATTCCCAACACACCGTCCATGTTAGGAGCAAGTTCTCGATCCATTTGATAAAAGCAACCCGTCTGAACTTCTTGTGTCCCCAGTTTAATGGAATGGATTTCTAACCGTCGAATACAAAATTGTTCTTGGCAGGATCCATTTTTGGTTGCAAGAAAGTTTCGACTCATTCCTGTGTCGATGAAAAAATTTTTTATTTTTCCTTCCTGTTCTAAGGGAAATGCAATTAATCCAGCTTGCCAAGAAAAATCGACTTCAATCCAGTTTTCTATAACATTGTCATACGATTCATTGGGTTCGAATAGGGTAAGAGAACTGTTTGGAAAATCAATAAGGACAGAAAAATTTCGAAATACGGGGTTTCCCAAAATGATGGGAGGATCTTTTCCTTCGACAATGTCGACCTGTTTTGTCGAATTGTCTTTATCTGAAAACGTATAAACATAAGGATTTTCTTCTTTTGCCACAGCAATAAGAGGAGGCATGGCATAGGTGCCTAACTTGATAGGTTGAATTTTCCATTCTCGCAAAACCTCTTTTTTTCCTTTTGAAAAGCTTGCCAATTTTGCCTCGCTCGCCAAGGGTGTTGCATATTCATTTGGAATCACATCACTGTCGAATTGTGATCCAGCTGCACCAAGGTCAATACCAGCAAGAAAGGCTTGATTTTCAATTGTAATTTCGCAATGGGGCATTGTCTGTTGAGAGATGACTAGAGGAATAACGATTTGTGCATTGCAACAAGAGAAAAGAGAAAGAAAACCATATAACCAAAAAAGTACATTTTTTTTCAGAATAGACCTTGAAACAACTCTACACCCATTCATAGCGTACTTTTCCTTCGACGCTTGCATTTCCATCGGAATCAATCTCGGCCCCTCCTTGGTGTAAGAAATAAAAAATGTATTTTCAAAAAGTCGTCGATTTTTGTCAATAAACCTTGCACTGCTTTCTGTAGGAGTAACTTGGCTTATCCCATTCAAACGCAGCGCGCCTTTCTTCTAGGCTATTATTTTGAATTTTTTTTTGAGCCACTCATTTTCCATTTTGAGTCGTCCTATCTGCTCAAATAACTCCTCTTCTTGCTTTTGATGTTGGCTTTGGCGTAAGCTCCTCGCACTCTTTTCAAAAATTTCTGGTCCATGCTCAAGGAAGTGCTTTTTCCAGTTGGAGAGCATTATCGGATGGACTCCTAGCTCACCGGCCAGCTGTGAAGCAGTCTTATCAGCCTTTGAGTATTTCAAGGACAGCCCTGAGCTTGAACTCTGGTGAATGTTTTTTTCGAATATTGGCCATTCAGTTTCTCCATTTTTGAATGGTTATAAGCTTAACGGGTGGTCCAGTTTTTGGGGACCATTATAAAGGGGCCCACCTCACAGGCCTTAGGAGCCTAAAGCAACCCAGTGTGAGGTTAACAAGTTTGTGGCTAAAACTTGTCTAGACAAATGGGTCCACTTTAGAGTGGCTATCAAGAAATAATTTTTCCCTCCTCCTAGGGGGAGGGAAGTTTTTATTGTGTGCCACCAAAGAGGTTAGGTAGTGATTAAGGCTACAGAGCTTCTTCTATTCCTAGCTCCCAGAGCAGGGAAGAATCCGGCAAAGATAATTGTCGTCGATAGGCAAAGATAATTGACGTTAATCAGATTGGGAATATTGCTGCAGTATCGTATTAGCAAACTCCATGACTGTAGTAACACTGTTCTTTGCGAAGTCTTCGGAAATATATTTCAGAACAAATCTTCTTGTGTTATTGTCGGGTATTGCATTAGCAGCCTTTATGGCTTTATCAAAACCAACGCTTTTTATGAGGGCTTTAGAAATCTTTTTGAGAACGGAACTTCTTGTGTTATTGTCGGGTATTGCAATAGCAGCCTCTATGGCTTTATCAGTTTTATCGTTGCTTGTTAAGGCTATAGAAATATATTTTAGAGTAGACGATTGTTGGTAAGAGTCCGATATTGTCTTAGCAACCTCTAAGGATTTATCAGTATTACCGTTGTTTGTTAAGGCTATAGAAACCTGTTGCAGAGTAGACGATTGTGCGTAAGAGTCCGATATTGTCTTAGCAACCTCTAAGGCTTTATCAGTATTACCGTTGTTTATTAAGGCTTTGGAAATATGTTGCAGAGTAGACGATTGTGCGTAAGAGTCCGATATTGTCTTAGCAACCTCTAAGGATTTATCAGTATTACCGTTGTTTGTTAAGGCTATAGAAACCTGTTGCAGAGTAGACGATTGTGCGTAAGAGTCCGATATTGTCTTAGCAACCTCTAAGGCTTTATCAGTATTACCGTTGTTTGTTAAGGCGTTGGAAATATCTGCGAGAACGGAACTTCTTGTGTTATTATCGGGTATTGTCTTAGCAACCTCTAAGGCTTTATCAGTATTACCGTTGTTTATTAAGGCTTTGGAAATATGTTGCAGAGTAGACGATTGTGCGTAAGAGTCCGATATTGTCTTAGCAACCTCTAAGGATTTATCAGTATTACCGTTGTTTGTTAAGGCTATAGAAACCTGTTGCAGAGTAGACGATTGTGCGTAAGAGTCCGATATTGTCTTAGCAACCTCTAAGGCTTTATCAGTATTACCGATGTTTAGTAAGGCTATAGAAATAGCTTGCAGAGCACACAATTGTTTGGAAGGGGTCGTTATTGTCTTAGCAACCTCTAAGGCTTTATCAGTATTACCGATGTTTAGTAAGGCTATAGAAATAGCTTGCAGAGCACACAATTGTTTGGAAGGGGGCGTTAGTGTCTTAGCAACCTCTATGGCTTCATAAAATATGTCTTGATCAAAATTAGTGTTCTCTTTTATTTTTTTAGAAAGATTTGGAATGTCTCGGAACTTGTTAAATAATATTTTTTTAATTCTTTCACTACGAAAAACTCGTAATCCATTTAAATTTGGTGCGAGAATATCTTTAACCTGTTTGAATGGAATATCTTTAAGCTGTTTTTTAAGGTTTAAGTGTAAAAAATTCGCCAAGGTTTGTATGTTATAAAGTTGTTTTTTTATTGATAATTCCATCCAACGATGACTCACTAAACTTGAGGACTTCAGATCCTTGTCATCTAAATAAGAAAAAATCTGTAGGAGAATATCAGCTGGTAACGTTTCTATTATCGAACCTTTGTGTAAGGATTGATTATAATCTTTATAACTTTCAACATTAACTTTGTTCAAAATATTCATTTTAATACCAAGTGTTATTATTAATTTATTGAGGCTTTTGCAAAACTATCCGTCTGATCGATTTTCGAGCGATTTGGTCGAGATTGGACATTTGATGTAAACCCACATACTCTTAAGAGTAGGGGTTTTATATCAAATGTCCAAGGTTGGCGGAAGCGCTCAAAAGCGATCGACGGGAGTTTTGCAAAAACCTCTATTAATAGCTTTCAAACTATACGCTTATTATAGCAATCCTAATCAATAATGGATTATTCTTCCTCAAAAGATGATATTTCGGAAGTGGTGGAATAGGTGTCATTATCAGGTTCACTGGTTGTACTGAAAGACAATCTTTCCTCTTCAAGAGATATATTCTGAGCTTTCAGAATCCCTTTTATTAATTTTTGATACGTATCAAGAAAATCACCACTTTTTGTAAATTTCTTGAACCGTGTCTTGTCCTTGCCAATATCAACAATTTCTTGGAGCTTTTGGCTCGTTGTCTCTATCTTTTCTTCAGTATTGTTTGCATTTACCGATACAATGTTATCGATAGTTGTTAATATCTCTTGCAATTCATCTAGTGTGGATGATTCGATATCCGAGACACTACGTTTTAACTTGTTGAGATTATTTAGAAGCTGCTGTAAACCTTCTTGCGAAGTAGAAGGACATTTGGAAATCAATTGTTGTGTATTTTGTAACAGATTTTGTACTTGCTCTATCGAATCACTTAAGGTTTGTTTATTTGCTTCTACCGCCGCAGCGATCTTTTCGTTTAAGGCTTGTTTCTTTGCTTCTACCTCCGCAGCGATCTGAGCTTCTTTATAAGTTTTTATATGGAAATTTTTTACGGCATCTAATAAACAACCAGTCATTTTCTCCATTTCTGCAATGGCTGTTTCCGTGCTAATTTCTTCTTCAATTTTCTGTTTTACACCATTTTGTAAAAAGAGGTACAACTTTGACAATGCACCTTTCCATTCACTTAATTCGGAATAGGAATCAAAAACATTTTGGATACACGTGTCTATTTCATCTCTTTTAGGAGGCTCAAATTTTTCAAAATTCTCTAATATAGCATTCCAATACTGGGGTGATTGTGGAGATGATGCGAAGGAATCAATGTGCTCAATCAATTGCGGAAGGTCAGATTTGAGAGAGGAATTGAAATCAGATTCTCCGTTTTTTACCGTGTAATCGGGGAACCTTGGCAACTTTCGCCCATTTACCTCAATCATTACTGGTTGTGATGAAGGAGTTTTTCGAACAAAGAGCCCGAAGAATGTTTGAAGAGTTTGAACATCGTTCTCAATTGTTGTAATTTGTTTGTCAAGTAGTTCTCTAAACGAAGCAAACTCCGGTGTTGAGGACTTGGAGTTCAAGAGTTCTTTCAATTTCTTTAACGATGAGGAAATCGAATTGAAACAATTGCTTGTAGCCGTTGTATTCGTATCTGTATGAATTTTTTTTCGTAATTCGAACAAATGTTTTAGAAAATCAACCGTTTCTTTTGTTTCTGTTTTTTTGGTTCTCTTTTTTTCTATAGCCGACTCTTGTGTGTTTGATGCTTCTTTTGAAAATTTTCCTTTTATGATTTGTTTTTTTAGAAAATGAACATGTTCTTGAATCATATAGATCTTTAATTTCTCTGGAAGAGGTAATAACGTACGTGTGAGATTAGTAAAGAAGGTGGAATCTTGATCTTCTTGCAGGCCTTTTTTTACTGCGTTTTGGTAAAAAGTTTGTTCTTTAGTTTCAAGTAAAACAAAACGAGATTCAATAGCAAGGGCGATCAAAAAGCGTGTATTTTCATCCACCTTCAATGGGGTTACCAAAGCTTCCAAAAAGAAAGGAGAGATGCATATGGCTTCTTAGCGAGTTCGAGAATTTTTTCATCCGTTAAAGTAGAAACAAGAGAAGAAAAGGTTTCTTCTAGGTTAGGATGAGAAAACAGAGAAGTATCGGTTGCTGCCGCCAATGCAGAACCGCACAAGAGAGCGAATTCGTTGTGTAACAGATTTTCTGTTAATGCTAATTGTGTAAAGAAGTTGTGAGCTTTTTCTAATTTTTCTAATTTTTCTGGAGTAGATAAAAAATGCTTGATCATAGACCAGTCAAAATTTTGAAATCGTGTTTTTTGTCGGGTAAAAGCGGCTTCTTGTTTAGATAATGCTTCTAATCTTAGCAATTTTTTAGCAGTTTCTGCGTATGCCTCAGAGGAGTGTACAGGTCATCTAATATTGCTACTGCAGGAGGGGTTTGCGGGATCTGAAGAAGTTTTTTCTCTTTTAGAGAACGTTTTATTTTACTAGTAACCTGAAATAGTTGGCGATATGCGTAAAATTCTTCACCCATGCAAGCAACAAGAATGTCTTCTTTTGAACAAATTTCTTTTACCACATCGCATATTTCTTCCACAGACAATTTTTCTGCTGCAAGGGAAATGATTTCATCTGTAGGAGGTGTTGTTTCCGACGATTCGTCGATTACCTTCTTTTCTAACAAAACGGGAAGGAGTAGGTCTGCAAACTCGTTGTCACATGCAAAGTAGCTCAAAGCAGTTGTAACAATCTTTTCCGAAGAAATAGGAGGCGTTTCGGCACTAGAAGAAGGTGATAATAAATATTTTTCAAGTGGTTTGAATTTGGTTCTATCGCTCAGATAACGTGCTTTGTCATATTGGTATTTTTTTTGTAACAAATCTTGTAAGACGCGATAAGTGGCCTTAAGCTTGTCTTGGGTATGCTCAATTTTTTCAGATAAAGATCGCGTGCTTTCTTTAGGTGAATGTCGCGTGATTTTTTGAGGAATTGCTCCTGAATGGGGACAATGTGTTACTTCTACAATGTTCATGTTTCCTTATCTCCTATGTCCTGTTTTGTGTTGAAAGAATGCAATCAAAGATGATTGATGTGGGGCGGAAAGCGCGCACATTGTGCGCGCTTTTAAGTGTTTATCTCAATGAATTACAAGCACTTAAACACTCCAACGCCGTTGATGGCCCTGAGAGTAATTGATTGCAGAAATCAAATCTTTAGTTGTGCTCAAGAAATTAAGAGCAGTGTTAAATTTTTGCTGAAGATAGTAGGGTATATTTGGTCTAAGTTCTTGTAATTTAAAATACTTATTTGTTAGTTCTCTTTTTTTGTGGAATTGTAGCTGTTGGTTCCATTCTTTATGTTCTTGATGGTCAAAGACATCAGCAATAATATCGGTAGCAAAAGATAGGTATTTCGTTATAGTTTTTTCTTGTGGATCCTGTTCGGTGAATTTGTAATAATAGGAAACTCCAAAACTTTCTTTATAAGAGTCAACTAACAATTTGCCGTAGTGCTGTAGTTCTTTGCCTTGTTTAGGTTCTTGTAGCCGGAGTTCCTCCTTAATTACATTAAGAAATTCATAGTATGGAGAACTAACAATTGGGACTTGAACTTTCGAAGCTATTTCATAAGTCATATATTTATTCCTTTAGATTTCATTGTTTTATTGAGATTTAGATATACAAAAAATCCATTCATTGTGAATGATTCGTTTGCAAGAAGATCGTTTTGTTTAAAAAATAAACAAAACTATTTTTTGTAAATTAAATTGGTTTATTAGTTGGAACTAATAAAAGAGATAGAAAAATAAATGGGCTGAGAAGCCATTTTAGATAGTATGATTTCGTTCCCCATAGAATTGTTTCCTTTGTGTCGTAGAAATGGATTGTTTCCCGACGATTCTATTTGAATTCGTAATAAATTTCAATTGTTTCGGATAGTTGTTTGATTTTTATACTATTTTAACTGTAAAAATATTTAATTTAATTACAGCTAGATAAAACTCCTTTCTATTATATTTTCTTATATATTTATTTTTCATTCGGGAAATATTGTGGTATTCATTGAGCGTTGGCTTTAATGTCGAGTATTATAGGATGCCGGCAGGGCCGGCATCTACCACAGCGATGGCAGGGCCATCGCACTCCACATTGAAAAATATTCCAATATTTTTTCAAGAATTTGCAATAAATCTTTCATTATTTATAGTGCGGTTCAAAGAACAAAATCCTGTTAGTAGGAGCCATGTCAAGCGAAGATAAGTTTTTGTTTATTGGGCGTTTACGAAATTGCAACCGCTCGACCGAAGGGAGAGGCTTGTCGCGCGAACGTTCCGTTCGTGCGAGCGCGTTATTGTGCGAAAGCGGTAGCTTTCGCACAAAAAAACAAGGAGCTGTGACGAGGCAAGCATGATAGGCGAACGAAAATGAGGAGGCCGCGTTAGCGGCCGAGGGGTCTGGGGCCTTTGGCCCCAGCAGGGGGGATTGGGGGGGACTGGTCCCCCCAAAAAAAGGAGAGGATAGAGTGGAAGAAGAGAGTGCTTTTCCCGATCTACCGTTGGATTGTAGTGAGTGCAGGAAGTCCATTGTTGTCATTTACACCGAGATTGTGGGCAATTCTGTTGTGAGGACGAGTATGTGTGCATCGTGTCCTGAGTTAGAGAAGCGGCTGCATGGGGCGACCTTACCGCAGATTGAAGGGGCTATAATGACGGGGCGTGATGCTGGGCTTTGTTGTGGCAGTTGTGGCATGACTTTTGAAGCTGTGCGGAAGGGGGAGAATTTGGGATGTAGTGAGTGTTATGAAATCTTTGGGGATATTTTGTTACAGGAGTTTGCTAAAGAGACCGCAGGGATTGGGGGAGGAGAGAGAAAAAAAGTTTCTTTTGTTCACGTCGGGCGTTCTCCTGGGGAGGTGGCAGAGATTGACCCTTCTTCACGTCTATCTGCGTTGAACGAAGCCTTGCAGGAGTCTTTGAAGCACGAAGATTATGAGCAGGCGGCGTTGTTACGCGATCAGATCAAAGACCTTACGGAGGGGAAAAGTGAAAAAGAAGAAAGCTAATCAGCTCCTTTTTTTGGAAAAAAAAGGGCCATGGACGAACAATCCCAATCCCATTTGGTTAGGATCGTTACTGAGTTTGCAAAGGAATGTAAAGCAATATCCCTTTCCCAATAAGCTCGATACCGAGCGTCGAAAGCAGTTGGTGAGTTTGATTTCCAATACCTTCTGCACGAAGTATGTAAAGGATCATCCCCATACCATCCGTGCGGAAGAGATGGAGCCTTTGGAGAAAGAGTTTTTGGTTGAACATTTTTTAACGAGTCAGAGTTTTCTCCATACGCATACTGGAGAGGCTTTTCTTTTGACGGAGAAGGGTGATTTTTTGGCCACGGTCAATTTGAGCGATCATCTTCAGATCCAATTTATCGATTGTCAAGGTAATCTTGAAGAGACGTTGGGTAAGCTGATCCATATTGAAACCGATCTTGGGAAATCGCTTCATTGGAGTTACTCGACAAAGTATGGCTTTTTGACTTCCAATGCTCATGAATGTGGGACGGCATTTTTTTGCCAAACATTTATTCAAATTCCTGGATTAGGATATAAAGATGAGCTTGATTCTCTTATCGAAGAATATGAGCATAAGAACATCACATTCACAGGGTTACAAGGGAATCCTGAAGAGTTGATCGGCGATCTTTTGGTTTTGCGCAACACACAAAGCATCGGGGTTGCTGAAGAGACGATCCTGTCACAGGTGCGGACGGCAACGACAAAGATTGCGATGAATGAAGAGAGAGTACGAAAAAAGATGGCTGAAGAGGGGGATCCGTGGATGAAAGATCATGTCAGTCGAGCCTATGGCATTTTGAGCCATTCGTACCAGGTCGATGCCATCGAAGCGCTTAATTCACTAAGTTTATTAAAGTTAGGTGTTGATGTGGGATGGGTCGTTGGGATCGATATGTCCACTTTAAACGATCTTTTCTTCCGATGTCGGCGCGCACACTTATTAAGTGAACTCAGTGAGGTCCCCAAAAAGGAAGAGGTGCCTCATAAGCGTGCCGAGTTGATCCATGAAGCGCTAAAAAAAGTGAAACTTCACATATAATCAAGGCAAATTGTGATACCTTCTCCTTTAGATGGGGTTGGGCTCAATCCCAACATTCATTCTCACTACACCGACCATCTTGCTGTTGTTTGCATCATCATGGGATGTCCTCTCCTATTTACAGACCAAGAGGCCGTGGTGAAAGCGAAACGCAACTATCCCGGTTTAAAGACAAAATGTGTCGATTGGGAAGATGTGAATCCTGACACTCTCTGTCGAGAATACGATGTCTTCTTTCAATGTGACCTTTGGCCCCGCGAACAGCTCTACACCCTCCTCGATCCTTTGGAAAAAAAATACCAAAAACGCGTGCGCAATGTGCATTGTCCTCACGGATTTTCTGACAAAGTATTTTGGCTCCAACGCGTTGTCGAAGAAGATATTACCCTCATCTATGGCCCCAACATGATCGACATGCTCGAAGCGGAAGGGACTTTTGGTTTGCTAAATAGCTACGTCATCACAGGTAACTACCGCTACCACTACTTTAAAAAGAATCAAGAGTTTTATGAAACAATGATCCAGAAACAAATCCTCTCCCGATTTCCAGAAAAAAAACCGCTTCTTCTCTACGCCCCTACATGGAACGATAGCGAAAACTCCTCTTCCTTCCCCATTGGAGCAAAAGCTCTCCTTCAACACCTTCCCAAAGAGTACAACCTCCTTATCAAACTCCACCCCCGCATCGAAGAGAACTTCCCCATCGAAGTGGATCAAGTCCTCCACCCTTACCGCAACCATCCCAATATCGCCTTTGTCGATGACTTCTCCCTCATCTATCCCCTTTTGAGTCAAGTCGACCTCTACATCGGCGACCACTCTTCCATCGGCTACGACTTCCTAGCATTCAACAAGCCCATGCTCTTCTTCAACCCCAATAATCTCTCACCAAAAACCGATCGCCAAGCCTACCTCTTCCAATGTGGCTACACCATCCCTCCTAACGACTACCCAAACGTCTACTCTTTCGTAGAAAAAAGCTTGGTCCATGGACAAGAAGAACTCATCCCCGTCAGAGATCACGTCTATCGCTACACCTTCGGAGAAGAAAAATCCTTTTCCGATATCCGAAAAGAGATATGGGAAGCTTGCGAAGCTCCACGCCCAAAAATGCGCTCGTCCTTGCCCGAACGCCCCCTCTGGCGCGACCCACTGAGTTAACATCCGTTTTTTTTTTGTGTGTGTGTGTGTGTGTGTGTGTGTGTGTGTGTGGCTCTGCCCCACGCCCCGCTGGGGAGCGTGGCTCCCCAGACCCCCGCGGCCGCTCCGCGGCCTTACATTTGTCGTGAGGATATGGTGTTAGTTTTTTTGTTACGGCTTGCTGGTTTTTTTTTGAGAAAGCTACCGCTTTCTCAAAAGAATGCACTCGCACGAACGTACCGTTCGTGCGATGAGCCTCTCCCTTCGGTCGAGCGGTTGATTTATGTAATAGACTTCTTTCGAAACTGCAATCCCGTGCCTCTGCCTGTGCCCGTGCTTCTGTCCGGGAATAAATAGACGGTCTTTGCAAAGAGACTTGGCTGATCTCATAGAAAAAGGGATTATCATACAAAAAGGCATTAAAAAAGCGGCTCGTTACAGACTGAACCACCTCGGTTAATTTTTTATACGACATTTTACGACGTGTTTTTTTTTTTTTTTTTTTTTGATTCATATGATTCATATTTTTATTGGTATTTGACAAATATAAATCAAATAATCAAAATTGATTCATATCCGATCAGGAGAAAACCATGAAATATCCCGAATCCGAATCGCATACGTTAGAATTTAAAAGCACGCTCCCTAAAAACGATCAGATCATTAAAACAGTGATAGGATTTTGTAACCAATCAGGAGGGCGTTTGATTTTAGGAGTGAACAACGATGGTACCATTATTGGCATCGAAGAAGAAGAAGCAATGCAATTGATGGAATGGCTTGAATACACTATCTATCAGACAACGACACCTCCAATCATCCCTAAAATTTTTTCACAAAGAATAGGCGATAAATTAATTTTAGTTTTAAAAGTTTCATCCGGTATGAATAAACCTTATTATAAAAAAAGCGAAGGATTAGAACGAGGCACTTATATTCGCGTTGGGCGAAGTACTCTTCGCGCCACCTCGGATATGATCGAAGAATTAAAGTGGCAGGGACGAGGTCTCTCCTTCGATATCATGCCCGTTTATCAAGCAAATGTTGATGACTTAGATTTGATCAAGCTATCAAAATTTTTTAAAAAAAGAACTCAAGAAATACCCATTTCCATTACGGATGAGGTCTTAAAAGCTTATAAACTGGTTAGTGAGGAGCACGCTCATGTATATCCTTCGGTTTGTGGTATACTGCTCTTTGGCAAAAAAGTAGATTACTGGTTTTCTGAAGCGATGATCATCTGCACGCATTTCTCTGGCGTATCTGGAAGAGAAGCTATTGCTACAAGAGATTGTACAGGTACTCTTTTCGAACAGTTTTCCAACGCCTATGAATTTGTATTAAGTCAAATCAATAAATCTTTTACCATAAAAGGGCCTCGCCGAGAGGAACGTTTTGAAATTCCAGAAGTTGCTATCAGAGAACTCCTCCTTAATGCCATCATTCACCGAAATTATCATTTAAGAGCTCCTATTAAGATCGCAATTTATCAAGATCGGATTGAAATTTTTAGTCCTGGAGGATTCCCCACTCCATTTGCCAGCATGAAGCTAGGATTAACCGATGTTCGAAATATGGCCATATGTAAAATTTTTCGAGAAACGGGATATATTGAAAAACTAGGGACTGGGATTTTAACCACATTTGAGGCCTATGAACAGTGGGGATTACCTGAACCCACCATCATTGATGGTGAAAATTTTGTAAAATGTGTTTTGCCAAGAGATGTTGATGGTGTGGTTCAGGCTCCTGACGATCTTCAACCTATTCTGAGGCTATTTATAACGGCGGATGAATTGGCTGTATCCGATGTGATCAAAACGCTTCATATACCAAGGGCTACGGCGACGCGACGTCTTAATGAGCTTGTTCAAAACGGGGCATTGATTAAAGTGGGAAGAGGTAAGGGGACAAGGTATAAAAGACTTTCCGTAAAAAAATCTTGAATCCAATTGTCATATTTATCGAAAGGGCGTAATGAAACTGCAACAGCAAGCCGCAACAAAACCAACACCATAGCTTCACGACAAATGTAAGGCCGCGGAGCGGCCGCAGGGGTCCGGGGAGCCACGCTCCCCAGCGGGGCGTGGGGCAGAGTCCCAAAAAAACAAGACAATTTTTTAAGGCAATGGCATTACCCGAAGGTCCCCTAAAAAGGTCCCGCCAAGAGATGTTTGGCTTTTTCGAGATCTTCGGGGAAGTCGACTTCTATAGCGTCGTTGGGTTGGATTTCGAAGGCGTGGATGGGGGTGCCTTGTTGGATACAGGTTTCGATAGCGGCTTCGAAGTAGGCGTTGGGGGGTGTTTGGGCGAGGGCGTTTTTGAGGAGGGGGGAGATCTTTTTTTTTGCCACAATTGGACGCCGATGGATTCTCCTTCGGGGTTTGAGACCTCTTTGGAGAGGGCGGTAATCGTGTTGTTATGGGAGTGAAACTTTACCTCTTCGGGGCCAACGTCGGGGGAGCGGTAGACCATGATGGCTGTTTGGTTTTGCGCGAGGAAGGGGGAGAGGAGGTCATCTTTGAGAACGACATCGCCATTGATCCAGAGGATATCATCATCGATGGTTTGGAGGGCTCGGAGGAGGCTTTTTGCTGTGTTTTCTTTGTGGTAGGAGGGGTTATGGACGAAGGGGTATTGTGGGAAGGCGGCGCGGATTTTTTCGTGTTGGTATCCGACGACGATGATGATCTCTTGTGGAGAGAGGAAGGGGGCGAGTTGAGAGAGGAGCCGTTGGAGGATGGATGGATTGTTGGGAAGAGGGAGGAGGGTTTTGGGAATATCGATTCCCATGCGCATTCCGCCTCCTGCAGCGAGGATGACCGCTTTCATGAGAGGTTGAGGGAAGGTGGGTTTTCTTTTTTTGCTAGCCAGTGTTCTCCTTGGCGGACGATGGGGAGGTGGAGTTGTGAGGGGAAGTCTCCGCCGATATGGAGAGTGTTTTTGGCAATGAAAGGGGGTTTATGGGATGTTTCGTTAACGGCAATACCACGATTCACTTCGTAGCGGGGGAAGTTAGAGCTGCTGACAGAGAGGCGTATGGCATGTCCTTTGGCAAAGACAAAGCTGGTGGATCCGAGGTCGATGGTGCAGGGGAGGGAGGATTCGCCTTGTTTGCTTTTTTCTTGGTAGGGGTGGTGCATGACGTCGAGGCGAAAAGTGGCATCGGCAAGAAGAATGCTTTTTCCGTCGGGGTAGACATCACAGAGGCGGAGGACGATGTCGCTATCGGATTGGTCGGTGCGGAAATAGATGGTTGCTGTGATAGGGCCCGTTATTTCGAGGTCTTCCGATAGAGCTTCGCTAGTGAAGAGAAGGATATCGTTACGGGATTCGATGGGGCGTTGGTCTTTGGGTCCTGATGCAAGAAATAAATTCGCTCCGCCGATGGTTGGGATAGGGTTTTGGGGATCGTGCTGGTAGGATTGTTCTTGGGATTGCGATGGGAAATGGGGAGTTAGGCCGCCTTCTTTGTTAAGGAACCATGGGGTGTTGATGGAGGGGATGGGCCAAGTATCTGCTGTTCTCCAGACGTTGCCTGATGAAGGGGTGCCATCAAAGGGGCCCATGACATAGTAAAGGACGCTGTCAATGAGGTCTAGACCGTTCTCTTCACCTTTCAGGTAGTGGGCGAACCATCGTGGCATGGAGAGGTCGATGGGGAGTTCTCGTCCTTCTTGGGGAACGGTGAAGTCTCCAAAAGTTTCTGTTTCCCAAAAGTAGTGGGTCCAGGGGCCGATGGTGAGTTTGTGTTTTCCTCCTTGCTTGTTCTCCACCTTTATGTTGGTGCATTGGTAGCGGAGTCAATGGTTCCTTGTAGGAAGGTGTCGTACCATCCGCCGTAATGGACGGCGGGGACTTGGATGGTATGGACTTCTTCGAGGGCGTTAAAATTTTTCCAAAAATCGTTGTAAAAAATTTGTGATTTAACGAAAGAGGAGACGCCTTTATCGTGGGCGTAGAGACCGAGCCATCCTTCGGCTTGGCTTTTGAGCAGTTGGCCTTGGGGAAAGAGAGCGTGGTGATAGACGC
>CALOCV010000002.1:0-4776 GCA_942491955.1 Parachlamydiales bacterium
TCAGCATCTCCATCATCAATCTGTCCCAAATCAAGCAGTTCAGACAGAAGAGAGTGGTCTTTCGTCATCTGTTCTAAGTGACCTCCGCGCATGCGATAAATGCGACTGTCACCAACATGTCCATATATAAGACCTTGATCGTGGACGTGGACACAGCAGAGAGTGGTCCCCATGCCTCGTAAATTTTCATCCGACGATCCCATCTTATAGATAAGGTGATTGACCTCTTGGATAGCTTTTTGAATGTTTGCGTGAGCTTCAAGAAGGGTTTTCCCTCTTCCGTTGGAATGAGGACGTAAAGCCTCTTTGACGAGTCGACACAGAGCTTCGACACTCTCTTTGGCTGCGACCTCACCAGCCTGGTGACCGCCCATACCATCGGCTAAGACATAGAAAGCGATATCGGCCCATTCTGCCCATACGTCCTCGTTATTTTCTCGGACGAGGCCGACATCTGACTGGCCAAAAGACCGAATACGATAACGCACCATGCGGAGAGCCATATTCCCATCGCTCAAGAAAAGAAACAAATTATAAACAAAAATGGATTAAGGAGCTAGCGTAAAATCACGGCAAACGTCACAGCGTTGAACATGGCATGAAGACCTATCGGCGCCCAAAGGTTGCCTTCCCTTTCATATAAATAGCCCAAAAAGAGCGATAAAACAAAAATGGAAACGAGAATTTCGATATTTTCTATCTGTTGTGACAAGGCAAAATGGCAAAAAGCAAAAACCATAGAAGAGAGAGAAATGCGCCAGAAAGGGCCCATTTTTTTGCAAAGCCATTTTGTAAAAAACCGCGAAAAACCAACTCTTCAATAAAGGGAACCACCGTGATCAGCAACAGGAATAAAGTGATCAGTAAGAGGGGGAAATCTCGGATTTTCTCGATATTTTGTACCATTTGCTGATCGACACGTTGATGCGGATAATAGGCTTCCAATCCCCCGCTAGCAGCTGATTCACAAAAAGAGTTGCGGGATAGGCAACAAGCCAACACATCGATCCAAATAGAATACTTCTCCCCACTTTTTTTCCTTTTTTCCTGCAAAGGATCCATGTTTGCTTCTCTTTATTTAAAGTGAAAAGGAAGATCACGAGGAGGGAAACGGTGATGGCCTCCACAACACAAAGAAGCCAACCTAAATAAAAGGGAGATACTCCGAAAGAAGGTGCCATCCAACGCGTTCCCAAATGCATACCCAGTACGGAGAAAAAAATCTGGGAAAAATAAAACAAAAGGAAAGCAAAACCGACCTCTGCCCACGTGATGCAACTTTTTTTTTGTTGCGGAATGGGTAGAAAAAAACCAAACCGCCAGGCAACGAAAAGGGCTAAAGGAGAGAGGATGGCTCCTATAAAGGCACCCTCTCTTGGTGAAAGAAAATTTTCCATGATATCCTCCCTTGAAGGTTAACCGATTTCTCTCTAATACACAAATTGGATTCAAGATTTTTTTACGAAACTTGTTTTGGAGATCACAGAAAATTCTTGGGGGTTTGCAAGATAGAAAAACAGATTTTGTAAAAAAAGATGGAGATCAATTTGCGTGTTTATTTATTTCGTTTGGTATAACCTGCAATTATGGGAACTTTTGCTGGGATTGTATTTCCCCATACTATAGGTATGGGAGAGATCGTTTTACAGATGCTCACTGCTATGGCTCATCGAGGCTGTAAAGAAGAAAATACCATCGCTTTTCACAACATCGAAGTAGGATGTAGCAACTGCTCCCATTTTCATGATAGTAAGAGCCATACTCTCCTCGCTTTTGAAGGAAAAATTTATAATAAAAACACACTACAGAAAACGCTCGAAGAAAATGGCTACCATTTTACATCGAATACAACAGCAGAAGTATTGATCCATGCGTATCAATTTTGGGGAAAGGAATTTTTAAAAAAATTGGAAGGAGAATTCGCTCTTTTTATTTGCGAATATGAAAAACGGAAAATTCTTCTCGCCCGCGATCCTTTGGGAAAAAAGCCTCTTTTTTGGAGTTTGCATCAAGATCATCTCTTGTTTGCAACAGAATGCAAAGCTCTACTAGCCTCAGGACTTCTCCCTCCAACTCCAGCACCTGAGTCTCTCGCCGCCTATCTCTTTTTTGGTTATTTGCCGCAAGATATGACCCTACTTGATCATGTCAATCGTCTCCTTCCAGGGTATTACCTTGAATTCCGTGCCGATCGATCGCTGACCATTCTTCCCTTTTGGTCGTTGAGTTCTTATTTTGAGAAAAAAACGCTTCTCTCAGAGAAAGAAATTCCTCAGCAACTGGATCATTATTTAAGAGAATCGGTTGTGAAAAGACTACCGGAAGAGGAATCGGTTGGATGTTTTATTTCTGGAGGTCTTGGTTCGGCCAGCATTGCCCACTACATCAAGCAAGCCAATTCTCGTTCTTTGTCTGCTTATACAGCGATTTTCGAAGGGGAGAATGAATCTGATCTTACTACAGCTAAAATGGTTACTGAAACTTTACAAATTGAACATCATATAAAAACATTAAATCTCTCAAACGCTCTTCAATCTCTTCCGCAAATTCTATGGTTCCTAGATGAACCTTTGCCGACCCTAATATCATTGCAACATGGACACTCGCTCTCGAAGCGGCAAAGAACACGAGCAATGTATTTTCTGGAATGGGCAGTGATGAGCTTCTTGCCGGTCATACCCGCTATGCATTAGCAGAACAGAAGCCCTCTTTATTCGACCGATGGCAACAAGCAATGGGCTTATCGATTCGGCAATATCTTCTCCCGCTTGTGGCGTGGATGAATCGTGGAGATGCATTTGCCTGGACAAGGCAATTACAAACAAACCCGTGGCAATATCTCTATTTACAACAAAATGCCCTTTTTCCTATTTCCTTGTTACAACAAGCAGCGCCCGACCTGGCACACTTATTCAATCCACGTGTTTTTTTAAATAAATTTTACCATTTAAACCGCCTACCTACTACCCTTTCCACATTTCTTTATTTTGATGTCAAAACCCGACTTGCTGATTGTTATATGCTCCAGTATGAACGACTGACAGGCGCACATGGTTTGCATTGGGAAGCCCCCTTTATTGATCGAACCATTGTCGAATTTCTTGCCTCCGTACCGACTCCCAATTTTCTTAAAGAACAAGAGACAGGAAAATGGTTAAAGCAAATCTTGCGCAATGTATTTCCCTCTTCTGTTGTCGACCGTCCCAAGAGGATTCGGCCCACTTTTCTTCGCAACTGGGCCTCGCAAGAACCGCTCTCTTCGCTATTTTCACAATTACAAAGAGGCATTCTCGTTGAGACAGGAATCATTGATGAAAAATGGCTCATGGAGCAGTTACGCACACCAGCAAATCGAGAACAAGCTTTCCCATTTTTGTGGGCAATCCTCATTCTAGAGATTTGGTTTCGACTCTTCATTCAAGGGAACCTGCAAACCGAAATTCCTACTATTTCCACAGAAGAGCTGTTGCAATGAATAAGAACGCACTTCCCTTAGCACCTCAACCTATAAAGCGATCTCGCCGAGAAGAGGCCATGGCACATTATGAACAGTTGTGGAAACATAACCCGGAAATGTTCAATCCAGAACGGAATGCTAGGGAACGGGAGCGGATAGAGCGGAGTTGGAATTTTTTACACCAGCATATCGTTCTAAAAGACCTGATGGCTGTCGATTTAGGATCGGGCAAAGGTCTGTTTTCGCGTCGTATTGCTAGTCAAGGAGGACGCATAGAAGCCGTTGATATCTCTTCGGTCGCCCTTAACAACCTATCGGATACAACCATTCCTTGTCATCAAGATTATCTTCCTTCGAGTCGTCTTGCCGATGACACGTATGATCTTGTTATCGCATTGGATCTCCTTGCCGAACTTCCTCCCTCTGAGCACCGCCTTTTTTTTTCTGAGCTTCACCGCATTGCAAAAAAGAAAGGGTGGCTTCTTTTTTCTACACCGATCGATTTTACTACGGAGCATCCGTTGGAAAAACTTCTTGATCTTGTGCAAACGGATTGGGAAATGGTTGATTCAAAATATAGTTACAATTCTATTTTTCTTAATTTTTGTGATTTTCTAGGAGCTCCAAAACGATGGGTAAGGGGGTGGAAAGAGACCGATTTCTATAGAGAGGAGAAGGAAAAAAGGCGAGGATTGGCTCGATGGTGGTGGGAGTTGAATAGTCACCTTCCCCTAGCAGGATTTTGGTGGTGCATCGCACACATTTTCTCCCCTTTTCTTAATTGGATAAAACAAAGCCGAAAAACGCTTCTTTTTTTGGAAAAAATCACAAAAAATTTTTTCCACTTACGGGGAATCAGTCACATCATTCTTCTCGCCAAACCAAGGACCATTCTTCCTTCGATAGAAGAGGAGGAGATTCCCCGTTACCGGAAAACCAAACGGCAAGTTTGGGAATAGTTTTGCCTTTGTAAAATATTTCAAATTGTACTAAAATGTTTCCTTCACCGGGGACCCCTTGAAATAGAACGGCTCGAACCAGGTCAGGCCAGGAATGGAGCAGCCTTAAGAGTATCGGTTATGTCACGGGTTATCTCCGGTTTTTTTTTATTTTGTCTTTATTCTATGGAAAAAGAAACCGTCGTCATTGCTATGTCAGGAGGTGTCGATTCCTCCGTTTGTGCCAAACTCATGCACGATAAAGGGTATCGCTGCGTTGGGATGACCATGCGCTTGTGGAAAGGAGCCGAAGCAGAAGCCGTTTCATGTTCAACGGAAACAAAAAGCTGTTGTGGACACGAATCCGTTGAAGATGCTCGC
>CALOCV010000003.1:0-46273 GCA_942491955.1 Parachlamydiales bacterium
AACCGTCATTTGTCACCACATTTCAGAATAATACAATCGCTGATATGGGGGGCCCAGACAGTGTAAGATTATCCGATGTCGTTCCTTAAGGTTCGTGACTGAGTGCTTTTTCCCATTTATAAAAACTACATGTAAACCTAAAAAACAAAAGAAAATCCACCTTGAGGTTGGGTTCTGGGCTGGTTTTTTGAGTTGATTCGGGAAAAACTCCTCTTCTTCTTTAAGTCGGGTTCTAACCCTGTGTTCTACTGCTGCATAGACTAAAAGGCAAAGCGTCATAACCATAAGTAAAGCTTCTATCCGCTCTGGTTTTTTCAAAAATAATGAAGAAACAAGAAAGTCAGGACTCTTTAAAAATCGGAATCCCCGCTCAACGCTTTGCTGAGATTTATATGTTTGAAGAACCTCCAACATTGGAAAGCTTTTTTTATCCATATCATTTGTGGCTAAAACGAAAAATCCCTTTCGTTGCTCTAGCTCCTTCAAGGTAGCCAAACTTGTGCAAGGTACCCCTTGAATTTGGTAACCTACAACTTGAGGAATCTGTCCATTTTTAGGGCGTCCAGAAACTAGATGTTTCCGTACTTCTGAAATCACAAAATCATTGATTGATAAGCATGGTATATTTTTTTAATGAATGCTCTTAGCTGGTTTCAGCATCTTGTTGGTTTTACAAAAATTTTTCTCAATTGCTTCTCAAAGTATTTTCAGCTCCTTTTCATTTCCTTTAAGAAAGTTTCTTTCTAAAATCTTCAACATCTCTCTGATATTTTTTCTCACTGAAAATCACTATCCACAGTTAATACTGATCTCATTGAGAACCATTGATTTCCCAATGCCCTTCTGTAGCCTTCGCGCCAGTAATCCATTCATCTTTGCGTTGACATGCTTTCTTCAATCCACTTTTCTCTCCTGACCTGACTCAGCACTCGTGTTACAAAATAAAGAGTCACGAGTCATACAAAACCGAAATAGGAGAAGGTATATAAAGACCCTTATCTCCCCCTCTTTAACGGTTTTCACTGCGGAGATTGAAGCTGGATGTATGCTTTACAACCGTTTCAGCGCATGTTTCATCACGGTATTTCTTCATTTCATAACGAGAGATATTTCCTTCATTGGGCATGATGCTTGAAGAACAGCTTGGTCGGCTCGGGTCTGTGATCTGCCACTGCTATATCTCGACGTTGCAATTCTGCTGTAGTCATCTTGTTCCAGCTCGCTGTTATACTCACCATCAACATGAAAACTCGTCGAGTCAAGATCGAGGCTTTTGGTGTTGATTCCTAGAGTATTAACAGCTTGCAGAGATATTGTGCTGAAAAGATCTGTGACCCCCAAATAAAAAAGCTTGTCCAGGTTCCTTCCAAACACATTGTTGTCGACTTGTTCTGGGGAAGTATCTGCATCCGATAAGATGCTCTACCAGTTTCTCCTCGAAGTATTCTGAGTATAAGATATAATGTTCTTCCGACAAAACCTAGTCCATTCATAATCATGCATTTGACACACTGTCCGAAGGATAGGTTTTTTGGCATTTGGATCCTGGTCTCCACAAGCCTTCTCAATCTGCTTAACAAGACCAATTTCATCACACATTCCTGCGATAAGACCTAAATGATCAATATTTGTTGTTGCTAATTACATAGGCAAAGAATTTAGCAAATTTTCTCAGAAAATCAAAATTAAAAATTTCGGGTGACAAATGACGGCTAGAAGAATATTTTGGATACTACAATGAGGAGAGGCCTCATCAGGGGCTAGGATACAAGACACCCGGAGAGGTGTACAACAAAAAATTTAATTAACCCCCCCCCTCCCTCCCCCATGGGGGAGGGAGGGGGGGGTGACCCCTTCGGGGCAAGAACCCTTTACACAAAGGGAACTACAATGGAGAAAACAATAACAACCGCTATAAGCTTAATTTTCTCGGTTTTTGGTCTTGACAAAGGGCCCACCTCAGTCTGAGTGATAGGCTGAAATTAGCCCTTTCCAACATCACTTCAACCTCTCTCTACAAGCAGACAATCGCCACCAGCGAATCAAAAGAACCTGAGACAAAGAGATAAAACCTCCGAATTCTGTTTTATGGAGGCAAGAATATCACAATATTTTCGCAGAAAAAGATGGGCTCGCCTGACGCTTACATAGCTTCTAACTATTAGAATTCATCATTTTAGTTTTAAAAGAAGCACTTTATGAGGATAGGTTTCGTTACACCAATGGTGCTTTTCTAAAACTTCTTTAGGGACTTCGGTGATAGCTTCTTTGAAATCTCTTGAAACCCTTCACTCTCGTAAAAGTCCTGAAGGTAGGCAAATGGAAGACAGTAAACTGTAGAAACCAGAACATTTTGCTTTCAAGAAGGAATTGTACAATCTTTCTTGCTATCCTAATCCTCGATAATTTGGAGGAACATGCATACCTCCAAGTTCATAAACTGTGTCTTCAACTTGACACAATCTACCAAGACCCGCATATACTCCTTTGTAGGAGGCAAAGAGCTATTCAGTCAGTTTTTCAAACTTGAAAGCTTAAAATCTATTTTTTTATACTCTTCATTTACCCATTCGATTTCATCATCACCACACCAGGATAAGTTGAATATCCGAACTTAAATCATTCACCTGCATCCTTAATGCTCCTTATAATTAAAACCCTATGAATTTCACCCATCTTGACAAACTAGGAGTGAAGAATTCACTAAAGAAGCCAGGTCATCTAGAGGACACGATAAACATGTAACATTAGGGTGATGATAAAACGCATTTGTTTGGGGACCTAATTCAAATAATAAAGAATCTTCACAATGGAGAAAAACTTTCTTTTGATTCGCAATACCAAATCCAAGTTCAAGATGTGTTCCATGACCTCCAGGTAGCAAGACCATGAGAAAATCTGCTTCAGAAACTCCACGTAACTCTTGAATGGCAACTTCTCTTAAACGCTCCTTACTCACTGATTTCACACTTCCATGCAAAGTCCAATCGTAAGAGATTTCATGTTCAAAGGCTGTAAGCGCATCCCGAACTTTATTATGGGATACCCAATTTGAAAGAGATGTAGCAATATAAAACTTCATTTTAACTGACCAATCTTGCTGTTTTATTTTCAAACGATTGTAGCAAACCCGACAATTCCCCCAATGAAAAGTTCTGAACTTGTCTCTCCACCTCCAACGTTACTAAACATTACAAAAGCCTGTCATTTTTGACGGGCTTTTTTGTTTTAATAAACACATAATGGTCAGAATTTTTCTTTTGGGGAATTTACAAATGAAAATTCATTCTGATTAAAGTGGTTAATCACTTATTAATTTGAGAAGATTCGGGGAAGCCTACATTCCTACCCCTCCAGCCAGATTTTTTGGAATCAATCCACGCGATGTGCGAATTTTCATGTATCATGTGGAGTGCGAAGGCCCTGCCCTTGTAATTCCACACATCTTCCCTGAAGCACCTAAATGGGTTGCAATGTGGAGTGCGATGGCCCTGCTATCGCTTTTCAAACGCCGGCCCTATCGCACATCGCGTTTATTCCAAAAAACTCGCTCAAGGGATAGAAATGTAGGCGGAAGGACACAACATGACAGGCTTTTGTAATGTTTGGTAACGTTGGAGGTGGAGAGACGAGTTCAGAACTTTTGATTGAGCTCAAATGTCCAAAAGCTGGCCGTATCTCAATGAATACGGCCATTTTTCACTCAAATACGGCCAAAATAGCTTGAAAATTGGCCGTATTTCTGCTAAAATGGCCGTATTAGAGGATGAAAGTGGCCGTAATGAGCTTGCGTGACAATAAAATGGCCGTATTAAGGCAGTTAGGTCTGGAATCCGAGCCAATCAGTTTGCCGGAGCTCATGCTCCAGTTGGGCGAGGGATTTAAAGAACGATCGGTCAGACGATGGCTGAGTCTCTTGGTTGAGGAGGGGGCGGTTAAAAAAATTGGGCAGAAGCGAGGGACCAAGTACCTTGCGATTGGTCGATCTGAAGAAATGACCAATGAGGTGAGTAGCTGTTTTAGTTCCGCCAGCTTGAAAGCTGTTCAGGAGGTTAAGAAACCTTTATTCGAGCGGCAGGCGGTCGCATATGCAGACGATTGGTTCGATAGCTATCAACCAAACTCTAGCTACTATTTACCAGAAGTTTTGCAAAAGCAACTGCGCGCATCGGGTGAGCGTGCCAATGGACAGGATCCTGCTGGCACATACATGCACCAAATCTTCAATAGTCTCATCATTGACCTTTCGTACAACTCCTCCCGTCTTGAAGGCAACACCTACTCCCTTCTCGATACCGAACGTCTACTTCTTCACGGTAATACCGCCGAAGGAAAGCTCGATGAAGAGAAGGCAATGATCCTGAATCACAAAGAGGCTATTCGCTACCTTGTCGATAACTCGCCGAAACTAAAAATCAGCCGCAACGTCATATGCACACTGCACTATCTCCTTTCTGATGGTCTTCTTGAGCCAACGGAGGCGGGCAAGGTTCGGAAACATGCTGTACGTATTGGAGGGTCAACCTATATTCCCTTTGAATACCCAAAAAGACTTGAGCAGCAATTGGAGAAGATTGCTACCAAGGCCGTCGCGATCAAGGATCCTTATGAGCAGAGCATCTTTCTTCTGGTTCATATCAGCTACCTGCAGGCGTTTGCTGATGTCAACAAGAGAACCGCTCGGCTGGCTGCAAACATTTCGTTGATCCAAGGGAATCTTGTACCGCTGGCATTTAGTGATGTCTGCGTCGACGATTACATGTCGGCTATGATCGCCATCTATGAGTTGCAGGATGTGAGACCGCTGGTGGATTTATACGTCTATTCTTACCTACGCACCTGTGCTGCTTACGACTCCACTATCAAGGCGATGGGCTTTGATGAAGTGCGTGTGCGGTATCGACAGCAGAGAAAAGCTGTTGTGAGAGATGTCATCAAATATAAAGCGATACGTGGGGAAATGATGGGCCTCATTTTTAAAGAAGCTCAAAAAAGCGTTCCGCAAGAAAATCGACAAGCTTTTATTGATGATGTGATTGAAGATCTTGAACAAATGGACCAAAGCAGGATTGCTGGATTAGGGATTACCTCAGAGGAGCTACATGAATGGTTAATTCGTTATCGGTCAGATCGATAAAAGAGTCTGTCATTTTTTAAAAAGAAGACGTTGTGATAAATCGATCGTGTTGTTATGCTTTCGAAGCGCGATGCTAACGAGTGTTTTTTCTGATTACGTTTTCCATCTGATTAACCTCGGCTTCATTGAGCATCTTAAACCAAGAACTGCGTTTTCGAGTTGAAAGACTGCCATTATTTTGACGCACGCACTTAATAAACAAGTCAATTCTTCTATCGGGCATATCTACAACTTCTTTAAGCTGACGCTTAATCACATCATACCTGCTTAAGAAGTCCAACTCATTTTCTAGATCTGTCTGTACAGTCCGATCAACACATTGATATAAAAATTCCGCTATCGGGGTAAAGTCTATGTATCGATAGAAATCCCCTGTTTCACTTTTTACAGTCATTTCACCAAGTTCGTTGACTTCATAGTCTTCGACCAGTTCAGATGGTGACTGCGAGAAAGACTCGAGTACCCTGTCATAATCCCTTTCTTCGTAAAAAGTTACAGCAGATATCGGAAATACTGGCTTCAACTTGGGGCGTAAAACCAAGCTTTGACAGCGTGTATTGAATCAGAAACCAGTGGGAAGTCTTCCATTACCATCCTCAAAGGGATGCATAAATACGAAACCGAATGAAACAATAGCAGCAATAATAACCGGGTCAATCTGCGAAGCGAACATCCGACTAGCGCATTGAAGCAGTCCATCCATTAAATCAGGGAGATCGTCTGGCCGGGGAGCTATGTAATGAACAAGGACTTCTCCCGGCTGAGGCTCTTCTCCAACATAGTTTTGAAACGACCTCTAATCATCTAAAGAAAAATGATCATCTACTATCTCTTGCTGGATCGACACCAACATATTTTTTGTCAGCTGATCTCGAGAATAATCTCTTTGTAATAATGCTACAAAACGAGCCGCTTTAGCTTTATCTGGTTTTTCTCTTTCTATCTCCCAGCTGGCGATCGTTTCTTTGGTGTACAAATACCTGACAGCTCTTGCAAGAGTGGCTTCATCATACTGCTTGGTGATGTTCCTCGCTACTTCCGACAAGTTCCGTTCTCCAAGCTGAGTCAGTCTTGCCGAACTTTCTAACCAAAGGTGCAAAAAAGGCGATTCCCAAGCAAGTTGTTAGTCACCCGATGCCTAGGACTTTTATGTCTTTTCCGCAGTAGTAGTCATCCGGATTCACCAAGCAAACATACGAACCTCGTCCAACATCGTTAATCGGAAGAATATCTTCCAATAGAAATTCATATAGAAACCAAATTTTTCTAGAATACTTTCCTGTCGGAGAGGATTTTACGTATTCACATACCTTCTCGGGCCCGATATACCTAAGGGACTGTTTGATAATATTTAGGTTAAGACCTTCGTGTTTTAAAGCAAACTCCATATGCTTAATAGGATCTGATTCAACCTCATACGATTTAGGATATAGACGTAGCTGAACATCGCTATGTTCATATTTAAACTCTTTGGATTCCCAGCCAGGACCGGTGTAGGACCAGCGATAATGACTGATCACTTGTAGTCGAAAATGCTCGTAAAGAAAGCGGTAACCTATTGGTTTAGACTCGTTCGGAATATCAAGTTCCCACACAACTGCTTTCTCCAGGTTTTCATCACTTTTCAGCAAAATATCCCAAAATCAATTATTTTTCAATCAAAACGTTGATTTTTAGGGTTGTCTACATAATAATAATGATTATTACTTAGATTTCCCCTAAAATGACTCCATTTCTAGAATGTACATAGAAAACGTGAACAATCCTCAAAATCGTTATAAACCCAAAAAAATGATGATGTAAACAACATTTTCCCTCAAAATAATGACAAATTCTTTCAAGAGATTGTGTTGATACGCGGAAATACCGCACAATCTTGAACACCTCCATTTAGGGGGCTCTGCCCTATAAGAGCTAACTTGTTTGCTTAAAAATAATTTGTCTATCGATGATCTCTGTACGGATCAAAATATTTTAGAATAAATGAGTCCAATGTAGGCGTTCTCAAATGAGCACCTCGTATAGGGGCTCTCAATCTCGGTGACAGCTCCCCCCTCTTCGACAAAGGTATACGTCATTGGGGGCTCCATGCTCTCCCACCGCTCATGACCGATCTGCAGCCCTAACGAGCAATGTTCATTGATGGAAAATAAAATATTTAATTCAACGGAAATGGCTACCCCAATCGAACGGTATGTAAGACGAAAGGGTCGCAAATTCCAATAAGATGTCTCTTTTAAGAGAAAAAGATGCAAGTCAGCCCTTCCCATAAAATGGATTTTGGATCCAGGATTCCACACCAAATCGAACTACAAAAGGGCTATACCATCGATTACAAACAAAGGAATCGAGAGCGATGTATAGCTCGTCCCGCATTAGATCGGGAGGATTCTTTCCAAACAAAGAGATCCGTTTACCTCCCGTTGCGACAAAGCGGAGTTGCCGATATAAATATCCCATATTAGGAGAGATAGAAAAACGAATTCGAGGAAAACAAAACGAATATCCCACACTCCCAAGCACTGAAATAAACTCGCCATCTCCTGCAGGATGGTGCGATTCACAAAGAGGGAGCAACTCTTCCAGTGAGCTATCTGGATAATAATGATCCACATCGCGAACAAAAGCGTGCGTGACCCCTCCCAGCTCAATTTGAGAACGAAAATACCCCCGTCCCAACCAATGGGCAATCCAATCCCAAGCCAAGGATTGGATTTGCACATCCTTCCAGTAGAGTCGGGAGATACCACAGTATCCTTCCGATTGCCCACCTTGTTTAGTCTTATAATGTCCATAGCGACTTTTGAAATTCGCTATCAACGTCTGATTGGCTTCGACACAAGGTTCGAACAAAGCCATACTTAAAAGGAAAAAGAAACAAGCGAACTGGAACAAGATGTTCTCTACTTTTCCTTAGTATTCTTGTTCTTTTTATCCTTGGGATCTTCTTTTGCTATAACCTCTCCGAACCATCTAACCACTTTGTCTTTATTCTCTTTAATCCACTCCCAAGCTTTTCTTCCAAAAGCACAGGTCCCTTCGTAAACATCTGTCCAAACATCTCCCCAAAATCCGCACTTTCTATCCCGCAAGAAACTTTGGTATTCTTGCTCACATATCCCTTGGCCAAAAGGGAGGTGCTCAGCAGCAAGCGGAAGAAGATTAGATATAAGAATTTCTTGAAAACAAGAGGCGGGATCCTCCCCCATTTCTGTGATTTGTTGTACATCCATTTCGACCATTTTCCCTCCATCAAAAAGAAAAGTAATAGTCATTGGACAATCCATCTCCTCATTGGGGATAACAAAAACACTTTCCTCATCATCAAAAAATGAGGCTTGGTGGCTGCACAGGACCTTTTCTTCCAGCTTTTCTCCCGACGCAGCGTAAAGCATGCGTCCCTCAAAACAAAGACCCAAAGCTTGACTGAAATATTGAACCGTCATTTCTTTATTCTTCCCACTCTCAATAGAATCATGGAGAGAGAAAAGATGTGCCTCACGCATCAGCCCAGAAAGCATCTCAAAAGGCGTCCAATCGCCTTCAAAAGCATATACGAAATGCATTGAATCTGAAGGGTATTGAATGTCGCCAGAAATCTCTTGACCAGAAAAATTAAAAATATAGTTTATATTTTTAATGCCCCCTGGTTCCTCTTGACGGTGGATTCCTTCTAAAAAATGCGTTGCTGCTAAAACAACAACAAACAGATACATTTTTAGATACTTGATTGATGACTCCATCACCTTTTCCTTTGGTTCCTGTTGAAGAAAAGAGTCAACATAACAACAAGATCGATTTATCACAATGTCTTCTTTTTGAGCCATTCCCGCTGTGTCTATATTCCCTGGGTCTGAAGTGATGGGGACCTAAACGTATCTTGTTCGTTGTCAATAGCTAAGGCTATTAACGCCTCACAATCTCCGTTTATCTCCACCACCACTTCATTCCAGGAAACACATTCACAGCAGGAATGGCTCTTTTAAAAAATGACAGACTCTTTTATCGATCTGACCGATAACGAATGAATACGCTTACGCATTATTTCTGTTTCTTGGCAGCAAATCATATCGTTGCTTCAAGTATAAATTAATATCATCGCAGATCAGTGCAATATTTTTAGGTATCGTTTCATAACCGCCCTTTCGTCGATAACGTTCCCAGAATATCTGTGACTCTTTTGAGTCACCATAAAGATCAATCGCGTGAAACACTCGTTCCCAATCTAAAATCATTCCTCGTCGCCCAAACGTACGGCTTATTGCTTCTTCAAGCACCTTGTCATTAAAGTGTCCCCATCGTAGCAATAGCCACACATCATGAAAGTCTTTCACCCGACTGTTGAGTACGCCTTTTTCAACCATGGTATGAAGTTTTTCTGCAATAACCGTTTCAACAGGATATCCAGTTAATATTGGTAAGGGTAAATCCAATAAGGTTGGATAAATAATTGGTTCTGGATGCGGTGTTACCAAATCGCCAAATCCAAAATCAATCTGCATAGGTATTGTATTTTTCTCTCCTTCTAACCTAGCCTTAAATGTGACCCGAATGCCTTCATACTCTCGTTGAATCTGCATTACCTCTGCTGCAACTGTATGAGAGTCAAAAACCACTCCATCTTGACTATCAAGGTCCAGATCACAAATTTCACATACAAGCTGTTTCAAATGACTGCTTGAATTATCAGCCATCGCCAATA
Source organism: Parachlamydiales bacterium (assembly GCA_942491955.1). Lineage (GTDB taxonomy): Bacteria > Chlamydiota > Chlamydiia > Chlamydiales > CALOCV01 > CALOCV01. The sequence goes on from CALOCV010000003.1 coordinate 9,840, forward strand.
AATCAATATCGCGAGTGGCACGAGACTCTAAAATATCCCACACATGAAAAAGCAAAGCTCCTTTTAACACGAAACGATTGTTGTGCTGCGATCGACTCAGACGATACAAAAAACGTTCCATTCCATAGTACTGAAGTAACTCATTGAATGGGCGTTGCTTTTCTCTAGCGAAATTTAGGAGTCGGGTTCTTATTGGAATTGACGGGTCAGCAACATTAGGACTGCTCATGCATTACCGCCTCAATATAAGGTGTCATGATTTGAAGAACTCGTGAAGATTTAGCAAGGTACTGAAGAAGATCCATTTTTGCATTCCCTTTTTTCCAATAAGTCCTTAAGGCTTCCAATGCTACATCGACACCTACCTTTTTGCGAAGCCTAAAACAGTCCACAATAGACTTCTCTTCAGAGTAAATATTAATCAGCAATCCTCCAATATCATGCTGTTCAACACCTTTGTCAAAATAGGCATCTGAAAACCAATGGAATTGGACAGGGGGATAAGCAATTAATGGTGGATGGCAACTTTGCCTGACGGCAACATCTATCCATCGTGGAATTTGAATAGTCAGTTCATGAAAATAAAGTGCTGATACGAGACAAATAATTCCATTAGGAACCTTTTTAGCTATTGCCACAAAATCAGGTTGGTTAATCCCCGGTAATCCAGGAAGTGCATAGAGAACTTTGGCAATTAGTTCTATATTCCCCTCGTCTCTCAATTGATAAAGAATCCGGGGATGAATACCCTTTTTGATAGCTTCGGAGGCTTTTAGAACTCCTCCGTGATTATGAAACACTTTAAGTGCCTCATTTCGAATATGTTGATTCTTCTTTCTGGCCATAATGGATATTTTTTTCTGTAACTAGCTATACTTATGTTAATTTTTATCCATAATCTATTCAACTTATTCGCTTGGAAATATTCATATTGAACGAAAGGACATTGGTTTTTAGACGCTTAAAAGAAAGTATTTTATCCATACTTGTCCAATCAAAAGTTCTGAATAGCGTCTCTCCACCTCCATTTAGGGGGCTTTGCCCACTTCGCCCCCACCGAAGGGTCAATGACCCTCTGGACTCCCATTTTCTATGAGGCTTTCAAAATATTTTAGAATAAATGAGTCCAATGTAGGCGTTCTCAAATAAAATGGATTTTTGATCCAAGATTCCATACTAAATCGAACCCTAAAATATGATAGTTTTGTCTCTAAAAATCATTTAAGTCCTTTCCTAGCATGTTCTTTAATAACTTCTTCCTCGGTTTTCAAATTATTAGATCGCATTAATCGCTCAGGATATCTTGTACCTGAAAATGAACCTATTGGTGCAGTTTCATCTAATTTGCTCAAATCTTCAGCCGTTAACTTAAGCCTTGTTGCTAATAAATTTTCTTCTAAATATTCAACATGTTTAGTGCCTGGAATCGGAATAATGTTGTCTCCCTGCGCTAATACCCATGCCAAGCAAAGTTGAGCTGGAGTACATGCTTTTTCAGCAGCCATTTCCACAATTTGTTGAACAATTCTCTGATTCCTTTCCGTGTGCTCTCTTTGAAAACGCGGTAATATTTTTCTACAATCACCCTCATTATAGAAATCAGATGTCCTACCCAAAGCAGTAAGATATTGACGTCCAAGAGGTGCATATGGCACAAAAGCTATCCCTAGCTCTTGGCACGCTTGCATGGTTCCATCAATTTCCGGTGTGCGACTCATTAAGGAATACTCGGTCTGTACAGCAGCAATGTGATGTCTCCCTTCAGTGAATCGCAATAAAGCGCTATTGGCTCTTTCTATAATTTCTTTACTAGCTTCTGAGAGACCAACATAACGAATTTTGCCTTCTGCTAGTAATTCAGCCATAACTTGCATGCTAGCTTCAATATTTGCTCCATCACGAGCAATACGATGAAGATAAAATAAATCTATATAACCAATCCCTAGACGCATCAAACTATCTCTACAGCTTTCTTTAATATGCTCAGGACTGTTATCTATAACTCGTTTAAGCAAATCCCCTGGATCTCTCCTTATGCCACATTTTGTCGCAAGGAAATAGGTCTCTCTTGAGATTCCACACAAAAATGTACCGAGCAATCGCTCATTGTGTCCGAATCCGTATATCGCAGCAGTATCAAAAAAATTACACCCCAATTCTAAGGCTCTACTCAACGTTGCTATGCTATCAGGTATATTTCTCGGGCCATAAAATTCTGACATGCCCATACAGCCTAACCCAATCATAGAGACTTGGGGGCCATTTCTTCCCAATTTACGTCTCTCCAACTGGAATGGTTTTTCTGAAAATAAACTATCCATTCATCGAATTCCTCTAAATCTTAAGATTTTGATTATAAGTGAGTTTTCCCACTTAAAAGTTCTGAACGCGTCTCTCCACCTCCAACGTTGCTAAACATTGTAAAAGCCTGTCAAATTGATAGGCTTTTTTACATAGGAAAACTTATCCTTAACCAGTAAGCAAAGAGAGGGTCATCAAATAGCACCTCTCCCCTTTGTTGTTCCCCTCTTCATCTAATATTCCCTTAATTTTCAAAGCCTTGATTGAATTATGAAGGGCTGGTGCGCTTGATATTTCATACTTAACAAGCGACTCCTTTTGAAAAAGTGATTGTTTTTCATTGGCAGCTAGCCTTAATGCCCTTTGCTGTGCCAAAGTAAGAGAATTTAAAAGAGTCTGGTAAGCATAAGCATTTTGCCTTGCAACCGTATCAAGCACTTCTTCTACATCAGTAACATCTACTTTCGTTCTTGCCAAGGCAACTAAATGAAAGCAAACCATCTGAACATAGTTTGGTGTATCCTGCACTAATTCTCTTAGATGATTAACAGCTTTTTTGCTGCACTTAACCCCAACCATTTTGAAACGTGAAATGACCCAATCGGAAAAGTTGGCCCCAAACGAAGGGAATTCAATTATTTGGCACGAGCGATATAAGGGACGAGATGGGTCATTTAACATTTCTGAAATTAACCCTTTCCTAGAACCCGTAAAAAGAAAAGAAACATTGGGTAACTTTTGGAAATGAATACGAACCGTTGCCTCAAGCCAACCCTTGTCCTCAAGTTGTGATATCTGCTGAAACTCGTCTAATGCTACAACAACCTTATTCCCTAAATTTGTCAATTCATCAAGCAAGTCTTGAATTGCAGCCCTAACCTCTTCATCATTTAATTGACCTAAACTTAATCCCAAACTTGGATTAGGCCTTCCGGTTAGGGGGTCAATAACTAAATTGAGCTGCGGCTTTAAACGACCCATTTTTTTCCACCAATTCTTCAGTCTGTTTGTAAGACTTTGCTTTTTCCTTAGAGCTCTCAGAAATTGATGAAGGAAATCGCGATGAGATGTGACATTAAAGATATCCACTAAAAGACAAACATAACCCTCATTTTCCAAATGCTCAAACAAGTTAAATACGAACGAGGTCTTTCCAAATCTTCGAGGCCCCATTAACACAACATGGATGTGATTCGACAAAAACTGGCGAACTGTATTGGTCAACTCAGGACGGGGAAAGTAGTAATCTCCACGAACTGGATTACCAAATTTAAATGGATTTTCTGTTAATTTTGCCATGCTCCAATTTTTAACAAAATACTTAAAAATTGACAAGCTCTAAAATCGCACAATCTCGGTTTTCTGCAAAATAGAGCACTTCTTCAAGAATTTTTCCCCAATCAAAAGTTCTGAACTTGTCTCTCCACCTCCATCTACCTTGACAAAGGTTATAAAAACCTAGCAAACCTTGCTAGGCTTTTGATATTCATAACGTTCTCTATTTGAGAATGCTGAATACATCCATTTACCGTGACTGCGTCAGACGACAGTAGATTTTCAGCCAAATTCTTTCATCTTTATGTTGGATTTTTAACCATTTACATATAAATATGCTTGGATTTTCAGCCATTTATGTGTTACAATGCGTCAAACTGAACTCTCAGCAGAGGACGCGATGCCATGAGACGACTTATAAACTACTATTTAGAGGATTGGAAGTCCAGTCCAAGACGTAAGTCCTTATTGCTTCGCGGAGCACGCCAGGTTGGCAAAACCCATGCAGCACGGCAACTAGGGGCGAGCTACCAGAACTGCGTTGAAGTAAATTTAGAACGGAACCAACGCGCCACTACAATCTTCGAACCGGATCTAGATCCGGAGAGGATAATCCGAGAGCTGGGGCTTCTGACCGGACAGGCGATCATTCCTGGCGAAACACTGTTGTTCTTGGATGAAATACAAGCTGTACCTAAAGCGATCACTTCTCTTCGTTATTTTTATGAGGAAATGCCCAAACTGCACGTAATTGCCGCTGGGTCTCTTATTGACTTCGCATTGGAACAGGTGGGCATGCCGGTGGGTCGTGTGACGTCGCTACATGTTTGCCCTCTGTCGTTTATGGAATTCCTTTGCGCTTTAGGTAAACAACACCTAGCCAGCGCCATCATGAGCCACCCCATCGAAGAGGGCTTCGCCTCGCCAATCCATGCTCAGCTTTTGGATCTCGTTGGCAATTATTTGGCAATTGGAGGCATGCCGGAAGCTGTCAAGTGTTGGAGAGATGCAGCGGATCCTAATCAGTGCTTCGAGGTACACCAGGAACTTATCACCACCTACCGGCAGGATTTCAACAAATATGCGAAAAAGACACAGCTCAAATACCTTGATATTCTTTTCAAAGACATTCCACGGCAGGTAGGTGACCGCTTTAAGTATAGTGCTGTTGATGGCGACTATCGTAAGCGAGAGCTCGCTCCCTGCCTGGATCTATTGTGTACAGCAGGTGTCGCACATAAAGTTATTCGCAGCGCTGCTAACGGACTTCCTCTTGGTGGTGAAAGCTATCCGAACGACTTTAAGGTAATTTTTCTCGATGTAGCTCTCGGACAGGCAGTGTTGGGACATGACCCGCGTAACTGGATACTTGATCCTGCAAATAGCTTTGCGAACAAGGGCGGACTGATGGAAGCTTATATCGGACAGGAGTTGCTTTGCTACAGCGATCCCCGAGGCCTACAGGATTTCTATTACTGGCACCGTGCCCAGCGTACAAGCCAGGCTGAGGTCGACTATGTGTGCGCCAGCAAAGGCCAGGTGGTTCCAGTTGAGGTAAAGGCCGGCCCTGGCGCAACCTTAAGGAGCCTTCGACAGTTCCTTGACCGTAGGCCCCAAAGTAATTATGGTGTGCGCTTCTCAACGCAGAACTATTCGATTCACGATGACGTCCACTCCTACCCTCTCTACGCCGTAGCCCAAACTTTTTTGCGAGATACGGAAGCATTCAAATTTCTAGTAAAAGAGGGTTAAAAATCATATGGAAAAAAGCGCCATTAAAGAATGGCTTAATACCCAAGAGAAAGACGTTTTAGTGAGTATCATTGTAGAGCAAGCGAAAGAGGATGAGCGTTTGTTTCGACAACTCTCTCTGAAAGCAGCAAGAAGTAAGTCCTGTAATGTTGAAACTTATCGAGCAGCCCTTGAGGCAGCAGTTCATATCGATGGTTTTATCAACTATCGTGAGGCTTATGATTATGCCTCGGGATCGGCGATATTGTAGATTCGATTGAGGAACTCTTGAATGATAACCGCGCCCTTGAAGTCGTGGAACTCGTTGACTATGCGTTGAATACTGTAGAAAAGGCCTTAAACAACGTCGATGACTCCTCAGGAAGGGTTGGAAGTATTCTTGGTCGACTGCAAAACATCCATCTTGAAGCATGTAAAAAAGCAACACTTGATCCCGAAGAGTTAGCAACACAGCTTTTTGACTGGGAGCTTGGCACAGATTTTGATACCTTTTACGGAGCAATGCAGACCTATGCAGACATTCTCGGAGAAGTGGGTCTCGCTAAGTATCGAGAATTAGCTGAAAGCGTGTGGGCTAAAATCCCGGTATTGAAACCCGGCAGCGATACCAAAGAAAGGTACGGACGTCGCTTTCGAATTACCAGTATTATGGAAAGTATGGCTAAAGAAACGGGGGATGTTGAAGCTGTCATAGCTATAAAGACAAGAGATCTATCCTCGCCTTGGAATTACGTTCAAATCGTAGAAACGTATAAAGAAGCAGGCAAAGATGATCAAGCATTGCAATGGGCTGAGAAAGGGATTGAGGCTTTTTCCGATCGAACAGACTCTCGATTAAGAACGTTTTTAATCAAAGAATATCTTGATCGAAAGCGAAGTGATGAAGCGATGGCAATTGCGTGGCAAGAATTTAGCGAATCACCGAATCTTAACCAATATCGTGACCTTGAAAAATACGCTTCACAGATTGATCAGTGGGCTTTATGGCGAACCAAGGCCCTTGACTTTATTCGGAGCAAAATTGACCAAGACAGTTCTCAAGAGCAACGCCGTTATTCTTGGTCTTACAATCTAGGAAACTCGGTACTCGTTCAAATTTTCTTGTGGGAGAATGATGTTGAAGCAGCCTGGAAGGAAGCGTTAGAAGGTGGATGCACAAACTCTTTGTGGATGGAGCTGGCAAATAACCGTAAGAATACACACCCTGAAGAGGTTATTCCTATTTACCAGAAGGCTCTTGAGACAACAATTGATAGAAAGAACAATGAAGCGTACAGGGAAGTAATAGAGTTGTTGAAAATAATCGAACCACTAATGACCAATTTTAAAAAGAAAGATAAATTTTTAGATTACCTTAATTCCATTCGTACAACCCATAAACCTAAGCGAAACTTAATGAAATTGCTTCAATCAACCTGGCCTTAGATCACGATACTTGTTTTATAATAAGAGACTTAGCTAGACATTCACACGCTTGGGAAATAATTCTTTCGGTAATCCTTGGAAGAGGCTTATACCAATTCCGGTAAGAAAATGCATAAAGTGGATTCAGGATTTTTTTGCGAAATTTGTTTTGGAGATCGCAGCAAACTCTTGTGAGTTTGCAAGATAGAAAAACAGATTGCGCAAAGAAAGATGAAGATCAATTTGTGCACTTTCTTACCGGAATTGGTATTAGCCAATCAAAAGTTCTGAACTTGTCTCTCCACCTCCATTTAGGGGACTCTGCCCCCTAAAAACCCCCACCAAAGGGGCAATGACCCTCTGGACTCCCTTTTTCTAAGAAATCATCCAAAACAAATTTCTCAAAAAAAAATGAAGATCAATTTACACATTTATTTATCCTGTTTGGTATAACCTTGAAAATTTACCTGGATTGGCGAGCTAGATTTTGACGATCGTTCCGAAAGGCATAGTATTAAATATGAGTGAGAAAAGAAGTCTATTTTCCATATTTGATGAATGACTCCATCACCCTCTCCTTTGATTCCCCCAAAGAAAAGAAGAAATTTGTTCGATTAAGATATTTTCGGGAGCAAAGACATTGCGACAAGGAGGGATGGAATTGAGGAAGCTTTTGCCATAGGGTTTATTGATGAGACGAGCGTCAAGGCAGATGATACAACCTCTGTCTTTGTTATTGCGGATGAGGCGGCCAAAGCCTTGTTTGAATTTCACGATGGCTTTTGGAATGGAGTAGCGCCAAAAAGAGGACTCTCCTGTTTTTTCCAAAGCCTCCATCCGTGCTTGTGCGATGGGTTCTGTGGGGACGGGGAAGGGGAGTTTCACGAGAACCACACAGCGGAGAGCATCACCGACGACATCAACCCCTTCCCAGAAAGAACTGGTGGCAAAGAGGGAGGTGCCCTCTTTTTTCTTAAATGTTTCGAGAAGTTGGTAGCGCGGTTCATCTCCCTGACGCAGGAGAGGAAGGTGGGGAGAAAGGGTGATGTAGGCCTCTTCCATCTGATGGTAGGAAGTAAATAAGACCAGAGCGTTTCCCTTTGTCGCAGAAATGATTTGTGGGATGGCAACAATAGCTGCTGGGAGAAATTCTTTTGTTGTAGGGAATGGAATATCGGTAGGAACACCGAAAAGTGCTTGTTTTGTGTAGGGGAAGGGAGAGGGTAGAAGATTTTCCGTTATCTTTAACGAGGGGAGATGGTCTTTTGTTAGACCTAGTTGTTGCCGAAGATGAACGAAGTGGCTCTCTGTCGCAAGTGTTGCGCTGCAGAGAACAACACTGGAAAGGTGAGAAAATAGGTTGTTTGCAAGGAGCGGGGCGACGGTAAGGGGAGCTTCATTGAGTGTGATTTCATCAGATAGCCTGCCCATTTTTTTTTTCGATCCATCGAACCACTTGAGGTTCGGGTTCATTGAATAGAAAGTGATCTAGAAGATCGGATGCGGCTTCAAGACGCTTGCCAAGAGCCATGAGTTCGAGGCGGATTCCTTCTGTCTGTTCAAAAACTTCTTGATGGAGAGCAGAACGGAGGTCTTGGTCGAGATGGCGGAGGAGTCGGGCGTAGTTTTTGAGTAGGGTGATGAGGTGTTTTACAGGGGGCTCCACGATGTTTTTCCATTTTGTATCAGAGAGATATTCCTTGCGCATCCGTATCTTCTCTTCTTGGAGTGTGGGGTTTCGATCGCTCCTTCGAAGCAGGGTAAAATATTCTGACAAGTGGGTGAAAGCATCGACGAGGGCTTGCAAAAGCTCTTGTCTTTGTGCAGGGAATTCAAGCGCCATCTTTTTAAGAATCGGTGGAAGAGAGGGAGACGAGGCGATAGGTATTTTTGAGAGGCGTTCGCGCAGCTGTATCAACTTCCCTTGAGATCCTTTCCCTTTCTCTGCTGCAATCCTTCCAATGGTGCGAAAAAGATCGAGACGCGAGAGCTTCTGTCCGAGAAAAAGCGTCGCTACGTCTTCGATGTGGTGTGCTTCATCAAGGACAAGTCGCTGGTAGGAAGGGAGCAGGGCATCACTTGTAAAATCTCCCTTATCTTTTCGCAAAGAGAGATCGGAAAAAAGGAGGTGGTGATTGACCACCAATAGATTGGCCTCTTTCGCTTTTTCGCGAGCACGAAAAAAATGACACGCTTTATAATGGGGACACCGCTGGTAGGTACAGGTGTCGTGTTCGGCGGAGACTTTTTCCCAAATAGGGGGAGAGGGGACAATGGGAAGAGAGGAACGCGTCCCTTCAGTGGTTTGAGCTGCCCATGAGATAATTTGGTCGAACTCTTTTTGCTCGGACTCATTCAAAAAAAGGCGCTCGATCTGTGCTTCATCGAGTTTCCGTAGACAGAGATAATTTTGCATTCCCTTTACAACAAGGGCAGAACAGGAAATATTCAGTGCTTTAGCTACAAGAGGAATGTCTTTGTGCAAGAGCTGCTCTTGTAGATGGATCGTATGCGTGGCAATGACCGTCTTTTCTTTCCGAAAATGGGCCCAAAGGATAGCAGGAACTAGATAGGCTAAGCTTTTCCCCGTCCCTGTCCCGGCTTCAACAAGGGCGACCGCTTTTTCTTCATAAGCATGCAAAACCTGCCGGAGCATTTCCATCTGTTCTTGGCGGAATGCGTAATGGGGAAGGGATCGAGAGAAAGGACCCCCTTCAATAAAAAGAGCTTCAACGTGATGCAGCAGATTTTGTGCTTCAGACAATGGACTACGTCTCGAGAAAATCGAGAAAGGCGCGTAGGTGTTTCGATCGGATAGGATGGCGCATTTTACGAATCGCTTTTGCTTCAATTTGCCGAATCCTTTCACGTGTGACCTTAAAACCAGCACCTACCTCTTCAAGGGTTTTCGGCTTCCCATCCCTAAGGCCAAACCGTTGAATCAATACCTCGCGTTCACGGTCGTTCAATGACTCAAGGACTTCGTCGATTTTATCTTTCAAAATCGAGTATCCCGTAACTTCCGAAGGAGAATCCGCAGTGGTGTCTTCGAGAAAATCACCAAATTGGCTCTCTCCACCATCACCGACTTCGGCTTGTAAGGAAATCGGATGCTGCGCAATTTTATAGATCTCCCGAATCCTTTCAGGAGTCATGCTAAGTTCACGTGCAAGCTCTTCCGGAGAGGGTTCACGACCCGTTTCCATCATGAGTTTCTTCGCTCCACGTAACACTTTATTGATCGTTTCAATCATATGAACAGGAATGCGAATCGTGCGTGCTTGGTCAGCAATCGCGCGTGTAACGGCCTGACGAATCCACCAGGTGGCATAAGTGGAGAACTTGTATCCGCGGCGATACTCGAACTTCTCTACCGCTTTCATCAGGCCCATGTTTCCTTCTTGGATCAAATCTAGGAAGGAGAGGCCTCGGTTGGTATATTTCTTCGCGATGGAGATGACAAGGCGGAGGTTCGACTCGACCATCTCCCTTTTGGCCTCTTGGCTTTTATCCATCCAACGATGGAGCATTCGGACGTCTTTTCGGAAACCATCTATCGATCGCCCAGCAGCGAGTTCCCTCTTTTTCAGTTTCATCTTTGCTGAAGAAAGCTTCATCGTAGCAAAACGATTATGCTGAGCTCGAGGTGTTAACTCGCGGATTTCTTTTTCGAGCTCGAGAAAACGGGTATACGCTTGTTGGATGACCTCGGAGAAATCTTCCGTGATCGTTCCTCGCCAATGAAAACGACGGAGGTAGGCTTGAACCCGGATACGGCATTTTTCGATGTCTTCTTGGATCTTCTCTTTTTCTTTTGCGGAGAGATTGGATTCTTCTCTGCGCAAGAGGAGCTGTTCGAGGATCTGGTCTTCATGGTGGAGAAGTTCAATGAGTTTGGGAAGAAGCTTCAGATATTGGGCTTTGCTTTTGATCTCTTTTTCGGCGACACATTTGTCAAAGCGATCTTTTCCCGTAAGGAGATGGTGGGCAATGGCGATCGATTCCCTTGTAGCAAAACGGAAGCGCATGATGATCCGATCCACCTGGATCTGCGCTTTCTCGATCCTTTTTGAAATCTCGACCTCTTCTTCCCTGGTTAGAAGGGGGACAGAACCCATTTCTTTCAAATACATCCGGACGGGATCGTCAGGCGTTCCTTCGGAGCGTTTGGGAAGTCCTTCGAGCTCTTTTGCCTCTTTTTTTCGTTCCTTCTGCTTCTCTACTTCGATTTGGTTGAGGATTTGGATATCCATCCCGCTCAAGAAGATCAAAATTTGATCGATCTGTTCCGCCGTATCGATCGTCATCGGCAGGATATCGTTGATCTTTTCGTACGTAATGAACCCGTCTTCTTTAGCAAGATTGACGATTTCGTCGATTTTTTCTTGGTAATCGGTGGGTGTGGCTTCTTCAGTTTTTTTCATAAAAAGGGAGAAAGGGTTCTGTGATCCCTGATCGTGACTTTACCCCTGCGACGAGGTATACCAACGGGAGATGGTTTTTTGTACACTCTTACTTGGCTACGTCTCTTAAGAGATGTGACCTCGTCAAAATCCACAAAATCTCATCGTAAAAATCAGGGGCATAAACAAAATCGGGCACAAGCGGGATTTTACGTCAAATTTCTTCCAAATAACAAAGCGTAAAGATCAAGGAAACTTCGAAAATCTTTGAGACGGAACGCTTGTAGATAAGTGGAAAAGACCAATGTGAAATCCCAATTTTTGCATCTATTTTAATAGGTATATTGTCCTAGAGAGGGAGCTTTTTGTCAAGAACAAGAGAAATCCTATGATAGTCTCTGGTATAACGCTAATCCAAGATGCAAAAATATTCGTGATCCTTCTCTCCTGAAATACAGTCGATGACTCTCTTTTTCGGAGGAGGCTCCGCACAGATCGGCTGCGCATAAGGACAACGCGTCCGGAAAGGACACCCACTCGGCGGGTCACTCGGAGAAGGAATCTCCCCTTTGAGAAGAATCGGCTTTTTCTCTGACCACGGCTTCTCCTTCGGCGTCGTTGAAAGCAGTGCTTGTGTATAAGGGTGCTTCGGTCGAGAAAAAAGCTCCGCTGTAGAAGCCGACTCCATGACTTTCCCCAAATACATTACAATCACACGGTCGGCAATGTGGCGCACCACAGAGAGATCGTGTGAAATAAATAGGTAACTCAACCCCTTTCTCTCCTTCAATCTTTGCAAAAGATTCAAGATCTGCGCTTGCACAGAGATGTCAAGCGCTGAAACCGCCTCGTCACAGATGATCAATTTGGGCTGCAATGCCAACGCCCTACCTATCCCAATCCTCTGTTGTTGTCCCCCAGAAAACTCATGAGGATACTTCCCCATGCTGCTTGGCGGAAGACCCACCTCGTGAAGAAGGCGTGCCACCTCCTCTTGCTGTTCTCTTCCATTTCGTACAAGGCGATAGTAGAGAAGGGATTCTCCAATCGATTCAAGCACCGTTTTTCGGGGATTCAATGAGGCGTACGGATCTTGGAAGATGACTTGTGCTTCACGTCGGATTTTTCTAAGCTCTTTAGGCGAAAGAGAGAGAAGGTCCTGCCCATCAAATAAAATACTACCCTCTGTCGGCTCGATCAAACGCAGAGCAGCACGAGCTGTCGTACTTTTTCCACATCCCGATTCGCCAACAAGGGCAAGGACCTCTTCTTCATGGAGATCAAAATCAATCCCATCGACCGCCCTCACCTCACCAACCTGTTTTCGAAATACTCCAGCAAGTATAGGAAAGAATTTCTTTAGCTTACGAACGTGAAGGAGGGGTGTTTTCATGGCATTTTACCGAATGGAATCACTTTTTTTTGCACTCTCTTCGGTTCCATCATAGAGCCAGCACAACGCCGTATGATTTTCCTCAGGGAGAAATCGGGACACCTTTCCCCTGCGACATTTCTCCATGCAATACGGGCAACGAGGATGAAAACGACACCCTTGTGGCCACTCCGTAACACCAGGAACAGAACCGCGGATGGGATGCAATTCCCCCGGCAAGGTACTTGTCGTAATCCGTGACGCAAACAACCCCTTTGTATAGGGATGAAGAGGATGAGAAAAAAGGGCGTTCACGTCGCCTTCTTCAACGATATGCCCCCCATACATGATCAATACCCGATGGGCCATTTCAGCAACAACCCCCATATCGTGGGTAATCAATAGAATCGCTACCCCCTTTTTCTGCTGGAGCTGTTGCAGAAGATGGAGGATCTGCGCCTGAATGGTGACGTCAAGAGCCGTTGTCGGCTCGTCAGCAATGATCAAATCGGGTTCGCAAAGAAGGGTCATCGCAATCATAACCCTCTGCTTCATCCCACCCGATATCTGATGAGGAAATGCTGAAAGAAGTTGCTTCGGTGTAGGGATACCGACCTCGCTCAATGCCATTACAATGCGATCTTCAGCCTCTTCACCCTCCATGCTTAAATGAAGCTCGACGATTTCAAGCATCTGATTACCAATCGTATAAACGGGATTTAATGCACTCATCGGATCTTGAAAAATCATCGCGATTTTTTTCCCACGAAGAAAACGCAGCTGTTTCTCCGAATAGGTGAGGAGATCGTCCCCTTGAAAAATAATCGATGAACCAGACTTGATCGATACCACCTCAGGCAAAATCTGCAAAATCGCAAGGCCCGTCATGGTCTTCCCGCATCCCGACTCACCGACCAGCGCAAGAGTCTCCCCTTTCTCGATCGAGAAAGAGATGTCGTCGACTACGGGATAATGCTGCCTTTTTTTTTGCAAAAAAACCGTCAGGTGCTCTATCGAAAGGAGAGGAAAGTTTCCCATACAGATATAGTAAGAAAGAATGTGAAAAAAAGAAATGACCGAATCAAGAGAAATTTGGTATCCTCTATCCCATGCGATCATTAGCCAATCTCTTCGGAAACTCTCCCTTCGTTCCTTTAAAAGGTCATATCGACTTAGTAAAAGAGGCGGTACTGTTAATTCCTAAAGTCTTTTACGCGATCGATCATGGAGAAAAACAACGCCTTCCCTCACTATGCGAAGAGATCTCGCAAAAAGAACATTTGGCCGATATCACAAAAAATGATATCCGCAATCAACTATCCAATAGCCTCTTTTTGCCCATTGCTAAAGAAAAATTGCTCAAAATCCTTACTTTACAAGATTGTCTCGCAGACCGGGCCGAAGATATCGCCCGTATGGTCACCCTCAAAGATCTAACCATTCTCCCCCTCTTCCACGACCTCTTTTTCTCATTCTTAGACAAAAATATCGATGCCTTTAATGCCCTCTACCTCCTCATTACCGATCTCCATACCCATTTCGATTCGACGTTTGGAGGAAAAGGAGCGGAAAGAATCAAAGAACAAGTCGAACAAATTGCCTACTTCGAACACGAAGCCGATCTCCTCCAACACTCCCTTCTAGAAAAAGTCTACGCAACAGAAGGGGAAATGAGTTTCGGTACATTCTACCTCTGGCAAAGAATATTCGAACGCATCAGCTCTCTTTCCGACCTAGCAGAGAACCTCGCCAATACCGTTCGAACGACAATAGAAAAATAATATGGTCACAACCATCTTAATCCTCATCGCTCTCCTCGCCGGCCTCTATATGTCATGGAGTATTGGCGCGAACGATGTCGCCAATGCGATGGGGACATCCGTCGGATCAAAAGCTCTAACCCTTCGCCAAGCCGTCTTCCTCGCCGCCGTTATGGAATTTGTCGGCGCCTTCTTTTTTGGTGAACGCGTGACCGCGACCGTACAAAGCGGCATCATCGATATCTCCCTTTATGCAAAGAATCCCCAAATCCTTGCCTTCGGCATGATCTCCTCCCTCCTTGCCGCCGGAGTTTGGCTACAATGCGCATCTTACTGGGGTTGGCCCGTCTCCACCACCCATACCATCATAGGAAGTGTTGTTGGCTTCGGATTGCTCACTCAAGGCGTTAACGGAATCTACTGGAATCACGTCATTTTTATTCTAAGCGGTTGGTTCTTCTCTCCTGTTTTAGGAGGCTTGCTCTCTTTTTTCTTTTTCATCTTCCTCCGCCGCGCTATCTTCTATGCCGACAATCCCGCTCTCGCCGCCCGCTTCTGGGCCCCTTTCCTCGTCTTTTTTGTTGGCTTCATCCTCGTCTCTTTCGTCACACTAAAAGGATTCTCTCACCTCACGACCACCATCTCGTGGCAACAAGCCCTCCTTTTGGGCCTTCTCGTCGGCCTAATCGGATTTGCCATTACCTTTTTTGGTGTCCGCCATCTCTCAGAAGATAAACAATTCCGCCCCTCGCCAAGAAAGGGATATGAACTGAGAAGAAGATTAGAAAGAGCCCGTAAACACCTCCTCATCGCCCTATCCAAAACAAAAGAAGATCTACGAGAACCTATAGCCAATGTGACCGATGAAGTCGATCGCCTCTGGCAATCCCTTCCCGCTCCTACAGAGACGATAACAGGTGATGATGCCTCCCTTCATACCGTTGAAACCATCTTTCGGCGCCTACAAATCATGAGCGCCGGCCTCATGGCTTTCGCCCACGGAGCCAATGATGTGGCCAATGCCATCGGCCCCCTCTCTGCATCCCTCTCCATCCTAACAACAGGAGAGGTCAATTCTGTCTTCACTCTATCCCCCTGGATCCTTGCTCTAGGTGGCTTTGGCATCGTCATCGGCCTCGCCTCCTGGGGCTGGCGCGTCATCGAAACCATCGGAAAAAAAATTACTGAACTCACCCCAACACGGGGCTTCTCCGCTGAATTCGGCGCCGCGATGACCATCGTTTTCGCCTCCGGTCTCGGTCTCCCTATATCGACAACACAAACTCTTGTCGGCTCGGTCCTCGGCGTCGGTCTCGCCCGAGGCATAGGTGCCATCAACTTCCGCATGACGCGCGACATCTTCGCCTCGTGGTTCGTCACTGTACCCATCGGTGCTCTCCTTACCATTATTTTCTTCTTTGTTTTCACCACATTCCTAAGACCCTGAATTTTAGTCAGAATTCTGGAAATTGGCCCTTGATAATTGCGCCAAACACCCTCTTAGTTAGAACATCGAATTCTAAAGGCTATTTGGATTTTACCCTCGTACCCTTATCAAAAAGTGACCTAACTCCGATAGAGAAAAATTTATACAAAGTTATAGTTAGTTATAGCGTAAATATGCTATATTCGACTATAACTTGATATAACCTAAATGAGACGGAATATGGACCCGATCAAAAATCCCTTATTCACCTGGAGCTGGGGCTCCTCCTCCTGAGATCGTCGGCCGAGGCCCCATTCTTAAGCAGGCAGAAATTTTACTTGGAAGAACACGAGCTCGAAAGCCTGAAAAAAATTTGTTATTAACAGGACTGCGCGGTGTTGGAAAGACAGTATTATTGAATGAAATTCAAAGAATGGCTGAAAAAGTTGACTACCAAACAATTTTTGTAGAAGCTCACGAAGATAAACCGCTTGGGGCATTGTTGGTTCCTTATTTGAGGACACTGTTGTTTAATCTGGATAGAATGGCAGGATTTGGCAACAGGGCCAGACGAGCTCTTGCTGTATTAAAAAGTTTTGTCAGCTCTTTGAAGGTTAGCTATGGGGAAATTACCTTAGGATTAGATATCGAACCCGAGTTGGGTTCTGCAGATAGCGGTGACCTTGAAATTGATTTACCACAGTTGTTTGTTGCGGTAGGAGAGGCTGCTTCTGAGAACCTGTTTAAAATCTTTTTAAAAGAAGAACTACAAATGCTAAGACTACCATAGTTAAGCTAGTATTTAGCTTTCTTTCACAGTTTTTCCATAATCTTCTACACTTTTCAAGCCAGCTAAAAGAACGTTCCACAACCCATCTTTTGGGAATCACTTTAAAAGTATGCAATTCATTTCTCTTGGCTATTTCTACTGGACAACCCAATATCTCTTGAATACCATCTGAAAATGGTTCTCCAGAGTATCCTCCATCAGCTAAAACGTTTTTTACTTCAGATAAAAAACTCTTCTTCAATGAACATGCTTCTAGCGCTCCTTTCCTATCTGTAATATTTGCTGTAGTTATATGAATTGCATGAGGTAATCCTTGGGTGTCTACAGCGATGTGTCGTTTTATCCCTGAAATTTTTTTTCCTGCATCATACCCTTTACTCTCAGCTGTATCGGTATTTTTAACGCTTTGCGCATCAATTATTATAAAACTGGTTTTCTCTTTCCGACCATTGTTTTGTCGGACCTCTCCAACCATTCTCAGCAATAAAAACTACCACAGAGCCCACAGAGAGCACAGAGAGAGGGTTATATTTTCATTCGACGAATGCCTTCTACCAATCGTTTCACATTAAAATTGATCAGCAATCCTCGGGCACAAGTTCCATAGAGCTTTAAATAAGATAGTCGTTGTGCTTCGTGTATTAGAGCTATTCCATTCACAGATTTAATTTCTATAATTACCTGATCCTCTACAACTTCTTCAGACATTTCTGGATGCACTAAACAATCTATATGTCCTCCCTCTGTGTTCTCTGTGGGCTCTGTGGTAGTTTATTTTCTAAAAACTCGTTCAAAACTGTTTTACGAATAAAACGACAAAAGCAAGGATGACCATATGTAAACTGGTTTTTCAAACATATGAAATGCCACAAATTACATCATATAAGTCGACCGCTCTAGGACGTGTTTTTTTTCTTGCAGATTCCAGAAGAGGTTTAATTTTGTTAAACTGTTCACGATCCATATCGCTAGGATAGCAATGGGGCATAAAATACCTACAATTGTCTTGGAAAATAATTGTTTATACAGGATTAGAAAGATTTTAAACAGGTTCTTACAAAATTTCGTCGGGTTTGGAGGGGGTTGGACGCGTTCAGAACTTTTGATTGGCGAAACCACGTGCAAGGATTACCGGAATTGGTATAAGGCCAGGTTAATTGAAGCAATTTCATTAAGTTTCTCTAGGGCTTATACGAATGGAGTTGAGGTAGTCTAAAATTTACCCAATTAATGGTATGAACTAGGGCGTGTCATCAATTAGATGACACACCCTACAGAGAAAAGTGTGAAGACAGGTTTTAAAGAATTTCTGCAGAAAGTGCTGCCAATTCCGACCGTTCCGTCTTCGTGAGAAAGATATTTCCGTACATCTTCTGCCCGCTAAATTTCGCCACCGTAAAGGTCAGTCCATTGGAATCTTTGTCGAGATAGGGGTTGTCAATCTGGGAAGGATCTCCCGCTAAAATGACTTTGGTCCCATCTCCCGCACGCGAGATGATGGTCTTCACTTCATGCGGTGTCAAATTCTGCGCCTCATCAATGATAAAATACATCTTGGGAAGGGAACGGCCGCGAATGTAGGTCACTGCTTCCATCTCAATCTGCTTGCTCGCCATGACGAATTGAAGCGTCTCATTGACATCGCCTCCTGTAGAGGCACAAATGCATTCTAAATTGTCATAGATAGGTTGCATCCAGTGAAAGAGCTTTTCTCCTCCTTCGTCCCAGGAAGAAAACCAATGTCTCTACCTAAAGGGACGATGGGACGACTGATGAGAATGCGATTGTATGACGCTTCATCAAATACTTTGCGTAGCCCACAAGCAAGGGCAAGGAGAGTCTTGCCCGTTCCTGCGGGCCCAAGAAGCGTAACGAGTTGAATGTCATCCCGCAGAAGGAGGTCAACGGCACACTTTTGCTCGACATTGCGAGGCTTAATTCCCCAGGTCGTCGATGTGCGAAGAAGTGTTTCAATATTCCCCGTTTTGGCATTGAATCGCCCTACCGCAGAGGAATTTTCGGGAGACGTCATGACGCAATACTGATTCGGCTGAAGAATAAATTCCTCTCCGGGAATCGCCCCATCTTTGTAAAAGAGATCAATGGTATGCTTGGGTAAATCAATGTGAAAGACCTCTTTTGGCATCGAATCATAAGATACTTTGAGGCGTTCATAATCCTCGACCTCAAGTCCAACCGCTTCAGCCTTGAGACGAGATGCGATGTCTTTGGACACAAAAACGACATCCTCCCCCCGTTCTTGTAGGAGATAGGCAGCCATAATGATCCGATTATCGTTGATAGCTAACGAGAAATTGTGCTCATAATCCATTTTGACTTCGAGCTGAATCCGAATGCGGCTTCCATTCTCAAGCCGGACTCCTGTGTGGAGGTCTCCTTGCTCGAGGTTTTTTAAAGAATCGAGATCACGTATGATTTGACGCGAATTTTTCCCCAATTCATTGGGGAGGCGTTTCATGGCATCAAGCTCTTCAAGGACAGTAAGCGGGATGACAACATCGTCAGCCGGGAATTGATGAATGGCATCAGGATCATATAAGAGAACGTTGGTATCAATGACAAAGGTCTTTTTTTTCACGATTTTTTCTCCTATAAGCTGAGAAGAATTGTGGGAGAGAGAGGAAAAAGTCAATGAGGCCTCCTTGCGCATAATAACTCACTTTTTTCTGCATCATACGAAGCGGAACCTCGCGTGACAAGAAAAAAAAAGAAATAATCATAAATGCCAAAAAGTCAGTTGTTTAAGCATTATTAAGCACTCTTGCTATTTGACTGCTAAATAAATTTGACTTATTTCTCCCTTTTTTCTTACAATGGTCTTCTTGTAAGCTGAAGCTGTACATTGCGATGATGGAGGTCGTATGAAAGTTAACGAAAAAATTATTAGCATTCCACCGTTCATCTCTACACATTGGAATAATGTGGCGACCATCCACATGAAAGGGACCATTCTTCTCGTAACATTAATCGATGGCGATACTATATCAATACCCAGCTTAACCCCCTCTGCGGTCGAAACGATTTTCCATTTCCACGCGCTCCATCTCGAACAGGTCGCCTCAATTGCCAACGCCACGGATAATAGAAAAACTCCCGAAAGAGGATTCATCGAACAAATTTTGGAAATTCCCTTTCGCGTTGGAATCGGTGCTATTGATGGCTTTAGCTCCTCAATCATGCAACACACATCACAACAAAGTGAAATGCCTAATTTACCAAAAGAATTTTTGGACAAAGTCTCCGAAATCGTTCGTACAGTAGGAGGGGGAGGATGCTCTAGAACACATGAAACCCGAACCCCACTGTAATTGTCCCCACTGTCAAGTTGCGCGTTCTTTGCACGAAGAGGAGAATGAACAGGAAAGAAGTGAAGAGATCGATTTGGATCAAGAAGTCAAAGATGATGAGCTTCATTTTCAAGAGTGGGAAATCGAACAGAAAGGAGACCATCTTTTTTCCGTCACCCACCGACTGGATCAAAAGAGCTATAATGTCTATCTCGGTGATCCAATCGGATGCACATGTGGCCAGGAAAAATGTGAACACGTTAAAGTAGCTTTACAAAACCCTTTGTAGAATGTGACTGCTCACGCTCCGTTGTGAAGAGGTTGCTGTACAACAGGATCTAGAAGTCTTTTGCACAAAACACAAGAAAAGGCTACAATTTCTATTCATTGATTTGGAGGTTTTATGTCAAAGTGGTTTCTTGCTCATGCTATCGTTCTTTCCTTTATCCTTACCCCTTCTTTTGCAAATAGCGAAGAAGAATCTCCCTTGCCAGTTGTTTCTGAAGCAAAAATAGTGCCATCCATCACTCCTCCATCGGCTCCATTTACCCCTTTTACAGCTAAAGTGGTGAGAGATCGCGTGCGATTACGCATCCATCCCTCTCTCGAAGCGCCTATTTTTCAGGAAATGGCAAAAGGGGATCTTCTCATTGTTACCCATCAAGATGAAGATTTTTACGCTGTAAAACCCCTTCCTTATACAAAAGCGTATGTTTACCGTACGTTTGTTCTCGATGATGTCGTTGAAGGAAATCACGTGAATGTCCGTCTTCAACCCGACACCGAGGCACCGGTCCTTGCGCAACTCAATGCAGGCAATCCCATCCATGGACATATCTCTCCAACAAATCCAAAATGGTTGGAAATTGATGCTCCTGAAAATGTTCGTTTCTATGTTTATAAAGACTATGTCGAAAATATCGGCGATGAACATCTCTTTACGATCATCGAAGCACGTCGCGAAGAGGTCAATCGCCTATTGGAAACCGCTTATGAAAAAACCGAAGATGAGTTTGCCAAGGAATTTGACGAAATCGACCTCATCCCTATTCTTGCACAGTTACAGCACGTTACAGAAAATTATACCGATTTTCCCGAACAAATTGAAGCCGCTCAAAAAGAACAAAGTCGCATTCAGGAGATCTATTTACAAAAGAAAATCGCCTTTTTAGAAGGGCAACAAAATAGTTCGCAAACACTCGCTTTTCGAAATAAACAACTGTCGCACGAAGTGGCCGCTAAAGAGGAAAGAATCCATCAATTAGAAAAACGGCTACATCCACCTTCTGCACAAGCAACATCAGAGGCATCCATGGAAGGCGTGGAAAGCATCGATATGGCACAAAATTTTGCTGATCCAATCGCAGGCAAAACCACTCATCGCATGATTGCCTGGCTCCCACACGAGGAAGAAGTTTTCACCTCTTGGCTCGAAAAACAGGAACAAGGCACCATGGAACAATTCTATGAAGAGCAAAAACAAACCTCAGAGTTGTTGAAGGGGGTCGTTGAAGTATACGATCGTCCGCTAAAAAATCGTCCTGGAGATTTTATGCTTCTCGATCCCAAAACGCGTCTCCCCATTGCTTTTCTCTATAGTACGCAATGCAACTTGGAAGAGTGGGTTGGGAAAGAAGTGGCCGTCAATGGAAGCCATCGCCCAAACAACCATTATGCCTATCCTGCTTATTGTGTTCTCGATATTGGGTAATGAGCAACCGTTCATGTTCTCTTTATGACGGGATCTCTTCTCTAAGAAGTATTCCGTCGCGATCATTCCAACAGGGATCGTTCGTAGTGACGAGTTTCTCCTCTTTTAATTGCCAATGTTGGGTAAATCCTGCTTGATGCAGTGGACGGTGGGAAATCAAGAGGAGTGTGGGGATGTGGGCAAAGAGATGAGAAAGAACATATTGTTCTGTTTGCACGTCGAGTGCATGCAGTGTCTCATCGAGTAGCAAAATGCGTGGTTTAAGAAGTAAAGCACGGGCAAGGGCGACTCTCTGTCTCTCTCCTCCCGAAAGAAATGTTCCCATGGGTCCTACAGGGCTGTGCAATCCTTTAGGCAGTTTCCGAATCACACTCTCTAACTGGCTTTGTTCCACTACCCGATCGATATCGGCTTGTTGATAGGAAGAGAGGCCGTAGGTAAGGTTCTCGATCAATGTTTGTGTATGCAAATAAAAATTTTGTGGAATAAGGTGTAGAAGAAGAGGCAAATCTCGTCGGTCGATATGTCGTAAATTATTTCCAAAGAGAAGCATTTCCCCTTTTTGAGGTGGCAAGAGTCCTGCTAAAAGGAGGGCAAGCGTACTTTTTCCGGCTCCACTCTTTCCTTGTAAGAAAATTTTCTCTCCCTCTTCGATTTTTACATCAAGAGAAGAAAAAAATGCCGTTTCATCACCATAGGAAAAGGAAAGATCTCTCCCTTCAAGCGCATTTTTCGCAGAGGAGGGGACGAAGCGGCGTTCCCTCTTCTCTTGAGGTACCTGCAAAAGGGTAATGATTTTTTCTATATCAATAACTGCATCGTGGAGTTGTCGAATTTCCAGAGACAATAATTTCATGGGTAAGAAAAAAGCAATACATTGCCCTTGTATCAAGACAAATTCACCTACGGTCAAGAGTTCTTGTTTTACAAGATACATTCCCATCAGACTAAGTCCAATTAGCGAAATTCCCATCAACAAACCCATCCCCATCTGGAACATATTCAGTGCGCGATTCATGACGCGCCAGGCCGCCTCCTCTTCTCCTAATTTTGTATTAAGCATTTGCTCATCATAAGAAGGGGAGAGTCGAACACACTGTGTATTGATCAGGCTGTCATGAATGGTAACCGTCACCCGATCCGAGATGGACCAAGCTTGCTTTCTTGCTTGTAGATAACGAGAAATTCCCCATACCAACCACATTCCATGCATAGCAATGATTAAAATCATGCCTATACCATACAGAGGATATTGGACTAAAAAAGCCGTTAGTACTATGAGTCGCAAAGAGAGAGGAAAAAGTGTAAGAAATAGAGCCCGAAAAAAATAACGCGCACTCATACTAATTCTTTTCATCGTACTGATGATTTCTGGGACAGCATAACGTTGGTAGTTTTGATATGATATGGCGTGGGCTTGTTGGACAACGCGAAAGGTGATGTCGCGGATGGCATAGTTAATCACGGGAAAAAAGACGAAATCTTGAATAGGTTTGACGATTTTTTCAAGCATCCATAACAAACTCCAAAAAGAAAAAACAAAAAGCACTCCCATGGGAAGAGCGCCATTAACGGAATGGATAAATGCCTTTCCCAAAAATGGAATCCATGCGGCTAAGACCGCTTCAACAAGCACAAATAACAGTGTACAAACAAGACGAACGATCTTCTCCTTGGAGTGGATCGCATAAGGAAAAAAAAGAGAAAACGTTTCTGTAATAAAAGAAAAAATCATGCTCCGATCATAACATATCTTATCGAATGACTTGTATTGAAATCAGGACTTTGTTTATAGATTAGGGATATGCATACCTATTACTTTCAAATGTTTCGAACAAAACTTATCTTTTTCTTAATCGCTTCCTTTTTCCTATCTTCGATCCTTCCAGGAGATGAATTTTCTCCTCCCCGAGAAAAGCAATTCACTGTCAATCCTTTTGGAGTTGGATTGACTGCGGGCATTCTTGGTGGATTGATTGGTGGGCACATGGCTCGGAAAAAGCAAAAGGATCGATCGGGGGATAACACAATTCCCAGCGAATCGATTGAGTTTGATGAAAATACAGGATCTACAGGCCCAACAGGACCGACGGGCCCAACAGGACCTACGGGTCCTATTGGGCCTACTGGTGCAACAGGACCCTCAGGCTCCCCAGGGGAAGCGGGTGCCGCAGGACCTGAAGGTCCTACTGGTGATACAGGTCCTATTGGACCGGCCGGAGCAACAGGATCAGCGGGTCCTCCAGGCCCTACGGGAGACACAGGGCCAGCGGGCCCACAAGGAGATCAGGGACCGATCGGACCCATTGGGCCGACGGGAGACACGGGTCCGTCTGGAGCTGATGGGGCGGGTTTTACCGTCAATACAACAGATGCTATCACCATTGTTGGAAATCAACTCATCACAGTGGGGAATCCTCTCTCCTTCACATGGCGCGTTGTAGGGCCTGATAACACTCTCCTTGCGGAATCGAGTGTCCCTGTTACGGTAGCAACGATCAATCCTTTCCTTTCTTTGACAATTCCAGCAGCAACGCCTAAATTTGAGGGGCAATACACGGCGTTTATCGATATCACTTCTGTGCTATCCCCAGCAACAGCTGTTGCTGAATTCCTGCTTAACGGAGTGAATTTCGAACCCCAAACGCCCAATACGACATGGGTTACTTCGGATCAATGGTTAATGTTTGCCGATTTTCCATGAGATCTTCTTGTTGGAAGAACGCAACGCTCTTTTTTCTGATCTCTTTCCAATGCATCTCGGTTAATGGTCGATCACCAAATTTCACCTGATCGGCCAAGGCGAATTGAAGAAAAAGAGAATGGGGTATCTTTTGGAGTTGAGGGGAGTCCTTGCGCAAAGAGAACATCTCTTCAGTGGTTTGCTGTTGTGCTGGATAGGAATACTGCATCTGTAAGTACCAACGCAGAATTTCCATTAATTCTATAAAGCGTTTTTCGGGCGATAACGACGAGTGATCGAGACGAGCCACGCGCTCTTTTGCTTGCTGAGGAAAAGAAGGGATTCTTTTTTCCGCTATCCATTTTTGCAAATGGATCCAGCCCAAAGGGAAAAGGCATAGTACCAAAAGAATGATGCTTCCTATGGCTCCCTTCTTCCAAGGAATACGACCCTCTTGGAGTCGTTTTTGTGATTGTTTTTCTTCTTCTTTTCCACTTTCTGTCCAACGAAAGCGATCCTTTTGTTCTTCCAAATAGAGTGTTTGTAAAGAGCGGTCTTTAGCAATAGAGGGTTCCACATACGTTAAAGGATCGATGAGATGGATGGAAGAATTTTGAGCAGAAATACTGGCATCAGCAAAACCATAGCCTTGGATAGTCACTAGTATTACCAATGGAAAGAAAAACCGATTCATCGAAATCCTCGGGTGGCTCTTCGATGGAAAAAATGTTGGAGAATGGGGATCAAAGGCTTATCCGTCGGGATTTCGATGTAGTCGATACGTAGTTGGCGGCACAATTTGCGATATTCTTGTCGAAAATGATCCATATTCTCTCTTGCCACATGCACAACGGACCGATCGCCTGTGTCGACAACACGCTGATACCCCGATTCGGCATCCTCCATCGCTACCATGCCCAAAGAGGGAAAATTGATTTCCAATGAATCATAAATCCCCATACTGATGCATTCGTGACGCTGAACCGTCTGTTTCAAGGATTGGGAAAAATCGCTGCAAAAAAAATCGGAGAGAAGAAAACACAAGACGGGTTGTCGTTCCACTTTTCGTGCGTAGGTCAAAGCGGAACCAATATCTGTTTTCTTACCCAATGGCTTTTCGTACAAAATGTCACGAATCATCCGGATTGCTTGATTCCTCCCTTGTGTAGGGGGAACGTATTTTTCCACTTTTTCTGTGAAGAGAATCCATCCAACGCGATCGCCGTTTTCAAGAGCAGAAAGAGCAAGCGTTCCTGCTACTTGGGCAAGCGTCTCCTTTTTTCGGTTCCCTCCAGGACCATTCACCATAGAAGCGGAACGATCGACAAGGAGCAAAAGAGTTAATTCCCTCTCCTCTTGGAAAACCTTGACATAGGGCGCATGCAACCGAGCCGATACGTTCCAATCGATGGTGCGCACTTCATCACCCTCTAAATAGGGACGTACCTCTTCAAATTCGATCCCTCTACCACGGAAGGCGGAAAGATAAGAACCCGCCAAAGCCCCTTGGACATAACGCGACATATGCATTTGGATGCGACGAATTTGTTGGAAGATCGTTGCAGGAATTCCTTCGTTCATGGAACTGGAATACTCGAAAGAATGGTTTGAATGATGTCATCTGTTGTTTTTCCTTCAGCCTCGGCTTCATAAGAGAGCCGCATCCGATGGCGCAGTACGGGAAAGGCAACACTTTTCACGTCTTGTGGAGTGACATAGGGACGGCCTTGTAAAAAAGCATGCGCTTTTGCACAGAGTTGTAATGCAAGAGAGGCGCGAGGAGAAGAGCCAAAATCAAGATCTCCTTGGATCGCTACTTGGTACACTTCTGGACTTCTGGTTGAAAAGACAATTTTCAGTAAATAATCAATCACGTTCTCTTCGATGTGAATTTTTTGGACAACATCGCGCGCAGCAAAAAGATGTTCTTTAGAAAGCAAAGGGGCGGGAGTCGATGGTGAAGAAGAAAGACCCCAACGATCGAGAATGCGTCTCTCATTGGCAAAATTGGGATAGTCCATTTTGATTTTAAGCATAAATCGGTCAATTTGCGCTTCTGGAAGGGGATACGTTCCCGCTTGTTCGATGGGATTTTGGGTTGCCAAAACCATAAAAGGTTGTTCTAAGGAAAAGGTCGTACCACCAAGAGTAATTTGTCTTTCTTGCATCACCTCGAGTAGAGCCGATTGCACCTTTGCAGGGGCACGATTGATTTCATCAGCTAGGAGCAAAGAGGTAAAAAGAGGTCCCTTTTTTACAGAAAAGGTACCCTCTTGTGGATGGTATACAGTGGTTCCCAACAAGTCGGCAGGAAGAAGATCAGGAGTGAACTGGATACGGGAAAAGGGAGCTTCGATGCAGGAGGCAAGGGTTCGTGCTAACAATGTTTTCGCCAGCCCTGGAACCCCTTCGATGAGAACATGCCCCTCACAAAGCAAGGCGAGAATCACTCCCTCTAAAACCTCTCGTTGACCAATGATGGCCTCTTCTAATCCTTCAAGAAGGCGTTGAATCGGAGCATTGGCAGCCGAAACCTGTTTTGTACGTTCATCGATATCGATCATCTCTATCTTTTTCCTCAAAGGGATAGGAATACAATCGATTGCGATATTTGTCGATGGATTTATACCAATCCTAAACATTCTTGAAGTTGTTTGGGTATACCCTATTGTGCGGGGATAGGCGAAGTTGAGGGGGTTGGTTCTTCCACTTCTCCTACTCGTTTGCTATATTCTCGTCCAAGAGCACCTGTAGCCCACAACCATGAAGAACTCACTCCTAAAACAATCACCGCAACGATAGGAGCACTCGCTCCCACAGTCCCGAAAGCGACGAGGAGACTTTGATGAACAAGAGAGCCTCCCGATTTTCCCAAACGCGACCCGACACCATCGATGACGGCTTTCCCTCGCAATTTCGACTCGTGGTCTAAAGGAATGAAAACCATCTCCTTTGTCGTATCAAAAATCGAATATTTGGCCGCTTTACTCAAAACAACAAGAATCGATCCAAGCAGAACACTTAACGCCAATGCCGTTGTTCCAAATAGGGAAGAGGTTAACCATTCCAACTGCTCATGGAAAAAGAAGAAACTGAAAAAGGCGATACTCATGACCAAAAGGATCAAAGGAGCCAGAAGCGCCGTTTTTGTCCACCCAAACCGATTGACGAGACGAGGAACAAAAAATGCAGCGATGGTCGAAGTCACACAAAAAATGGTGGTTATATCATTCATATAGGTATTGAATTGTACTGAATCGGGGTAAAGTTCTCGCAATTGTGCTTTCCAGACCACTTCGATTAAGTTGATGCTCAAATTATAAGCAAGAACGAGAACGGCAATATACCGCAGATAAGGAGAGGCTGTTAAGCATCGTAGGCTCTCTCGCAATGAGATTTTTGCTCGGGTTTTTGGTAGAGCTTGTTTGTGTACAGTATCAAACGATGCGTCTTGCAAGACATTTTTGTTCATCCAACGGAAAAGAACGAGGATCAATAATCCCCCTAATACCACAATGTTCATTTGTATCGTAAAAGCGGAATCCCAGAGTTGTCCTCGCGTAAATCCATTAGCTACTTGACCGGCACAGGCACCTGCTAAATTCGAACCAACCGTCAACAAACCATAAAATCGACGGGACTCAGCAATCGATGTAATTTCGTTGGCAAAACCCCAAAAAAGGATCGACAACACAATATTTCCCCACGATTCCGCCATCACATAGAAGAGTGTGAATGACCAATACCTTCCCATTGCAAGAAGACCCCGCAGCCCCTGAGGGACAGAATTTTCCCATTGCGTCGCCCACTGGATTGGGTGAATGGTGTCGCGAAAAGGGTAAAACACATATGTAAACAGGAGGAAAAAGCAAAGAAATCCGCCCAAAAGAATGAAAAATACTTGTTCTTGGCTGTATCGACTCGAAAGTCTTGTGAAAAAAAACGTTAAAAAAATCGCTGTGGGGAGCATTGCCCAAACTTTAATAAAAGGGATGATTTCCGCTCCAGAGGATGAAGCTGTGACGACAAGGGTGTCTTTCAAATTTCTTAAGATTGCGTGATTAAAACAGAGGACAAAAAGAATCAAAAACATGGGAAGGAATTTTTTCCATTCATGAGCATGAATAGGAAACAAAAAATCTCGAATAGATCGGAGGAAGGAGAAAATCATAACAAACCCGTATGGATCAAGCAGAAATTTATCATATAAATAATTTAATTACAAGGAAATATTTATACCTCTACCACGCCTTCTGCAACTTCCCAGGAGGAAGTTGTTGGAACTGGTGCCATCGATTCTGCTACGTGTGCTTGATATTTTTTTCCAAGAGAACGTGTCACAGAAAGCCAGACAGAAATCACTCCAAATAGGACCATTCCTACATAAGGCGTACTCCGTTGTAGTGAGCCGAAGAGCATCAAAAAACCTTGATGGACCACCGATCCTCCCGATTTTCCAAGTCGTGAACCAATGCCATCAATGGCCGCCTTTCCTCGAATTTTCTCTTGATTCGATAAAGGGATAAATACCATTTCTTTTGTCGTATCAAAAATCGAATATTTAGCCGCTTTACTCATTACCACCTGCATGGCCCCAAGAAAAACGACAATACTCAGAGTAGAAAAACCAAACAATGAAAAAGTGATCCCTTCTAAAAAAGGTCGAAATAAGAGAAAACCGAAAAAGGTTACACCTGTTATGAGCAGTGTTAAAGGGGTTAACAAAGCAATCGATGTCCATCCAAATTTGCGAAGAAATCGAGCCAGCAACAACGCTTCAACAACGGAGACCAAACAAAATATCGACGTCATATTATTCATGTATGTATTGAATTGCAATGAATCAGGGTAAAGCTCTCGCAATTGAGCCTTCCAAATGACCTCTACAAGATTGATCGACATGTTGTACCCTAACACCATGATTGCCACATAGGACAAATATTTTGATTGCGTCAAATAACGGAAACTCTCTCGGAGACGCATCTTTTTCTTTTTCTTAATCTCTCCAGCCCCCTTCTCATGAAAATGAGCATACTCTGTCTTGTTAAGAACATACCGATTCATCAAATAAAAAATAATCAAGATGATGAACCCCGCGAGAAGAATCAAATGCATCAAATTGGCAATGGCTTGATCCCACGTCCGCCCATTGGACAAATAATTAGCCACCTGTCCCGCTAAAGCTCCTGCTAGATTTGAGGCGATATGGAGATGTCCATAAAAGCGTCCCGATTCTTCAACAGAGGTAATATGGTTGGCAAATCCCCAAAAAAGGAGACTAAGAACGATATTTCCCCAACACTCAGCCATCACATAAAAAAGGGTGAAGGACCAATATCTTCCCATCGCTACAAACCCTCTACATCCCTTCGGAACAAAAGAATCAATCCGATCCGCCCATTCTAATGGATGGATCACATCCTGAAGCGGGTACAAAACATAGATAAAAAGGGAGAAAAAAAGGAGAAACGTCGTCATTATGACATAAAAGACGCGCTTCTGACTATATCGGTTAGAGAGTCTTGTGTAAAAAAACGTAAAAAACAGTGCCGCTGGAAACATTGCCCACACTTTAATAAACGGAATCACTTCCGCTCCTGAAAATTTTGCCGTAATGACAATCGTATCTTTCAAATTGCGGATAATGCTGTAATTAAAGCCGATCAAAAAAAGCATGCAGAACATGGGAATAAATTTTTTCCACTCATGGCGATGTAGGGGCCATAACACGGATCGAATCATTCCAAATCCATTTGCCTTTGACACGTTTATCCTCTTGCTCCCGTGTTGACAACCGTTTCGTACGAATCTTCCTCATAGGAGGGCGCCTCATCTTCTTTCATTGAAGAGAGGTTGGTTAGGTGTGTAAAACTTCTTCCTAAACTCTTTGTCGCACTCATCCACGCTGCAATAATACCAAGTAAAACAAAAGCGACATAGGGCATGGATGCTGTAATAGAGGAAAAAAATAATAGTAGTCCTTGATAGACAACGGATCCTGCCGATTTACCCATTCTCGAACAAACCCCATCAATCGCAGCCTTGCCAATGATTTTTGCATCATCATTCAAAGGGATAAAAGCCATTTCTTTGGTCGAATCGAAAACGGTATACTTAGCTGCACGGCCAAGAATATTTTGCAAAGAACCCCAAAAGACAACAATAGCAAGGGCATTGACTTGTAGAAAGGGGGTGAAAACTGCAGGAAAGTATTCTTTAGCAAAGAAAAAACTAAAAAACCCTACGCTTGTGATGAACATGATCAATGGAGTGATTAATGCCGTAAATGTCCATCCAAGGCGTCGCAAAATATTTCCTGATACAAATACGGAAGCAAGGGTTGCTACAAGTCCGACAAAAGCGACCACTTGGTTCATATAGAGAGTGTAATCGTTGGGATCCGGGTAAAGAGTATGCACTTGGTGTTTCCAAAGGACTTCCGTGAGGTTGTTGACAATGTTGTAGCCCAAGACGATTAAGGCAATGGCAATGAGATGCTTGGAAGTAATGAGATAGCGGAAGCTCTCTAGAAAAGACATTTTCTCATGTAACGTTTTTTCATATGTTACACTTTCACTTTCCATTTCAAGATCTTTATGAACGACGGTTTCATTAATCCATCGGAAAAGGAGAAGAGTCGCAAATCCCGAGAGTAAAACAACAGAGATGATCAAAATAAAGGATTGTTCCCAAGGGGTATTCCCTACAAAGAGAGGTCCTCGCATACTCATTTGGCAACACCCTACTGAAATAGAGCCGGCTAACATCCCTCCAACATTGGCTGCTGTGACATAAAGGCCATACAAACGTTTTGCTTGTGCCACTTTGGTTACTTGATTGATATATCCCCAAAGTAAGACAAAAAGGACGATGGTTCCCCAAAGTTCGGACATCACGTAAAAAGAGTAAATGTCCAATAACGAAACATGGAAACCAATCCTTTGCATCCAGTGGGAAGAATTGCCTCAATTTTGTCAGCCAATTGGTGTGGATGGAGGTTATCGCGGTAAGGATAGAGGACAAAAGCAAACAAGAAAAAATAGATGAGGAACATGGATACTATGAGATAAAAAAGTCGTTCTCGCGACATTTTTCTTGCTAGTAGGGTATATAATAGCGTCATTCCCACAGCTCCTGGAAGCATTGCCCACACCTTCACAAAAGGGATGACCTCGGCTCCAGAACCTTTTGCTGTGATGAGTAGTGTGTCTTTGATCGTTCGTAGGATGTTGTAGTTCAATGCGACAAAGAAAAATATCAGAGCAAGAGGGATGAGTCTGGGAATCTCATGAGAATGTACAGGCCATAAATATCGGCGCCAACCGCGAAATTCATCAACAGAGATGGACATAGCAAAACCTTGCAAAAGTTTGATCGGAGAGATGCTGGATAAGATATACGGGCATGAGGGAGAAGAGGAGAAAAGAAAAAGGATCCGGGAAATTTTTTCTCTTTTTTTGGCAAAGCATTGTTGCCTAATTCCTCTTCCCGAGATTGATTGCCAATGGAGAAAATTGTACTGCAAATGAATCTTTGTTTTTCCTTTTCCGGAAAATTTTTAAATACGATTCACAGTACCATCTTTTACTACTGGCAAAGGCGCATCATCTAATCGATGATACAACCTAGATAAAAGAAAAAATATTATCTAAATCATAAAATAAAAGCAAGAGAAAAATCTGCTAATTCTGCTTCAAACCCAAGTTTGGGATAGCAGCCTGGGGGCTTAAGCGGTTGTGGTAAGGAGTTCGGATTCGCGTCTTTCCGCCTTTCCAAATTTTTCTCCTAGGACAGACGTTGCATAGATCCATCCGCCGATAATAACAAAAATAATAATTGCTACATGCGTTGACGAGGCAGCAATCGTTGAAAAACCGAGAAGTAGACCTTGGTAAATGGCAGCTCCTCCTGACTTACCCAAACGCGAACAAACTCCATCAATCGCCGCTTTTCCCATTACCTTAGCCTCCTTCCCTAGGGGAATAAAAGCCATTTCCTTAGTTTCATCAAACACCGTGTACTTCGCTGCACGACTCATCACATTTTGCAATGTGCCAAAAAATAAAATCGCGGCTCCAGGAGCGGATCCGGCGAGGGCAAAAAAGAGAGGAGATCCGCTCTCTTTGAGAAAAAACAATCCAAAAAACGCGATTGTCGTCAAAAGCAAAATAATTGGAGTAAGAAGGGCAGTAAACGTCCAACCCCATTTGCGAATGGCGTTTCCAGAAACGATGAATGAGGCCAAGGTGGCAATCACACCAACCAAAGAGACCACTTGATTCATGTAATAGGTATAGGCTGAAGGATCGGGATATACCTCTCTCACTTGATGTTTCCACATCACTTCTGTCAAATTGATCACCATATTGTATGCCAATACAATGATGGCAATAGAAATCAGGTATTTTGAGGTAAATAGATAGCGGAAATTTTCTCGAAAGGAGTGTTTGTTTTGCACGTTATCCCGTTTTTCTTCTACGTAGTTTTTCTTCATTAGGAAGAATGCGAACATGGAGCCAACGGAAGAGAAAAAGAGTGATGCCTCCCGAGAGAAGAATCACCGAAACGAGAAAAAAGACCGTTTGTTCCCAAATGGTGGAGCCAAAGGGGGCGTAACATGCCACATCACTCCGGCAAAAAAATGAAGAAATTTGCCCAGCTAAGATCCCCGAACAATTGCTTCCGATGCCGAAAATTCCGTAAAAACGCTTGGCTTCGGGAACACTTGTGATTTGGTTGGTAAATCCCCAAAGAAGGACAAATAAAATCATCGTCCCCCACAACTCGGACATCACATAAAAAAGGGTGAAGCTCCAATAGTGGATCATGGCGATCAATCCTTTACATCCTTTAGGTAAGATCAGAGTCAGTTGATCGGCAAATTCGTGGGGGTGGAGATAATCACGTGCTGGGTAGAGAACGAATGTAAATAAAAAAAAATAGACGAGAAAAAATAAGGTCAACAGGTAAAAAACGGTTTCTAGGCGATATTTTCTAGAAAGGCGCGTATAAAGAAATGTCATCAGCAAAGCGCCAGGAAACATCGCCCATACTTTGACAAAGGGGATCACTTCGGCACCTGACGACTTGGCTGTGATGATGAAGGTGTCTTTAAGAGTGCGTAGGATATTGTAATTGAGGGAAACGAAGAAAAACATGAGAAGCATCGGAATGAGCTTCGGAAGCTCGTGTCGATGTACAGGCCATAAATACCGCTTCCAGCGGCTAAATTCGGCTACATGAGCCATTCTGAATCTACCTCAAAGAGTTGGGTACCCATACGGGGCCGAAAATATTGTTATTCATTCATTAATAAAAGTCAAACAGATTAGACATCTTGCACCATTCATTTTTTTTCCATTACCCCGTCGAAAAGACAATTACTTTTACTTCGCGGTAAATGCTTTCCACGGGCCATTCAAGAGTTCTTGAATCCTTTTAGGTCTTCTCACATGATCGTCTAAATAGATCTGATGTGCATATTTTGCATAAGGATAGTAATCAGGATTACGGATGCGCTGCGTTGGCGGTGTACCCGGTGAACTCGAATAATATTCAAAATTATTTGGAGCTCTATACCGTTGCTTCGCCTCATTGCATTCGGGACTATTCCACATTTTCACTTCCTCATGATATACTTTGGCCAATTCTCCCACTTTCACCTTCCATTCTTGTGGAACAAGTCCTAATTCGGGAGTGAACAAACTCTCATAGAGACAAACCATCTGATGAAAGGGTTTCTCTTTCATCATTTGAACGAATTTTTCCTTTAATTTGGGATCTGCATGATCCATCACTCCTTTTGTGATCACTGCAGCGGAATATTTTTCTAAAAATACAAAAAGCCCCCCATCCATGTGTTCCAATTCCTGAACGAGTTGTTGATGATAGATCTTAGCGGGAAGCAAATCATAGTTGTAGATTTCATTAGAAAAATTTTTTAGGATTTCTTCCAATGGAAATTCTTTCATCTCTTTGCCAAACTGTTCTCGAATATCATTACAAGTGAGAAGGGGTCCTTCCGATTCCAAGAACAACTGCCAGAATGATGCGGGTCCTCCTTCATGAGAAATAAAAGAGGCTAGAGTCGTGTTTTTTGCTCTTTCTAACAAGAGACGATGGATGCTTTCGTTGTCATAAAAATGATAGTCGCGATTCTTTTGGCCATAAGTCAGCTCAATCGTTTGGTAGGAAAGCTGGTGTTCTCTGACCAAAGCACAAAATTTTTCTTTTCGCAAAGGGGGATCGGTCAAGATCGTTGTACAGGTTCTATCCCATCCATATCTTTCAACGATTTGATCAAAATGCAAATTTGCACATTTTTTGCGAATTTTTACGACCTCTTTGGGATCGTCCCAATAAATTTTATTACTACAATACGCTCCTAAAGTTATCAATCCTATTGCAATGCACAAGGGTCCTAGCATAACAATGTGAGCACCTGCTAGCGGCACCATAAAAATTTTGAACACGATAGGAATACCCACCAGTGCAGCACCTGCAAAAACCACACCCAAAACGATCAATGCAACTGCTGCGGTGCGCATGATTTTTGCATTTTGATGCCATTTCGGATGATGTTTCTTGATGATTTCTACAACTTTGTTCTTCTTTTGGATGCCCCAATCTCGAATGCGAACAGGTAGATGATTGACAGAATCCATATGCTCCTCCAGGAATGAAAAAGATTGTATGAATAAAAAATATTTTCGTCAACAGAAATATTCACTGAGCGGTTACATTGAAAGAAGTCTATTCATTTCCATGCCCATTAATCCTCTGTATCTAAATAAATTGTTATTGTATTTTTTTAATTGTTAATTTAATATCAATAAATGTTTTATTACTAAAGTGTGAGGTTTTATTATGGATCCAAAAATAACAGATATGGCTACTCTAAGAACCTGTTCAAAATCTCTTGAAAAGTATATAAGGTTTATTTTTCAGCATTTTGTTTTGGAGATCGCCGTGACTCATTCCTACCCAAGCGATCTCAATCGCGAACAATTTGACAAGATTAAGCCCACTCTTCAATCTGCGCGCCAAGAAAACTCGCCCCTCGAAGCATTGATTTATATGATGTGTTCCGTGGGGTTTTGTATGTTTTAAAAGTGGATGTCAATGGCGAATGTTGCCAAAGAGTTCCCCAAATGCCGTACATGCCACTATTATTTTAGCGTCTGGAGCGAAAAGAAAAAAATGATAGCTCAGTTAGCACTCTTAAAAAAATTTTAAAAAAATTGATTGGAGAGGTCAGACAAAGCAATGGACGGAAAGAAAAAAAACTAGTTTTATTATTGTTGATGCTGACAGGCGTAAAAAATACTGATACAGCTCAAGAGAAAGGTTATGATGCAGGGAAGAAAGTATCAGGGATCAAGCGTTATATTGCTGTCGATACACAAGGGTTGCCGCATGCGATTCATATGCGTGCAATGTTACTGATCGAGGCGGGGCCTTGGAAATGTTTTCATTGCATGAAGATGTTTTATCGGATGTAGAAAACGTTCTTGTAGATGGAGGTTACAGTGGGGACCCATTTGCAAATAATGTAAGAAAAGCTTCTCCACTGCAAAGTAGAGGTTGCAAAACGGAGCGAGCGCTGCTTGTTCAAAATAATTCTAAAGATGGGTTGTGGAACGTTCTTTCGCCTGGTTGGAGAAGTGCCGTAGGTTATGGAAAAATTGCGAAAGAAAGCTTAATACTCAGAATCTACGTAAGGTTATAATTGCTTTTGCCGTTTTGGTTGTGGCAAAGATTTTCAACTACACAGAGCCCACAGGGAACACAGAGAGGGTTTTATGAATTATTTAGTTAATCCTGACGTATCTGAAGAAATAGATGGACGTGAAACAGATCCTTTAACAGGTAATATCATAGGGGCTGCTATTGATGTACATCGTGCATTAGGACCTGGTTTGCTTGAATCAGCTTATGAAGCTTGCCTTCTTTATGAACTAAGACTTAGGTACTTAAAGGTTGAAGCCCAAAAACCTTTACCTATCTTTTATAAAGATGTTATGCTGGACTGCGGTTATCGTCTTGATTTGATTGTAGAAGATCAGGTAATCATAGAAATTAAATCTGTGAATGCAATAGCTCCAATACATGAAGCACAATTATTATCCTATTTACGGCTTTATGGAACTTCTACTCGAGGCTTACTTATTAATTTTAATGTAAAACGATTAGTAGAAGGCATTCGTCGAATGAAGATATAACCCCTCTCTGTTCCCTCTGTGGGCTCTG
>CALOCV010000004.1:0-17917 GCA_942491955.1 Parachlamydiales bacterium
AAAAAAAACAATTTGAAGAATTGGCAAAAAAAACAGTTGTTGTTGAGAGAGCATTGTCGTATCCTCGCTATGCCAATTATCTTTTTAGACATGCCATTAAAGAGTGTTTAGATCCTTTTTTTGTCATACATTGTCCCCTTCTCATAAAAAAATTCCATTCATGCAAAATGACAGGTCCTTTAGCTAAAGGAGGAAAGAGAGTTCTGCGCATTAATAAAGAGATGGGCAATCGCATTGAGATGAAGGTGTGTCAGCAATGGAGAAGTATTGATTTCGCACAATCGATTCATCTGGATGGGATTCAAAATGGTTGGACAATGGGAGATGTCTTTACGGATTTTAAGGAAAAGCATTCAAAGGGGAATAGACAATGGAACTATTTCCCAGATCAAGGATTTATCCCTTGGAAAACCAATCTCGCTTGGGTCAATCCCGACGGTTCTACTATACCTATTCCAGTTGATGGAGATTTTCTAGCACATCTCCCTCACTATGAGACGGTGTCTTTTGCAGATTTGCAACAGCGATATGGGAAAGAGGTCCAGAACGGAAAAAATCATTTCGTTGTTCGCGTTGCTGGACAAACGTTAGAACCCGATTTACAAGGATGGCATGGGTTTTTCGATCTGGTGATCTATGATATTGAAAATGAACAATATCACATCTATCCCATGGGCGCCTATCCGAAAGAGATGCCTGATCTTTCCGACCCTGTAACAACAGTCCGTTTTTTAGGAGCCTCTGTCGAAGGATTTCTTGCCTTTCCCGATGAGAATGATGGGTACAATGGATTCCGGATCCAATGTTTTGATCCCCGTCCTTTAAGTCCAAAAGGTTTCCGTTTGATTCAAGAGGTGATTGAGCAAATCATCCGCAAGTCTAGAAAAGGAACCTTTTTCTTTCAGATTGCTGGAGATAATTGCATGCATACGACAGAAAGGATTCTTAATGGAGCAGGAGAACGATTGATCCAAGAAGGGCATACGCAAGAAGATCTGCAGCATCATTTAGGATCCGCAGAGCCATTGAACACATCGATGAGTCTTTTTGATCTCAAACCGAAAAATGTAATATTAAGAAAAATTGTACAAATAGGGACAGCATCGAAAAATCGCAAGATCCGGATGATTTTTCTTCGCGCACTGCTGCTTCTTTTGGGATTGTTTCGAAAAAGAAAAATTCAAATGGTCGATTCTCAAGGAAATAAGAAAATTTTGGAGTTGTGTGTTCTGTCCAAACATCCCGAGATTTGGGCTCAAGGAATGATCAAAATGCCTGCCAAACTCATAAGGAGAAACTGGAGGAAAAGACCCTCATGACAGTGCATTTGCAGGTATTCGGGTATTCCTGCCACAATCTTTTAGATAGAGAAGATTTTGCAAAAAAGCATTTTAGTCTTCTATCGGAAATATTTTTCTACTTCTTGTTCCCACATCCCTTGGTCTGATTTCCGCGTATGAAAGTACAAGGTATAGAGCGTGTGTTTGTCTGTATTTTTTTCTTTACAAGTCAACACAAGAGAAATACTGTAATCTGATAAAACGGTCCAAAATTGTATTCTTTGAATTTCTTCGTTTTTGGAAATGATATTAGAGTTTTTTATCTCATAGGAATAACCTAACTTTTTATAAGGATCTGGATTACAAGGCGTGGAATATGCATGAACCGCCTCTTTAGAAGCTGCAAAGCATATATGCAAATCTGGAGTATCCTGCCTCACTCCTTCAGGCATGTACTGTGATCCAGGACCGTAGTAGGTATGTTGGGGACCTTGATAGAGGATAGGGACATGATCAATAGAACAAAAAGGATGATTGGAATCAAGGGATGAAAGGGGAGTATTGTGTGTTTGAATAAGCTCACGGTCTTGGAAAATTTCGTCCATTGTTAATGAATCCTCGTAATGTCGTGAATTCATTATTTCGGCGATGGCAATCTTACCATTAGATTGTAGTAAAGTAACTGTATTCCCCAATGTTCCTGTCGGATCAGATTGAGATACCTCGATTACCTCTTTGATTGGACACTGATCTTGTATTCCATATTTATACGAGTGAATATTTGATTTTTCAATTAGTGGAAAAAATTCGATCTCTCCTGTTGCTGGTATGAGGAAGATGCTATTTCGGGATCCGTGAGACAGAATCAATTTTGGAGGGTGTGTAATAGAAATAGTCCGTTCTTTTGGAACTGACATCGAACGACTCTCTCCGCTGATCAATACTTCAATGACGAATTCATGGGTTTTTTCCTTAAGAAGCCAAAGAAATTTCGACGTCATCGTAAAATCTTTCTCTCTATCTGCAACTAAAGTAAGGGATCGCGTTCCTTCGGGAAGAGTATCGAATGTTGTTATCCGTCTAACGAATTCAGCGTTCTTAAATTCGTCCACAAAAAAAGTGTCGTTTTCTTTACCTAGCAGATAAAATGTTGTTTGATCATAGAATTCTTCAATCGATAGAATTTTTGTTCCCTTGAAGTATTCGTGAATTTTGTTTACATGACGATTGAAGTATGGATTACAGTGATAAATGCGGTTCTTATCGCAGATGACGAGACAACCTTGTCTTTCATTAATCGCTACAGGAGGAATTTGTAGGGGAACTTCGTTAAAGTTGAAGCCGTAAGGAAAAACAATAGGGGCATTGGGATCGAGGATAGTGCGAGAGAGACTTTGTAATTCGTTCGGTTGCATAGTATAGGCCTTTAGATCACGGGTTAGTTAATATAAATTGTTAAAGAGAATAGAAGTAGTAGTGAGAAGAGCCTGTTTCTTATTAAAAAGTCGAAAAGATAAATAAAGAAGAGCCTGTCTGTTTTTCAATAAGTGAAAATCGCTTTCTATTGAGAACTATTCTAGCAGAATGGTTCAATAAAGCAAGAGGGTTCTGGAGAATGTTGTGTGAAGGCAGGTTCTTAAATAGAAGCGTGCGCGCCTTGCCGCAATACGGTAAAGAGTTTGCTCAAGTCGCTGCCTTGGTAATGGTTGCGGTCTTGAGGGCGATTTTAGACTTCCCGAACAAAATAGCTTTCTGCCTCATCTAAGGATTGTTCTCGCAACCATTCTTTAAGTGCCTCCCACTGCCCTTTTGTATAGTTGGATCGTTGGTATTGCCCATCTTCAAAACGCATTTGTGCTATGGGACGAGGGAGATTTTTTAGTAATTTTCTTGGAATGGATGGAGGAGCGCGGTATGGCTGTTGGATGCGACAAATTTGATTGGCTCGAAGATCATAAACCACCGACCAATGCCCCTCTCTTCGAAGTTTGCCCATGGTGTTTTTGGGGAGTTCGAGGGGGTCGATGGCTATCGCTGATCGACACTCTCCAGATGGATCGATCTTGCATTCGACGTAGTAGAT
Source organism: Parachlamydiales bacterium (assembly GCA_942491955.1). GTDB lineage: Bacteria > Chlamydiota > Chlamydiia > Chlamydiales > CALOCV01 > CALOCV01. The sequence continues at coordinate 3,364 of CALOCV010000004.1, forward strand.
CGGCATTTGCGAAGCGTCGTGCGCCGTTCGGTGAAAGATCGGATCGGCCCACTCTTTTCGACCCAAAGGGTGTTCATTTTCTGTCGTTCGGAGAATCGAATCATATCCACGGAAACCAAAATCATTCAATGTGTGGAATTTAAAATGGTTCTCTCCACAAGAGAGCCATGGTAGATAATGGGGAGCCTCTTTTCTTTTCTCTCCAGAGACTTGGACATCGATTTGTGTTTCTGTGTCGACTTCTGTTTCGGTATCGATTTCTGTCTCGGTATCGACATCGATACTAACTTCTGTATCATGTCCCCCTTTGCCTGAGATGAGAGTGGGCATTTGCATCATCATCGCATCGAATTTTTTTAGTCGTTCCAAGGCTTCTTCTTCGGATGAGAGAGATAATTGGTTCCTGATGTGACTGAGTACGGAATGGAACATTTGGAGCAGCTGATCGTCTGCCTCCGTTCGGAGTTTTGTTCCAATGGGATCGTGTGCTTCTAAGAGGGTTGTCCATTCGAGAAGGCTCTCTTTTGCCTCTTCTAAACTATAGCGCATTGCAATTTCTTGCAGTTCGGCAACCTTCTCTTTGAGTATCTCTTTAGGAGAGCGATTTTTCCGAACCATATTACCATGCAATGCAAAGTATGTCCCTTCGGTATAGGACCCATCGGCAGCAAACTCTTTTTGACCCACTTGAACGAGGAACTGTTGTTGGGGATCTTCTTGGTATCTTTTAAACAAAGAAAATAGTTCTCGTGACTTTTCTTGTGGATTGGATTCCATCTCTGTCGCCAAACCCATTAAATTCTTCACCATATTGCGCCGTATCCCATCTTCTAGCTCTTGCTGTTTTGCTCGAACGAGGTTGTCCGCCCCTTCTAAAGCCCCTGCAAGAACTCCTGTAGCGATCACATCATCGATCGTGTTAATGGGATCTCCTTCTGGCGAGGCGAGGGTAATCTCATGCCCCTCTTTGCGAGAGCGTCCAAAATGTTGCAGCTTTTCTTCGAGAGAGATAAAGGCGTTATCGGTGATGACGAGGTGATTTTTCGATCCGACTTGGACATCGGCACCACGAGAGTGGGCGGCTAAAAGCACCATGCTCAATTCGTGACGCGCGATGTTAGCGGCTTTAGGAGTGTAGATTTTTTTGTCGCGCTTCATGATGCGAATGACATTGGCTCTATCAAAGAACGCAACGCCTTGCGTCGATTCAGGGAGTTGATCAATGAGGTTTTCCGCAATGGTTTTCGCCTCCAATCCACAGAGTGCGACTCCTCCATCGACGAATGATTGAGCCCCTGCTTTTTCCATGATTTGCATCAATTCGGGAAGAGGGGTCTCGGGAGAGTATTTTTCGATCTTTTTCTCACCTACTTTTGCTTGCAGGTTCAATACCATCTCACCCACCGTTCCCGGGGTGGTAACATGGTCGTTGTGCATCTGGGAGGGATAAGCGAAGGGGTTGCCTGTGGTTGCAGAGGCACCACCAACCTCTGGACTCATCGAGACAAAATTGGCAGAACTACAACTGATCGTAGCTCCGGCATCGGTAATGCGACTCAATTGTTCCTCAAGAAAGGTGCGTTTCTTTTGGTAGTCGCCATTAATCCAATCGGTCAGCTCCTGAACGGCGGTTTCATTCTCTTTTACACAGAGGGATGAGAGGAGGAAGGGTGGGTCTTTTGGAAATCGCTCCTGCAGTTGTTTTGCTGCGCGTGTTGCATCAATCGAGCCAGGAGGGGTTTTGGTTTCGTTCTTTTCATGAGGATCTTTGCCAAAGGGGTTGAGCTCTCGTTCAGCAAGTTGCGCATACGATTGTACGATCTCTTGGACTTTAGTCGGAGAGACACCACGATAGATGTAGTCTTGGATTGTTTGGCACATCGTTTCGAGAATTTCTTTGGGTTTGCTCCCCTCCTTTGCCTTCCCTGGGCTAGAACAATTGACGGTGTCGATACCATTGGCAGAACGTGTGTATTTTCCATCCTCTTTTTTCTGTAACGTGAGAGGGATGAAGGTGGTGAGAAGATCTTTGGTTAAAGCAAGCCGGTCTTTTTGTTGAGGGCTCGCTGTGGTAGCAATGGCATTGAGGAATTCTTTTTCCTCGTGAGAAGGGAGTGTCGAGAAGAAATACCCAAAGAGGTGTTTGTGATCGATTCCCTCTTTTTTCCATTCGACAATGAGTTCTTTTGCAACGGTTTCTAAGGCTTGGTTACCCTCTTTTGCAAACTGTTCGGCTTGTATATTCTTTTCTAGTCCAAGAGCTTCTATTTTAAGAAGCTTGTCATAGATGCGAAGAGCCTCTTCTCTATAAAATGCAGGATACGGAACGGATTTCCCTATGACAAGAGCTAGGTCTTGCCTCTGTTTGGGAGAGAGAATGGAGTCGAATTCATCGATGTTAAAAATCGATTTTTTGTCGAAGAGGTCGAGAATTTTTGCAATATGAACGAGGTTCGACGTTTGGGTGCTACTGAGGTCTTCGCTGATACTGGCGAGATAAATCTGTTTGAGAAAGCTTTTTTCAAGGGCCTGCAGACTCTCGCGCGTGGTGGCAACGACCCCTTGTTGTTGCACGGTCTCGTTTAGGCGCTTGTAGATCTCGGCAAAATGGGGTGGTGTATCCTCACTAAACTCCAAGATGTAGGTGTTTCTATCATACAGTTTGCCTAGGTTTTGGTGGAGATAGGCGATATTTTCCTGAAACAATTCTTTTGGGAAGACCATCGTGACGAGGTTACTTCCATTGGCTAACATCACCCCTTTCAAGAAGTTGATCACACTCGTTTTTCCCGACCCAGTGGCGGCCTGTTTGATCATCTTCGGATCATTGACCATTTCGATCACCGTTTCGATTTGGTTAGAACGAAGAAGGAAGCCGAGATACAACTCCAATGCCGCTAGGTGGAGGTGGTCTTTTGGGTCGTATTGTCTCTCTGCTGTGAGAATTTGATAAAGGGTTTCCGAAGCAGCAGGCTGAATCCCTCCCTTCTTGGATTCCATCTCCTGTAAAACCTCTATGGCTTTACGACAGCGGACCTCTTGAGAGGCGGCGTCGATGTAGGCAAGGAGATGCGTTTTGACCTCTTCACGAGTTCTTCCTTTAGGCAGGGCTTTGTCTAAACGCTCCCAATCGTTTTGCAAACAGGCGCGCAAGATATCGGCGATCTCTACCGATGGCATAAAACCGGCCATCTTTTGCATGCGTTCAATCGAAGAGAGGTCGACTTGAAAGAGGTCGAGTACGGTTTGTTTCTTTTCTTGAGCGCATTGGGCAGCTTGCTTTTGTTTCTCTTGAACCTGTGCAAGACATGGTTTACGATCCTCTTCATTGCGCAAGATGTGCTGTGTTTGGCTTTTTTTAGCGTCCAAAGCAACGCTCACTTCTTGGATGACTCTTTTTTTTTCGACAACAATGGAGGGTTCTGTTTCTTTGTCAAGGAGTGCAAGAGTGGGGACTTGGTGTGATGGCGACACGGCCGATTGTTCTTGAAAAAAAGAATCGACCATGCTTTTTTCGAAGAGGGCTCCTCCCGAAGCTTTCATCATTGGAAGGGGAAGCGCTTCTCGTGGCGGAGTCTCAAGTGCAACAAGGAGATCGGTGAAATCCTCAGGAGAGGGGATCGCCTCTTGCACTTCTTCTTCATGAGGAAGTGATTCTATCGCGTTTTGGATGTTTTGAAAAAATGATTGCAATTTTTGAGGTGATGAGAGATCTAATATTTTGAGATCTTCTCCTTTTCGTTTTAGGTCGATGACTTGGAGGAGATAGTTCTTTAATACGAAAGGGAGAGCGTCAAGAGATGAACCACCTCGTTCTTCGTCTATCGATTGCAAAAAGGCTTCAGTGCGCAAGAATTTTTCTCCTTGTAAACCCTCCTTCTGAATGATGTCGTAGAGTTTGTCGAAATGTTCGGTTAATACGGATATTTTCCGTTCAGAAAAGGAGAATTGACTCGGATCCTTGAGTGGCCGCAACCGGCGCATGATCACACCTTTTTTCTTCATCGCTTCTTGAAATTCTTCTTCTCTTTCCTTTTGTACTTGAAGAGTCTGAAACAATTCGTGTGCGATTTTTGGCACCTGCACTTCACGTTGTACAACACCTCGACTCCATTTTTTTTGTTGGATTATAGGAGAGGGCCTTTTGGTTGCATCAAGAGAGAGAATTTTGTTCGTTTGTTCTTGATTCAAACGAAACAGTTCGGGAATTTTGTGCCCATACTCCATGTATTTTTTGTATGAAGCATTGAGTCGAGCGACCATCTCGTCATTGGATTCTCCTTTTTCATATAAGAAAAGGGCGATTTGCAATTGAAAAGCCACTCTTTTAGGAGTAACTTCAGGATGGTCTAGTAAGTTCTTAAGAGCTTTTGTTTGTTCTTTGGTCAGTGGCTTGAGACTCTGTTTTTTTGCTTGTTGGAAAAAGAGAAAAGCCGATTCCCAATTCCTTTGATCGGAACAGATTTGAGTGAGATAGAGAAAGGGGTCCAATGCTTCGGGTGATCCTGTTGTCCATTGATCGGTATGCGAATCGAGATCAAAGGAGAGAAGCGAGACGTTAAGTGTCTGCTTATCAAAGAGAGGTAAACGCAGCGGATCTTTCTCTTTGAATGCGGGAAGCTTCTTTTGCACTTGGGAAGACAAGGCAGCGTAGGCGAATCGAACAAGCTCTCTTGTCGTTATATCCCGTTCCTCATTGTCGAAGGTGTGTTTGGGTAAAATAATTTTTTTTGTTTTTTCTTCTGTAGGATGTGTCAGAACAAGGGCTCCTGGGACTCCTTTTGTTGCCATGGAATGGAGATCTTTTTCGTGAATGACCCACCCCTCGTAATCGGGATGTAGGCAGACGAGTTGATCTTCTTGCTTTTCAAATACAAGGTTAAACCGAAAGAATTCAATGCGTTCGACTTCTCCTTTTTTTCCCTTCCAGAGGAGAATGTTGGTCGAATCGTCGAATGCTGTGAAGGCTTGCCAAAGGGGATGAGAGGTATCGTCTAGCGTTTCGACTCTTTGTAAAGAGCTCTCCTCAGAGCTTGTTATGCGAGCGGCTTTCTCGAGGACGCGATGACCTAAACGGCGCGAGAATTGCAGCTGGTAAAAGCAAGTCCCCTCTTTGTTGCAGATAACGACGCGATTGGAGTGGGATGGGTCGACCCAAAATGAGAAGTCGGGATTCTGCAAAAATGCAGGAAAGGGAGGTTTAGATAATTGTCGCATGTACTTCCAAGTCGATCGAATGAGATTCTTAATCGAATCCCATTTGATATCTGAGAATGTCATCCGATGGGGAACGATGGTATTTCGAGGGATGAATTGTACGGGAATGGTCTCTTTACCGATTCTTACCTCTTTATAGATGTGGATTTGTTGGGCATTTTCCACGATGTGGCACGGGTTCCCACTGGCATCGTGGAGGAAGTAGTGCATTCCATCATTTTCTTCTTTGGCTTGTACGGGAATCGTGGCCATGTTTTGCATTGGAAAAGCCTCAGCAACCTCTTTATCACGTAAGATACTTGTGGATCACGGGTGATTGGTCGTTCCATCCGCATGGCATATCAAGGTCCCTCGACCGAGATCCAACGAGTAATCGCCAATGCGATAACAACTTCCTTTTTTTTTCCAATTCCCCTCTTTCGGAAAAGGAACACCCAAATATTCAGTAACTTGCATAAGAATTGCCTTTTCTAGATCAGGGGATTCCCGTAGCGCTGTGTCAATGGGTTCTCTCCAAGATTCGAGTACCCGATGGATCTCCTCTTCGCGAGTAGGAGTTGTGTTGTAGGGATCGCTCGCTGTCCCTTGAAAAACAAAGCGCGCTAGCGTGACGCGTTCGATGTCAGAGGCACTGAGTTGTTCTTTGTCGACATAGTGGTGGATCCACTCTTTCCAAATGGCGTTTCTGTGTTCGGCAAGAGGGTTTTTAGGATCGAGGGATGATTGCGCCCATGTTTCCAGTTGGGAGAGGTAATTGGTGGCGTTTTTTGCTCCTCGCTGTAGCTTAGGATCCTCTTGTTTTTTACACTCGCGTTCCCATCGATGGTTGAGTTCGATGAGGAAAAGCGCTCTTTCGATTTTTCCTTGGCTGATGTTGTTCGCGATCTGTTTTCCAAGCCAAGAGGGAAATTGTTCGACGATGGTTGGATCGAATACCCCTTCTTCTTTGAAAGAAGGATTTTCTTTCTCCCCTATTCTGTCAAAAGCGATGTGGTAACAAAGAGCACGAACATCGGGAGAATCAAGAAGGTGGGGTTTATTTTGGAGTAACCCCATCATTTGGCGAATCGACGTGTTTTCCGTTACGAGAAAGAGGATGTCTCGCGTATCTTCATCGGAGAAAATGTTTTTTTCCTTTCCTTCATAAGGCATATTAAGAAAGTTGCTTATGCTTAAATGTCTGACAATGAATTGAGGATCATCAGCAATCGCTTCGGGTGTGATGTCAGCGGAAAGTTCAAAGGATAGACCTGTTTTTTTCTTTTTTGGATCTTTGATGGTTCCTTCTCGTTCTCTCCCTTTGGAAATAATTCCTTCCGCAAGCCACATCCGGAATGCTGTGTGCTGAAAAGGACGTAGATTCCCGTGAAAGATCCGCCTTCGGACCTCTACAGTCAATTCTACGAACCCATCTTTTGCTTTTTTGTTTCTCCCGCATAAAGGAATCGTTTGGTGAATCATTTCAATTTCGCTGGCGAGCAGAGAGAGGAGAGGATTTTTTTTGTTGCTTTCATGTAACAGGATTACATCCTTGTGGAGGATCTCTTGTTTGTCAGAGGCATTTGCATGGGTATTTTCCCAACGCGAATGAGAATGCCAACAACCTTCCTGAAAGGAGATGATTTTTTTGATAAGCGGTTCGTATTGCTTATTTTGGCAGAGAGGATTTAAAAGACGCGTTCTCTGGTAGAGTAGTGCTTCTGTTAGGCTGTATAAATACCGACATTTGAATTCCTTAGAGGGGAGGAGACTTTCTTTGGGATGGGCAAGCGCGATCTGTTGTTGAACAGTAGCAAGAATCAAGAGAGCAAAGGTGTCATCTAGAAGAGTCGTTTGATTATCTTGACAAGCCTGATAGAGAAGCTTGGTGATGTCGAATGGTTTGGCATGTCGTCTTTTTGTGTCTCTTCTGAGAGAGAGAAGAATAAATGGTAAAATCTTCAGAGAAAGGGAGGGAGGTTGCTATCTCTCGAATACGCTCTTTAAGGGCAACGACTTTTTTTTCTTCTGATAGGGTTTGCAATTCGGGGAGAAGGGAAGAGAGAGTAGCGACTGCTTCAAGAGGTGTTTTTTCGGAAAGATCGATCGGTGGTTGAGATGTTAGCGAAAGGGGTTGAGAAAGATTGGGGAGGGGAGGCATCTCTGTTTCTGTTGTAGCAAGAGAGGGGACAAAGGAGGTGGTTTGTGTCTTTGGGAGAGAGCGCAATCTCTTTGTTGGGTAGGTGAATGGGAAAGAGAAAGGCTTGGAAAATTTTTTAGATAGGGGGTCTTTTTTCGACTCTCTTTTTATCGAGGTGTAGAGCGTGGTCTCTATCACTTTGAGTTCTTTCAACAAAAACTCGAGTTCTTTTTCGTCGATCATTCCCTTTTGCTGGAGGAGGGAAGCTTTTCTCGAAAGATTTTCTATTCCTTCTTGAAGAAGGAACGGCACGTCTCATTGGTGGCGAGTTCGTCGTGGCTGCATGGCGAAAGAATTCTGAGAGGAGAGTGAGGTCGCGGCGCAAGTGGAGGCGTTCGAGTCTAGCCGTTTTTCTTCGTTCGGAAAAGCTACAGCATCAATTACTTGCCAAAGATTTTGTCCATAGGTGCTCTTTTCCTTAGCGGTGACATAGGCTTTTGGATCTTCTGATGGAGGGGCCAGGCGATTAGAAAAGGCGCGAAACAGATTTTGCAAGCTCCCAGGTCCTGTCCGGACGTCTCCTTCTTTAATGCTTTGTATGTCGAGGAGTTGTTCCCACCATGGGAGGTTGGTCAGTTCCTCCTTCGTGATGCCTGCAAACGTGTGTTGAGGGAGAATTTTCTCCTTACCTTGCGTTGAGAGGATGGCGACGTGCTGGATATCGGGATTGCGGGAAATGATCGAAAAGGTAAAGGTTTCATTTTTTTCTTTTGTGATTCGATATAGGGCGTGGCTATCTTCTTGTTCCTCTCGCGCCATCCATCCTCCTGGTACGAGTATCGATTCACCGGGGCGGAGGTGGTTGAGGTGGGAGACGATATTTTGAGCGACCTCTTTTCCTTTTTTCTCTTGAACTCGAGGTTTCGTTGATCTTTGGACCGATTCAAGTTTTTCTGTCCATTTTTACATTGAGAGAGTTCGCGAAGGAGAGAAGAGGGGATGTTTTCGCTTTTTTTTTTTTCATTTTCCAAAAAAGCGGATCGTTGTGTCCAAGACCTCGCTAAATCGTGGTTCTGTATCGATGGCTCTCGCCATTGCTGTTCGTAGAGATTCATTGGATGAGGTGAGGTTATGGAAGAGGCGGTAGTCGATTTTTGCAGGGGGATGGGGAGCTATGCGTTGGATAAGGTGGAGAATTTGTTCGAAAAGGGCGAAGATTTTTCCCCCAGTGTGGGTTCGTTTCCACGAGGTATGAGAGGGACGTAGTCTTTTGGGGATTTTGGTAAATGGGGTTGTTTTGCCTGATTTCTTAACATCCTGTTCTTCTGGGACAAAAACTTCCCCCTCTTTTTTAACGACTTCTTCAGTTTCTGTTTTTTGGGGAAGATAAGGAGGATGAACGGGTTTGCTAGAGCCATCGGAGCTAGGAACATTCGAATAAGGGGACATAGAGCACCTGTAAGGCTTCTAGCATAATTATAACAAATTTTTTTGTTTTTAAATATTTTATTTATCGCGCTTGGTATAGTAATACGGCGAAAAGATGGGTTTATTTGACGGTTACTTTTAATGGGCATGGACAGTACTTTGTTAAGTTCTGATTTCACAGATGGTTGATGCTGGTATTTCTTCTTTCTTGAATTTTTTCGAGTTCTTAATCTTTAGCATTCGGATCGATACCCATAGCTTTCCAGAGGTCTTCTAGCGATTTGTGGCTTTCGAGGTTTTTACACTCTTCCTTTTCTCGTAGTATTTTTTGCGTCTCTTTATTGGGGATTCTGCCTTGCGGCATCCAGTTTCTCGCTAAGGATAACAAAAACTCGCTTATTGTCTTTTTCTCTTTAGCCGCCAGCATTTTGATGTACATGCGCTCATCTTCGGTACAATCAACGCTCAGGCGTACTTTGTGATGGCTCATTTTTCACCTCCTTGTATCTATACCCCTGTTATACTTAAAAGTGTTTTTTACGTAAAAAAAGGGTTAAATTGAGTAGGTTTGTAGGTTTGCAGGAAAATAGGTTTTCCTGTATAATGAAGGCATAAGGAGAGTGAAATTATGAAAGAACATACTGTAAGACTGAGCTTTGACGTTCCTGAAGAAGAGCACGTTTTGCTTAAATCAGGGTGTGCATTGCTCAGAATATCAATCAAAGACTTTCTTCACGAGCAGATGAGGAAAGGGTTGGAAGAGCTCCAAGAGAAGCAGCTACAAGAAAGGCTGAGGGCATCGATCAAGCAATCCAAAGAGGGCAAAGTAAAGAGCCGTGGGTCTTTTGCCAAGTACGCTGAAGAATGAGATTCGAAATACTTTTTACCGAGAACGCGGACCTCCAGATGGAGGAGCTTAAAACCTCTAAAGACAAGAAAGCTGTTTATAAGGTTGTCTGTAAAATTCTTGGCTTTATGGAAACTAACCTAAGACACCCCTCTTTGCAAACGCATGAATACACAGCTTTGAAAGGACCGAACAACGAGAAGGTGTTTGAGTCTTACGCGCAGAATAGAACACCTGGTGCTTATCGGATGTTTTGGCACTATGGACCAGGTAAAAAGAAGATTATTATTCTTGAGGTGTGTCCTCATCCATAGGATGCGAAAGATGGCGGAGCTGGTATCTGTAGTTTAGACTGTCAATAGACTTCTTTCGAAACTGCAATCCCGTGCCTCTGCCTCTGCCCGCCCTTTCCCGATTAAACTTTAAAAGAAATTAATTGGACTCATTTCTAAGAGTTGAGTTAAAAATGATGCTTCCATGGGGGCGTCATGAAATACGAGCAAATACGAAATTTATTAGATGAACCATTCCGTCGATTAACAGGGGTTAAAACGACAAACATTAGAAAAAATGGTTAAAATACTAATAGAAGATGATAAGAACAAAAAAATCAAAGGAGGGCGCAAGAATAAATTATCATTGGAGAACCGGCTCCTAATGGCTTTGGAGTATTTAAGAGAGTATCGAACTTATTTTCATATCTCTAAAAGTTATGGTGTCATTGTAATTCCCGACTTTGACAGCTAGTTTTCTCAAGCGACTAAAATTAAATAGGTTATAAAAAATAAAAATGCGTGTGCCACTACATTTTGGAGGTGCCGTCTAATACCAATTCCGGTAAGAAAGTGCATAAAGTGGATTCAGGATTTTTTTGCGAAATTTGTTTTGGAGATCGCAGCAAACTCTTGTGAGTTTGCAAGATAGAAAAACAGATTGCGCAAAGAAAGATGAAGATCAATTTGTGCACTTTCTTACCGGAATTGGTATAATTTAGACCGAGACGTGTTTCAGCAGTTTCGGGGGAATAGGAGCTCCGATAGCACCATTCTTTTTTTTGCCATGGCTTAAGTTCGTTTTTTTTTGAAGTGGGGGACAGGTCCTCTCAAAGGAATCTTGTTCTCCTGAGAGAAACGCTGTAATATAAATGGCATGAGACATCTTGAGCTTGCAAAGAAAATCGTAAAACAGCTGGTCGATGCTGGCTTTACCGCCTATTTTGCTGGTGGGTGGGTGCGCGACTATGTCATGGACCACCCATCACATGATGTCGATATCGCAACCGATGCTTCGCCAGAAAAAATCATGACTCTTTTTCCAAAAACGTTGCTTGTGGGAATCCAATTTGGCGTTGTGATCGTTGTGATGGAAGGGCACCAGTTTGAAGTCTCCACTTTTCGTAGCGATATCTCCTATTCCGATGGGAGAAGACCCGATCGCATCGTCTTGGCATCTCCACAGGAAGATGCTTTGAGGAGAGATTTCACGATTAATGGGATGTTTTTCGATCCATTGCAGAAGGAGATTCACGATTTTGTTGGAGGGAAAGACGATATCCAAAAAAAGGTCATCCGTACCATCGGTGTCCCGTCGGAGCGCTTTCAGGAGGATCGCCTCCGCATGATTCGTGCGATTCGTTTTGCTTGCCGTTTCTCATTTGATATCGATCTAAGCACACAACAAGCTATCCAGGCCAATGCAAAGACCCTCTTTCCTGCTGTGGCAAAAGAACGGGTATGGCAAGAGTTGCAAAAGATGCAAAAAACGAAGCGACTCGATGATGCCCTCTGCGAAATGCATCGGCTGGGGTTGCTCTCCGTTATTTTCCCTGCACTGGAGCAGGTATCGATGGAGGAGATGCATCGTCGAGTCTCTTCCTTTTCCTTATTTCCTGATGAGGTACCGACGATTCTATTCCTCCTTTTCCTTTTTCCTCATGCAGATCAAAAAGAGTGTATCGATATCGCAAAGAACTTGCGGATGCCCAAGCGGGAACAGAAGTGGATCGAGGCATTCTTTGAAACGCAAAAAATGGTCGCTAAAGAGACGGTTTCTCAGCAAGAATGGACCCGCTTTTATGCGCATCCTTTCCATTTTCTTTGCTTAGAAGTCATTGCTGCACGGTATGAAGAGGAAAAAAGAGTCCACTTTCTCCAGCATCATCGAAAACAGAAAGAAAAACTCCATAACCACATTCAACGCGTTCTCCAACAAAACCCTCTCATCACAGCACGAGACTTACGCGAACTCGGTGTGCGTCCAGGAATCTCCATGGGCAAGTTATTAGAAGTAGCAGAAAAGATTGCCATTGAGGAAAATTGTTCCGAAAAAGGCGATGTCTTTCCCTCTCTTTTCGAAACGTCAGAGTGGAGAACAGCCGATCGCGAGGAGAGCGCATGAAACGGATCGAAAGCGTCCATAACCCTTTGGTAAAACATTGGATGCAATTGCAAAACGAGAAGGCATACCGCAACCAAAAAAAAACCGCTCTCGTCGAAGGAAAAAACCTCATCCGCGACCTTCTTAACGCGAGAAAAGTCTCCGTCCTGATTACACAAGAAGAAGGAGATTTTGATGTCGATGAACATATCGTCATCTCGAAAAAAATCTTAGACAAAATCACCGGCGTCGAAAACCCCGAAGGGTGGTTGGCCGAAGTGCCCATCCAACCCATTTCTCCTCTCCCCCCTATACGGAGACTCCTTGTCCTCGAAGAATTGCAAGATCCCGGTAACGTCGGCACTCTCCTGAGAACAGCAAAAGGATTGGGATGGGATGGCGTTTTCTTCCTCGGCCCCTGCTGCGATCCATGGAATGCAAAAGCCGTTCGTGCCGCAAAAGGAGCGACGTTTTTTCTTCCCATCGCTTTCGGAGAATGGCCACAATTGGATGATTTCTTAGAAAAAAACGAACTCCACCTCATCGGTGCCGACCTTCACGGAGAATCCCTCGAACACATCATACCCCCTGAACAACTCGCACTCGTCCTCGGCAACGAAGCAAGAGGCCTCTCTCCAACAGCCAAACAGCGGTGCCATACCATCACCATCCCCCTCCTCTCTCATATCGAATCCCTGAATGTCGCCTCAGCAGGAAGTATCCTTCTCTACACCTTAAGGAGACAGGCATGAAAGATCGATTTGAAGAACATCTCAACTTTGAAGAAGATTACTCCCGACGCTTCGCTCACGAGAACAAAAAAGAACGGAAACAGGCACAAGCAACAGATCGTTCCAAATACAAGAAAACCGATCGCGATCAACAAAAAAAAGAGGCCCAGGAGATCAGGAAAGACCTCCTACGCGGCCTCGTCCTCTCCATCCACTCCCAAGAGGCCATTGTCCAACACGAAGAGCGCCAGTTCACCTGTACCCTCCGCGGTGCGCTGAAGCAAGAAAAGAAACGGCAACGTAACCTCATCACCGTAGGCGATTGGGTCCGCTTCGCTCGCATCGGCGATAAAGAAGGCGTCATCGAACAAATCGAACCCCGCCAAACATTCCTCTCCCGCGGAGATCCCCTCTCACAACAACAAGAACATATCATCGCTGCCAATGTGGAACAGGTCATTATCACAACCTCTGTTGTTAACCCCCTCCTTCGCCCCTCCATCATCGACCGCTACATCATCGCCGCTAGAAAAGGAAATATGCGCCCCTACATCGTTGTGAATAAAATCGACCTCCTCGAAGAAAAAGAACATGACAAAGAGATCTGCCAACAACAAATAGAACTCCTCTCCTCTTGCATCCGTGCCTACTCCGACGCTGGGATCCCCCTCCTATCCATCAGCGCAAAAACAGGCGAAGGCCTCGACCTCCTCCGCGAAGCAATGGATCGCCATATCTCCGTCTTTTCAGGACAATCAGGCGTCGGAAAAACCGAACTGATCAACGCAACAACAGGAAGAGATCTCCGTACACAAAAAACCGTCGCTATCACAAGAAAAGGCTCCCACACAACAACACGCTCCAAACTCCTCCCCCTACAAGGCGGAGGATGGTGCGTCGATACCCCAGGAATCAAAAGCTTCGGCCTATGGGAACTCCATCCCAACGAAATCGAAGCCTACTTCGAAGAAATCCACCAACTCCAACAACATTGCCAGTTCTCCAACTGTACCCATACCCACGAAAATAACTGCGCCGTAAAAAAAGCCCTCCAAGAAGGTATCCTCACCCCCCTTCGCTACGAATCCTACGTCGCCCTCATGGACAGCATCCATAAAACCCACCGCCGCCGATAAATGGGGGGACCAGTCCCCCCATACCCCCCTGCTGGGGAGCATAGCTCCCCATACCCCAGCGGCTGCTTCGCAGCCTTTACGTTTGTCGCTTGCTCATGACGTTGGTTTCGCTACGGCTTCTTTGTTTTTTCGAGAAAGCTATCGCTTTCTCGAAAGAACGCCATCGCACGAACGTTCCGTTCGCGCGATAAGCCTCTCCCTTCGGTCGAGCGGTTGCAACTAGAAATAATACCAAACAGGATAAATAAATGTGTAAATGGATCTTCATCATCTTTTTTTCCGAGATCGCGTTATTGTGCGAAAGCGATAGCTTTCGCACAAAAAACAAGAAGACGCAGCGAGAATGAACGCCATAACCTCACGACAAGTGCAAGGCAGCGTTAGCTGCCGCAGGGGTCTGGGGAGCCATGCTCCCCAGCGGGGATGCAAGGGGCGGAGCCCCTTGCCGGGGCGGAGCCCTTTGCCGCTCTTGTGATGCGGTCTTGGATGGTATCCCAGAGGGGGCCTGAGGGGAGGTTGGTATCGATAGCAGCGGAGGGGATATTTTCTTGGTCGAGGGAGCGGAGGGTGTGGTAGAGCCTTTGGGCGACTTGTTGCGGGTTTGTTGAGGGGCCTAGGGAGAAAATGCGGGAGAAAGTGGGGTATTGGCGGTCGGAGAAGCCTATAACGGTTTGGATGGTGTTGTTATTGGCGTTGGATA
>CALOCV010000005.1:0-48691 GCA_942491955.1 Parachlamydiales bacterium
CGCACGGCTGGTAGAACAGACAAAGAAGCAGGAGTTACATCTCTTCAAAGAAAAACAAACAGTTTATAATATCACCAATTCTTTTGCCAGCTAAAAAAGAACGTTTATTTGAGATGAAAGAAAAGTTTCTATCCATTACCCTTATCCCTTGAATCATTCGTAATCGAGCATGAAAAACGGAAAGAAAATTTTTGGAACAGACGGTGTGCGAGGAAGGGCGAACTTCCCTCCCATGTCTGTTGAGGTCGCCCTAGCTCTTGGACGAGCCGTTGGCGTGCTTCTCAGGAGAAATGCCGATAAACATCGCGTAGTTGTAGGTAAAGATACCCGTCTTTCATGCTACATGTACGAAAATGCGTTGATCTCTGGCTTATGTTCCATGGGAATCGATACGCTTATGGTAGGGCCCTATCCCACTCCTGCGGTTGCTTTCATCACTCGTGCCTATCGTGCCGATGCAGGCGTTGTTATCTCCGCTTCGCACAATCCTTTCTATGACAATGGCATCAAATTTTTCTCTCACGAAGGGATAAAATTTCCTCAGGAGTGGGAGAAAAGTGTAGAACGGTTAGTTGCAGAAAATAACTACGAGAAATTTCTTCCTCAGGATCATGAAATTGGTAAAAATACAAAAATTCACGATGCTGACGGACGGTATATCGAATATGCAAAGGCGACATTTCCAAGAGAACTGTCGTTGAAGGGGCTAAAAGTCGTTCTCGATTGTGCCAATGGAGCTGGATATAAAGTGGCCCCTTGCATCTTTCGCGAACTCGATGCCGAAATTTTTGCTTATGGCGTCAATCCCGATGGACTCAATATCAATCTCCATTGTGGCAGTCTCCATCCAGAAACGGTACAAACCTCAGTTATTGATCAATGCGCCGATGTGGGTATTGTCTTCGACGGCGATGCAGACCGTGTCATTATGGTCGATGAGACGGGGCAAGTATTGGCTGGAGATGTCCTTTTAGCGATTTGCGCGCGTGATTTGCAACAAAAGGGGATGCTCAAGAGAAATGCCGTTGTGACGACACCGATGTCCAATCTTGGTTTTCACAAAGCCATGGAGAGTTTAGGGATCGAAGTTTTAGAGGCTCCTGTTGGTGACAAATACGTGATTCAAAGGATGCGAGAAGAAGGGTGCCATTTAGGAGGGGAATCGAGCGGGCATATCATCTTTCTTGAGTACAATTCGACAGCGGATGGGCCTCTTGCCGCTTTGCAAATTCTTCGTATCATGGTCGAATCGGGGAAAAGACTTTCCGAGCTTGCTGCTTTTGTTCAGCAATATCCCCATCTCTGTATTAATGTTCCTGTGCGAGAAAAACCGCCTATTGAGGAGATTCCCCATCTTAAAGAGAGGATCGCTGCTGCACAGAAGAAGGTAGGTTCGGAAGGGAAAATTTTCCTTCGTTATTCGGGAACGGAATCGGTATTGCGTGTCACGGTGGAAGGAGACAACGAGCATATCGTTGAGCAGGTGTCTCATATGTTGGCCGATACGGTGCGGGAATCGATAGGAATGGAGATGATGCAGTAAATGTGTGGTATTTTTGGATATATTGGTCAGCAAAATGGAATCCCTATTGTCATAAGAGGGATTAGGAGTTTGGAATATCGAGGTTATGATTCCGCAGGCCTTGCGGCTGTGTCTCATGGTGCATTGGAAGTGCGCAAAGTGGGAGGGAAAATTTCTTTTCTCGAAAAGCTTATCGAAGAGAATCCTGTAGAGGCTCCTATTGTCATTGCCCAGACGCGTTGGGCCACTCATGGAAAACCATCGAAAGAAAATGCTCATCCTCATACTGACTCTGACAACACTCTTGCGCTTGTGCACAATGGGATTATCGAAAACTATGTCCTACTTAAGTCTCAGCTACAAAAAGAGGGGAATCGCTTTGATTCCGAAACCGATACAGAGGTGATCGCCCATCTATTGGCTCGGTTTTACGAAGGCGATCTTCTCCAGGCGGTGTGCAAAACCATGGAAATTCTTGAAGGATCCTATGCCATAGCGCTTCTTCACAAAGACCATCCCGACAAGATTGTTGCTTTTGCTCATCACTCTCCTTTGGCGATAGGAATAGGAAAAGGAGAGGCGTATGTCTCTTCCGATTCGAATGCCTTTGCTTCCTTGACGGATCAGGTCGTTTATCTCGCTCACAACGAAATCGCTTTTGTAGGGAGAGAAGAGCAGCAGTTCTTCTCTTCATCAGGCGAGCCACTGGATAAAAAGGCATCTCATCTCCACCTTGCTGAAGCATTGGATACATCAAAAGGGGATTTTTCTCATTTTACTCTTAAGGAGATCTTTCAACAGCCACTGACTATTCGACAAGCGTTGGAGAAGCGTTTTGATGCTGAAAAGGGAACATCGTTGTTTTCTGAATTTGATAAAAAGACCTATGATTTTCAGAGAATCCAACGCATTTTGATTGTGGCATGCGGCACTTCGTATCACGCAGGGTTAGTCGCTTCGTATTTTTTTGAAGATTGGACGGGAATTCCTACCCAGGTCGAGATTGCTTCTGAGTATCGATATAAGAAGAGGATTATCCCCTCAAATACCCTTGTCATTGCTATTAGTCAATCGGGAGAGACGGCCGACACGTTAGCCGCTGTTCGGGCATTAAAAGAGAAAGGGGCGACAATCTTCTCTCTCTGTAATGTCCTCCACTCGACGCTTGCTCGCGAATCGGACTATTGCATTCCGCTGCGTGCGGGCCCCGAAATTGGCGTTGCTTCTACCAAGGCGTTTACGAGTCAACTCACCGTTCTTTTCCTATTCGGGTTATTTCTTGGGCGTATGCGTGATATTGGCCAAATCGAAGGGCAACAATTCATTCAAAATTTCTTGGCGCTTCCCGAACTCACGCAAGAAATTTTAGCTCTTTCTCCGGACATTCAACGCATTGCAGAGCAAGCAAGTCATTATAAAAATTATTTCTTTATTGGACGTTCGTACATGTTTCCAGCGGCATTGGAGGCGGCACTTAAGCTCAAAGAAATCTCTTATCTCAATGCAACGGGGTATCCCGCTGGAGAGATGAAGCACGGTCCCATCGCCCTGATTGATCCAAGTTGTCTCACTGTGGCTCTTTGTACCAATGAAGCCCTTTTTGATAAGTTATGGAGCAATGTCATGGAGGTCAAGGCGCGCCAAGGACCCTTGCTTGCCGTCGTCTTTCAAGGGGAGGAGCGATTTAACGAGGTGGCTGATTTTATCATATCGTTTCCAAAAACGACCGATGAATTAGCGGCGATTTTGGCAAGTATCGCTCTTCAACTCTTTGCCTTCTACTGCGCGTTATCTCGAGGAGAAGATATCGATCAGCCGCGTAATTTAGCCAAGTCGGTCACTGTCGAATGAAACAAGAGCACTCTTACGGCATTATTCCTTTGCAAAAGCGGGATGATCGATGGTGGGTATTTTTAGTGCATCACCAAAAGGGGCATTGGGCTTTTCCAAAGGGGCATCCCAACGAAGGAGAAGCACCAAAAGAGACGGCGCAAAGAGAGCTTTTTGAGTGAGACGGGGCTAGAAATTGAGCGTTTCTTGCCATTTTCTCCCATTGAGGAAAATTATACTTTTCAAACCGAAAACGACTCTATCGATAAGAGAGTGCTCTACTTTCTCGCTGAAGTGACAGGGACCGTTGTTTTACAAGTACAAGAGATTCAAGAGGGGGAGTGGTTTCTTCTGCAAGATGCAGAGGGACCCATCACTTTTCCCGAAGGAAAAACGGTCTGTCGTCAGGTTTGTGTCTACTTGTCTTCTTTTTTTTAAAAAAAAATATATGGTACAATAAATGTGTCTTACTTTTTTTAAGGAAACTCATGACCCTTGATATCAATCAGACAAATGGTGTTTTTCGGATCTATTTTCGGGAAAAACAGCTCAATAATACGGTTTTTCTCTATGCCAAAGAGCAAAAAAATGGTTCTTATCAACTACAAGTTGGTAGAGGGTATGGCCATCTTTTTCTCCATTGGATCGGAAAAATTGCCAATAAACTCCTCCACCGCATCGATCAAAAGAAAGTTCTTTTACAAGAAGTAGGGCAGCATTTTGCCGAATTGGATACCTCTTTTTCTTCTAGTCTTTCAGAATATTTGAGAACAAAAAAGATCAGCATCCAAGTAGATGATGGAGGAACCAATACCATCACTTCAGTATCCTCGCAGAACATCAAGACTTTTAGCAATTTAAATCAGAAGTTTGAGCCAAATAAGGAGCCAAATAAGGAGCCTGTGTTCGACAAGAATCCAGAACCGAAAAAGACGCCAAAAAAGACGCCAGCACCAAAAAAAACAATTCCAAAATCTTCCGATATCGAAAAAGAAGAGAAAATTAGCAAAAACCGTGAATGCGTTGAAGAGTGGAGAAAAGCACTTAAAGCATTTCGTGCTCAAGGCGTATTTGATATCGAATTATGGCAACTCTCAGCGGGACAAAAAGTAGGATCTGGAAGTCAACTCTGCCGAGCCCCTGATCTCAGTGAAGCACTTGTCAATCTACCTCAATATTGTCGGGATCTAGATACATGGACAGGGCATCTTCTCCGCATCCAAAATAGTCTGAAAGAGAAAGAAATGGAGATCTATTCTCAAGGTGTTGATATTCAAAAAGTGAAAGAGGCTTTAGAGGAGATCCTGCTATCTTGTAGAAGGCTTGCAAGCGAATTAGAAGGTAAAGATTCCATTACAAGTGACGAAAAAAGTAGCTATCATCGAAAGTTTTTTTGCATAGAACAACCCAAACTCATGACTATCTACCAAAAGCTGGGAATCGAACTACGCAATGCGGAACAAAAAAACTTTAAGCGATGGCTCGATACCATGGTGAGCTTTGCTCTTCATGCGGGAAATAGCCGGGAGAACCGCGAAGTTCTTCGAAAAGGAATCGAGAAAATTCGCCAATGCCTGGTCCATCGAAAGCCCAGTAGTGCTGAAAGTCTTGCTTACGGTGAAACAGGTTCCGTGTCGGTTGTATTTCAAGATTTTTTAATTTACCACTATTTTAATTGCAATTCCACGGATGAATTAAGTTGGTTTGAAAAGAACGTTGCGACTCGGACTTGTGATATACGAAGTCCTAAGTGGATAAAGATTGCCACCATTTACGGGTTGAATGGGCATTTTACGGTCTCCGTTGATAATGGAAAGAACAAAATTTTTATTGATAATCTTGTGTCAAAACCCAAGACCTCAAGTCCAAGTTCTGAACAAATTTATCAATCGGTTTGTATCAATAATGACCTATACAACAAGTTAGTAGAAAAGAAAGAGCTTTTTTCTACCGAGGAAATCTGTGTGCCTACATGGAACGCCAATAATTGTTACCTTTCAGCGGCTTTTCTTTCCTTTGCTGTCTTGATCCGTTTTCTTGAAGAGGCCGAGTTGGTCAAGTTAGAGACGGTGTAATAATAAAAATTTTTAATTGAACAAAATAAGGTAAGGGCCTAAATTTTGGTCCTTTTACTTTTCATCGCCTTTCTTGTTAACAAACGTTTTTTTTGTTACCCTTTTTTTCTTGGTAAAACGAGGATGAAATGGATGAAATCAGAGAGTCCGTTGTTTTGGAAAATAATGGACAAAAAATTTTTGGAATATTGCACCACCCTGCCGAAGGGATGGGACCATTTCCCACCATTCTTTGTTGTCACGGCTTTGCCGGCAATAAAGTGGGAAAGCACCGATTCTATGTCGATTTTGCCTCTACCATGGCAAAAAAAGGATTTGTCGTCTTTCGTTTTGATTTCAGAGGATCCGGAGATAGTGAAGGAACCCTCCAAGAGATGACCCTATCTGGGGAAGTGAGCGATGCCATCACGGCCCTTAATTATCTGATGACGGTTGCCTGCGTCGATCAAGAACGCATAGGATTTCTAGGACGATCGATGGGAGGGCTCGTTTCCGTTCTTACTGCAGCGCAATCGGAAATTCCTGTTGCGGCACTGTGCCTGTGGGCACCTGTTTTTTCTTCGGATGATTGGAAAGAGAGAGTAGCTAAAAGCTCAGGACCCACACTCTCAATTGAAGAAAGAACACGCCTTTCTCGTATCAATGGGCAAACACCCAATGCTCTTTTTATTCGAGAATTTTTTTCTATCGATCTAACAAAAATTTTACCAACATTGCATACCATTCCTCTCCTTCACATCCATGGAGAAGAAGATGCTGTTGTTTCGCTTGCCCATGCCGATGCCTATCAAAAGCAACGACAAGAGGCGACGGCTTCTAGCGAATTCATCCGATTCCCAAAGAGCAACCACGATTTCTCGAATGATGAAGAAAGAGATGAGGCTTTATTGGTATCGGCACAATGGTTTGACAAAATGTTGCAAAAGGCCGACAAAGGAAGTGTATTGCAATAGGAGAATCCCATGGTGTCATTAAGCTCTCTTCAAAAGAGTCGACTGGCCGATCAACCCGTTCTTCCAGCGATCTTTTCGTCGCTTGGAGAACTTGTCGCTGAAGACGGAGGGAAGGCTCTCCCTCTTTCTGCTTCCCTGAAAAAAAAATTTCCCCATCTTGAGACATTGCCATCTCTTGATTTTGTCGATAAAGGGGAAAAGGAACATCGCTCCCTTAATGTAGGCGTTGTTCTCTCAGGAGGGCAGGCAGCGGGAGGGCATAATGTCATTGTAGGTCTTTTTGATGCATTGAAAAAACTCCATCCCAAGAGCCAACTCATTGGATTTCGCAATGGTCCTAAAGGACTGATTGACGACGATGGGGAGGTTCTTACGGATGCGTTGTTGGCCGACTATAGAAATCAAGGAGGCTTTGACCTCATTGGGTCGGGACGGACAAAAATCGAAACCGAAAAGCAATTTGCGGCAACTCTTGCAACGGCAAAGAAAAGAAAGCTCGATGGAATTGTGATTATTGGCGGTGATGATTCGAATACCAATGCCGCTCTTCTTGCCGAGTATTTTTTGCAGCACGGCGGCTCGACAGCAGTTGTAGGAGTGCCGAAAACCATCGATGGCGACTTGAAAAATGATGCCATCGAAGTCTCTTTCGGATTCGATACGGCTTGCAAAACCTATTCAGAGACGATAGGCAGCATTGCACGCGATGCGCTTTCGGCAGGGAAATATTACTTTTTTGTTCGTCTTATGGGGCGATCGGCTTCACATATTGCCCTCGAATGTGCTTTACAAACCCATCCCAATTTTACTTTGATTGGAGAAGAGGTGTTGGTAAAGAAACAAACCGTTCAAGATATCACCAAATCGCTGTGTGCAATGATTGAAAAGCGGGCAAAAAAGGGAAAATATTTTGGTGTCGTTCTCTTGCCCGAGGGGATTGTCGAGTTTATTCCCGAAGTGAGGTTGTTGATCCTAGAGCTCAATCTCCTTTTAGCCAAAGGCAGCCCTGATGCCGAAGCGATCGATGCTCTCCCTCTGATGGAAGAGCGCATTGCTTACGTCGCTACAAAACTCAAAAAGTCCTCTCATGCATGCTTTACGCAATTTCCGAAAGCCTTTCAAGAACAGCTCTTACTGGAAAGAGATCCGCATGGGAATGTGCAAGTAGCCAAAATTGAGACGGAACGGTTGTTTGCAGCACTTGTACAAGAGGAATTTACGCGCAAAAAAGATCGAGGGGAGTACGCGGTAAAGACCTCGATCCAACCCATCTATCTTGGTTATGAAGGGCGGTCGTGCTTACCTAGTTTATTCGATGCCAACTATTGTTATGCATTAGGACACGTTGCCTCCCTTTTAATCGATCAGAAGAAAACGGGTTATATGAGCTGTGTAAAAAATCTCTGTCGCCCCATCGATGAATGGATCCCCGCAGGAATTCCCCTTGTTCAAATGATGGATATAGAAGTGCGCGAGGGAAAAGAGAAGCCGGTCATTACCAAAGCCTTAGTCGATTTGGAGGGGAAACCCTTTCTTGCCTTTGCCGAAAAAAGGGAGGCGTGGCAAATCGATGACGACTATCAAAATCCGGGTCCGATTCAATTTTTTGGCCCCACTTCCGTCACGCACAGCACCACCCAAACACTCGTATTGGAAAAACTATGAAACCTTTCTTTGTGCTATTCCTATCTTTTGTGCTCCCTTTATGGGGATCGACTCTTGACGAAGAGATTTCTTCGATGATTATGGTCGGTTTTCGCGGGCTAGAAGCTTCGGATAATCCCCATCTTATCGAACAATTAGAAGCGGGATATATCGGTGGGCTCATCCTATTCGACTACGACGTTCCATCCAAGACGTGGGGTCGAAATATCACCTCTTCGGCTCAGCTTAAAGAACTGACAAACCAACTCCAACAGGCATCGACAATACCCTTATTTTTTGCCATTGACGAGGAGGGAGGAAATGTCAGTCGACTCAATGAAAAAAATGGCTTTCCCACTACGCTCTCCCAAGAGGAGTTGGGAAAAGGAGATCCTACATATACTTTTCAACAAGCTAAAGAGATCGCACAACGATTACAAGAACATGGCATTCATATCAATTTTGCTCCCGTTGTCGATGGTTTAAAAAAGGGGTCTTTCATTGCGGCCAAACAGCGTGCGTTCTCCTCCGATCCCAATCTTATCATTCAACACGCGCAGGAAGTAGTAACAGCGCATCGACAAGAAGGGGTTGTCGCTTGTATCAAACATTTTCCTGGCCTAGGGAGTGCTATAGGAGATACCCATCTCGGTTTTGTCGATAACACCTCTGTTTGGACAGAAGAAGAATGCATCCCCTTTCAAGCTCTCATTGAAGAAGTGAATATGGTGATGGTGGGACATTCATGGAACACCCACCTTGACGATCAATGGCCAGCATCCCTCTCTCCTTGGGTCATCACTCAGCTTCTGCGTAAAGAGATGGGGTATGCAGGGGTTGTCATCACCGATGACCTCCAAATGGGAGCCATCGCTAACCAATACGCCTTCGAAACCGTCATCCGACAAACAATCGATGCAGGAGTGGATATTCTCCTCTTCGCTAATCAACAGGTCTATGACGAAGAAATAGGAAAAAAAGTGCACCAAACCATCCGCCATTTCATTGACAATGGCTCTCTTTCACCAGATCGAATCCATCAATCCGCTCAAAGAATATTGGCCATGAGGGGACCAGTCCCCCAATGTTATTGACTTAAAAAATTGTCTTGTTTTTTGCTCTGCCCCAAATTCCGCTTGAGGAGCACGGCTCCCCAAGACCCCTGCGGCTGCTTCACAGCCTTCCATTTGTCACTGGCTTATAGTAGTTTAAATTTTATTTTTCATGCACACCCCATAACAGTCAAAAATGAAAAATCAATTGCTTTAGCTAGGGTTTTTAATTGCTCTAAATTTACTTGAACCATCTTTTTAAAATTTGCCCAAAAAATTTCGATGGGATTTAAATCTGGTGAATAAGGGGGTAGAAATAACACTTTGCAACCCGCTTGTTCTATCAATTGTTGAGTTTCTTGTGATTTATGGAAACTTGCATTATCCATAATAACCACTTGACCTACCTTGAGCTCAGGAATCAGAAATTGTTTCAACCAGGTGTTAAACATCCTTGTATCGCATGTCCCGGTGAAGCAAAAAGGGGCCAGAATGTGAGACTCTATCTTTGCAGCAATAAAACTTTCACGAGCGTACTCTAATCCTGAAGCGGCTCCATAAATTTGATTCCCTCGATGAGACCTTGCACGCTCTCTGTATAAATATTTATTGATTCCGCTCTCATCTACATATACGCGATCTTTTTTCGGAATCTTTTCTATTTCCTCTGTAAACTTTTTTCGTTTCTCATCATCTCTTTCTTTGTAGAATGGCGTCTTTTTTTTAAGAACCTGTTTAAAATCTTTTTAAAAGAAGAACTACAAATGCTAAGACTACCATAGTTAAGCTAGTATTTAGCTTTCTTTCACAGTTTTTCCATAATCTTCTACACTTTTCAAGCCAGCTAAAAGAACGTTCCACAACCCATCTTTTGGGAATCACTTTAAAAGTATGCAATTCATTTCTCTTGGCTATTTCTACTGGACAACCTAATATCTCTTGAATACCATCTGAAAATGGTTCTCCAGAGTATCCTCCATCAGCTAAAACGATTTTTACTTCATATAAAAAACTCTTATTCAATGAACATGCTTCTAGCGCTCCTTTCCTATCTGTAATATTTGCTGTAGTTATATGAATTGCATGAGGTAATCCTTGGGTGTCTACAGCGATGTGTCGTTTTATCCCTGAAATTTTTTTTCCTGCATCATACCCTTTACTCTCAGCTGTATCGGTATTTTTAACGCTTTGCGCATCAATTATTATAAAACTGGTTTTCTCTTTCCGACCATTGTTTTGTCGGACCTCTCCAACCATTCTCAGCAATAAAAACTACCACAGAGCCCACAGAGAGCACAGAGAGAGGGTTATATTTTCATTCGACGAATGCCTTCTACCAATCGTTTCACATTAAAATTGATCAGCAATCCTCGAGCACAAGTTCCATAGAGCTTTAAATAAGATAGTCGTTGTGCTTCGTGTATTAGAGGTATTCCATTCACAGATTTAATTTCTATAATTACCTGATCCTCTACAACTTCTTCAGACATTTCTGGATGCACTAAACAATCTATATGTCCTCCCTCTGTGTTCTCTGTGGGCTCTGTGGTAGTTTATTTTCTAAAAACTCGTTCAAAACTGTTTTACGAATAAAACGACAAAAGCAAGGATGACCATATGTAAACTGGTTTTTCAAACATATGAAATGCCACAAATTACATCATATAAGTCGACCGCTCTAGGACGTGTTTTTTTTCTTGCAGATTCCAGAAGAGGTTTAATTTTGTTAAACTGTTCACGATCCATATCGCTAGGATAGCAATGGGGCATAAAATACCTACAATTGTCTTGGAAAATAATTGTTTATACAGGATTAGAAAGATTTTAAACAGGTTCTAAAGTGATTTTCAGCCTTTTACAGGCATAGAAAACAGCTTGTGCTGTTGAACAAAACTCTTTAGCGATTTCTCTCAGATAAGCATCAGGATGCTCCTGAATAAATTTTTTAGTTTGTCACTGTCTATTTTGCTTGGACTTGGGCGCCTAGCTTTTGGGGCTAAGTCATGTTGTTTCTGCTTGCGAAGCCAGTTTGCTAATGTACGAGTTGTGACATCAAAAATTGAGCTCGCCGCCTTCCACGTCCCACCATTTTCAATGTACTTTAGAGCTTTTTTTCTAAGATCAAGTGAATAAGTCATTTCATTATTGTACACAAAAGTCATGAAAAATAGAATTTAATTCACTATATGACGTTTGGTATATACCCAAACAACTTCAAAGCGAGGGAATTTTTTTTAGAAGAGCTTTGAGTCGTGCATGGATGATACTCGAAGAGCGGCTAGCTTCGAGCAGCTCTTCGGCATAACCTCGCAGTTCACTAAGGCGACTCTCGATGAAAGAGACCTCTTCGTCGTTTTTCCAGTTGGTTCGTGGAAGAAGAGAAAGGGCATGATCGACCTCTTTTTCAAGAAAATCGCATTCGTTTTTGAGTTCTAGTTGGTCTGTGATGTTTGTCGGTTCGTTGGCAAAAGGGGCCTCTTCATCAATAATGGATTCGATTTTTTCCAACACGCGATCGAGATAGGATCCCCGTTTTTTTTGGATAGCCTCATCCCATTGAATAGCCTCCTGTAGAGAAGCAACAGGAGGTCTTCCTTTAAGTGCTTTTAATTTCCGGATTGATGTATCGAGATTGCTTTGAATGCGACGTTTCACATCCTCTTGAAAAGAAGGATCTTCTTCTAAATGAGAGAGGCTTTGTTTCTCATATTGTTCGATAAATTGGAGATCTTTTTCAATTAAGAGGTCGATACGCTTTGCCAATGTTTCCATTACTTTTTGCGAAACCTCTTCTTTCCCCTTCCACTTAGAATAGAGGTGAACCCAGCGAGCCATTTGTTCTGCCCAGTTTCCTTCAGTAATAGGATTAGGATCTTCTTCTTTTTCTAAAGAAAGGGATTTTTTCATTTCCAATGTCTCTTCAATGGCAGGGTCGATGGTTTCAGCGACGGCACCACGAAGGCGAGCATCGACTTCATTGCTAATTTCTGCTTTTAGAAGGGTGAAATGGCGCAAGATATCGTCTGCCGTTGCCTGGACTTCGGCAACGGTTTGATAAAGATCTTCTTTTCTTTTATTTCGTTTGTTTCCAGTCAGTCTCGTTAGGTTAGAGAGTTGACGAACAAATTTTTCAAGAATATCAGCTTGTTCTTTACTTTCTGCTCGTTCGTAGTAGAACGGTTCTTTTGATGGAGTGTGATCCGATGGACCCTGAAGAGACATTAAACAACCCTCTAGCAAAGCTTTTATCAATCCCATAGTATCAAATAATTTTTTGTTTTTCTATAAATATTTTTATGGATTTTATAGGGAAAAAGAGACGATTTTATGGAGAAAAAACTCCATAAATGTTAGAATTTCCTTAAAAAAACAAGATAACTCATGCGCGACTCTCTTTCCCGTTGTGAAGCCGATAATCCGTACTCTTGGAAACCTCCAATCCCTGCCAAAATCCAAGATTCCGACT
Organism: Parachlamydiales bacterium; assembly: GCA_942491955.1. Taxonomy (GTDB): domain Bacteria; phylum Chlamydiota; class Chlamydiia; order Chlamydiales; family CALOCV01; genus CALOCV01. Next base: position 12,543 of record CALOCV010000005.1, read on the forward strand.
CAAAAAATCCATCGCAGCCCTATTCGGCTCCGCTTGCACGAAATAAGCGACAACAGGCTGATGACCATGAGACAGAAATCATTCAACGATTAACGGATACACTACCAAGAAAAAGCCTTTTTTTCGTTGCAAAATGCGGAAAATACATTTTTCTTGCCCTTCTTATTCCTCCCCATGTCCTTTTTATAAGGATTCCAAAATGGTGCCTTATTCACGTAGTTCCTCATCTTGTTACAACGATTCGGCAAATCATTGAGAGAGGAAATAAAGGAATGAGAGCCCTTTTTCTTTTCCTGACGAACAGGGGCCGAAAAGGAAAACAAGGGGTCTTTTTTGTAACGACAAAAGTAAAGGTGTTCTTTTTTCCGATTTTTCACTTTTTTGCACATTTTTTTGAAACGGGGCAAAATTTGGTTTTGCGGCAGAGGGAGAGAATGCGCAAGATGTTTATTGCGATAGGTCTTTGGATTCGACAAGCTTCTTCTTTTCTTCAAAAGGGAATACGACGCGTTATTTCTTCCCCGCAAAAGCTAAAAAAAGCTTTTTCCCATGCATTAAAAATATTTTCCGAATGGAAGAATTCTTTTTTTGTTTTAAGTAAATATTTTTTGGATTGGCAACATCGATGCCTCCGTGTCCTTTTTAAAAAGAGTATAATCCCTTTCCTGCAGGTGCGAGAAAAATTTTCTTCCATGGTTCAGCACGTACGTTCTTGGATTCGTCGAAGGGTAGAACGTGTCAAATCCATTCAAGAGTGGTTCAAATGGTTGCGTGCAGGAATTCACTCGATAAAAAAAACAATGACCCATGCGTTACAGGGGTGGAAGCCCATTATGGATACGGGATGGAGAGAAGTAAAAGCACACATTGCTCAACTCACGCAACAGATGATTACTTGGATTCCTTCGCTTCCAAAAACTTTGCCAAAATTTTCTCTCTTGTCCATTTTTCTCCAGAAAATAAGAGAATCCATTTCGAAGAGAAAGAATGGGGTGTATAACCTATTTCAGAAGAGAGGGAGAGAAGTAAGATCAATTTATAGCAACATACTCGCAAGAAGTGAACGGATGGCATTTTCTCTTGGGTCTTTTTTTTATGCTATTTTTCTCTATTGTAAGAAAAAGATTTCTCCTTTCTTTGTCCGCATGAGGCGGTGGATAGCCTTTTTGTTTTACGCTATTCGGTGGAGCTTTACAAAATTGTCCCAAGGGAGCGGCTTTCTTGCTCACTCTTTTTTCTCGCTTTGTCGCCTTATCTTTCATCTACTGTCTCTTTCCTGGCACATGGCCAAGCAGATGCTCTAATCGATGGAAGATGTGTATACCCAAACAACTTCAAGAATGGGTTTATACCAAATAGGGTAAATAAATGTGTAAATTGGATTCAAGATTTTTTTTGTGAAATCTATTTTGGAGATCACAGCAAGCTCTTGTGAGCTTGCAAGATCGAAAAATAAATTTCGAAAAAAAAGATGAAGATCCATTTACACATTTATTTATCCTGTTTGGTATTAGGTATAATACAAAAAGTCTTGTTTTTACTTGTGCTCTGAAGTAGGATAAACACTTCTTGCTAAATGAGGAGGAGTTATGAAGGCTTATGTCATCCGGGAATTTACTGGGATTGAAGCTATTTGTGAGGAAGAAATCCCAAAACCGCTTCCTCAAGCATCAGAAGTGCTTATCCAGGTTGAAGCTGCGGGGATCAATCCCATAGATTGGAAGATCAGTGAAGGATATCTTAAGGATCGATTGCCTTACACCCTTCCCATTACTCTAGGATGGGATGCAGCGGGGACGATTATTGAATGTGGAAAAGATGTCCATGCATTTAAAAAAGGGGAGAAAGTCTTTGCCTATACTCGAAAAGATCAGGTGCGTGATGGATCGTTTTCTGAATTCATTACTGTCCCCTCTCGTGCGGTAGCCCCTATGCCCAAAAACTGTTCATTTGTTCAAGCTGCCTCCCTTCCCATTGCCTCTTTAACAGCGTGGCAAGCTCTATTTGATTGGGCTCATCTTCAACCTAATGAGACCATCCTCATCCATGCCGGTGCGGGAGGAGTTGGTGGATTTGCCATTCAATTTGCTAAAAAAATTGATGCCGAGGTCATCACGACGGCTCGAAAAGAGAATCATCCTTATGTCCATTCCTTAGGCGCGGATTTGGTGATTGATTATACACGGGACGATTTCGCTCAAATCATCCGAAAAAACTATCCAGAAGGCGTTGACGTCGTTTTTGACTGCATTGGAGGAGATACACAAGAGAAAAGTTTTTCGATCATTAGGCGAGGAGGGCGCCATATCTCGATCGTCCAGATGCCCGATACAGAAGAAGCGGCAAAAAGGGGGATCCATGCAGGATACCTCTTTGTTCAAGGTGATGGCGAAGAACTCAATATGATTAAAACATTGCTTGAGCAAGATGAGATACAGATGCCTGCAATCGAAGTGGTCGAGTGGCCTGATTTGAAACAAGCTCTACACAAAAGCCACCAAGGCCACACACAAGGAAAGCTCGTCCTTCAGATACGCTAAATGGAGGAGAGTGTTGCTGTAAGAATTTGGATTCGTCCGCGACGAAATTCCAATTTGAGTTGCTGCTTGTATCACGCATGGACGGTATGTTTACTAAAAATCATTTCCACGATAACATATTGCCCGTAAATGAGTAAAAGATATCTTTTTCTCAAAATTCAATCTTTAGAAAGGATTCAAAAGCAATGCTTAGCGAATGTACTATATATAATACAAATCAACCTCTTCATGAACAGATGGTACCTGATGAACAAGAGATGTTAAAAGGGCCCTTTTCAGGTGGGGAGACATACAAATCAGGATACATAAAATTCAAACCTATCGATATCGGTGGAACGGCATATACAATTTCTATGGAACTACAGTCCAGGCTTAATTTTTCTAAAAAAAGTAAAAAAAAATTAGTCGATGAATGTATTTTTACCATCAAAAATAATACGACGCAAGCTAATGTAGCTGAAGACATTTTGGGCAATGAAGGCATTGAAAGGGTCGTTAAAGATATTTATAAAAAAAATGTCAAAGAAAATAAAACTAATGAGTAAGCGGCATTAGACACAACCGAGTTAGATTCATTTGCTAACCCGTCTATGTCCTTTGACCGAAGGGAGAGGCTTATCGTCCGAACGGTACGTTCGGGCGATAGCTTTGAAGCTGTAGCGACAAACGTCATAAGCCAGCGACGAATGGAAGGCTGCGAAGCAGCCGCAGGGGTCTTGGGGAGCTATGCTCCTCAAGCGGGGTTTGGGGCAGAGCCCCAAAAAAAACAAGACCATTTTTTTGAGTCGGGGTTAGGGTGTGTCATCAATTAGATGCAATTTTAGCCAATTGATGACACGCCCTAGTCCAGGGGTTCGATACGTTCGATACCCTCTTTATTAAGGATGATACGGACCTTGGAGATTTCTGTGGGTTCTTTTCCTTCACCGGAGGAGAAGGTTTTTTTGATGATTACGTTGATATGATAGACTTTGGGGCATTTACGGATAAGAATTTCTTTTGTTATTGCGTCAAGATCGAGTGATTCTTGGTAGGTATCGCTTGCTTTTAGAGTGAATTGGGAGATGTTGAAGCGGAAGATATCGTGAAGGTCTTTGAGACCTGTTCTTCCACGGGTGTAGCCAGGTTCGAGGATGACTTCTTTTTTGAAGTGGATAATATTTTCTAGTCGGCGGGCAAGTTCGAGTTCACTGTGGAAGGTTTGGTCACGTAGGTTGAGGATTTCCTTTGGGAGTTGTCCTCGGCTAAGAAACGTGAATGATTCTTTGAGTTCACCGAGGGTATGCCGCTCGTCAGTGGTAAGGATTTTCGTTGTATAATCGGGAAAGAGACGGAAGGCGAGTTTGTAATAGGCTGTTTTCAGGCCTTCTTTCAAGCGATCTTTTAAGATATAGAGAATGACGGAGACGATAACAAAGGCAGTGGCATCGACGATGAAGGCTCTTCCGTACCAGGCGAGAAGGAAGATGTACAAAAACATTGCGAGTCCTGCTGCTGTGGTAGCGATGAGTTGATCGAACCGTTTTACAGGCTGTTTTCGTTGCGTGGAGAGAAGGAGGGCTTCGAGGACGAATTTATTGAGAAGGCTTGCTCGATAGAGGGTATGTTCGCGTTTTTTCTCGTCATCGATATCGTAAGGGGAATGGTATCCTTTTTCTTGTCGGTACGCTTTTAGGGAGAGGACTAGGTTTGTGATGGTGTCATCTCTTTTTTCTAGATCAGGGACATTATGTTTGCGTATTTTGCGCAGCAGGAGGAGAAGGTAATTTTCTGATAGCGTGCAGAAAAATTCATCGACATAGCCACAGAATTTTTGCAAGATTGACAGGGGGTTTGTAGCGTAAAATGTTTTTTGGAAAGAAGAGAATTTTTCTTGGAGAATATGGATATCTTCACAAAGAGTATCGATTTCCTTAGCAATGGAGAGAAGATCTTGTTGTCCCTTTTGATTGTGCAGTTGTTCGAGTAGGGTATAGGTGCGGTCACGGATTTGGCTACGTGCCATATTACCAAAGAGTTTGAGTTCGAATTTCGTCTGTTTATAGGGAAGGGTTTTTTGGTCTTGGATCCATTGGTCAATACGTCCGAGAGGAGAAAGGTTGCTATCCCGATTTCCCAATTCTCGTAGGGAGAGGCGAGGAGTGCGGAAGCGGACAAGAGAGGTTTGGTCGAGATAGAATTGGTTCCGTTTATAGGTTTGTGCGTTGATTTGTAGGGAGCCGGGGACGAAGAAGTAGAATTCATGGGTATAGGTCATCCGTTTTGATTCGTCGATAGGGGAATAGGTTGAGCGGAGTTCAAATTGCATCCGGTCGCGTTGACGAAGTTCTTCATCTGTGGGATCGTCGAAAAAGCCTACCATTCTATTCCTTTTTCTTGGATCATATCGTAGAAAGGCTTTTGAATACTAGGGATGGGATCCATGGTCATGCATCGAGTCGTTTCTTTTTTTTTAGTGAAATCTCCTTTATTGATAGGGGTTGACGAAGTAAAGATTTGGAAAAAGGTGTTACTAGTCGCGGGGGGAATGGCGATGGTAACGGGTCTGTTTTCTGTTCTTTATGTTTCTCCGGTTACTTTATGTGTGAGTGCGATAGCATTTTTTGTTTTCGGTATTCTTTGCGTAGGAGAGTGTATACGGAGCTTATCTTCTTTTCTAGTTAACGAGGGAATTCGAGGGTGGATTCAGGCGACCTTTGGAGAATTGGCTTCTCTTGGCCGAATTCTTGCCTGGTATTTTCGCGATTTAACCGAAGAAAATCCTACTGGGAAAGTAGAACAGAGCGGGCAACCGATTCTCTTAATCCACGGCCTTTGGCACAGTAGTTCTGGTTGGACAAACTATCGAAAGTGGTTGTTGGAAAAAGGATGCGGGCCGGTTTTTACTCTTAACATCCCTTCGACCAATGATTTCATTGAAGAAAACGGGAAGTATGTCACAAAAAAAATTCAGGAGATCGTGGATCTTACGGGACGAAAAGATATTCTTTTGATTGGACATTCGAGGGGAGGGATCATTGCTTCTTGGGTAGCAACAGAAGAGGGGCAAGATGCTGTAAAAGGGGTGATTACTTTAGGAGCTCCTTTACAAGGAACTAAGCTGGCGCTCTTCTCTTTTTTTCGGAAGAATGCCGAACAGATGCAATGGCAATCGCCATTTATGCAATCTTTTAAAGAGCGGTTGAACAGCAACACCAAGGTGTTGTTCCATCATTTTGGAAGCACAACGGATGCGATCATCATTCCACAACATTCGGCCATTCGTGATGCAAAGCATTCGACAGTAATTCCCTATCTTGGCCACCTCTCTTATTTGGTTTCGCGTCAGGTTTTTGATCGGGTCTTTGCAGTCATACGCGATTTCAATGGCCAGCAAGCGTAAAGAATTAGCATCATCCCCCCCAAGATGTAGGGGATGCTTAGGTACTGTCCTTGTTGGATATGGAATGCAACGACGCCTGCCCCAGGAAAGGGGGCTTTAAAGAATTCGAGAAGAAAACGAGAAGTAAAAACAAGAACAAAGAAAAGGCCACTTAAAAAACCGGAGCGGAACTTGCGCAATGCAATATTACGGCACGAAAACAGAATGAAAAAGATGGCGAGATAACAAATTCCTTCGTAGAGCTGTACAGGGTGTCTTGGTTCTGGTATGGAACCGTCGGCAGGGTTAAGGAAGATAATGCCCCAAGGAAGAGAGGTTGGAATACCGACGATTTCCTGATTGACGAAGTTACCAATGCGGATGAAAAAGCCGGCCAATCCTGTTGGGATAACGATGAGGTCGAGAAGGTAAAAAAAGGTAAGAAAGGAATAGATTCGGCGATAACGGCGATGGTAGAGATAAAGAGCCGTCATAATACCAACACCAGCACCGTGGCTGGAAAGCCCACCTTTCCAAATTTGGAGAATTTGATAGGTGTGAGTTTGGTAGTAATCCCAATCATAAAATAGAACCTCTCCCAAGCGCGCACCGAGGATGGTACCAAGGACGACAAACCAACAGAGCCGATCGGCTAAAAAATGGCTGGTTTGTTTGGCATGCTCTTCTCCATACAGGGTAAGTTCTTTTCGCAGGAAACGCATGATAATGGCGTATCCGAACAGGAAGCCAGTAACAAATAGAAGACCATACCATGCAATCGAATGATGAAAATAAGGGATCGAGAAGGCTTCTCGAGGGGGATTCCAAATGATCCAAGAAAGGAGGGGAACCATCATAGACATCCAATTTCGGAGTAGAGGGATTTGAACCCCCGACCTACTGCTCCCAAAGCAGCCGCGCTAGCCAAACTGCGCTATACTCCGTATTTTTGCCTTTAAAGGTATCACATCACACATTTTCCGCCAAGCGGAGGGGGGGTAAATTTTTGAATGCTTCAATGAATTCTTTCATGGAATTTTCGTATTGGTCAGGTGATTGAGTGATTTTAAGAATATCGTACACTGCTAGAAGACAGCGTTTTTCGGTTTCATTGAATTTTGGTTGTTTTGTTAATGATTCCGAGAAGCGAATAATGTCTGAGACGGTCTCCATTGTCTTTGGACTAAGTATAGTAACAAATGTCGTTGCTAGGGCGTAAAAATCGGTATATTTCCAATGGTCGGCGATATCTTCTTGGTACATTCTAGGAGGGTAGTATCCCTCCGTATGTGATATTGCTACTTTACCATCTTCTACTTTGCGTGCCCCGCCAAAATCTGAAAGAACAAGTTTTATTTGTCCCTCTTCTTTTTTGTATAAGAGGTTTTCTGGTTTGATATCTCCGTGATGAATTTCCTTCTCATGCATGACTGTTAATCCTGAAACAAGATCTTGAAAGGCGCGAAGTTTATGGCGTGCAGGGAGATTTGCCACCTCTTGATTCCATCCATCCCCGTCATAGCAAATGCCCATCATGAATCCGATCTGATTTTGTTCCACATTTTGTTGGTTCTGTACGGAGACGACTTTGGGTGGCTCTTGAATTCCAGGTATTCCTTGGAGTTCAGTGAGCAATGCTTTTTCATTGATTCCTTCCATCAACCAGTTGGCTTTTGCAAACAGAGCGGCCTTTTGCTCGGGTTTTAGTTGATTCCAGGATTTTTCTGGAGTTGTGCCCAATTGTTGATTCAATACTTCAATAAAATGATTGCTAAATGTTTTAGAATAACTATTTGTTATAAAATTTTTACAAACTGTCTGATAGTTAGGATCAGTCTTCTGTATCTGCGAATCTTTTAATTGCTCAGGATTAAAGTTTTTGATAGCTATTTTCCGACCTTCAATCAAATCTTTCCCTTTAGTGACAATAGAAAAACCTCCTTTTCCCAGCTCTTTTCCAATGAGAACTAAGCTTAAAATTCGATCTCCCTCTCTTTGCACGACGATCTTTCTTGTGATCGTCGCAGAAGATTTCTTCGTTTTTTTTGTAACTTCTATCTCTAAGAGATCATTTTTTGTCTCCTTAAAAACCTGCCTTATCTTTTCCAATGATTCAGGATTGAGTGCTCTTTTGATTCGTTGATAGTCACGGAAATCTTCTAAATCTTGGGTTTTTTGTATTTTAGGATCTTTTAATGCTGCAACCCAATCTTGTGCAGTCTTTTTATTAATCGTTTTTTTTATAGAAGATTTATTAAGGAGATACTGTTCCTCATTCATCGTAATAATAGAATATCTTCCTGTTAGGTTGAGAAGAAAGGCCATCGCTTTGTCAAAATTAGAAACAATGGCTTTGCATTGGATTTTGCTCAAACGAGTATCTGTAAAGACTTTGGCGTTGATGGAGTGCCTTTCTGGGGGATTGGCCGTTCCTTGCTGAACGGCAGTTGAAAAAACGGAAGCAATTTTTCCAGGGGCTCCTTGGCCAGTCCCAACATCTGCACTCTGTATATCAGGAGGAATACTACTACCTCTTTGGGCGGAAGTAGAGTAATTGAAGTCAGGAAAGGACATAAGCTAAATCCTTGGTAAGAAAAGACTAGTGTTCCGTCAACCCTTAATATCAGGGCGTCTTTATTGATCTTTTTCCGCCTGGCTAAGTGTTCAATCTCACTAACATTACGATGTTTACCTCGATCTCTACACTACGCCATGCGAAAAAATCTCAATAAATCCACCCTAATATGAAGGGTTGACAGAGCACTAGCTTCATTATAACATAAAATAATTTCTATTAAGCTATAATTTATTTGATAGTTTGGGGATTTTCATGGATTTTTTGCTCAAGATTCACTATTTTTTCTAGGAGATTTTTCCCTTTGTCTGTATTGGAATCAAGCCCATTTTTCGCATATTGACAACAAAGAGTTCCTATCCCAAGAATGTACTGTTTTTGGGGTATATCGTTCTCTGTTTTAGCTTTTTCTACGCAGTGTTCTCCTAATGAAATCAGAAGTTCCTGTTCATGACGGTCATTCAAGATGGATGATAATCGGGAGCATTGTGGTCCCGTCTGCCCAAATTGATGGAGAAAGCGTTGTTTTTCTTCAAGAGAGGGTTCTTCTTGGATGAGTTGATAAATAATGGGCTCAATTGTGGAAGCATGAGCCCAATATTTTTCGGCGAGTTGAGCCATTGTTTGGATCTCTTCATCTCGTTTGGGGTGATTGCGATTGTGGATTGTGTGATAAAACCCCTCTAAATGCCAATGGACAGTCTCATCTGCCCAAGACAAGAGAGAGCGCGTCAACTTTTCTTCTGCGTAGAGATCCCCGACAGCGTGGAGGAGGCTGCTATCTTTTGTTGCTTTAGCAAAATCGAACAAGATTTTATCTTGATCTTTTGATTGGATGAAAGCTTGTGCAAAGGCTTTTTTATTCATATGAGGAGCAGAAACAAGGGCGTTGAGAGTGGCGTTTGTGGCACTACTGAAAAAAGCATCTTTTGGTGCTGTTTCGAGAAATTGAGCCAGCTGTTGGACATCTTCTAGCGCCTTTGGATTGGCTTTGTCGACAATGGATGCATACCGTTGTTCGAGCCGTTGGTAGGGAAGAAAATGATGATTGAGTTCTTCAATTCTATTCTCTTCTTCAGGTGTCAACGCCCACTCTTTGGCTTTTTCTATCATTTCTAATGCTTTTTTTATTCGTTTTTTCTCTGGGTCGAAGGGATGGAGAGAAAAGTCTCTCTGTCGTTCGGCAAAGGCGATTTTGGCTGGAAAGGAGGGGATGCGTATCAGATGATTTTCGATCTCTTCTCCCATTTCGATAGGGGAAAGAGGGGGTTTTTTTGATTTTTTTGTAAAAAAGAAATGGCAGCGCGATCTTTTTCATAGAATTTTTTGCTTAAAGAGAGGATGGCCGGGACATATTCTCGTTCCACAAGGATTTTTTGCCATGTAATACCCTCTTCTCCACCCGATTCCTCAGAGAGCTCATGGATTACAGAATCACGATTTCCTTGGATCAATGCGGAGAGGAGGAGATTTTTCCGTTCAGGCGTCGTTGCAAGGGTGCGTACCATCTCCTTTTCCTGTTCGGAATTCTCTTGCAATAGGATAAGAAAAGAGGGGATTATTTCGTGTTTGCCCTCGTCTAAACTCTCGCTGATCTGTTTTTGCGGTTCTTCATCTAATGGAGACTCTCCTTTTTGGCATTTTTGGATCACTTCTTGTAGCTTTTTTTCGGCACAGCCAAGAGAACTTTTCCCCTCAACCGCTTTTTCTAAATACTCGGTAGCGAGAGATTCTAAATCGTTATTTTTGTAATATCGATAGAGATGAAAATAACCATCTGCATTGCCAGAAAGAGCGGCTAAGCGAAAAAACTTGCGCGCTTTTCTTGGGTTAACGGGGATCCAAGCAAGATATTGTTTGCCCTTTTCAATCATGGCTTCGGTATTTCCTGCTTCAATTGCCTTCTCTAGAGCAATACTTTGTGTCACGATATCGCCACCTTGCTTAAGAGGTTTTTTTGCTTGCTTTTCGTGATTATAGGTATAAACGGTTCGGACAAGACCTCCCACAACAGGGATCATTCGGATACAGCCAACACCAATATTGGAAATTTTTTCGGCTTGTTTGCTTTTTGCCCTCTCCCAATAGTCTACGCTCCTTATATTAGAAGGACTCTCTTCATTTTTGATTTGACGGTTATAGTGTGTCGCCTGTATCTGATAAAAAACTGCCTGTACCGAATTGATAACGATTTGCCCTGCACCAATCAATGGACCCAGTACAATGCTCGCAATATCGATATAGAGGGGACGTATATGCATACTGTTAGAAAACCATGGATAGAATAAGATAGGAAGAAAATTTTTATATGCCGTATCAACCGATTGAAAATTATGGCCTTATTGGTGATTTAAAAACCGTAGCACTCGTCGGAATGAATGGATCGATTGATTTTTTTTGTTTTCCACGTTTTGATTCTCCATCTATCTTTGCCGCTCTTCTAGATGATGAAAAAGGGGGACGGTTTCAAATCCATCCTCTACTAGAAGGAACTATCCAAAAGCAGCTATACGTCTCTGATTCTAATATTTTATTAACACGATTCCTTTGCTCAGAAGGGATCTGTGAAGTCTCCGATTTCATGACGATTTGTCACACTTCCGAAGAACAACATCTCGTTCGAAGAATCAAAACCATCCGAGGTACCATTCAATATCGAGTAATCTGTCAACCCCGCTTTGATTATGGTCGTATCCGACTTACTATCGATATTCGAGAGCAAGAGGCTTTATTCCTTCCTGAGAAAGAGGGAGTGCCTTCTCTTCGATTGCGCACACGGATACCTCTCGAAAAGACCGATGAAGGAGACGCAATCGCCGTTTTCACCTTGAATCCAGGGGAGAGTGTTGCCTTTGTTCTTGAGTCGGCCGAAGCGCCCAAAAAAGGCTCCTCCTGTTTGCCCGATTTTGTGGCAGAAAGCTTTAAAGAGACCTTAAATTTCTGGCACCAGTGGGTAGGCCAGTCAAACTACAAAGGACGCTGGCAGGAGATGGTGAATCGCTCTGCTCTAACCCTTAAATTACTGACATCCAAAGAATTCGGATCTATTGTTGCGGCTCCTACATTCGGTTTGCCCGAAGAAATTGGAGGAGAAAGAAACTGGGACTATCGCTACACCTGGATACGCGATGCCTCATTCACTCTTTACGGTCTGATGCGCCTAGGATACATGGAAGAAGCAACCGCCTTTATGCAGTGGATTGAAGATCGATGCGCCGATCTCAATCCCGACGGATCTTTGCAGATCATGTACGGAATCGATGGTCAAAAAATATTAACCGAAGAGAATCTCTCCCATTTCGAAGGATACCGTGGCTCTCAACCCGTTCGGATAGGAAATGCTGCCTACAAACAATCCCAACTCGATATTTATGGAGAACTCCTCGATTCGATCTATTTGTACAATAAATACGGACAACCCATTTCTATCGACCTATGGCAAAACCTCATCCATTTGCTCAATTGGGTGATGGAAAACTGGAAGAACCAAGACTATGGAATTTGGGAAATTCGAGGAAAACCCCAATCGTTTCTCTATTCAAGACTCATGTGCTGGGTTGCCCTCGATCGAGGCATCCGACTCGCTAAAAAACGTTCGTTTCCCGCTCCTCTCATACCTTGGACAAAGGCAAGAGATGAAATTTATCAAAGACTCATCTCCGATTTTTGGAATGAAGGCCTTGCATCATTTGTCCAAACAGCAGGAGGAGAAACTTTCGATGCCGCAACTCTAATGATGCCCCTTGTGAAATTCATCAGCCCAACAGACCCTCGTTGGCTCTCAACGCTCAAACAGATAAAAGATCATCTCGTTGACGACTCCCTCGTCTATCGTTACCGTTCCCATCAAGAAAACCTCGATGGATTGATCGGATCAGAGGGGACTTTCACGATGTGTTCCTTTTGGTTTGTCGAAAATCTCGCCCGATCAGGCGATGTCCAACAGGCGCGCTTTCTCTTCGAAAAATTATTGGGCTACGCTAACCATCTCGGTCTTTTTGCAGAAGAAATTGGCCTCGATGGTAGACAACTCGGTAACTTTCCACAAGCCTTTACCCACCTCGCCCTCATCAGCGCCGCTGTAAATATCGATAGCCAACTCACAAAAAAACATATCCATTGGTGAATTTCTCTCTCTTTGGGCTCTACCAAAAGCTTCTCTCTAGGAGCTCAGCTCCTTAAGATGTCGCTTTATAAAATAATTTTTTTATTGTAGAATGAGATAAATCCGTTTAAGGAGGCAGATATGGAAGGTCCCTCAGAAGCCCCATCTCCATTAGAACCATACCATCAGTTGTATACCAAGGCTTTTTCTAAAGAAAAATATAGCGCACATTTAACCAATGCAACAAGAAAAGAAGCTAAAAAAGTAATGCAAGTTGTTGATCAAGAACAGTTTATTGGACTGTTAGATGAGACAAAAAGTAGTAAAAATTATGGACCGATTAGATCTTCAGATGAAAATTGGTCCAATCGTTTCAAAAAAATGGGTTTTTAATCTCAATTCTCGAATTTTTTGTCTGGTATTTTCCAAGGATGCACAAAAAATTGCGCAACTTATCGTTCAAAAAGATAACGACTATGTGAAACAGCAAATACGACAATTGGAGAAAAAATATGGTAAAGGAGTTGTCGATCTTGCGAAAAAACAATGTTCAGATATCCATGAGTTAGAGAAAAAAATCCTAGAAAAAAATGAGGAGTGGTCGAAGCAAAAAAAAAAAATGATTGCACAGAATCTTTTAGATGACGTGGTTCAACAATTTAAAGAAAAGAAACCCGCAACAGCAGACGAATTTCAACAACAAAATGCTGAAATGGATCGGCAATTGATCCAACTGCTCGATCAGAATATTACGAGCCTAAGAGAGACCATTAGCAAAAAAGAAAAAGAAAATCAAAAACTTTCTCCATCAAAAACTTTACTTTCTTACCTGCCAAAATCTTCCAAGACAAAAGAAAAAGAGGTATTGAATCAACAAACAAAAGAACATAATCAACAATTTATTGAAGAACTAAAAAAAGAGATAGAATCCCTGGAACAGCAAAAGAACAGCGTCTTGGAATCGTCACCACCTATTCAGCAAACGAAACAAACCGATCTGAGACCATTAACGAATAAGATCGATCGAGAAGTACAAAAAGTGCTTTGGTGGATCATTGCATGGAATATCGGTATTAAAGATATCCAGTTAACAAAAGAAGAGGGACCTTTACTGGAATACACATTTTTCCTAGAGGGGACTTACCACACTCCTGTGGGAAAATTAATCGATGAAATCTATAAGGAGAAACGAGCGGAAAAAATAAAAAAAGGCTTGCCGAAGGATTGTTTTTTTGCAATGGGACCGGAGTTAAAGATCGCAATTAACAATAAAGAAAAAAAAATAACCTTTCTTGATAACGGAATTGCAGCAAAAGATCCCAACGGAAAGAAAACCGTGTTTATTTTCGACTATATACAAAAAATCAGTGACAAGGAAATCAAAATCAAATTTGAGGGGAAAATGGAAAGCTTTTTCTCTCCCATTAATCTAGCTCTTAAAGTCCCCACTACTAACGCACCAGATACTATACAACAATGGCTGAGCAATGGGACGGAGTGGAGACTTTAGGAGTCATGACAACAAGCGCTTTGATAGTGCTGCTCCAGATCGCGGACTTTAATTATGAGCTTTTCGAGATTGCGCATGTAGACACTGATGCGATTGTATTGTTCAATAGGTAGGACGGGAATCCCGCTATATTTGCCTGATTTGAGCGATTTCGAGACACCACTCTTTCCTGCGATCATCACGTCGTCATCGAGTTCAATGTGCCCATTAATGGCCACTTGTCCCGCAATCCACGCCCTCTTTCCGATTTTGGTCGATCCCGCAATTCCCGTCTGTCCAACGATAATAGCGTGCTCTCCAATTTGTACGTTATGAGCAATAAGGACGAGATTGTCAATTTTTGAACCATAGCCAATTTTTGTATGACCAAAACGCGCCCGATCGATGGTCGTATTGGCTCCAATCTCCACCCCATCTTCGATGATGACATTTCCTACTTGTTTCAGTTTGTGATGGATGCCGGCTGATGTCGTCAGGTATCCAAAACCACAGGAACCGATGACAGCGCCCGGTTGAATAATGACATGTTTTCCGATCTGGCAAAATTCACGAACGACGACTTTGGGATAGATCTGCGTCTTTGTATCAATAGAGACATAGGGGCCTAAATAGACTCCGGCACCAACAATAACGTCATCCTGGAGGTGGCAATATTTGTCAATGACAGCGTAGGGTCCAATCTGGACATGATTACCTAATTGCGCTGTTTCATGGATGACAGCAGTTGGATGGATTCCAGTAAAACCCGAATGCCCCTTCGTTTCATCATGAAAAAATTCGACGAGCCATTGAAAAGATTGTGAAGGATTTTTTGTTTTTAAAAGGTTTTTCTTCGATAAATCGTCACAGTGGGTTGGTATAAAAACCGCTCCGGCACGACTTGTTTTGAGATGTCCTTTGTAGAGAGGATTAGAAAAAAAGAGACATCACTTTCGGTAGCTGTATCGAGTCCTGCACAACCGGTTACGAGATATTCGGGATCTCCGATGAGCTCAGAATCCGTCTGTTGGGCTAACTCCCGAAGAGTGATGCTCTTTTTTTCCATGGGATCCTTCTTCTAAAACTAACCAGCTAAAGCTGTTTGTTGTAGGAGTTCTAATCCCTCTGATGTTTCGAGATGAGCGCCCATGTCATCTTGATCAAAGATTTTATCCATCTCTTTGACGACAGCTGGAGAGATGTCAAACTGTTGCGCATAGTCAAATGTGCTTTCATCATTGAGAACGATATCGAGTTTCTCGTTTTGTGCAACCAGTTTTGAAGCACGGCTGATAACGTCATTGATTTTTTGAACAATCTTGAATTGCGTTTGGTTCAATGCTTGCAAATATTGATTTTGCAATTGGCCCATCTCTTGTGATAGAGCGCGCAATTTCCTCTTCAAATCGGTTTCTGCTTCGGGTGAAAGGCTATCAAGATAGTCGGGATCATTGGTTTTTTCGACCATATCATTCAATGTCTTCTCTTTTTCTTCTAAAACCGTTTCCATCTTCTTTTTCAACTTATCAAAATTAGTCTGTTCTTCTTTGCCTAATTTTGAGTTTTCCACACACTTTCTAAAGTTGACGACACCGATTTTCATATCGCCTGCAGCCGCACAAAGGGCTGTAGATCCAAGGCTTAAGCTTAAGATCATAAGAGCTTTTGCAAAAAAATTCATGAGTTCTCCTAATTACTTCTCGTTAAAATTGTCCTCCGACAGAGATAAAGAATCGTTTGACTTCTCTTCGATTCTTGGGATTTATGGGATAACCAATACCCATTGTTATCGGAGGGAGACTACTGATGAGTTGGAACCGCGATCCAAAACCGGCAGAGAAGCGCATACCTGTGAAAAAATCCCATTCAGAGCGGTTAAGAGCACCTCCATCAAAAAAGAGGAACCCTTCGACATTTGGAGTAAAGAAATGAGTGTATTCTGCTGAAAGAAACTGTAGTGATAGGCCTCCTCGCGGGGCATTGGGCTTATCGGGAAAGACAGGTCCTATTTTATAAGGGCGGTATCCGCGAACAAAGAATTCATCTCCGAGGAAGAGTCTTTCGTCAAGGGGGATTCCTTGATAGCGCTGTTGCCCCCAAGGCTGAATGAATTTCATATCCCCACGAAGGCGAATCACTCCGCATTGTCTGATAGGGTAATAGTAGGCGTTGAGATAGGAAAACGTTAAGAAACGGAAAGGACCTCCGACGCCGGCAAATTCGGCCTGAAAAGTAGAAGCCCACCCACAAAGAGGATTATAAGCATTATCGCGTGTGTCGTAGAGGAGCCGAACACCTGCTGCGGAGACAAGGCCTCGGATTCCCGTTTCTTTTTCATAAGGACCTTTTCCGCCGGCGTTTTGCTCTTGGAGAAGGCGATTACCTTCATCGCGCATATCTTGGGTTGCTTGTCGAACGACAGATGTTAGAGCGTTTTCTTTTGGATCCTCGCTGTCATCATCGTCATCATCGGGTTTTCCTGTTCGCTTTGTGTAGGAGTATTTCATGCGGTAGTAGTAAGCAATTTGCATGAAGGCATTGAGTCGATACGAAGCATTGAAAGAGGCACCTAAAGTACGAAAATAGTAGTCGCTGGAGACATAACGCGTGGTCTCTTGAGCCACATTAAAACCGATGGTCCATGGTGTGTCATAGATAAAAGGTTTTACCCATTGCGCACTATAGCTCGAATTTTTCATTCCTATAGTGGCATTGAGTTTCAGAAATTCTCCGGCTCCTCGAAGGGCGCAAACACCATATTTTTGTAAAGCACGGAAACCACAAATATTAAAATTCCTCTCAGTAATTTCTAAGACACCAAAAAGATTTTCAATATTACTCAATCCAGCCGAAAGGCTAAAATTTCCCGTCCCAGTCTCTTCCACTTCGATGTAGACGTCGCGGTATTCGGGGCCAAAGAGGGCGCTGTCACCGGTTTTAACGGCATAGACATTGACATTTTTGAAATACCCAATATTGAGAAGACGCGTCTCTGTCCTTTGGAGTTTATCGGCGTTAAAGACCTCTCCTGGTGTCAGAAGAGCTTCAAGGAGGATGATTCGCGTGTGGGTGTTATAGTTGCCAAATACTTGAATCAGTCCGACGCGGTAGCATTGGGATTCTTCAATGGAGAAATGGATATTGTATGTGTTCGTTCCGGGGATCAAGCAGGTGTCAAAATTGACAAACGCGTCGATATATCCAATCCGGCCGTAGGCATTGCGGATATTTTGTAAAGATTGTCGAAGAGAGTCGGACGAGAAGATCTCTCCCTCTTGAAATAGAAGGTGTTGATAAAGGCAGGCATCATCCAAAACACCGTTCCCTTCGAAGGAAATCGACCCAATGTGGTAGAGAGGGCCTTTATCGGCAAGGATCAAAAGACCGAGTTGGTTATTACCGATTTGTTCTACTTGTATGGAGACTTGTGCATCGGCATATCCTTTGTTACGGAGGTAGTCCATGATGATAAATTCATCTTGGCGAACCATATCTTCATTATAGACACCCTCACCAGTGACCCATCCTGTGATCATGTTGAAGAGCTTCGTCGACATGGTATCGAGGACGTACCGTTCTTCTTCGTAAGTAAATCCTTTGAAGTCGATATTGCGAATCCGTCCATGCCGTCCCTCTTCGATCGAGATGGTGATATCGATTTCATTCGTGATGGGATCTTGTTCGACGCCGTAAAGGATTTTCGCTTCGAAAAATCCTTTTCTCGTATAAAGACCTTTGAGTTTTTGAAAAGCGCGATTGAATTCGAGGCGATCGTAGACGGCAAGGGGATAGATGGCGAGTTCACTCTGAAGGCTCTTTGTGCTACACATTTGGTTGCCAATGAATTGGATCGAGCGGATGAGGGGTTTGGGGTGGAGTGTGAGGGGATGACTAGGCGTTCCCCATCATAATTAAATAGGGGGACGACGCGAGAGAATTCCTGACTCAATGTTTTGAGATCTTCATCAAAGAGGGTGTGGGAGAAGGCATTTCCCGCTTGTGTTTTTAAGCGGGTACGGACATTTTCCGGCGTTGCTGAAGAGATGCCAAAATCATCAACGATAGTAATAGCAACCTCACCAATGACTGTATTCTCATATTGGAAGGGTTGAGCCCATAGGGGGAGTGTTACAAAGAGAAAAAAGAGAGAAGCTATGATACGCATGGTCGGCCTTTCACGTGAAATCTTCATTAGGTTGTGCCATCAATTGGCTAAAATTGACGAGACGTCCTAGATCGTTCGTTGTCAAAACAATGGACTATGATAGGTAATCAATGGGTATTTGTCACCCCCTTTCTTCTCTTCACATACCGAATAGGATGCAAAAATCCACTTAGAAGCATCTCTCGATAGATTTTTTAAAATTGTGTTCGAGAAGAGAAGGCTCTGGCCAATGTACCGCCATCGACATACTCTAAAGCACTTCCCATGGGAATACCAAAAGCAAGACGGGAGATGGGAATCGAAAAAGAGGCGAGTTCATCTCGTAAGAATAGGGCTGTCGCATCCCCTTCGAGGGTAGAATCGAGCGCAATGACCATTTCATGAATCTCCTCTTCCTGTAGGCGGCGCTTGAGAGCATCCATGCGGAGCTCTTCCGGTCCCTTCTGTTCCAGGGGGGAGATCAATCCACCAAGGACGTGATAAAGACCTCGATATTGGTGGGTCTCTTCGATCGAAAAAGCCTCCCTTGCTGATGCGATAATGCAAAGCGTTGTTCGGTCGCGACGAAAATCTTGGCAAAAAGGGCAAACTTCTTCGATCAAGAGACATCCGCAGCAGGAGCAGTAGGAAAGAGAGGTAGCGAGGCCTTCAATCGCATCAACGAAACAACGATTTTCTTCAGAAGTCCAATCGAGGATAGAAAAAGCGAATCGTTCGGCGCTCTTCCTTCCTACGCCAGGAAGTTTTTGTAGAGCGGCAAGTGCAGATTGGAGGGGTTTTGGGTAACGCAAAAAAGGGGAGGTGGATGATTTTTAATGAACATGGTAAAATAACACTTTTTCTCGAAAAGAAGCAACGGAAAATCCATGCCTTTTAAACATTCGGCAATGATCATCGGTCTGGGGTCTTACCTTCCCAATAAGGTCATGACCAACAGGGATTTTGCAGCCATTGTTGATACTTCTGATGAATGGATTGTCTCGCGAACGGGCATACGAGAGCGGCGGATCGCTTCCGAATCGGAGTTCCCCTCGATTATGGGAGCTGAAGCAGCGCGTAAAGCCATGCAGGCAGCAGGAATTCAAGTAGAGGAGATCGAAGCTCTTGTCGTCGCGACGATGTCTCCAGATCAACTCTGTCCCAGTACAGCGGCTCTCATCCAGAAAGAAATCGGAGCCTCTTCTGCTGCTATTTTTGATATCCAAGCCGCTTGTTCGGGGTACCTCTATGGACTTTCTGTAGCCAAGGCGTATGTCGAGTCGGGGATATTCAAAAATATTCTTTTTGTAGCAACGGAGAAAATGTCTTCTCTTGTAGACTATTCGGATCGGGCATCGTGCATTCTTTTTGGAGATGGAGCTACCGCTGCTGTTGTAGCAAAGGGAAATAAAGGGCTTGCCATTCGATCGATTTCATTGGGAGGTGATGGGTGTTTGGGGGAATTACTTGAGATACCGGCAGGCGGGGCGAAAAAGCCTCCGACTCACGAAACGGTCAATAAGAAGCAGCATTTTCTTTCTATGCAGGGGAACGAAATTTTCCGGCATGCTGTCCGCAGGATGGCTTCTGCTGTGGAACAATGCTTGGATAAAGAGGGAAAGCAAAAAGAAGAGATCGACTGGTTGGTTCCCCATCAAGCCAATATGCGCATCATTGATGCGCTTGTTGAGCGGTTATCGATGGATCCAGAAAAAGTGATCAAAACATTGCATAAATACGGGAATACCGCTGCATCAAGTATTGGCATCGCTCTTGATGAGTTGATGGAAGCTGGGCGTGTCAAGGAGGGGAATGATATTCTTCTTGTTGCTTTTGGAGGGGGGCTTACCTGGGGAGCCACTTTACTTACATATGGAGGAAGATAGATGGGACATTTTCAACAAATTGCTTTTCTTTTCCCTGGGCAAGGGACCCAATACGTGGGTATGGGGCGCGATTTTTTTCAACAGTTTTCTATAGCAAAAAAATGTTTTGAAGAAGCGGATGACCTTTTAGGAAGAAAACTCTCAGCAATTACCTTTAATGGGCCTGAAGCACTACTCACAGAGACGCAGAACAGTCAGCTCGCAATTTATGTAATGAGTCTTGCGATATGGGCTGTTGTTCAACAAGAAGTGGGACCCTTAGATCCTTACGTTTGTGCAGGTTTGAGCTTAGGAGAATACACCGCTTTGACTGCCGCAGGATACCTCCCTTTCCAACAGGGCCTTGCTCTTGTCGATAAACGAGCTCGCTTCATGAACCAAGCGTGCCAACAAACCAAAGGAGCCATGGCTGCTGTGATGGGATTGTCAGGAGAAGATGTGGAAAAGGCGATAGAAGCTTTAAGACTTCCCGACGATATTTGGATCGCTAACCTCAACTGTCCGGGACAAGTTGTGATTTCAGGAACGCAGAAAGGAGTTGAGCAAGCGGGTCGTGTTCTTCAGGAAAAAGGGGCCAAACGGATCATCCCTCTTCAAGTATATGGCGCTTTTCATAGTGGTTTGATGCGGTCGGCACAAGAACAGCTCGCACCATTTATTCAAGAAATTCCGTGGCAGAAGGGGGGGGCATCGGTTGTGATGAATGTTCCCGGAGATTTTGTCAGCGAAAAGAAAGATATAGAAAAAAATCTAATCAAACAAGTCACGCATCCAGTGCGTTGGGAACAAGGAATTCGAGTGATGGCAGATCGAGGAGTCGATCTTTATATCGAAATGGGATGTGGCAAAACTCTCGCTGGTATGAATAAAAGGATCGGAATCGAGGGAAAGAGCTGTTCTGTAAGTTTAGTGGACGATCTCGCCACACTGCAGCATATTCTTGCAAAAGGAGCCCAATCATGATGTTACTCGAAGGAAAAAGAGCGTTGATTACCGGAGGGAGTGCAGGTATAGGCAGAGCGGTTGCTTTTCGATTTGCGTCTCAAGGAGCAAAAATCGCATTGATGGGAACACACGCTGGACGGGGAAAAAACGTCGTTCAAGAACTCTTGAAGACCTATCCCAATTGTGAAGCGTTGTTTGTACCAACCGATGTCTCCAATGCGCAATCTGTTGAAGAGGGAACAAAAAAAGTGTTGGAGGCTTTTTCCACAATTGATATCCTCGTTAACAATGCTGGCATTACACGCGATCAATTGTTGATACGGATGAGTGAGGAAGATTGGGATCGCGTGATGGAGACTAATGTCAAATCGTGTTATCTCCTTTGCCGCATCATTGCAAAACAGATGATGAAAGCGAGAAAGGGGAAGATCATCCAAATGAGCTCTGTTATTGGGCTCATGGGAAACAAAGGCCAGACAAATTATGCTGCTTCGAAAGCAGCAATGATTGGGTTTACCAAGTCATTGGCTAAGGAGTTAGCTTCTCGAAGCGTTTACGTCAATGCTATCGCTCCAGGATTTATTGAAACGTCAATGACGGATGCATTAACCGACGAAATAAAAACAGAAATCCTGCGGCATGTTCCGCTAGGTCGCTTGGGGACGCCTGAAGAGGTTGCCGATGTCGCTCTTTTTCTCGCGGGTCCTTTATCGAACTACATGACAGGACAAGTCATTGCCGTCGATGGTGGAATGATCATGTAATACCAATAAGAAATAATTAAAGGTTAAATTATGTCAAATGAACAAAAAGTAATCGATATCGTTGTCGAGCAATTAGGTGTCGATAAGGATGAAGTAACAATGGAAAAATCGTTTGTTGAGGATTTGAATGCCGATTCTCTCGATTTGACCGAGCTTGTCATGGCTCTTGAAGAGCAATTTGGTACGGAAATTTCTACGGACGAAGCACAAGAGCTCAAAACAGTAGGAGATGTCGTTCGCTATATTGATGCAAAGACGTCATAACATTTGCGATTTGGATTGGACTTGGGGTCAGGCTTGACCCCAAGCTTTTCCAAGCTTTTGTTGGAGGAAGGATTATGAAAAATATCGATGTTGGTATCATCCTGTCGACGATAGTCTTTTATATCCAAACAACTTCAAGAATTGGATTTATGGCCATAAACTCTTCTGTGCTTTAACACCATATCCTTCATACATGAACGAAACGCAAAGGGGCAAAGACGGTAAGGCGCAAAGAAAGATGAAGATCAATTTGTGCACTTTCTTACCGGAATGGGTCGCATGGGCTGTTAACCGGAATTAAGCTAGGGCTTCTAGCCAATTTCGGTCAATCTTGCGTTAAGGATGGGATCCATAGAGTCGTTAATGGTCTATAATTTCTTTGCGTCTTACCGTCTTTGCTTCTTTGCGTTTTACATGCCATTGACAGTCAAGTATGTAAGGAAAAATTTTGAAAAATCAATTCAAATCACCATAAAAGATTCAAATATCCTTCATACATGAACGAAACGCAAAGGGGCAAAGACGGTAAGGCGCAAAGAAAGATGAAGATCAATTTGTGCACTTTCTTACCGGAATGGGTCGCATGGGCTGTTAACCGGAATTAAGCTAGGGCTTCTAGCCAATTTCGGTCAATCTTGCTTTAAGGATGGGATCCATAGAGTCGTTAATGGTCTATAATTTCTTTGCGTCTTACCGTCTTTGCTTCTTTGCGTTTTACATGCCATTGACAGTCAACTATGTGAGGAAAAATTTTGAAAAATCAATTCAAATCACCATAAAAGATTCAAATATCCTTCATACATGAACGAAACGCAAAGGGGCAAAGACGGTAAGGCGCAAAGAAATGAAGATGAAATTTCATATGAAATTATTGGAGCTGCAATTGAGGTCCATCGCACGTTAGGGGGCCCAGGTCTTCTTGAGGGTATATATGAGAGCTCCCTTTGTCACGAGTTAATGTTAAGAGGGTTGCAAATCCAAAAACAACTTATTATTCCCGTAAAATATAAAAATGCGATTGTAAGAGATCCTCTATGTCTTGATATCCTTGTAGAGAATAAGGTTATTATCGAAGTTAAAGCGACAGAAAAGGAACATGATATTCACAAAGCACAGCTCTTAACCTATCTTCGGCTAACCGGAATTAAGCTAGGGCTTCTAGCCAATTTCGGTCAATCTTGCGTTAAGGATGGGATCCATAGAGTCGTTAATGGTCTATAATTTCTTTGCGTCTTACCGTCTTTGCTTCTTTGCGTTTTACATGCCATTGACAGTCAACTATGTGAGGAAAAATTTTGAAAAATCAATTCAAATCACTATAAAAGATTCAAATATCCTTCATACATGAACGAAACGCAAAGGGGCAAAGACGGTAAGGCGCAAAGAAATGAAGATGAAATTTCATATGAAATTATTGGAGCTGCAATTGAGGTCCATCGCACGTTAGGGGGCCCAGGTCTTCTTGAGGGTATATATGAGAGCTCCCTTTGTCACGAGTTAATGTTAAGAGGGTTGCAAATCCAAAAACAACTTATTATTCCCGTAAAATATAAAAATGCGATTGTAAGAGATCCTCTATGTCTTGATATCCTTGTAGAGAATAAGGTTATTATCGAAGTTAAAGCGACAGAAAAGGAACATGATATTCACAAAGCACAGCTCTTAACCTATCTTCGGCAACGGAATTAAGCTAGGGCTTCTAGCCAATTTTTCAATCTTGCGTTAAGGATGGGATCCATAGAGTCGTTAATGGTCTATAATTTCTTTGCGTCTTACCGTCTTTGCTTCTTTGCGTTTTACATGCCATTGACAGTCAACTATGTGAGGAAAAAATTTTGAAAAATCAATTCAAATCACTATAAAAGATTCAAATATCCTTCATACATTAACGAAACGCAAAGGGGCAAAGACGGTAAGGCGCAAAGAAATGAAGATGAAATTTCATATGAAATTATTGGAGCTGCAATTGAGGTCCATCGCACGTTAGGAGGGGGCCCAGGTCTTCTTGAGGGCATATGATGAGGCTCCCTTTGTCACGAGTTAATGATAAAGGTTGCAAATCCAAAAACAGCTTATTATTCCCGTAAAATATAAAAATGCGATTGTAAGAGATCCTCTATGTCTTGATATCCTTGTAGAGAATAAGGTTATTATCGAAGTTAAAGCGACAGAAAAGGAACATGATATTCACAAAGCACAGCTCTTAACCTATCTTCGGCTAACCGGAATTAAGCTAGGGCTTCTAGCCAATTTCGGTCAATCTTGCTTTAAGGATGGGATCCATAGAGTCGTTAATGGTCTATAATTTCTTTGCGTCTTTCCGTCTTTGCTTCTTTGCGTTTTACCATTGACAGTCAACTATGTGGAGGAAAAATTTTGAAAATCAATTCAAATCACCATAAAAGATTCAAATATCCTTCATACATGAACGAAACGCAAAGGGGCAAAGACGGTAAGGCGCAAAGAAATGAAGATCAATTTGTGCACTTTCTTACCGGAATTGGTATTACATGCCATATAAAAGATCCGAAAAAACACAACTTTAGTCCTTTATGTTTTTTGATCTCTTTTGTCGTTTATTACGTTACCGGAATGGGTCGCATGGGCTGTCTAGCGGGCGCTGCAGTAATGGGTTTCCGATAGCGGATCAATCCCACAAACCACGCGATCAAGGGCAAATGCCCAATGTTAAGAAACAAAAAGTGCGGAAAACGGCCGATTTTTGCCACAGATACTTTACAAATTGCGCAGCGCGAATCGCAGGGGTTTTTCCCGTTGGTTGGAATCTTTTCGATGTCGGAGGAGTCTGGGGCTTTTCTTGCGGTTTGTCTGGCTCAATAGGTGTGGGTTCTTCGTTCATGAGATCATCAATCCAATCGTCGTCATCAAGACCCATCTCCGCATTCACTTCTTTGACGATACTCGTAATGACTCCTTTGTCAACGCCTTCGCGATCAATAGCACCTTGGACGACTTTGCGTAAAAGTGCTTTGCATGGTTCTATCGATTCCGAATAGAGTTTAGCCACATACGCTTTATTTTCTGCTTTTCCATTGAGGAGTTGCGCACTATTGAAGATGGAACTTGCTTCCTCATCCTTTCCATGAAGAATGGTGTCCATAGCATCGTCAGGGATACCGCAATCTCCTTTACCATTCTGGATGATCTTTCCATTGGGAGAGAAGAGCGCGGCGCGTCGTCCCGATGCACACTCTCCATTTAAGAGTTGTTGTTGATACGCCGCTCCATCACATTGACCCACGAGATAGTAGTTGCGTTCCCAATTCCCTTTATCGTTCTGTTGTTCAACGCAAAGGAGGTAGTGGTAGGGTTTAAAATGGATGGGGTTTTCTTCGATACGGAGTGTGTGATAGGCATTACTCAATACAAAAAGCTTGGACGATAGCAATTCCGTTCCATAGAGATCATTGGCACTACGACACTCTGGCATCTCTTGCGGAGCTTTCCAATCCTGCTGTAAGCTCCACTCGTTTTGTGCATAAGGGAGTTCATTGTACACCAAAGGGGAACCATAGTTCTCTTTTTGCTTCGTTTGTTGTTTCTGCTTCTCTTTTTGTTGTTCACGCTGTTTTTGTTGGATGCGACCACTTCCCGACTGACTTGAATGTACAGAAACTGTTTGAATTAATTTTTCCGTTTGCTCAATGATCTTGTTCAAGCTATTCTTGATAGAGGGAAATTGATCCAAGGGGATGCCGCACTGTTCGCTGAGGTTTTTGGCGTATTCAAGCAAAAATTCTCGTGTTGTCACATCTTTTTTCGCTGTCCCCCACAAAAGGAAAGGGTCGCGTTCACAAGTGAGAGCAAAGGCTTTTTTATGGCGCTCCCAAAGCTGATTTCTTACTTCCCAATTTTTAGCACGCGTCGCTTCGTCGAGGTGAAGACGAATCATTTGACGGAAGAGGAACTCAATTTCTTGTGTACTGCAGGCCCATATCGCCTCCTTTTGTAGTTTTCCTTCATTGACAATTGTCCAATTCCAAATATCCATTGGAGAAATATCGGTGTTTGTATCGAGCTGAAGATCGTCTTGAATCTTTTCTTTTAACACTTTAGGAACAACCCAAATCAGACGTTGGCTCTCATCCCATTTTTCAATAGCTAAGAGAAATTTTCTCATCCGCATAATCGCTTGGGCTAGACGGGACATCGTCACTCCCTCTCCCATTGTCAATATCATCTTTGCAGAAGGAGATAGGATGAGATCGGTTCCTGTTGTTTCACTCGGTCCATAAATTTTAAAAATTTTCTTTCCTTGAACACCATGTTTAGGCAGTTCTTTTGCAAGGTTGCTCCCTTCTAAACGAATCTCTTCATCCAGTTCTCTGTTCTCTCCCTTTTTCCGGAGAAAGAGCACTTTTTCGTTGTCGACCTTTTTGAAATAGACAGCGCCAGCAAAATCGAGATTTTTCTCTCTTGCAAAATCAAGAAATTGCACGGCTGCCTCTTCGGAATCGACCTCTTTAGCAAATCCGCCAACATTCAACCACCCTTCAATCTTGCGCCAAGAACTGGGGTTTTTTGTGAACAACTGTTCAAATAGATCCTTTGGAGAACCTAATGCAATATCTCGATGGATTTCTTCGCTTCCTTGCGAACAAGAGCGATGAATGACATCAGCAACAAAAGGGGCATCTTCTAAGAACTGCTCATTGGCTTCGGGCAAGAAGGGGTATTTCTCATGAGGACCAAGAGTTGCTGAAAAACAGATCATAGCAAAGCTTCCATCGGCTAAATCGGCAGCGGTTGATGTCATTTTTTGACGCAACATTTGAGCAGCAGGAAGAGCCTCTTGTAAGAGAAAACGATTGATGGTAGGCGATTTTTTTCCAAATCGTTGAACAAGAAGATCGACATTTTCATCTTTCTTTAACCACTCTTCTGTTATTTGTGTCACAGAAATGCGATCCTTTTCGTCGCATTCTTTTTGCCAAGAAAGAAATACTTGGTACATGGGGATCTCTTCAATGTCGTTGTATTTTTCTTCTGCAACGATCCGTTGGTATTCTTCAGTGATATTGGTAATCAAGGCCCTCATTTGATCGGTCTGAAGTCCTCTTTGATAGATTCCTTGGATTGTCAACGTCGTTGTGATATCAATGCTTTCAAATTTGGATGTGAGGGGCTTTTTGTTCTCCCAAGGAGAGTCTAAAGGATCGTCTTTCCGTATGGAACGACCGTAGTCCATCAAGTGGACCATGCCTGCTGCATGGGGAAGGATCGAATGGACGATCCCTCGAACCAATCCACACACTTTGGCAAAGCTTTTTCCTTCCTCTTTTGCATATAGATCAGAAAGCCATTGAGGAGGGTCTTGTGCAAGATCGGTAAAGTAGTTGGCTAAATCGGCTTTGTGTCCTGCATCGAGAGATGACATTGACGGATGATCAAGAACAAAAGAGACAAGAGCCTGTTGGATTGCGGGAAGGTGCTTTTTTGCATGCAAGGCTTGCTCATTTTTTAATATCCCAAGAATATCGCGATCGGTTCCCAAGCTGTGGCACAAAGGTTTTCCATCTTTCATTAGAGCGGTTTTTCCTTTGCCCATCAAGGCCTTCCATACATCGAGATAGAGTTTCTGTTCCTGCTCCTCAAGAGGAATCAGGTCGCCAAAAGCGATATTAGAGCGGAGTAGGGAATCGAGGTTGACATGCGATTCGTCGATCAGGAATACCCCATGTTCACGATAGTGGTGGAGGATATCGGTAAGTATAGGTAAACGCTCGATGTCATTAAGAATATGTGCCTCTTGGTAATTGAGGTGAAGACAGTGCCACGCTTCTGGTGTGATCACATCACACCGCTGTTCTTTTTTCGATCGGCGGACTTGTTGAAGAATCGCTTCTAACTGGTCTTTATCGGGTTTGTCTAGAAGGGTTAACTCAATGACATTGAGTTTGACCTTGAGATAGCGGCTTAACGAGTCACGAAGGTCGGATTTCGCCACATCGTGCAAATCGGGAAGGCTAAAGAAAACGGGTTGTTTTTCTTCATGAAGGGCGCGAAGAGCAATGATAGTCGATAGAACCTTGGTTTTGCCTCCTCCCGCTTGGAATTCGAAAAAGAGCTTTCGCAAGGCGGCGCTTTTTTCTAAACTGGGATCATTGGAAAAAATTCGATTAAAAATTTCTTTAAGTATTTTAGCTTGATCGGGTTGTGTTCGCAGCTGATTCCCTGAAAAATACTCGTACTGCAATAATTCCGGGTCTTCGTAAGGATTGTACTCGCGCTTTATGGCAAGAATTTCTGCTGCTTCCTGCAGATTCCCTTTGGTTGTTGCTACCCTTGCCTTCTCGATTTGATCGAGTTGTACTCCAAGAATCATGAAATCGAGAAGATTTTTATGAAGAGTTGTTTTTTTTTGCTCTGCCAATAACTCGATCTGAATATGGTAGGGGTTAAAAATCAAATCATGAACGGTAAGAGTTGGAATTTGCTGCCCTCTTTGTTCGATGCGATGCAAGAAATCTCTTCCATTGACTGCTGTTTCAATGCCTTTTTGAAGAGCCTCCATATTTTTTTGGATGTGCTCTTTTTTAGTCTGCAATGCTGCGATCAGATCATCAGAGTGTCCTTGCAAGGAATAGGAGAGATACGTTTTTTCTTGGTTGGTTTTGTGAGCATCGAGTAACTGTTGGTGGATTGCGGCACTAAAGGAATCGCTTTGTACCACGGAATTTTTTTGCGAAAGCACAAAGTTTTCTTTCGCAATAGGAGATGCTGGTCGTTCTTGGGGAGGGGAGAAATAACGATTTACAAGATCTTGACAAGGATTTTTTTGCGAAGGAGAAGCCATTTTTGTTGGAAAAGAGCTATGGCGATGACCATTCCGGACAAATTTATCCTGAGAAACCATGCGAATAGAAGAGTGTTGATTCGATGCAGAATTCAAAGAGGGTGTCTTTTTTTCCGCTAGAATGAATTGTTGGACGCTCTTTTCTAGCCTGTTCTTATAAACATCATCATCTTTCCCTTTATTATTGTAATATTTTTTTTGTTTTTGCCACACATAATTGGCATACGATTGACGCAAATCTAGCGCGGCCGCAGGGTTTTTTCGTATGATAAATAACAGGCGAAGACGGCTGATTGCATCTGCATTTTTTGGATCGCTTTCTAAATAGAGCGTCAACAAGTCTTGATCAATCGAAGGATCTTGCTGTTTACTATCTTTCTGGATTTTTTGAAGTAAATTAAAATAATCGTTGTCCAGTGCGTGTTCTGTGCTCCGGAGACCAATAGATTGAGGCACTCTCAATTGAGTCACAGGATAGTGGATATTCTGAAAATCCTCTTTTTGATACGCATAGAGCCATGTTTCTATTTCATCTTGGATCGAGATGCTTTGATTTTCTTGTTCGACAGTACCTTTCTGGAGAAGCTGATACTCGACAACTAGATGAGGATATAATGAAATCTTGGTGAGATCGCCTTGAGTAACCCATTCGATCAGTCGCTTTTTTTCTCTTCGCGTCAAGCGCAATGTGTGAGGAATGGGATTGTAGCGATTTCGTCCCTCAAGAGTAATGTATTCGGAAAGGAGTGATCCCAGTAATTTATCAAGCTGTTTTTTTGTTTCTTCTATCCATGAAAATGTTTTTTGCTGTGCTCTAGAGAGCCGCTCTGTTTGGTCAAGAAAAATCGCTAGTTGGCAACGGAGGGCGATCGAAGAAGGGGTATGATCTTTTTTAACATCCTGAAAGATAGCACACATAAGGTTTTGCTCTCGCGAGGAAAAAAAGTGGGTGCATTGGAAATGGCGGATCACTTCTTCGGCTCGTTGATATTCACCTGTTTGTAACAAAGTATAAACGAGATACAGCATCGCTTCATTGGAGGAAGAGTGAAGCTCTTTTGTTTTTTCATCGATTTCATAAAAATAGTAGGTCGATTGTTTTTTTGCTGGAAGAATGAACGTTTCTGCAACTTCGACGGCATCGTCTGTTAGTAGGGAACCTTGTACTTGAAGTTTTTTTCCGGGAAGGATCATCATGCGAGGTTGTGAGGGATCTTTGCTTTCAAGAAGAAGAGATCCAGGAATATGACCTACAAAAGCGCGATCTTGTTGGGGCACAAGAAGGTATTCACCCCCTAGATTTTCGCAGGCTAGACGTTGCTCTCCCTCTATTTCAACAATACGGAAATGGAGGGGGTCT
The DNA here is from genome assembly GCA_942491955.1 of Parachlamydiales bacterium. Classification (GTDB taxonomy): domain Bacteria; phylum Chlamydiota; class Chlamydiia; order Chlamydiales; family CALOCV01; genus CALOCV01. Next base: position 42,793 of record CALOCV010000005.1, read on the forward strand.
TCTCCTGGAGGGATAGTGATGGAATGGAGCTTGTTATTTTGCTGCCAAAAAAGCACTGTATCCCGAGAAGCGATTTCATCAATTAAAGAGAGCCAAGAGGGTACGGGATCATTTGAAGGGGAGAAAATAGCTGTAATCGGATGGTTAGAGTCGATCAAACAACCTTTTTTATCGACTCGGTGTACAGTTCCCATATTTTCTATGTCCTTAGCAATAGGGATGTCGTGCTCATCAGTAATGTAGAAGTGATGGTGAGGCTTGCTTGTGACGCTTTTCCAAAGAATCGCATTCTGAACAAGAGGGTGAGATTTAGGCATGTGACCACCCGTATTGTGTGCGGGTAGGTTTTGGTGAAGACCTTGCCTACTTTGATAAACGTATTTCCTTCGCATGCCTTCAAAGGAAAGAAATTTTTCTATTTGAATGGAGTCTCCAGAAACCCGTACGATAAAGGAATCGTCGGGTGTCCCAAAAAGGCCTTCCCCTTTTTTCATGAGATCTTTTGCCACAGATTGAATTTGTTTGGTTTCCCATGCATTCAATTGATTCCAAGGAAAAGCCTCCTGCCAAAGGCGTCTCCCTTCACAAAGGACAACACCTGTGCGTAGATCGACCTCATATTCTTGACCATCTTTTCTCCAGCTTGCAATGGGAGAAGAGAACGTCCACTCCAAGAAAGGTTCATCTATATTTTTGAGTTGAACCGCTTCACAAAATTGAGCGATGCCTTTTTTAATTCCTTCTTCATAGGCTCTTCCATACTGTTGATCGCGGAAGTGAAGAGAAAGTTCAGAGATGAGATATCCGGGTGAAAGTGCATTATGGGGATGAAAAGAGAATTGCGACAACAAAAGATGCTTCACAGATGCTGCGACCCCATCGTCGTCTTGAATATTTCCAAGAATCGCAAGATATGCCTTGTGAAGATGGATATCGTGATTCCAAAGAGGATAGTCCGTTTGAGGAGCTTTCACATCCCCCAATTTTCCTCGAAGAATTTCGAGCTGATCGAGAATGTCAAAAAGGAAGGATTTTGTTGCCTCTTTATTAGGAAGAGCTTTTTGGATATGCGTTTCGATATGAACCCCAAGTCTTGCCCAGAAGAGGGTAGCTGAGAGGTTTCTATGAGAGATACTTCGTTTTACATAAACACGAACGATGTCTCTCAATCGTTCTGCGATCAAAGGTTCATTCCTCACTTTTTCTGTGAGTTTTTCGTCTTGTAAAAGAAAAATCTCCAAAGCATGACGATTTTCTTCCGACTCGAAAGCGATGCGCTGGGTTTCTAACCACTCTGCAAAAGAGGTGGCAGAGAGATGCGGAAAGCGAAGAGCCTTTTCCAGCCAATGGTAAACGATTTTATCTTGTTTTCTTTCTCCACCATAAGTATTGGTTGTGATGGTATTTTCAGTGTCGCGACTCACGGGGGAATCGATGATATCCTTAAGGGCGGGATCCTCAATAGTTCCTGTGCGAAATTGTTTATTTGTTTCCTTTTCAAAACGAGTTGTTGGTTTTCAGTAAAGAGACATCCGTTTATTGCTCGACTTACTGAAGAAATTAGAGGTAGATCCTATTTGATCGCGGCTCATTAATTTTTTTAAAATGTCTAGATTGATCCGGGTGTGGTTTTGTAAAAGAATCGACGTTTACATAAATGCCAATTCCCAATAATAGTAGGAGGAAGGAAGCTTTCCTTGAAGGATTCCATTTTCGTTATCTATGGGATGTTGAAGAATGTCTTCATAATCGGAATCACGCATACCAGGTATTTTATCGCTTGTAAAAAATTGATCGACATACTGGAGATGTTGTTGCCTTGGTTCCGCATTAGGCGAAGAATGTTCCGCCATGAAATGATCGAAAAATTCAGTACCCTGCTTCCATAAACCCAATTCTTTATGATTGATCTTTCTGTCCTGTAAATTTTTTAGATGAGCACAAATCGTCTTCCATCGTTCGGTATCTTCCTGATGATGAAAATGAAATCGAGGATTGATTGAATTCAAATCGAGAAGAGGAGGGCGGAAATTGGTCATTTTAAGGGTTAGTGAACGTTCCGATAGCCGGAGGAAAATGCCATGAATGGTCAGTTGCTGCAAAAGCATCCAATGAAGATGTCCTCCTTTGTGGAAATTTTCTGAAAAAGTGTCCTGCATGTTTTGATAAAAACGGCTTTGCAGTTCTGATAAAGAGTGGAAAATTGAGTCGATGTCTCTCTCTGGAATGCTCTCCCAATAATCGTCCATAGGAGGAGGAAGGTGGCGAATCAATGAATAATTTGCCAATGTGACATCGCGAATAGGTGTTTTCAATTGCAAATGTTTGGCCAATGTCATCGCTAAATATTTTGGGTCTACTGGCACAATTCCTGAATGAGTGATGTCTATGGGATTAGGAAAGGCGACAGTGGCATCTGTAGGCCTAAATCGGGGAGTATAACATTGTAAGCCATGCATGGTTTGAAGGGGTTCTTCCCATTCACCGACTGCTTTGGGATCGGGTTTTTTTCGATCGGTAAGAATTTCTTCAAGAGATGTGCTGATGGCTTCACAATAGGCGAGTTCTTCTGTCGATATAATATGTCGTTCTGTTCCTTTTAATAGAAGTTGCTGAAAGGATCGTAGACTCTCTCTAAGAAGAGAGATTGCAAAAACATCAGGACGGTTTTTTAGCGTAAGATAGGCTTCTAAAAGGGCATGGGTTTTTTCGAAAAGAATGATTTTTTTATAGAGATTTTCTGCTTTTTTTTGATTTTTATAATCTAGAGGAAAGGCACGATAAATGCGGTAACGGAGAATCAGGCGAAAGAGTTGTGCTGGACACGTACCTGCTCGTTGTGGCGTCACCCCCTCATCAGCGACAAGAAGAGGAGCCTTTGCATCCAAAGTTCCGCAAGCTTCTAACCGTTGGTAAATTTCAGAAGATCGATAGGGCTTTTGATCGGGAGCTTCTTTTCTTGCATAGTCGATGAAGGTGTCAAAAAACAGAGAGGCCTTTTTTTGTTTGAAGGAAATTTTCGGGAAGTCGAATAGGGTAATATTGCGGAGATATTTTCTCCTTTCCTTGGTAGGAAACTTTGAGGTGCTTTTCGGCTCCATCCCCTTTGTTTAAGATGTGGGCAAGGATCGATCCATCCTTGGGATCTTTGGAGAAAATAATGGCAAATACGTGGCCGGCAGGATTGGTTTTTGTTCCTGTAACACGGGCAGAAAGAACGTATTCTCCACGCTTTTCTAAACCTTGATTGATGGCAGCAAGTAATGCATCTCGATCAAAAAAATCTAGAATTTTTTCTGATGTAACAAGGTCTTCCATGTCTTGCGAAAAATATGGAAGACGATTTATTAAATCCTGAGAAAAAGGAGTTTTCTGCGATTGCAATGCGGTTGCTATTCGCTGCCAACGGGTATGATTCTGAACAACGTATCCTCCTTCTAAAGAGGTATTTGCAATGAAGGAGTCTCCTAATGCAAGAGCTAGATCTTCCGGGAGGAAGATGTTATTTCGCAAGAAATCAGCGTAGTCAAAAGTATCGATTTTCGTCTTCCAATCCTGTTTCTTTGTTTCGGCTTGCGATAGATTTATTTGCTGCAGATCCAAAGGCGAAAAATGGGGGGGTTGGGAAGCAGGAGAACTGGAATTCAGCGAAGAAGGATTCATATAAATGCCAAATTTATTCAAGTTAAAGGAAATATATTACATTAATTGCACGTTTTTGGCAAGCAATTATAGTAAAAGTGTAGGATTGGTATTATGCGTTTTTTTCGCGCAAATCAGAGAAATTGCGCAGAGAAACCACATCGAATTTCTTTCGAGGTGTGCGTTTCAAATGGGAGCTCAATGGCTGGCAGGTGGGATTGTGAAGACGTGTGAACGGTTATATAGTGAATTAAATTCTATTTTTCATGACTTTTGTGTACAATAATGAAATGACTTATTCACTTGATCTTAGAAAAAAAGCTCTAAAGTACATTGAAAATGGTGGGACGTGGAAGGCGGCGAGCTCAATTTTTGATGTCACAACTCGTACATTAGCAAACTGGCTTCGCAAGCAGAAACAACATGACTTAGCCCCAAAAGCTAGGCGCCCAAGTCCAAGCAAAATAGACAGTGACAAACTAAAAAAATTTATTCAGGAGCATCCTGATGCTTATCTGAGAGAAATCGCTAAAGAGTTTTGTTCAACAGCACAAGCTGTTTTCTATGCCTGTAAAAGGCTGAAAATCACTTTAGAACCTGTTTAAAATCTTTCTAATCCTGTATAAACAATTATTTTCCAAGACAATTGTAGGTATTTTATGCCCCATTGCTATCCTAGCGATATGGATCGTGAACAGTTTAACAAAATTAAACCTCTTCTGGAATCTGCAAGAAAAAAACACGTCCTAGAGCGGTCGACTTATATGATGTAATTTGTGGCATTTCATATGTTTGAAAAACCAGTTTACATATGGTCATCCTTGCTTTTGTCGTTTTATTCGTAAAACAGTTTTGAACGAGTTTTTAGAAAATAAACTACCACAGAGCCCACAGAGAACACAGAGGGAGGACATATAGATTGTTTAGTGCATCCAGAAATGTCTGAAGAAGTTGTAGAGGATCAGGTAATTATAGAAATTAAATCTGTGAATGGAATAGCTCTAATACACGAAGCACAACGACTATCTTATTTAAAGCTCTATGGAACTTGTGCTCGAGGATTGCTGATCAATTTTAATGTGAAACGATTGGTAGAAGGCATTCGTCGAATGAAAATATAACCCTCTCTGTGCTCTCTGTGGGCTCTGTGGTAGTTTTTATTGCTGAGAATGGTTGGAGAGGTCCGACAAAACAATGGTCGGAAAGAGAAAACCAGTTTTATAATAATTGATGCGCAAAGCGTTAAAAATACCGATACAGCTGAGAGTAAAGGGTATTATGCAGGAAAAAAAATTTCAGGGATAAAACGACACATCGCTGTAGACACCCAAGGATTACCTCATGCAATTCATATAACTACAGCAAATATTACAGATAGGAAAGGAGCGCTAGAAGCATGTTCATTGAAGAAGAGTTTTTTATCTGAAGTAAAAAACGTTTTAGCTGATGGAGGATACTCTGGAGAACCATTTTCAGATGGTATTCAAGAGATATTGGGTTGTCCAGTAGAAATAGCCAAGAGAAATGAATTGCATACTTTTAAAGTGATTCCCAAAAGATGGGTTGTGGAACGTTCTTTTAGCTGGCTTGAAAAGTGTAGAAGATTATGGAAAAACTGTGAAAGAAAGCTAAATACTAGCTTAACTATGGTAGTCTTAGCATTTGTAGTTCTTCTTTTAAAAAGATTTTAAACAGGTTCTTAAAAAAAAGACGCCATTCTACAAAGAAAGAGATGATGAGAAACGAAAAAAGTTTACAGAGGAAATAGAAAAGATTCCGAAAAAAGATCGCGTATATGTAGATGAGAGCGGAATCAATAAATATTTATACAGAGAGCGTGCAAGGTCTCATCGAGGGAATCAAATTTATGGAGCCGCTTCAGGATTAAGGTACGCTCGTGAAAGTTTTATTGCTGCAAAGATAGAGTCTCACATTCTGGCCCCTTTTTGCTTCACCGGGACATGCGATACAAGGATGTTTAACACCTGGTTGAAACAATTTCTGATTCCTGAGCTCAAGGTAGGTCAAGTGGTTATTATGGATAATGCAAGTTTCCATAAATCACAAGAAACTCAACAATTGATAGAACAAGCGGGTTGCAAAGTGTTATTTCTACCCCCTTATTCACCAGATTTAAATCCCATCGAAATTTTTTGGGCAAATTTTAAAAAGATGGTTCAAGTAAATTTAGAGCAATTAAAAACCCTAGCTAAAGCAATTGATTTTTCATTTTTGACTGTTATGGGGTGTGCATGAA
>CALOCV010000006.1:0-11190 GCA_942491955.1 Parachlamydiales bacterium
TCGAAGAGAGCGTTTTAACTGTTTTAACCTGTGGCGAACAACATGCCGATGTTAACGCATCGCATGTAATCGCCTTAGGCGGGGCTGCCTGTAATCCAGCCCGAATTAGGAGCCGTCAAGCTACCTAAAAGCTTTCGCCTTTAGGCGAGAGTTGTTTACAGACTCACAGGTTGCTATAGAGAGATGTAAGAGAGCGTTTCTCTTTTTCTTCCTGTAGAAGAGGAAGAAAACGATCCACAAATATTTCCCCATGTACGACATTATCGCGCGTTCGCACCGTAATGGTTTGGTTATCTTCCTCTCGATCTCCTACCGTTAGAATATAATTGATTTGGTTTATTTGTGCATTACGCACTTTCTTGCTCACCGATTCATTGCTCTCATCGACATCACACAAAAATCCCTCCTGCATGATTTTGTCGCCAACTCTTCTTGCATAAGTCAGGTGGCGATCAGCCACGGGAATGACGCGAACCTGTTGTGGACTGATCCATAAGGGGAATTTTCCCGCAAAGTGTTCGACTAAAATGCCAAAAAAACGCTCGATCGAGCCATAAATTGCACGGTGAATCATGACAGGACGCTTTCTCTCTCCGTCGTGATCGGTATATTCGAGTGCAAACCGCTCAGGTAATGCCATGTCGAGTTGAATGGTGCCGCACTGCCACGTCCGCTGGATGGCATCTCGAATGTGGAAATCGATTTTAGGGCCATAGAAAGCGCCATCACCCTCATTGACTTGGTATTCTTTGCCCACTTCATCAAGAGCCTCTTTTAGGCATTGGGTAGCATGCTCCCACTCTGCATCACTACCAATCGTATTTTTTTCCGGTTTCGTCGATAACTCTAGATGGTAATGGAGTCCGAACATCGAGTAGATTTCGTCAGCAAGGCGGATCACATTGACGATTTCCGAACGGATATCAGAGGGTTTCATAAAAATATGGGCGTCGTCTTGGTGGAAACCGCGAACGCGCACCGCATAAGACCCGACAGGGAACCCGAAAGCTCGTTGCGGTGGACGTGTCCGATTTCTGCAATGCGTAAGGGGAGAGAGCGGTAACTGTGGATCTCCTTTTTGTAGTAGAGCATGCATCCAGGGCAGTTCATGGGTTTCACAGCAAAATAGCGATCTTCGGATTCGGAGATGATCATGTGTTCGTGGTAGTTTGCCCAGTGGCCCGATCGTTCCCATAGCTCACGCGTTAGAAGCATGGGCGTTTTGATTTCGCTATATTTGTATTTTTTGAATAGTTCGTGCTGATAGGCAATGAGCTGATTCCATATTACCATCCCTTTAGGATGGAAGAAGGGCATTCCAGGAGCCTCTTCGTGAAGAGAAAAGAGATCGAGTTGGGGGCCTAAGATTTTATGGTCACGCCGTTTTGCTTCTTCGATTTGGTTGAGGTGGTCTTTCAATTGCTGCTTATCGGGAAACGTGATGCCATAGATGCGCGTCAGCATTTCGTTGTTGGCATCACCTCGCCAATAAGCACCCGATACTTTCGTCAACTTGATTGCCTTAATCTTTCCTAAACTATAAAGATGAGGGCCGCGGCAAAGATCGAAAAATTCTCCCTGACGATAACCGGATAGCTCTTCCTCGGGACTGATTTCGTTGATGAGTTCTACCTTATACGGATTCGAACCAAATGCTTCGAGGGCCTCTTTTTTTGAAGAAAAGATTTTTTTTTTGGAGATGGTATTTTCTCTGACGATGGTCTGCATCTCTTTTTCGATCGGTTTGAGGTCGTCTTCTGAAAGATTGAGGTTGGCAAAATCGTAGTAGAATCCCTGTTCTATTGGGGGGCCAATGGTGGGTTGAGCTTTTGGATAGAGGCGGAGGACGGCTTGGGCAAGGACGTGAGCTGAGGTGTGCCAAAAGACCTCTTTCCCTTTTGGGTTCTGGAAAGGGAGAAACGCAACGGTATCGCCTTCGTTCAGCGGGGTCGATAGATCGGTTACCTTTCCATTGATGATCGCAGCAAGAGCTTGATCAGGTGCCGTGAGGCTAAGAGCGTCGGCAAGAGATTTTGCGGATGATCCCTCTTCGATTTCAGTATTTTGGTTATCGGGTAAATGAATAAGCATAGGTTGCATGGGTTAAACAAAGGTTAAAGAAAGACTTTAGCACATCCATTCGATCTGTTCAACGCGAAGAGCGCGAAGGCAGAAAAAGGGAAGTCATTCACTTCATGGATCCCACTTTTCTTTTTCTTCGCGCTCTTCGCGTTGGGTATAATCAGGTCGACTGTCGTATCGTGATGGCTTGCCATTTTTCTCCATAGTATCTCCACCCATAAATAAGCAGTAGAAGGAGGCTGTTTAGGCAGATGAGCATCCAGGCTTGTTCAACCGATACATGGAAGATATGGACACCAATGTAAACAGGAGTGAAGTAAAAGAGCCACTGTGCGATGAAGCCAATGATCATCACAAACTTGGTATCTCCTGCTGCCGTAAGGAGGCCAATAAAAGCCCAAACCCAACCATCGAGCCAAAAGAAAATCGCAAGCCATATCGAGCACATCTTTAGAGAACGAAAGAAGGCGGGATCGGAGAGGTAGGTTTGATTTTCCGCATTGAAGAAGTAGGGGAAGAGCCTTTCTGCAAACAGAAGAATTCCAACAAATACAAAAGCCGCAAAAATCACTTGCAATTGCAACGCAGAAACAAGGACTTTACGGATTTTTTCGTAGTGGAAAGCGCCGATCAAGTTGGAGATGATTGCTGTCACTGCCTTGGAGAGCCCTTCAATGGCAAAACCCATAAGAAAATAAAAACTTTGTACCACCGAAATAATGGCGATATAATGGGGGCCTGCCCGGATCATAACGCGGAAAAAGGCAAAGTGCGCAAGCATTTCGCTTGTATGGGCAAGGCCTGCAGGAAGGCCAATCTGGATGCTACGAAGAAAAAGAGGCCAACGAAATCGCCAATGAGTGGTTTTGAAAATATCCCGGTCTTCCTTTCGAAAAAAGAAAAAGAGGAGGATGCCTGCCTGGTAAACTTGGGAAATAATGGTGCCGATGGCAGCTCCAAGAACTCCCATTTCAGGTATCGATCCCCATCCAAAGATGAGGAAGTAATCGAGGATGACATTGATGATATTTGCAGAAAAATTGGCAATAAAGACGATTTTCACTCGGCCAAGTCCACTGAAGTAACCGATCAGAGCAGGGACAAGACAAAAGATCGAACCAAAAGCGGTCAGAGGAGCGAAGTATTGCGTTTCGAGAATTTCATTGCCCGTGCCGCGAAAGAGGATAAATGGGCCGACATAGGCAAGAAGAAGATAGGCGGGTGTGAGGAAAAGGGAGAACCAGATCATTTGCCAAGTCGATGGACCAACCTGCTTAAAATCATTGTTCCCATGATATTGGCCAACAAAGACCTCTGAGATGCCGGCAATGGTGAAAGGGCCGATTAAGAAAGAGTAAACGGCCATAGAACCATTGGCGGAGGCGGTCAATGCGTGGAGAGAGTATTGGGCGAGGAAGAGGCGATCGGCAAATAACATAAGGCCTCCTGAAAGGAGACCTAACATGAGAGGCCAGGCCACAGTCCACAGTTCACGCAGGGATCCGATGGGGTAATGGGTGAGTTTGTAGGTTTTCGTTTCCATAATGATAGGTCATTTTGGGGTCAGGCCTGACATTCGGACATTTGAAACAAATGTCCGAATGTCAGGCCTGACCAAAAGCTTATCCCTCTTTTACTTGGATGCGACGAGGTTCGCTCGATTCTTTTTTATTAAACGTGATCGTCATCACCCCATTTTTTGTCGTTGCTTGCGGTTCTTGATTGAGATCGACATTTTCAGGAAGAGTGAGGTAGTAAGAAAATGTGTTGCGGGCTTTTTTGTAAAACTTGCGTTCTTTATTTCTTTCAATTTGTGTATTCTCTCCTTTGATCCAGAGGGTTCCTTTTTCGACATGGACTTGAATATCCTTAGATGATAGACCGGGAAGTGAAGCCTCAACGAAAAAATTTTTGTCGTCTTCGGATAAAGAGAGACCCGACTCTTCACTGAAGGGGACTTCTGGGAAAAATTCTTCCGGACCGAAGAACGCTTCGAGGAATGAGGGGTACCTTCTTCGTTTCACAATCGAACTTTGTCTCTCCGTCATGACCAATTCCTTTTTTGTGGTTTTTTGTATGGATATGCCTTATACCAATGGAAAGAAATAAAAAGACAAATTCCTATTCATCTTTTTCCTTGAAAACGATTTTCCAGAAAAAATTTTGAATTCAATCGGTCTCTTTATTTCTCTCCATTGGTATCAGTTTACACTTAAAAGATTTTCTCTCAAGAAAAAGATGTTCCTCTAAGCGATATAAGTAGGGAAAAATTGAACTCCGAGCACAAACAAAATCTTTCTTTTTTTGAACCTTCTTTCCCTTGGAGAGCCTTTGATGCAGTGGCTAAACTTTCTCCTTCTTCTAGGAAAACAGCAGTACACAGCCTTTGGCAGGAGAGTTGGCCTGATCTTTCGCGCGATGTGGAGCTCTCTTTAGTACAGGAGAGCTGTTCTGTACGCAATGTTTTGTTCACAAGAGAGCTTGCGAAAATTCTGATTGATGAGAAGGGAAAAATCGACCAAGCCGCATTACGCGCATGTATCCAAGAAGGAAAGGCATCTCTTTATGGTTTGGGGCCTGAGATGCAGTATGAAGGGGTGCGTCGGAAACATGTTCTTGAGGTGCTTTCGCTGCTTCAAAAAGAAGAGAGCCTTCGGCTCTCTTTAGAGAAAATTTCTCGACCTTTGAAAAATCCGCAGGCCGATCAGGTTGTGCGCGATACTCTTGACCTCTCGACGCAACATCCTTTGACTGATCGGGAGGCGCGTCAGGCTGTGCTTGCTGCCTGGATGTGCTATCTTCGACAGAATGTCGGTTCTTGTTTTGCTACAGCGCCTGCAATCATCGTGCAAAAGGAACAACCTATTCTCTTTTTGCAAGACTTGCACGATCTTCTTAATACAGGATTTTTAAAAAGGACGTTTAGTGGACGGGAATATAGTTTCCCCATGAGTTATAGCTGGGGAGCGGGTGATTTACGCAAGCCATTGATAGCAAATCCTATTCCTCCTCTTTGGCGTTCTCCAGCCCTTCTTGAAGCCATGGCATCGGTTGGTGTCTTCGAAGAAAATAGTGATGGAAAGAAGAAAAGAGAGCTTCTTCGCCGATGGGTGGAAGAGTTCGTTGCTGTCAAACAAAAGAGAGAGCAGATCGTTACCGTTTCCGTTGAAGAGCTTCTTCAACATGCATTGCGCAAACATTTGTCCATCACATCGAAAGAACTGCAGGAGTACGCGGAACGCCCTGCGCCGATGAAAACCTCATTAGAGGTTGTACAAGTTCCCAAAGGAAGATTGGGAGGGGCAGTGCGTCGGGTAGAAATGTACCACCAGCTCTATGCCGTTGCGTCGAATGTTTTTAAACGTTGGGGAGACAATGCTCTATTAAAGACCTGGGAGTTCACTCTTGCCTCATTTGCCGAAACGAAGGCTCAATTCACCACATGGAATTTGCATGCCAGCTTGGGGTTCGGACACGATGAGACGGGAGGTGTAGGCGAATGCCTCTATCACCATATTAAGGAGAAGGTGGACCAAGTACAACGGGAAGTGGAGGAGATCCAAGCGGAATATGAGAGAGCGCATATACAGCTCCAATACCTCTCTTCACGGATAAAAAATGCCTCCACCGAGCAAGAAATGAAGTGGATGAAGGTTGAGTATCAAAGTCGAGCGAATGAGTTTTATTCGCTTGAAGAGATACGCGATCGGATGCATAACAGAGCGCGTATCTTGGCACAGTTTTTCTCTTTTCTTCTCGATACCTATTACGATCTTTTTCCCGAATATTTTCAGGAAGTATATGACGCCGATCTTCACGATATAGGGGTGGGTCCCTATGACGACAGTCCTGCTGGTTTTCGCCTCGTCTTTAAGCATGGACGTTCCCATGCAGCGCAATGGACCCGCATCCACAGCCCAAAAGAATTCATTGATTCTTTAGTGAATTTTTTTTCGACAACAGAGCACCATCTTCTCGCCCTTCCGGAGTGTTCGACGATACAAAGAGAGGTGCAGGAAATTATCACAGCGTTGATCCAGCATGTACAGACCGATACCTTTTTGGAGAGTTCTTTGTATCGGATGGCGGCGCTACACAGGACGCCTATTCAAAAAAACCCTCTACAACATATCGATGCCATTCCCATTAAACCGTGGGCATATAACTCTGGTGGGACGATGGGATCGCTCGTAAGTGGGTATTTTCGTCGAGAGGAGAAGCCAACCGATGTTTTGCGATGGGTAGAAAAAGACACCGAGCTTCTCGTTTATCTACTCGATCTTTTGAAACAGATGCCTGCCGATTTGATAGCTCTTTTTGAGAAGAATCGAGATAAATCGCTATTGATGCATTCCCCCACACACGCTTTTTTGTTGCAACCTGGTTGGGATCCCTTTTTTACGATGTGGCACAACGAGGCATACACCTATACATGGGTGCGCGATCATTATATCATCCCAGCCCAAAGGGTGATCGAAGAGATGGTTCTACGGCGTGAAGAGATCGAGTTTTTGCTTGATACCTGGGCACAGCACCTTCCCAGTGAAGTGCGGCCATTTTTTGTGGAGAGGTGTCGTCCGATCTATGCAACAATGACACCTAAGGAGTTGCGGCAACACGTTGTTCGTACAATGCAGGAGGAGAAGCCCCTCTCTTGGATATTGGAACGATTCCTTTTCCAGGATGAGATCGATGGATATCTGTACGAATCTCTTCCCCTCTTTCCAAGCCATCAACTGGCAAGTAAGCTGCGTACGCTTTTTGAAGCCATTCCAGAAGTCACACCCTCGATGCGCAAGCAACTGGAAAAAAAGATCCATGAACTCGATACGGGATCGCATCGTGCCCGGTGGATTCGTGCCATTGAATTGCAGGAGATTGCTCAAGGGTGTCTTGCTCTTGTATTAGGAAAGGTGTACACCTCGTCGAATTTTTCTTTGAAAATCACACAAGCGGCAAAGGAAACGGGTCTTGCTCTACATGGTCCCATCGTTGTGGCCGACTCGAATTGGATCAAAGACCTATTTGGCTTTGTCGTCAACCCAGGGACGGGAGAGCAAGAGTGGTGGCGTGTCGATCTTACCGGGAGAAGAGGCTCTCCCATGTCTTCGTGGCGGCAGTGGCTCGATGGATCGAGACCCGATAGGAAGTGGGGTGTTTATATTCGTCCTTATGAATATTCAGTGTAAAGAGGATTTTGTAAAATCCTCTTGGTATTATTGCAGTCTATTTTCATATTCTTTATGATGTTTTTTTAACGCAAAAAAGAGCTCAATATGGAACCAATATTTACGACTACAGAAACTTATGCAAATCATCTGCATACATCAATTACAACAGAAGAACAATTGCAAACAGCAATTTTAGAGGGAATATCAATACACGATTTTGAACAAGCTTTAAGTAGTTTTCAAAAAGAAATGGAGCCTGTGGATTTTAACGATTTTTTAAATATTTTGCTGGCATATAGTGTGACAGCGGCACAAAAGAACGTTGTAACAGCTCGGGATATTCAAAATAAAATCTTGGAAAAAAATCCAAAATTGGATTTATCCTCAATTCGAGAGATAGTGATTGGCTTTGAAAATTCTCCTGTATCAATGCAAAAAATTCTAGATCACTTTTTAAGCTCTTTACAAAATGAAAATTTCAAAAAAATAATTATTGACTATTTCGCTTTAGAGTTTACATCCTGTGAGACTCAAGAAAATAAGCAAGTTAAAGAATGTTTTTTTCATGTGTATCAGCCTTCTGAATCAGACACACTATCTTTGTTGAAAAATTTCCAGTCTAAAAGGAAAGTATATGCCAATGAACGTGTAATAAAAAAAGAAATGTTTTCCTTGATCATGTCTATCTATGCCAGTGTGGGTGGCGTTGTACCAAATCCGCAAGATGAAAGTAACAGTGAAACAGTGCAAAAACAATTGTTTTCAGAACTATCTTCTTTGGAGAGAAGTAGTAACGAGCAACGTTGTATTAAGGAATTCATACTCTTGTCTTATGCCTCTTTGGATGAGGTTTCTTTGGAAGAAGTTTTCCAATTGATAAAAGATCTCAAATGTCCACTGACCCCGATTTTAGTTCAGAAGATGGTCTCTAAATGGAGTTGCGATTTTTGTAAAATTTTAGAGAAAGTTCGCGAAACAACAGAGGGAGAAACTACTGTTTCACTACAGAAGACAGCTTTTTTATTTATGACCTTGCAATCTAATGAAGCAGAGTGGGTAGGCGAATTCCTTAATGAAGTAGACGGAAAGACATTCACGATGGACAGAGAAATGTGGGATCTTTTTGTCTACTATTGTGGAAAAGGTCCTTATCAAGATTTTGAATGCACTCAATTACAGGATGGACAATACCAGCTTACTACCTCTATTCAAACTTGAGAGGCTTTAGCAAAACTATGCGTCTGATTGATTGTCGCAACTTGGGTTTTAATCCGTTGCAGGAAATTTTCCTATTTTTTAGAATGTTGTCTTTTCAACCCCATAGGAACACGATATGGAACCTACGACAGAGTCTTTTTCACTTTTTACAATATCTCTACAGACGCACATTAAAACGCAAGAGGACTTGGTACAAGCGGTTGCGCAGGGAATGAGCCGAATTCATTTTGAGCAAGAATTATCTACATTTAAAGAGCAATTAAAAAATCGTCCATCAGAGTGGAATGATTTGTTAAATAGGCTTGTAATATGCAATGGGGTAGCGGTTAAAAATAATATTTTACATGCTATTGATGTTCAAGCGTATGTGCTAGAACAAAAGCCAAAACTTTATCTCGCAACGCTTCGGGAGATATTAACCAAGTGCGAAAATTCGCCTGTGCGGGCAATAAAGCTTATCGAGGATTTTTTTCCATCTTCTTTGGATCAAGATTACAAGGAGCAGATCCTTAGGTATATCTTTCTAGAGTTGTTTTTGCGATGGCCTGTAGCGAATGAACAAGTTCGAAACGAGGTCTTCAACGAATTTAGTCCATCAATAGCAAAAGTGACAGTAGAGAATATAAAAGAAGCTATGAAAGAAGATATAGAAGAAGGTAAAAAAGAAGATTTTGCGAGATTCTTAGTCATTTTTAAATCAATTTTTTTCCCCAACAAAGAGTCCATTGGGGATCAACTCGCGAATATCCATCAAATCCATAAGTGTTTAGTGCAGAAAAAAAGAGATTCTCAAGCCACAGAAATAAACCTGTTAGAACTTTTTCCGGAACACTCGAAGGATTTGTTCTATTTAAATCAAGCGACTCTTCTCTATTCTGTGGATGTGGGTTTTTCTCTGCAAGCAGTTTTCCAATTGATGGAAGGGCTTGAATGTCCAATGACTCCGATTTTGCTTCAGAAAATAATCTCCTACGCAGATTTAGATTCAGATTTAAATTTGATTTTAGAAAAAATTCGAACAACAACAGAAGGCGAAAAGACGGTTTCGTTACAGAAGACGTTTTTTCTATTTATGACCTTGTTACCCAGTGACAAAACATGGGTGAAAAATTTTCTTGATCATGTAGACGGAAAGACATTCACGATCGACGAAGAAATATGGAATCTTTTTACCAGCTATTGGGGAGAAGGGCCGTATGAAGGATGGTCACACACTCTCTTAGCTGATGGGCGATATCAATTGAGTCTTACGTAAGAACCCGACCCATTGACCAAAAGAGACCTTTCGTGGTATAAAATTCTCCTTTATTCTTGATTTTCTTTTTTTTTGGAGTTCTTTATATGCAGCGGGTCTCTTCATATGTCTTTATTTTTCTCTCTCTGATTCTCGGTTTGTCGATACCCTATACCCTTTTTGCTCAAGATGAAGATGATGAGCAAGAGACAAGTTCCAAAGAATTCTTGGTGGGAGAGATTATCCTGCTGTTAAAGAATTTTTGTTCGTTAATGAAGGGACCGATCTCGAAGAAAAAAGCCAAGACCTCAACATCAGTGGAGATGTTCGACCCTGCTGGTCCAACTTGCACGAATGGGCACGAGGGGTTTCTTTGCGAGGGAACGGTGCTGTTGATAAAGATGGTTTACCCATTTCAACGAATGATTTCGATATTCAGTACAACTTCCGTTTAGACTATGATACGGAAAATGCTTGGGCTCGAGCTCATGTCCGGTTTGATAATGGAATGGGAACGGGAAATCCCACAGGTGAGGTGTGCGTACCGATCCGGAGAATTGTTTTGGTAGTTGGTGATTCCAATCGAGTGAACCTTCGTTCAGCCTACCTTGGATATAAAGTGTATGCCGATGGTTGCCAGCGGTTTGATGTGGAAATTGGTCGGAGAAAGCTCTATCAAGTATTTGATTCATATATCCAATTTTTAAGCCGTTTTGATGGGCTTTATTTACACTACACGCGGGATATGAATATTTGGGATCTCGATTGTAAATGGATTGCAGGTGTTGTTGATGAGCGCGTAAATCAATTTTTTTATGGAACACAAATCAGTCTCCTCGATTTTTATGATACGGGTCTTGATATCAAGTACTCGCTTGTCTATTGGAGATTGCGGCGTCCTAACCGTGCTGGTGTCAAGAATGCAGCAGGATGGCGGTTCATCAACTCACAAGTGACGCTCCAGTACTATATTCCTCCTGAAATTTTTGGTACTCCTGTGAATCTATTCGGTGCTGTTGTCTACAACCATGCTGCCGATCGATTGGGAACGATTCCAAACTTGACCATCCCCGATCCCAATAACCCTGAGAAGCCTTTTCCTGGTGCGGGGACGTTGACGATCAACAGCAAAAAGAACATGGGTTGGTATGCGGGTGTTCTTTTCGGCGAGGTCTTACAGCAGGGGGATTATGCATTCAACCTGAATTACAGGTCATTTTGGCTGAGCATGTCTGATTGCGATATGGAGGAATCGGGTACCAGTACGTTGAACACGACCTTTCTGCGAATTACAGTGATATCAATTTCCGCGGTTGGCACTTTTCTTTTCTGTATGGATTGACTGATAATCTTTCTGTAGAGGCGACGTGGGAATCTTCAAGTGCGGATGATCCTCGTATTGGTGGAACTCATGAGTACACCTTCTTCAACGTAATTTTCATTTTTGCCTTTTTAGCGATGTTTTGGATCAAAGAACCTGTTCAA
>CALOCV010000007.1:0-61415 GCA_942491955.1 Parachlamydiales bacterium
TCTTTTTAAAAGAAGAACTACAAATGCTAAGACTACCATAGTTAAGCTAGTATTTAGCTTTCTTTCACAGTTTTTCCATAATCTTCTACACTTTTCAAGCCAGCTAAAAGAACGTTCCACAACCCATCTTTTGGGAATCACTTTAAAAGTATGCAATTCATTTCTCTTGGCTATTTCTACTGGACAACCCAATATCTCTTGAATACCATCTGAAAATGGTTCTCCAGAGTATCCTCCATCAGCTAAAACGTTTTTTACTTCAGATAAAAACTCTTCTTCAATGAACATGCTTCTAGCGCTCCTTTCCTATCTGTAATATTTGCTGTAGTTATATGAATTGCATGAGGTAATCCTTGGGTGTCTACAGCGATGTGTCGTTTTATCCCTGAAATTTTTTTTCCTGCATCATACCCTTTACTCTCAGCTGTATCGGTATTTTTAACGCTTTGCGCATCAATTATTATAAAACTGGTTTTCTCTTTCCGACCATTGTTTTGTCGGACCTCTCCAACCATTCTCAGCAATAAAAACTACCACAGAGCCCACAGAGAGCACAGAGAGAGGGTTATATTTTCATTCGACGAATGCCTTCTACCAATCGTTTCACATTAAAATTGATCAGCAATCCTCGAGCACAAGTTCCATAGAGCTTTAAATAAGATAGTCGTTGTGCTTCGTGTATTAGAGCTATTCCATTCACAGATTTAATTTCTATAATTACCTGATCCTCTACAACTTCTTCAGACATTTCTGGATGCACTAAACAATCTATATGTCCTCCCTCTGTGTTCTCTGTGGGCTCTGTGGTAGTTTATTTTCTAAAAACTCGTTCAAAACTGTTTTACGAATAAAACGACAAAAGCAAGGATGACCATATGTAAACTGGTTTTTCAAACATATGAAATGCCACAAATTACATCATATAAGTCGACCGCTCTAGGACGTGTTTTTTTTCTTGCAGATTCCAGAAGAGGTTTAATTTTGTTAAACTGTTCACGATCCATATCGCTAGGATAGCAATGGGGCATAAAATACCTACAATTGTCTTGGAAAATAATTGTTTATACAGGATTAGAAAGATTTTAAACAGGTTCTAAGGGTTCTATTCCAGGTGGTCTTGGATTATTTGCCAACCTGTCGATCTTGGAAAGAATTCTGAGGATTTCTTTCTTCGGTAATTTAGATAGGTCTTTCTCTACGTCTTTGGAATATTCAATTCGGTATATCTTGTATTAAAACCTGAGAACTCAAGTTTAAAGCCCTAGTCGCTTTTTCAATTCTTTGGATGAATAGGTACCCTCTTTCTTGGCTTTCTTGATTCTCGATTCTGCAGTGTGGATGTCTGCAGCTTTCTCCATAGCCTCCAATGTTTCAATGTCTTCTAGAGGGACAATTGCAACCATCTTTTTGTCATGGAATGTGAGGTAAATGCGCTCTTTTCCATAAGCGACTCGATTGAGTAATTCCTTCATTTCATGACGAGCTTTTGAGACGGGAATTCGAGACATAGCAACACCTCCTTTTGTACTAATTGTACAATTTACACATTTTTGCTGTCAATATATTTTTATGTGCTTTTCAAAAATATTGATCCCATTCCACAAACAACGCTTCTCGCTCTTTTTCCAACATTTCTAACTGTTGGCTTTTCTCTTGCATCGTGGAAAAATCTTGTGATTGAACAAGTTGGACGAGTTCTTCTTGCAGAGAAGCAATGTCCCTCTCCTTTCTCTCAATCTTTTTTTCGATTTGCTCGGCTTTTTTTTGGAGAGAGGGGATGCGCTGTTTTTTTGCTTTTACTTGTTTCTTAGGAGAAGAGACTTCCCATCCAGCTTTTTCTAAAAATTCAGGATAAGAACCAAGAAAGAATTGTTGTTCCTCTTCGCGACATATGACGATTTTATTTGCAGAGAAAGCTTCCAAAACCTCTTCACTATGGGAAACAAGAAGCACGGCGCCTGGGTAATCATCGATGGCTTCGAGAAGAGCATCGATCGATTCCATATCGAGATGGTGGGTTGGCTCGTCTAAGACAACGACTTGTGCTGCTTGAGCAAGGATTTTGCCAAGCACAACACGACTCTTTTCTCCTCCCGAAAGAACCGATATTCGTTTCTTTGCATGATCTTGCGAAAACATCATCGATCCACAAATGGCTCGAATCTTTCCATAGGAGAGAGTGGGATCGACGGCCTGTATGGTCTCTTCTACAGTGAATTCGGGAGAGAGGGTGTCGATATGGCGCTGTCCAAAGTATCCAAATTGGAGGGTGGGGTAATGCCAAACTTCGCCGCTATCGGGATGAAGATAGTGGCAAAGGAGTTGTAGAAGAGTTGTTTTTCCTCGTCCATTTTTGCCAATGATGGCAATGCGATCCCCCGGTTCCACAGAAAAGGAGAGATTTTGAATGAGGGGTTTGTCGCGTTCATAGGAAAAGGAGATTTCTTTTGCTTCCATCCATTTTTTCGCAGAAAGGGGTTTGAAGGGAAAAGAGAAAGAGAGGTTCTGCATCTCCCGCAATTTAGAAAGAGAGGGAAGCTTTTCAATCATTTTTTGTCGAGAACGCGCCTGCGCTGCTTTGGTTGCTTTTGCTCCAAAGCGACGGATAAAGTCCTCGGCACACTCTCTCTTTTTTTCAAGATTCTGCCGCGTTTTTTCGTGCGCTTCTTCTTCTATTGCCATCTGAGAGTAAAATGTTTCCGTCGTCCCTTCAACTTTTTTTACCTGTTGGCGAAAGATGCCAATGGTATGGGTGCTAATCGCATCGAGAAAATGACGATCGTGGGAAATGGTGACAAGGCTCCCTTTCCATTGTTTAAGAAATTGGGTAAGCCAGCGGATCGCCACAATATCGAGGTAATTGGTCGGTTCGTCTAATAAAAGAACATCTGGTTCGGCAAGTAGAGCACGGGCTAAATGGAGACGGAGTTGATAGCCGCCAGAAAAGGTATCTGGAGCACGCAAAAAATCTTCTTCTGTAAAACCGAGACCAATGAGAATTTTTTTTGCCACGTGCTCTTCATGGATACGATAGGCAGGCAAGCATAATACTGCCTCCTCTAAAATTGTCGGACGAGAAAAGCGAATGTGTTGGGAAAGATAACCAATGTGACACTGTTTTGGAACATAGATCTCTCCAGCATCGGGGTGCTCTTCTCCTGTCATGAGACGGAGAAGCGTGGTTTTTCCCGAGCCGTTCCGCCCTACAATCCCGCATCGTTCCTCTTTGCCAATCGAAAAACTCGCTTCCGAAAAAAGAGTCTCGCCAATGTAACCTTTTGTAACAGAAGAAAAACGAATCATACAAATAGGATAAAGGCTTTCGCTTACTCGTCAAGAAGAAAAAACTTTAAACAGCAGCTCCCGCTATTTTTTACATTCGTCCTTAAATGTTTACACCACAGAGCTCACAGAGAACACAGAGAAAAAGAAAAAACCCATGATTTCGCACGAAGATTTTCCCTCTGTGCCTTCTGTGAGTTCTGTGGTAGAAATGGCGGGAATTGTTGAACTTTAAAAAGTTGAATCTGTTCTTCCTAAAATGCCAAGCGATTGGCCAAAGAGACAGCGGATCTCTTTGTTGGTTGCTGAAAAAAGAGCAACGAGATCTTCATCAAAGCGGAAGTTGTGAGGGAAAAGGGTCACTAGTGCCGAGCCGCCAAAGGAGAAGTAACCCTTTTCTTCTCCCTTTTCAATGCGCTTGCCCGGCACATACGTCTGGTGGACCGTTCCCACATTGGTTGCACCAATTTCAATGAGCAATACTCTTCCCCATTCCGTTTCTAAAGGGGTGAGGAAACGCTTGTTTTGCAAAAGGACTTTTCCATTATGGGAGAGAGCGATGGGGTTGACCGAGTAGAGGTAGCCATTGATGGCTCGAGCCTCTCCTGGAATTCCACCAACAGAGAAGTGAAAGCGGTGATAATCCGAGGGACAAAGACGCGCAATGAGACAGCTTGCGTGTTGGTACTCTTTGGCTAATGAGGCGTCGTTGAGAAACGTTGCTAAGGAGAAGGTCTCTCCTTTGACCGACAAGTAATGGCATTCTGCCACATCGCGATAAAAGCGGTATCGCCCATCTGCAGGGGCAATAACGACATTTTCTCCCGATGCGATGGAGCGTGCCTCACTTTTGAGTTTTCGAATGAAAAAATCATTAAAAGAAGAGAATTGATCGGGAGGAAGGAGAAATTCTTCTGCATCGATAGCGTATTGCTCGATGAAAGGGAGAATTTTTTTCTTTGTCCACGATCGCCTTTGCCACCATCCAAAAAGAGAAGAGATCCAAGGAAGACGACAAAGGAGAGGAAGAAGTAAAAATTGAGAAATGCGCGAGAAAAGGCCCTCTCCATACAGCAGGTGCAAAGCCCACTCGCCATACACTTTCTCTTGTTGCTCTTGCTGTGTCTGGCGATCGATATAAACAACGCGCTTTTTACATCCAATCATGGTTTTGTCTTTTTCATTGGCATTTAATGCTTTCCTTATCTAGAATGTTCCGATTTTTATATGCAAATAGTAAGTAAGGAATACAAATGGATCCAATCGCTTCAACTAGACAGCAATCAGTTCAACAAACCGCAGCTATATTTTCTTTACCTTCTGAAATGTTTTCAACAATTTTTTCCTTTTTGCCAAACCCTGAGGATTTTTCATCAGTAGCTTTGACATGCAGGTCTTGGACTCCAATCATTTTGGACGTTGCAAAGCAAAGACAAAGAGAACAAATTAAAACATTCATTGAGTTCGTCTGCTCTAAGCTGGATCCAAAGTATTCTACACAGTCCGGACAACTGAAAAGTCTCTTAGAACAAACACAGAATCCTCAAAACCTTAAAGATCTACAAATACCCCCAGTTGATTCTGCAATGGAAGCAAAAATAAAAACGATTCTAACAACAGTAGAACAAAATGATTTAAAAGCGCTATTTAATTCGTTTACAGCAGATCAAAAAACACCTTTGTTTTATCGGTTTGTGTTTTTGTCTTCTCACCATGAGTCCAAAACAGGGGAGCTTAGAAAGGACTTAGAGA
This sequence comes from Parachlamydiales bacterium, assembly GCA_942491955.1. Lineage (GTDB taxonomy): Bacteria > Chlamydiota > Chlamydiia > Chlamydiales > CALOCV01 > CALOCV01. The sequence goes on from CALOCV010000007.1 coordinate 5,035, forward strand.
ACAAAAGTATATATTTCACCACACTGATAAATAGGCTGAATGAAGGAGCTGTACTCACAGAAGAGATTTTTTTAGATATTGTTAAAAGGCTGCGACCTGAACAGTTAAAACAAATTCTTTGTAATAATAGACCCCAAATAAAAAGCACAACATTAGATTAGGCAATAAAATTAATTTTACAATCTAGAAATAGATCTCAGTCTGAAAAGGAGGAAATGATTGAAAAATTTTTAGGGATAGATTTTCCTCTTACAGGAGAGACCTTAGATCTTGTTCTCCCACTAGGCTCTTCTAGTCTAGTGGAAAAAGTTTTAAAAAAAGGAGGGGTGCCAACGGTAAAAACTCTAGAAGCAAAAAAAATAGATGCCATGTCTTCTGACGTAAAGAAAAAAATCATCGAAATGCGAATGGGATTTGAGGATAGGTTCGACATCAATGTTTGGTATCTGGCGATTTCATGTGACTCTAGTGAAGGAATTTGTAAGAAGCTTTTGGATGAAAAACGTGTGCCACAACCGACAGAGGAAATATTAGAACAATCCATATTTTCCAAAATTTCTTTGGAAAAGATTGGGATGATAATAGATAGCGGAGTTGTTCCAACAAAAGGTGTTTTCGAAAAAGTTATTTTATACAAATGTTCACTAGCAGTAATTCAACGTCTTGTACGAGCAAATAGAGAATTAATCGATTGGGTTTTGGAGGAAGCACTAAGGAGAAAGGCATCTTTTGAAATCATAAAAATGCTGTTGGAAGAGGGAGCTCAGCTAACACATGATGTCATAGATCTAGCTCAAGAAAATAAAGCGTCTACAGAGATTATGGAGATGCTTTTTATCAAGATGCCTACAGTCAATGAAATCACCTTGCAAGAGGCTATTAAATATAGAATCTTGTTTGAAATAGTAACTGAGATAATAAAGAAGGGAGCACAACCAACAGAAAGTATTTTGGTATATGCGCTAGAGAAAAATGCGTCTAAGGAAGTAATAGAGGTGTTACTGCAACCACTTTCTCAATTAACCAGCTCAACATTGTCGTTTGCAATCCAATTAGAAAGAAGTCAAGAAGAGTTGAAAAATATTTTAAGCAAAGAGATTGAAATCAATGAAAATATTTTGATTCACGCTATACAAAATAAAGTCTCCGAAGAAATCGTAGAAGAAATCCTCTGTAGGATTTCCTTAGTAACAGAAATGAGCTTAAGGAAAGCGATCAACTATAAATATTCCAAAGAATTAATAAGGAAATTAATAAGCAAGGGGGTCAAGCCGATAGAAGATACATTGATGTATGCCATGGAAAGAAAGGTTAATAAAGAGGTATTGGAAGAACTGTTAGAGAAAGTTTCAACAGTAACGGAACTGAGCTTAAGGAAAGCGATCGAGTATGGATATTCCAAAGAATTAATAAGGAAATTAGTAAGCAAGGGGGTCAAGCCGATAGAAGGTACATTGATCTATGCCATGGAAAAAAAGGTCGATGAAGAGATATTGGAGATACTTTTAGAAAATATCTCTGAAATGACAGAAAGAACGTTAAGGAAGGCAATCAAGGAAAAAGTTTCTGCTCAGATGGTGGAAAAAATCCTCGAGAAAGGAGTCAAGCCAACAGAAGATACATTGATCTATGCCATAGAAAGAGAGGTAGATGAAGAGGTATTGGAAAAACTGCTTAAAATGGTTCCTGCAATCTCCGAGCTGACATTAATCGTAGCAATAAGAACAAGAAACGCTTTGGAAATAAGGGGATTTTTGAATAAATGTGAGGAAATAACAAAAATATCTTTAGAAAATGTGATAGAATATGAAGATTCTAAAGAGGTGGTAGAAGAACTATTAGAGAGAGGAGTAGAACTGACGGAAAGCATGTTTATTTTTGCAATGGAAAGCAAACGTTCTGATGTGGTTTTAGAAGAATTATTGAAAAAAGTGACTGTAACCAAAAGGATGTTAGACAAAGCTGTTGAGTATAAGGTTTCTGCTCAGGTAGTGGAAAAGATCATCGAAAAAGGAATTGAGCCGACAGAAAGTCTTTTGGTTGAAGCTATTCGAAATCAAGTTTCTGCAGAGGTATTGAAAGTTTTAGTAAAGTATATTCCTGAAGCAACGAAGCTAATATTAAAGGAAGCACTTGGATCGAAAAGGGAAGAAAAAGAAATAGAAAATATTTTAAAAAAAATGAAGGAACTTCCCGAAGATATTTTAATTTTTGCGGCAGAAAAAACTCATTCCGAAGAAATTCTTCAGTCGCTTGTGAACAGAGGTGTTAGAGTAACAGAAAAGGATGTTCGTAAAAGCCTCAAACTCTTCTCTCCTTGGAGGCTCGATTCAAAATTTATAAAAGTATTTTTTGATAACATGTCCAATCCAACGATGTGGGCGGTAGAACAAGCGATTGATAGGTACATTCCTATGTCGATAATCGGGAAAATGATGGATGCTTTAAGCGATGAAGAGTGGAAAAAATGGAAACAGAATTTATTGCAGTCTTTGCTCGAATACGGCGCATTCAGGACAAGTTCTTTGTGCGAATATGAGGAACGGAACCGGAAAGAGAATAAGGAGATAGCGAGGCTGATAAAACTCTCTTTGGAGAAAGGAGTTCAGCCGAGTAAAAAAAATATCGATTTAGCTAAAAAAAGAGGATTTTCTATAAAAATCATAAAAGCATTATTCGAAAAAATTAATGAGCCAACAATAGAAGTTTTACATCAAGTGATAGAAAGTAAAGTGTATTTGGATTTTCAAGAAAATCTTTCAACACAAAAAAATTCTGATAAGTTAATAAAAACAATGATGGAAAAGGGCATTATTCCTTCGGAAGAAACGTTGGAGCTATCAATGAGGCATCAGATTTCTAATGAAGTTGTTAAGATGATTTTAGATCGACTTTTTGATAATGGATATGGTGTCTCAAACAGGACATTATCGAAGGCAGTAAGCATCTATTGCGTGTCTATTTCTATGTTATATTTGCTTTTAGAATATTTTAAAAAGGGGAAAATAAGCGCATCCACTGTTGTGGAAATAGCAAAAAATTATAAGGATGAAAGACTTGTTAGAAAGATGCTGGATATAGGAATTGAAGAGATAAATACAACTTCCTACTACTGCGATGGTTTTTTTCGCTCGAAAGACATACCTAATCAAATCAAGGACTTGTTAGAACCATACAAGGTTACAATCCATAACACGAGGAATTATTAAAGAGAAGAGATCCAAGGAAGGCGGCAGAGAAAGGGGGGGGGATTAAAAGCTTGTCGAGCGTTCTTCCAAGCACATTATTATCGACTTGTTCTGGGGAAACATCTACTCCGATAAGATGCTCTAGCGGTTTATCTTCAAAGTATTCTGAATATAGATATAATGTTCTTCCAACAAAACCTAATCCATTCATAATCATGCATTTGACACACTGCCCGAAGGATAGGTTTTTATTTGGATCTTGGTCTCCACAAGCTCTGTCAATCTGTTCAACGAGACCAATTTCATCACACATTCCTGCGATAAGACCTAAATGATCAATATTTGTTGTTGCTAATTCCATAAGCAAAGAATTTAGCAAATTTTCTTAGAAAATCAAAATTAAAAATTCCGGGTGACAAATGACGGATTAAAAATTCCGGGTGACAAATGACGGATGTAACCTATTCAGCTACATTATGTCAATTAGTGCTGTGCCTGGTCAGCGATTCCCGCTACATTTTTTCGTGCCCGTGGCCGCGGCATATCCTATTACCCATAAGTAGAGGAATGAGACGTTATGATTGCAATGAATTTTCATAAAAGTTTTTCCGTAGAATATCAACGCAAAAGCGCAGAGACACAAAGAAATAGGGATCTCGAATTTTTCCAAGCTACAGCCGCGAGAGCGGCTATAGCGTGTAGCCACAGGCGTTAGCCTGCGGAAAATGAGGTGGAAGAGTTAGCCGCGAGAGCGGCGACAGTAATTTTACACTGCTGTGTATAGGGAGAAAAAAGATGAGCAGGATCGCAGACGGCATGATGATCAGGATGATGAACTCTTGCAACGATTCGCAGCATTTCAGTTCAATGATCACTTTCTTAATCGACGAGTTCTTGATGAAATGATTGATTTTGATATTGCATAGCCTGCCGTTTGCGATCCTTCATATCCTTGTTTTTCCAGAAATAATATGAACAGTTTGCACTTAGGTAGGTGTTTATTTATTGCGTTTGGTATTAGTAAAGGTTCCAACGGCGGCGCTGCTGCACGTGCTTGACGTACTCTTCTGGAATTTCATGAAGGAAAGGACTTGGCGTCATCCGCCTCTTGGTTCCCCACAAAAAACGAAAGCGCGCGTACGAGAGAAAAAGATACTCCTTGGCCCGCGTCATGCCTACGTAACAGAGCCGACGCTCCTCTTCGATTTGCTCTCTCTCTCCTTTCGTGTTGATATGCGGGAAGAGCCCCTCTTCCATCCCGACGAGAAAGGTCGCATGGAACTCGAGCCCTTTCCCATTATGGATCGTCATCAATGAGAGAGAATCTTGGGTGTTAGTCCCTTCGTCAAGCGTCGTTTTAAGAGAAAGCTCTTCAAGAAAGGCACTCAAAGACCCATTAGGATGGACCATTTCCCACTCTTTTGCCGAGCCAATGAGAGCATCGAGGTTCTCTTTCCGGTCTTCTGCAGAGAGGGGATCGTCATTCAGATGGGTAACATATGCCGTTCGTTGGATCGTCTGCTCGACAATAGCCGAGATGCTTAGCTCTTGCGAAAGGTGACGAAGGGTGAGCAGGGTGTCGACATAACTGGTAAGTGCTTCCATTTGTTTCTTTGTCAGCTTAAGGTGGTGATGGAGCTGCCCTCCATGCGTCAAGCGGTCACAATAAGAAAAAAGAGGAATTGCTTCACTATCTGCTGCATTGCGGAGTTTCTCGATCGTAGCATTGCCAATCCCCCTCTTGGGAATATTGATCGTGCGCATGAACGAGATCAGGTCGCTATCGGAGATGCTCATGCGGATGAAGGAGAGGATGTCCTTGACCTCTTTCCGTTGATAAAAGGAAAGTCCACCAACAACGCGATAGGGGACGCCACGAGAGAGGAGAATGTCTTCAAATGGACGTGATTGGGCATTCGTTCGATAAAAGATAACCATATCACTCAAGGGGATGGCATGATGCTCATGCAACATCTCAACGCGATCGATAACGGATTGGGCTTCCGTCATCTCATCATCGGTAAGGAGAATTTCAATTTTCTCTCCCTCTCCTCGATCACTCCACAATTTTTTCTCATATCTTTCCGCATTGTGAGCAATCAGGGCATTCGAAGCTTCGAGAATCGTGCTTCGGCTGCGATAGTTTTGCTCGAGACGGATGATCTTCGCTTCCGGATAGGTCTTGGCAAAGTCGAGGATGTTGTGGATGTTCGCTCCACGCCACGAATAGATCGATTGGTCGGGATCGCCCACAACACAGAGGTTGTGCGTTGAAGCGACGAGCTTTTGTACCATCTGGTATTGCGCTGCATTGGTATCTTGATACTCATCAATAAGGAGATAACGCCATTGCTGTTGGTAGTGCATCAGAACCGTCGGATGCTCGGAAAAAAGTCGGTTAGTCAGATAGAGAAGGTCATCAAAATCAAGGGCATTGGCATCAAAAAGGCGCTTTTGATAAAGAGCGATCAATCGGTAGAGATCGTCTCCAAGGGGATTCTGAGAGGAAGGAAGGGAGAGTTTTTCTGGATCGATAAGATCGTTTTTTCCACGAGAAATAATCCCACGCACTCTCTTGGGCTCCATGACCGTTTTCTTTTGGAAAATCTCTTGCATGCAGTTGCGCAGTAGCCGAAGAGAGTCCTCTTCGTCATAGATCGTAAATCGCGATGTATAACCGAGATGGTGGATCGATTCGCGAAGAATCCTCGCTCCCAAACTGTGAAATGTACTAATCCATACATAAGCATTGGTTAAGGAATGAACCCGCTCCTTCATCTCCTGAGCCGCTTTGTTGGTAAAGGTAAGGCCAAGGATGGCACTCGCGGAAATCCCCGATTGGAGAAGGTGCACGATACGATGGGTGACAACGCGGGTCTTGCCCGATCCAGCTCCAGCCAAGACCAGGAGAGGACCATTAAGCGTCGTTACCGCCTCGTTCTGTTCGGGATTGAGCTTCGGGGATTCTTGCAAAAGATTGTCCTTATCCATCAGTGATTGGGGCACGCCACTCTCCTTCTCTCATACCTAAATTTCCATAACGATGATAATCGATACTGATCGACATTTCACGCAAAAACTGCAAAAGTTCTAATCGTCCATTCATCAAGACAGGGGCGATGATGCTTTGCCCCCCTTGTTCGACAAAGGTTTTTTGAAATGAAGGAGAGGGGGGTGAAAAAAACGGACTCTTTTTTTCTTCTATCTCCGATCCGCTCGAGAAATGAGGATTCGTTTTCTTCAATGTAAGCAATACGCGGAAGGGGAATCAAAGGGGGAAGAGAGGGACCACTGATCAAAAGATGGCTCCCACAGGTTAAGGCGGCTCCAATGGCAAGGAAGAGATCAAAAGGAGAATCCCCTTCTTGGAAACGGATCACAAGCTCCTTGCGCGGGATGTAATACAGGAGATTGTCTTGCCCAATAAGACAAGAGGGGTCTTGTGGATGAGAAAAATAATGACGCCAATAGAAGGCATAATTGCAAAGGGTGTGTTTCCACCTCTCTTTTTCTGAAGCAGACAATATCTTATCGGCAAGAAAACGGTACAGAGGCAACACTCTTGGAATCCAATCGGCGGTCCCTTCAGGAAGGTGGGTTTGCTTGGCATGCACGAATTGCAACACATACTGCGGACCTCCCGCTTTAAACGCTTGTCCAAAGACACTTGCTTTCATCCCACCAAAGGGTTGTCGTTGTACCATCGATCCGGTGATCGCTCGATTGATGTAGGCATTGCCGACGTGGATTTTTTGGATCCAGAGTTTTTGCTCTCGCTCATCAAGAGTGTGGATGCCTCCTGTAAGCCCATAACGGGTGCCATTCGCTAATTGGATAGCGTGATTGAGGTCATTAGCACGCATGAGACCAAGCACGGGGCCGAAGAGCTCGGTTTGATGAGTGAAACTCCCTTCATGGACGCCCAACTTAATGCCTGGATGCCATAGATGGGGATTGTTCGGTTCTTGTCGCGGTTTCAGCAACCACTCTTCTCCTTTTTCGAGCTCGGTCAATCCCTCGTAAAAGAGTGGGATTCGGTGGACGGATGAGGGGAGGAATGCGCGTGCGAAGATCCCACGCACTGCCAACAGGGAGACTGGCGAAAGCATCTCTCAGTTGTTCGAGAAAATGAGGGTCGTCGTAGAGTTCATTAAAAAGAATGGCAAGGCTGCAGGCGCTGCATTTTTGTCCCGCATGACCCAATGTCGATTGAACAAGATCGCGAATGACAAGATCGCGGTCACAGAGGTTCGTGGCGATAAGGCTGTTTTTGCCCCCTGTCTCGGCAATGAGATCGATGCCAGGGCGGCATTGCATCATCTTCTTTGCCGTTTCTGTTGCCCCTGTAAGGATCACTGTCGCGATGTCGCGATGTTGGATGAGCTTGGTGCCACACGGCTCATCGTCACACGGAAAAAAACAGAGGTTTTCCTTGCTTATTCCCGCTTCCCAAAAGCATTGGGCAAGGGTCCAACCAACGAGGATGGTTTCCGGAGCCGGCTTAAAGATCACGCTGTTGCCTGTAACAAGGGCTGCAGCAATGCCCCCCGTTGGAATAGCGCAGGGGAAGTTCCAAGGTGGAGTCACTAAGACAACCCCTTTTGTCGAGAAGGTGATGTCGGGGAGTTTGTGGTATTCTAGAAAACTGCGCGTATAGTAGGCGATGAAATCGATCGCTTCGGAGACTTCGGTGTCGGCCTCTTTCACCGTTTTTCCTCCATCGGCAACCATAGCCGTGATCAATTCTCCCCGGTTTTTTCGGAAAATGTGCGCCACTTGAGAAAGAAGAACGGCTCGATCTTGGACATCGGTTGCTTCCCATGGAGTGTGCGCCTCTTTTGCCGTTGCCACCAATAACTCAATCGAATCTTCTGTTCCCAATGCATAGGTATAAGCGTGCTGGTTGGGATGGGATGGATCGATCCCCTTTCTTTCGGAAGAGGCAATCTTTTCTTCGCCAATGAAAAGGGGAATAACGGGAAGAGGCTGTTTTTTCCTGCTCTCAAGGTGTTGTTGGATCCATTTCCTGTTTGGAGCAAGAGACCAATCGGTGTCGGGTTCATTGTTAAAAGGGACTTCTAGAGAGCGATAGAGCGGTTCTTGAGAGCGATCTTGAGTGCGACGGGGTTTTTGTGAGACGCTATCCATTGCTTGAAGCGCAGAGAAAAATTGCCCTTTCTGCTTCTCCCATGGCAAAGAGTCGGGAGTCATGCGAAAGAGGTCGGTCAAAAAATTATCTGGAGCTGTGTTTTCATCAAGACGACGGATGAGATAACCGATCGCATTTTCAAAGTGTTCCTCAAAAGTGATCGGACAATAGAGAAGGACATCTCCCGCGACCTCTTCAATGGCTTTCCTTTGCGAAGGAGCCATTCCAGAGAGCATCTCAATCATCACTTCTTTTTCAAGACCTCTCTCTCTCCGAAGAAGAAGGGCGTAAGCAATGGCAAATAAATTGTGACTCCCTATGCCTATGTGAACGGCATGCGCATGGTCGGGTTCCAGAGCGTATTCCATCATGCGGAAAAATTGGGCGTCGGAGTCCTTTTTTGATAGGTAGGGAGCTTGCGGCCAGGAGTGGATCGAAGCATCGACCTTCTCCATGCTGAGGTTCGCCCCTTTGACTAAACGGATCCGAATCGGCGCTCCCCCTTGTGCAACGCGTTTTTTTGCCCATTCCGTTAATCGCTTCTGCTGCTCTCCAGCATGAGGACGATAACTTTGTAGGGCAATGCCCGCTGTTGTAGAGAGCATAGCAGGGTCGTCAAGTGCTCTCTGGAATGCCTGAATCGTGAGTTCTCCATGCGCATACTCTTCCATGTCGAGTTGGATCCATTTATTCGAAAAGGAATAGAGACGACGCAATTTTTCGGCGATCATTTCAACACTCTCTTCAAAAGCTAAAAGATGGATTTGGCTGAAGATGCTGGAGATCTTTACTGAAATGACGTGGACTTCGGGTTTCGTAAGCTGATCGAGATGGTACTGTAGCCGTTTTTCTGCTTCCTCCTCTCCTTGGATCGCTTCACCAAGGAGATTGAGGTTGATGCGATGCGATGAATGAAGAAGGGAGTCCAAGAGTGGACCTTTCGCAGGAATGATCACTTGCGCTGTCTGTTTGCGGATCTCTTTTTGCATCCGAGGGGCAACAAAAGAGGGAAAGAATTTGGCTCCCCAAGAAAAAAGAGTGATTTGCATTCTTCTCCAAGGACGATAAGGAAGAAGGGAGGCGTATTTTTTCAATAGAAAGAGAAGTTGATTAATAATGCGATAAGGATTTTTTGAACGAAAACATTGATCAGTGATTTTCATCAACAATGCTTTCTCTTGAGGAGTTTGTAATAGCTCCTTTAAAAGAGATTCTTGCTTCTTCTCCTGATGCGTTCCAAGATGATTTGCCCTGATTAAGAAGCATTCTGCGAGTTCCACCGCCTTGGCATAACGTTCCTCGCGTGTTAAGGTCTTTCCTGTAACACTTTGGTAAAGTTCTTGTGCTTTTTCTTGTGCAATGGATGGATTCATAAAAGGCCTTCCGAAAGAATGGCGATTTCGGTATTTTTTTGCTGTGAAAATATTTGTCTCGATCCTTTTTTTTGCGCTCTCCTTCGCTCTTTATGGGACCGTCCTTGTCGGTGTCGATCGGCTGGAAGAGAAAAAATATGCCCACCTTTTCCAGGGAAAACGGATCGGAGTGGTGACCAACCATACGGGAATCAATAAAAAAAATGAAAGAAGTGTCGATGTCATCAAACGGTTGGCGATTGCATACAAGGGGCGTGTCACCACACTTTTTTCCCCCGAGCATGGCCTTCGTGGTGAATACCACGCGGGCGAGGCGGTCTTTCATAGTCGTGATGTCGATGGGATTCCTATCTATAGCTTACATGGAAAACAACGGCGTCCAACAAAAGAAATGCTCAAAGAGATCGATCTTCTGTTTTTTGATATGCAAGATATCGGCAGCCGTTCGTATACCTATGCCACCACGTTGTTCTATGTGATGGAAGAGGCCGCAAAAGAGAGAATTCCCGTCGTCGTACTCGATCGACCCAATCCAATCAATGGCATTGTCGTCGATGGACCTATGATGGAAGAAAAATGGCGCTCCTTTGTAGGACACCTAAATGTCCCCTACGTCCATGGCATGACAATAGGGGAGCTCGCTCGCTTTTTTAACGAGGAGTATGCCGTAGGATGTTCGCTAACCGTCGTTCCCATGGAGGGGTGGCGACGGGAAATGACGTTTGCAGAGACAGGGCTCCCTTGGATACCAACAAGTCCCAATATCCCAGAAAAAGAAACCCCACTCTATTACCCCATGACGGGGATCTTAGGCGAACTTCAGATGGTGAACATCGGGATTGGTTATACCCTCCCTTTCCGCTTGATAGGGGCTCCTTGGATCGATGCCGAGGTATTAGTCAATGCTCTGAATCAACAACATTTTCCTGGTGTGATGTTCTCCCCTTTTCACTACAAGCCAGTAACAGGATCCTGCGCAAAGCAAACCTGCCAAGGGGTGTTACTATATGTGACCGATCCTCTCCAATACCGACCTGTAGCAACAGGATTTTTGCTGATGGGTATGCTAAAAAGCCTCTATCCTAAAAAATTTGAAGAGCTTTTTTCCCAAACAAAAAACAGAAAAGAAATGTTCTGCCAAGTCATTGGCTCGGAAAAGGTGTATGCGATTTTGGAAAAAGAAAAATATGTCATTTGGCCTCTGCGCGATCTCCACACAAAAGAACGCGAGGCATTCCTTGCCACACGAGACAAGTACCTTATCTATTAGCACTCTCATTAAGTAAATGCTATGTTCTTGACAATTTCCGTTCCATCTCGTAAAATCCTGCTTCATTCATCGATTCATAGGGAGTGTTATCATGGCTAAAATTAAACCTCTACGAAACTACGTTCTTGTTAAACGCAGCCTCAAAAAGAAAACAAAAGGAGGAATCCTCCTACCCGATTCTGCACAAGAAAAACCTCGCGAAGGAACCGTCGTCCGTAAAGGCGAAGGGAAACGCAACGAACAAGGTGTTCTCGAACCCCTAGATGTGCAAGTCGGAGATACCATTCTATTCAATACCTACGCCGTCACAGAAGTGAAAGATACCGGTAACGATGAAGAATTTTTACTTATCGCCGAAGACGATATTTTAGGTGTATACACAAAATAAGAGGTTTTTCCATGGCTAATCTTCTCCAATATCATCAAGAAGCCCTTAAATCGATCCTTCGCGGTGTCAAAACGCTTGCCAAAGCAGTTCAAGCCACCCTCGGACCCAAAGGGCGTAACGTTCTCATCAACCGTGGCTTCGGTCCTCCTATCTCAACAAAAGATGGAGTTACTGTGGCAAAAGAAGTCGATTTAAAGGATTCTTTTGAAAATATGGGCGCCCAACTCGTGAAACAAGTCTCCTCAAAAACAGCCGATGTCGCAGGAGATGGCACAACAACAGCTATCGTCCTCGCTGCAGAAATCTACCAAGCCGGCCTTAAGAATGTCAACGCAGGAGCTAACCCCGCAGAACTCAAAGAAGGTATCGATCAAGCCACAGCCCTTCTCGTACAAGCCTTAGAGAAAATGGCAAAAGCCGTCAATACACAAGAAGAAATCAGCCAAGTCGCCTCCATCTCTGCCAATAACGACCAAGAAATCGGAGAGATGATCGCCGCTGCTATGGAAAAAGTGGGAAAAGATGGCATCATCTCCACCGCCGAAGGAAAAGGAATGCAGACAGAAGTCGAAATCACCGAAGGCATGGAGTTTTCTAACGGGTTCCTATCTCCCTACTTCATTACCAACGCAGAGAATATGACCACCGACTTCTCCAACGCCTCGCTTCTTCTCATCGATAAAAAACTCTCCAATGCGAAGGAAATCGTCCCCTTCTTAGAAAAATATATGGCACAAGGAGCTAAACCCCTACTCGTCATCGCCGAAGATATCGAGGGAGAAGCATTAGCTACGTTCATTGTGAATAAACTCCAAGCCGGACTCCCACTATGCGCCGTTAAAGCCCCGGGATTCGGTGAACGGAAAAAAGCCATGCTCGAAGATATCGCCGTCATCACAGGAGCCACCGTCATCTCCGAAGAAGTCGGCCTCTCCCTCGATCACGCCGATCTCTCCGTCCTAGGACATGCGAAAAATATCAAAATCTCTAAAGAGAAAACCACCATCATCCACGGAGCAGGTAACTCCGAACGCATCACAGAACGAGCACAACAAATTCGGAAACAAATCGAAAATCCTGAAACCTCCACCTATGAAAAAGAAAAACTCGAAGAACGTCTCGCGATGCTCATCGGAGGCGTCGCCGTTATCCATGTCGGTGCCCCTACAGAAACAGCAATGAAAGAGAAAAAAGATCGCGTTGAAGATGCCCTCCACGCAACACGCGCCGCTATCGCAAAAGGTGTCGTTCCCGGTGGCGGCGTCGCCCTCATCCGCGCACTACAAACCCTCGATAACCTCAACGTCGTTGGCGATGTCGCCATCGGCGTCGATGTCGTCCGCCAAGCCTGTATGGCCCCCGCTACTGCCATCGCCAATAACTGTGGTAAACAAGGCAACCTCATCGCAGAGAAAATCTACGAAGCAAAAGGCGCCTGGGGTTATAACGGCCTCACTAACACTTTCGGTGATCTCGTCGAACAAGGCGTTATCGACCCCGTCCTTGTCACCATCTCCGCTCTCACCAACGCAACATCCATCGCCAGCCTCCTCCTCCGTACCGCCGCTATCGTCACCGAGAAAAAGGAAAAACCAACAGCCGGTGCTGCACCCATGGATGGCATGGGCGGCATGGGTATGGGCGGCATGGGTGGCATGGGAGGCATGGGCATGATGTAAGCTTTTATGTAAGATTATGTTATTAAAATCTTCCACTAAAATTTTGAAAAAACATCAAAAGGAGCTGGCAAAGCAAGGAGTTCGTGCCCTTGCTATTTTTGGTTCGGTTGCAAGAAATAAGGGCACAGCTAAAAGTGATGTGGATATTCTGATTGATTTTGATTCAAAAAGAGGTCTATTTGCTTTTGTAGGCCTGAAAATTTATTTGGAAAATATTCTTGATTGTGAGGTTGATTTGGTTACTAAAAATGCTTTACATCCAGCCTTAAAACCACAAATTTTGCGTGAAGCAAAACATGTCTTTTAGAGATTGGCATTTCCGAATGCAAGATATTTTGAAAGCCATTCAAAAAATAGATTTATCGTCAGAGGAAGAGACTAGTTCCCAACAATGTTTGCTGCATTGCGATAGTTGATTAAGCAAATATTCCCTATTTTTTGTTCTTCCGCTCCCGCATAAACCACATGGGGTTCGACACAGCGATGGCCAACAATTTTTTCAAAATTTTTGATTCCTCGCAAAAACGATGTGTTATACGTTTGAGAAGATTTGATTTCAATAGGAATCAATTCATACCCTCGTTGATAAATCAAATCGATTTCAGTACGACCACTGATTTGATAAAAATACAGGCGTGGATCCAAGCCACGATTCAGTCGTGCTTTGATCAATCACATTTTTTGAAAAAGTTCTTGAACGATTTTACTGAGCGCACTATGCTAAAGAAGTAGCGTTTATTTCACAGGAAATCTTAAATGCCTAAGCACCATTATAAACTCGATGTCGAATGGACTGGAAACAGTGGAAAAGGGACTCATGACTATCGCAGTTATGAACGCTCCTATCTCGTTTCTGTAGAAGGCGAGCCCTCTATTGAGGGGTTTTCAGATCCAAAATTTTTAGGAGATCCCACAAAATACAATCCAGAAGAGTTGTTGCTCGCTTCGCTATCTTCATGTCACATGCTTTGGTATTTATATCTTTGTTCAGAAAATCAGATTATTGTGACCAATTATCAGAACCACGTGTTGGGCGAGGTCGATAGCAGTGCACCTAATGGGGGACGATTCGTGTACGCCAAGCTACAACCAACCATTACTATTACCCATCTCGACCATATCGATCTTGCTAAGAAGCTTCATAAGCAAGCTCATCAGAAGTGTTTTATCGCCAATTCCCTTAATTTCTCCATTGATATAGCGCCTAAAATCCAAGTGGTTTCATCATCATGAGTCCAATCGACAAGCCCGAGCAGTTCCATTTTCATGGGTGGGATAAAATTGAATATCAAGGAAAACAAATCGGGTCCTCTCACGGAAAAACGTATTTTTATTATGACAAAAACCAAAAAAAACTCTATTATGGCAATTTCACGAAGATCGGGCTATTTTTTTACAATTTTTCTCACTTTTGGAGAAAAGTCTCTCGGAAAAATATTCTCTTCTATCTCAAAAACAAGCAAGTGCTTGACAATACAACCGTAGATAAAAAGACGTTTCGCAAAACCATTGAAATAGGGCTCCAAAAATTAACGGGACGAATGCAATTAACACCTCTTATCTGGGAAGATGGTACATTTTGCGACGATGGTTGTAAAGAAAAATTTTTGGAAATGTATCAGAAAAATCTGCTTTTGCCAAATTGGGATGGAGGAACATATAAACATTATTCCGCTCTTGCCATTGCATGTGCGAATGGTTTACTCAAAGAGACCATTGGGATGATCAAAAAAGACTTTCAAAATAAAGAACAAGCCCTTAAGCAGGCGATCTACCGCGATCAAGATACATTGATTACTGAGATCGCACAACAACAAGTAGTAAATCATGCTCTATTAACAGATCTCTTACACTTTTCATTAGAAATGAGGAAGGAAACGATTGCTCTTAATCTCATTCAAGAGATTCCATTGGATGGGCTTGAAAAAAAAGCATATGTCTTATTATCCGAAAGTTTAG
The DNA here is from genome assembly GCA_942491955.1 of Parachlamydiales bacterium. Lineage (GTDB taxonomy): Bacteria > Chlamydiota > Chlamydiia > Chlamydiales > CALOCV01 > CALOCV01. Next base: position 20,041 of record CALOCV010000007.1, read on the forward strand.
ACAAGAAGCTATATCATTGTCTGGAAGCGCTTGTAAAAAAAGGTTTAGATGTCAATGCGCAAGCAGATATCACTAAAAACACCTGCCTGCATACCTGCTGTGGGTATCTTGAGAAATGGTGGTCAATAGAATCCAGCAGCGACATCCTACCAAATCTGTCTGTGGACAAAGAAGCTGTTGAAATACTCGTAAGAAATGGCGCAAATCTCAATGCAACGGATTATGCAGGCAACACTCCTTTACATATAGCTGCAGAAATGGGTTACCGAGAGATCGTTCAGATTCTTTGTTCAAATGGGGCAGATACCACATTGAAAACTCTAGAGGGAAAAACGGCTGCGGATATTGCGAAAGAAAAGAGACATTGACACATATTCCTTCTGATCGAGATTGAGACATAAAACCTCCGAACTTTGTTTTACAGAGGTAAGAATATCACGATATTTCCGTGGCAGAAGATGGGCTTATTTGACGCTTACAAAAATACGACCAAAGGGACACTGTCTTTCAGTGAGGGATCCTTTAGGTCGTATTAGTATTCTTCTTGCCAGAAGGCGGGGACGAGGAGGACGAGGAGGGCGAAGAATTCGAGTCTTCCGAGGATCATCAGGAGGATGGAGATGATTTGGGAAAAGGAGGGAAGGAAGGCGGCGGAGAAGGGGGGGCCGGAGGCGAGGAAGGAGATGCCGATATTATTGACGTTACAAGCGACGAGGCCGAGAGATGTTTGGGGATCGATGCCATTCATGATATAGAGTAAGGTTCCCAGGACAGAAAAGGAGATGATGACGAGAAAGAAGCAGAGGACGAGGTTGGCGACACTGAGATCGACCTCTCTGTTGTTGATGCGGAAGGATCGGACGGTTTCTGGGCGGAAGAGGAGCTCGATTTTATTTTGTGCGATACGGAAGAGGAGGTATTGTCGCATGGTTTTCATTCCTCCTGCGGTGGATCCCGACATTCCACCGAAGTACATCACAACAAGCATGAGGGCTTGGGCGAGGTAGGGCCATGTTGTGTAGTTATAGGTGGTAAAGCCGGTTGATGTTTGTGCGGAGACCATTTGAAAGATGCCGTAACGAACGGCATCTTTCACACCGAAAACGCCGATTTGGTTACCGCTAGGATCGTAACGAGGGGAATCGATGAGGTCGGAAATGGTGAAGAACGAAAAACCGATGAGGAGAACGAGGTAGAGAAGAAATTCGGCATCATAAAAACGGTAGAGTTTGCCGCGTATCAGATAGTAGTAGAGAGCGAAATTCATGCTTCCAAGAAACATGAAAATGAGAATAACGGTTTCGGTATAACTGTCTTGGAAATAGCCGACACTGCTGCCATGGACGCTAAATCCTCCTGTAGAGAGGGTCGAGAAAGTGAGAGTCACGGCTTCGAACCAAGTCATTTCGGGATTGAGTGATAGGAGAAGAATGACTTCGATGACAGAGAGAGATAGGTAAATTTTCCAAAGAGCGATGGCTGTCTCTTTGATGCGTGGAGTGAGGGCGTCTTTTAGGGGGCCAGGGAGCTCGGTTTGGAGGAGAAATTTCCCTCCGGCACCAAGGGCTGGTAGGAGGGCAACGAAGAGAACGATGATACCCAAACCACCTAACCATTGTGTCATTGACCGCCAAAAGAGGACGGCCGAGCTAACGGCTTCGATCCCTGTTAGGATAGGTTTTCCTGTTTCAGGATTGCGGACGGGGGTGATCGTTCCGTAGTAGGTATAGGTTGTGTCGTGGGTGCCACAATAGCTGCGGGTGATGGGGATTTCGCTTCCTGTTATGGGGTTATACGCTTTGGCTTCCATCATGGTGATCCCCGTGGTGGAGAAGCCCGATGTCGCTTCAAAGTAGGAATCGAGATAGCTATCGAAGGTTCCGCTCAGATAAAAAGGGAGGGCGCCGATAGCGGGGGTAAAAAACCAGATGATGGCAACAGCAAACAAACCTTCTCGCCGGAAGAGAGTGCCTTTCTCTTGTCGTCCTGCAGTTTTTAATGCGATGGCGATAAGAAGACAAATTCCCGCTGTTTCCGCGAACGCGATGGTGGAATGGGGTTGTGGATGGAGGGCGGGATCGACAAAAAATTGGAAATAGATAGCAACGCCTAGAGGAATCAACAAGACTCCTGTTAAAGAGAGAAAGTAGAATCCGAGAATATTGGCAATGTTGCGAAACAGCATTAAAAAATATTTTCCAGTTCTTGGAAGTGTTTCGGATGGCAAGCGACGACAACGGTATCGCCAGGAGAGATAATGCGATTTCCATGGGCGATCATGATTTGTCCTCTATTTTGTATCATACAGATTAAAAATTCTTTGGGTAAGAGGGGGCCGAGTTCAGAGAGGGGGATGCCGACGATTTTCGATTGGTTAGAAACAGACACTTCGATAATTTCTGCTTCGTGTTCGTAGAGAGAAATAAGGGAAGAGACGGAGATGGATAGGGCAAGAGATAGGATGTGGTTGGCTGACGTCGAATAAGGGGATATTGCGTGAGAGATCTCTAGGCGATCGACAACGGAGGAATAGCCTCGATTTTTTAGTACGGCGATGACGTTCTCGCAACCGGCTTGTTTTCCAAGAGAAGAGATGAATAGGTTCACCTCATCGGTTCCTGTGCAGCTGATAAAGGCATCGGCACGACCAATTTTTTCTGATAGTAAGAAATTTAGGTCAGAGCCATCGTGGTGCATGATGGTACAGAAGGGGAGTTTCTCTGCGAGATAGCTACAACGAGAAAAATCTTTTTCGATGATGCGCACATCGATCTCTCTTCCTGCCAAACCCTCTGCTAAATTGATGGTTGTTTGCGATCCGCCGACGATAACGACCGATTTTACCTCTTTCTGTTCGATGTTAAAAAAGTGATGGATCGTTGTCATGGTTTCACTTTCTCCGATCAACGTCACTTCATCACCTGGATAGATGATATCATCGCCGTGGGGAAAGATCACGCGGCTATAGGGAGGTTTGCGTTCGATTCCTTTTTCGTCGTAGCGCGTTTTTACGATAGCGAGCATCACCCCTTCGGGAAGGGAGAGATCTTTTAGAGGTTGGTTTACATCGCGCCAACGTTGGGGAATCACAAGGGTTCGCATTTGTACAGCGCCATGAGCGAAATAATCGAGGGTACGTGATCCTGGGCTTCGGATTCGTTTCATGATATCTTGAGCGACTAGGAGTTCGGGACAGATGAAATGGTCGACACCAAATATGCGGGAGAAATCGAGTCGGTTTTTATTGAGATAACAGCTGTCCTTTACGCGGCAGATGGTCCTAGGGAAGCCCATGTGTTTTGCGAGGGAGCAAGCGACCATATTGGTTTCATCGATTCCGGTGAGGGCAATGAGGATATCGGGTTGGAATTCGAGGAGATCGTCGATGAGTTGCCAATCGGTTGCCGAACCTTTTTTTGTTCCGACATCGAGTTTCCAGGCAGCTTCTTGGAGAACGGTCTCATCAGTATCGATAAGAGTGACGTTGTGTTCCTCTTGTGCGAGGAGAGAGGCAATGTATGTGCCGAGGGTGCCTGCACCAATGATGACGATATTCATATTCCAACATATACCAGAAAGGTGACAATTTTTTCTCCATCCGGTATTTTTGTGACCGTTTGTCCCCTTTTCCCTTTAGTGCCAAAAGAGATCGATGAAAAAATGGTTCTTTCTTTTCTTTTTTCTTTACCTTCTTCCTTTAAGGGGAGAGGAGGATCCTTTGTGGATGGCTCCGCAATGCGTTTCTCCTACGGCCTATTTCAATGATTCTATCGATGTCGTGACAGGCGAATACTGTGAGATGGTGGTCGATCTTGTGGATCGAGCGGAGAAGACGGTTTTAGGCAGGACCTATCGCAGTGGTTCCTTAGGTTGGATGGGAGGATGGGAGACGACGCTTCCTGAGCAGCAAGATCCCAGGGAGAGTTCCGCATTTCGTTTGCGGGAGACGGATGGAGGTTATTCTCTTCATACCCGTAAGGGGGATACCCTTGTTTATGATTTTGCGATGCTAGGAGAAAACCGTCTTCTTGCTTCGGTATCGAGTACATTCAAAGAAACAGTGCAGTATACGTATGGTTTTGTCTCGGGTGTTTCGCGCCCTCTTCTTACGGAAAAATCGTTGTACCATCGTCCTTCTCTTATCAATGAGTATTATCACCTGGGTGTGAATCGGGTTGGGGAGATGGAAATCGTGATTGATGATCCGATGGATTTCCGCCTTGGTAGGGTTAGGGAGCAGAGAGCTTTTGTCGGCATCGATGAATCCCCTGTTGTTGTTGCTTACCTTTTTTATCAAGAAGGGGAGACGATTGCATTTGATGGGAATCAGCAAAAGACGATCTATCGGTACGATAACCAGAAGAGGTTATCGGATATTGAGCAATATGATGCATGGCAAGGTCTTTATCGTTCGGAAAAACTCATTTGGGAAAAAGAGACTTCTCGTTTGCGTTTCCGGGCCCTTATGGATTCACAGGGGATGGCTCTTGCCGTGAAGGGGTATTTGTATGATGAACTAGGAAATATTATTGAAGAGGCTCGTTGGGGGTATGAGGATCTTCTTCCTTTTCTTTTTTCTGAAGAAGGGGTTGGTGATTATATTCCTTGTGAAAGAATGCGTTTCGAATATAGGGATGAAGACCCTTCTCTTCTTAGCAAGAAGGTGTTTTCCAATGGTCTCTCGGTTCTCTACGACTATGAGAACGGGCGTGTTTCTGCAATATTCGTTTTTGAGGGAGAAGAGCTGCTTTTTCGGACATTTTATGCATACAACGATGAGGGGTGGGAGGTATCACGCGTTGTTGACGATGGGTGTGCGATGGAAGAACAGGTCTTGGATGGGGTTACGGAGAGGCGCACTCGGATCACAGAATACTGCTTAGAAGGGCCCTATTTTGGTGAGCCGCTCCGCAAAGAGGAGTGGTATCAAGGGGAGAAGGGAGCTTTTCTATTGAAAGAGAGTTCTTTTGTTTACTCTCCTTGTGAAAAATACATCGAAGAAATTTCGCATGAAGAAGAGATACCGGTTTCTGTTTGCCATGTTTATGATCGGCAGAATCGGTTGATTCAAGAGAGATTGGAGACGGGAGAACGGAGAGAGTATGTCTATGATCTCTATGGAAATCGGATCCGGGAACAGAGCTCGAGAAAAAATTTTCCCATTCATCACGTCTATGACTTGGCGAATCGAAGAATCTATACCGAAACCATGTTGGATGAGGGGACTTTATCGATCGAACGGTTTGTATACGATCCCATGGGACAGATGATTGCCAAAAGAGACACTTTTGATAACGAAATCCGTTATGAATACGACGTTTTTGGTCGACATGTACGGACGATTTATCCTCTGGTTCCCTATGGAAAAGAGGCGATGGTTCAACCGGTAACGGAGGTAGTGTATGATGAGAGCAACCATCGAATAGGGGCGTGGGATGCGAATGGTTTTTGGATGGAAGAACCGAAGAATGATGCCACAGTTTCGCGTTCTTTTGATGCGTTGCAGCGCGTTGTCAAGGAGACATGGATCTCGACAGAGGGAGGGGCTCTTCATTCAGCCGAGTACCACTATTCTGGGACGAAACCTAGGGAAGTGATGCTGTCCGATGGACGGTGTTTTCGTTACCACTATGATGAGAAGGGGAGGCGAGCCTCTACTGAGATCGAAGCAGGAGGGGAGACTCTTTTTCTTCCCTCTGAAAAGGCTACATCTCACAAAGAACATCCAATAACAAGTCCTCGTTTTCCCATCAACGAATACGACCATCTTCACCCGCATGGATTTCGGGTAGTTGTTCGCGAGAGTATTGATGAAGAGGGAAATGTGTGCATCACGACAGCCGATGCAATGGGGCGGATCCAAGAAGTTGTCCAGCGCGATGTTTGGGGGCAATGTTTTTCGCATGTCGAATATGCCTATGATCCCAAGGGGAATAAGATCGAAGAGGTGCATCATCGCATGGTGCAAGGAGAGTCTTGTGGATCGTATGGCATCGAGTGGTTGTATGGAATAGGGGGACGAATAGAGGAGGTTGTTGAGAAGGGGGATGGTCTTCCCATGCGACGGACGAGTTATTACTACGATACAGAAGGACGTCTCGAAGCAGTGATCAAACCAAATGGTGTGGTTCTTTTTTATTCCTATAATTCTTGGGGAAAAACGGCGACGGTCCATTCATCGGATGGGACGATTGATTATACCTATTTATACGATGCGTCTGCCCGCTTGGTCCAAATTATGGATGGTGTATCGGGAGGGACTCATCAGTTTACCTATAATACTTTGGGGTTATTGATTGATGAACAGCAACTCCAAGGATTGTCGTTGGGTTACCAGTATGATTCTCAGGGACGAAAACAAGAGGTCACACTTCCGGATGGTTCATCGATCGGATACGTGTATGAGGGGGGAAATCTCTCTGAGATTCAACGAAAAGATGCCATGGGGAATCATCTCTATTCCCACCACTATCTTCTCTTCAATGCTGATGGGCGCCCTCTTGAAGAGCGTTTGATGTATGACCAAGGCATTCGTTGTTCATCTTATGATGAAGAAGGGAGAGTTGTTGCTGTGGATACTCCTTTTATGCAGGAGTCGATTAAGAGAGATGACTATGGGAGGGTTTCTTCCATCTGTTGGAGGGATAGTTGTCAGGAAGGTGAGCAAGAAGAGGTGGTCTACGATGTTTTGGGAAGAGTGGTCCAGGCATCGGATGAGAGGTATAGTTATGACTCTCTTTCCAACAAATATTCAGAAGAAGAGTGTTCTATCCAGTACGATATACTGAATGCAAAAGAAGTGTGTAAAGAGAGAGCTTTCCGGTACGATAAGCAGGGGAATCGGATGGTTGCGATCGATCAAAAGGGAGTGGCAACGTACTACACATATGATGCACTCGATCGCCTTTGTCGCGTCGACCTTCCGGAAAAGAGTGTAGAATATCGATACGACGCCTTTGGAAGGAGGGTGGCCAAAAGGGTTTTCTCCACTTCTTGGGATGAGGAAGAGGTTGGGTTTTATGAGGAGAAATTTTTATACGATGGATCCAACGAGATTGGAAGTTATGGTGAAGCAAACGCTCCTCTTACCTTAAGGATTTTGGGAATAGGGCTTGGAGGAGAAATCGGTGCTGCTGTGGCGGTGGAAATTGGGGGAGACATTCTTCTCCCTTTGCATGATTTTCGTGGTAATGTCCGTTTGTTGATCGATGCTAAGACGGGTTTATCGGTTGCGTCGTATTCCTATACGCCTTTCGGGGAAGAACACCATTCTTCTTCATCTAGCAATCCATGGAGGTTTGCTAGCAAAAGAATCGATCCAGAGACGGGATTGGTTTTTTTTGGAAAGAGGTATTACGATCCCATGACATCGTCTTGGATCACTCCTGACCCTTCTGGATTTAGCAATGGTCCCAATCTCTATGCTTTCCTATCCAATGATCCCTACAATCATATCGATCTTTATGGAACGATTTCGTTTGGCACGTTTTTCCATACTGCTTGGGAGGCGGGGAAAGAGGGTTTGATTTTTTTTGGAGAATGCATCGATACGATTTCTTCTTTGTTGAACACCATCTTCCCTTTTCGCAAGGATTCGGCTAGAGAGATCGAATCCGTATATGATGAATTTGCAGGAAAGCTCTTTCTTCAGTTTACGGGATACTATCTCGATCCTGCACGTGTCGGTGTTCATGGGAAGGGAGAGGTGGATTCACATGTACGGATCACATTGATCAACGGTCTTTTCAGTATTCACGAGGATTGTTGCCTGCTTGCAAAGTGGATCTCTGAAGCACATGGCAACGTGAATGTTCACTATGTTTTCCGTCCGACAGGTGGTTGGACGGCCGATCTTTTTTGGGGATTGCGTGTGAAATTAGGCTACCTTTCCCAGCAAGCAAAGCAATTAGCTATCCTTTGGAGGGAGTTGATTCACGAGATGGGTGGCGTCGAGGGTGGAGGAAAGGTTCTTCACTATGCTCACAGTCTTGGCGGCACCGATACTTTTCGTGCACAGAAGATGATGACGGCGGAGGAAAAAGCCTTAATCGACGTGGTGACATTTGGTTCGGCCACTTTGGCGCCGAATATTTTTGGTTTTGCTTCATTAAAGCACTACTTGTCGGTTCGTGATGGTGTGATTTTTGCCGATATCATTGAAGGAATCGGTGCTTTTTTCGGTCTTCATAACGAAGTGGAGTTTGTCGGATCTTTTTGGGGAATTCCCTTTGCGGACCATTTGATGGGGAATAATACCTATCGCACTGTATGGGAAGAACTTGGAACAGAATTTGTAAATCAATATGGGACCGTTATCTAGGGTGTGTCATCTACAAATGGGTGCGAAGGTTCCAAAACAAATTTCGCAAAAAAATCTTGAATTCAATTTTGACACTTATTGATTAGGATGGGTATAATGGGTTTTTCTAAAGTTGTACTTTGATTTCGCACGTTTTTAAGGGTTAGTATGTATAAAAGATTGATGGAAGAAGAGTTGCGATCAGCGGCTAAGGAATACCCCGTCGTCACCTTAACAGGCCCAAGACAAGCGGGAAAAACAACAATTGTTCAAGAAATTTTTCCCAATAAACCCTATGCCAATCTCGAAGAACTGCACATACGTGATCTTGCTCTCGATGATCCAAAAACATTCCTTGAACAATATCCGGATGGAGCTATTTTAGATGAGATCCAAAGAGTTCCCCAACTTCTTTCTTTATATCCAGGTAAGGGTCGATCGCTCTTCTCAGAAGGGAGAGTTTATCCTAACGGGAAGTCATCAAATGGAACTGCACCAAGCGATCGCGCAATCATTAGCCGGACGCACAGCCATTTTGCGATTGCTTCCTCTTAGCCTAGAAGAACTGACTTTAGCGGGGATTGAATGCTCCATCGATGAAACCCTATACAAAGGTTGTTATCCTCGAATTCACCTCGACAATCTCAATCCCACCAAAGCTTATGCCAACTACGTACAAACCTATATTGAACGAGACATTCGCCAACTTGTCGATATCCACAACCTCATTCAATTTGAAAAATTTCTCACCTTGTGTGCTGCGCGAATTGGCCAAATCTTCAATAAAGAGGGCCTTGCTACACGAGGTGGGTATTTCTGGTCCTACAGTGAATCATTGGCTATCTATTCTTGAAGCGTGCCATATCCTATTCAGACTCCAGCTTTTTTTTGAAAACTCTTAAACGGGTCATCAAGTCCCCAAGCTCTATTTCTGTGATGTGGGTCTTGTTACCTATCTTCTTGGTATCGAAAATATTTCTCAGTTATCTCGCGATCCTCTTCGAGGAAATTTGGTCGAAAATCTCGTCGTACTCGAATTGATCAAAGCACGATTGAATCGCGGTTTGGATCCACGTCTTTATTTTTATCAAATCAGTGGTCGAACTGAGATCGATTTGATTTATCAACGAGGCCATGAACTCATCCCCATTGAGATCAAATCGTCTAAGACATACAACTCTTCTTTTTTGCGAGGCATCAAAAATTTTGAAAAAATGGTTGGTAATCGATGTGTCGAGCCTCACTTAATCTATACAGGAATTGAAGAACAAAAAATAGGGAACATCCACTTAATCAACTATAGAAATGCAGCGCAAATCGTTGGAAATTAAGAAGAGTATATCGGTTGGAACGAGCCAAAGTTTCGGCATAGGAATTTTGGATGTTGGGGTCATGTTGGGGTCAGGCCTGACATTCGGACATTTGTTTCAAATGTCCGAATGTCAGGACTGACCCCAATTCCCGGAGGGATGCAGATGACATAGTAATACCCAACTCGTGTTTGAAAAAAATGATTGTATCAGGCATCATGGTTCTTCTGCACCGGTAGCTCAATCGGATAGAGTACCCGGCTACGAACCGGGCGGTTAGAGGTTCGAATCCTCTCCGGTGCAATGCAAATTGATACCTTTACCACAGGTCCTCTTGCGACGAATGCCTATCTTGCCACTTGCTTGAAGACACAAGAGTGTGCATGCATCGATCCTGCTCCAGGAAGTTCTAGGGGATTTATTTCGGCTGTCGAGAAAAGAGGGCTTATTCCAAAGGCGATTCTTCTTACGCACTCCCACTGGGATCATATCGCTGATGTTGCAGTTCTTAAAGAAAAATGGGCCATTCCCGTATATATTCATATCGAAGATCTCCCTAATTTACAACAACCTGGAACCGACCAAATCCCTCTGCTCATCGACATCGAAGGTGTAGAGGCCGATCATTTTGTCAATGAAAGCCATTCGATTTCCCTTGGTGCACTAACCATAGAAGTGATCGAAACGCCGGGACACTCTCCTGGAGGGGTTTGTTACTACATTCCGGCGGAAAAGGTGCTTTTTTCTGGAGATACCCTCTTTCGTGGAACGATGGGGAGTCTCTCATTGCCCACGTCGGAGGAGGATAAAATGGTCCGTTCTTTACAAAAACTTGCTCGGCTTCCTAAAGAGACTGCGGTCTATCCCGGTCACGGAAGAGGCACAACCATTGAAAAAGAATCTTGGCTCAATCAATGAACCTATCTACAAACTCAAAAGCACTTTGTAGATAAGTTCGTCATTTGGAGGTTAATATGGGTGTATTAGTTGGGCGTCCTGCCCCAAAATTTCGTGCCAAAGCGGTACAGGGCAAAAAAATCATCGACGATTTCTCTCTCGATGATTTCAAAGGGAAGAACGTGATTCTTTTCTTTTATCCTCTCGATTTTACTTTTGTCTGTCCCACAGAACTACACGCTTTCGAGGAAAAAAGAGAAGAATTTGCAAAGAGAAATACAGCCATTATCGGTTGTTCTGTCGATAGCTGCTATTCCCATTACGCTTGGCTATCGACACCGAAAGCCAAGGGGGGAATTGCTGGTGTTCAATATCCTCTTGTCTCTGATATCAATAAAACCATTGCGCAAGACTATGATGTGCTTGTCCCTGGCGAGGGGATTGCTTATCGGGGCCTCTTTTTTATCGATGAACAAGGGATTGTTCGCCATCAAGTTGTTAACGATCTTCCTCTCGGACGTTCTGTTGATGAAGCACTCCGTATCGTTGACTCTTACCTCTTCCATGAGAAACATGGTGAGGTGTGTCCTGCGAACTGGAATGAAGGGATGAAGTCGATGAAACCGACCTTTCAAGGTCTTGAAGAATATTTTGCAACGAAAGCAGAAGTATAGAAAGTTCCTTGAAAATTAGAGGTGCTCCTTCTAATTTTCAAGGAAACTGCACAACCCTTCGGCACGTACGTGGTGATCAAGAGCCCACGATTTGTTTCCTGGATGAATGAGAACAAGGTTGTCGAGTTTTAAGTCCTGCATCGCTATTTTCATCGATTTTGTCATTTTTGGAGAATCGGTATATTTAAATTCAAAACCGAGTTTTCTTCCCTCGTGAATGAGCAATAAATCGAGTTCTGCATCCGAATGGGTGGCCCAAAAATAGCAATCAAATGGATCCATTCCGTAGTGGCGAATCACTTCCTCTAGCGCAAAACCCTCCCATGAGCTTCCTAATTTAGGATGTCTCAATAAAGTAGCATTATCTTCAGCTCCAAGTAAAGTGTGGTATAGGCCACTATCACGGAAATAAATTTTTGGTGATTTCACTTGTCGCTTAGAAATATTTTCAAACCAAGGTTGTAACTGTCGGATCATCAAAGTATCGGTAAGAATATCGATGTAGTAACGGATCGTTTTATAGGATACATTCATGGATCTTCCTAACTCCGATCCATTAAAAATATTTCCATGATAATGCGTTAGCATCATCCAAAGACGTCTGAGTTGTTGAGGAGGGATTTGAAAGCCGAAATTAGGGATGTCTTGTTCAATAAATGTACGAATGTAAGACTTTCTCCATAAAGAGCTATCTTGGTCAGTATCTGCAAGGAATGAACGAGGAAATCCACCTCGGCGCCATAGCACGTCCATTTCTCCAACTTCTTGATAAGAAAAAGGAGTCAATTCGATATAGCAGATGCGTCCAGCAAGAGTCTCAGATGATTGTTGAAGCAATTCTTGTGATGCGCTTCCTAAAATCAGATAGCGTTGTTGTTGATTGGGCCGATCAACAAGAACGCGTAAAGTGGGGAATAGTTCTGGCCTTCGCTGCACTTCATCAATGATGATCAAACCGGTTAATGGAGAAAGAGAGACTTGAGGAGTGCTAAGCCGTTCTAAATCATAGGTGTCTTCTAGATCAAAATAATTTTCCGCGACAAGGTGGTTTTCCTGTGACGCATACATTCTTGCTAAAGTGGTTTTCCCACATTGTCTGGGTCCTAGAATGGCTACGATAGGGTGTGTTTTAAAAGCTTTTACAATTTGATCAATAAAATGCTGTCGGCGCATAGAAAGTTCCTTGAAAATTAGAGGTGCTCCTTCTAATTTTCAAGGAAAACGACGGTTTGTCAAGCTTTTTATCGGGAAATCGTTCTTTTCTTCCTAAAACGAAGACATTGCTCGCCAGACCAGGTGCCTGCGGCGAAGCCAATGATAGGAGCAAAAACAACTGGGTGGTGATCGATATGGCAGATGATCGTTCCTACTTCAGCGGCAATCCGTACAAGAGGAGGGAAAGTGAATCCAGCCATCCGTTCAAGATAGCTTTGTGCGCAGCCGTGCCCAGGATGTTTGTTTTGGTTTGATTTTTTGTTAGGATCAAAAATTGACCAACAAAATCCGAGGATAAATCCTGGAAGAAAGTAGTGGGGAGAGGTGAAGAGAGCAAACGTAATGAGAACCGTATCACAGATACGTTCGACAACGCGAAGCAAGCGATCCCATGAGGGTTTCGCAAAGTGTGAAGGAAGATGATTATTAACAAAATGGATGGCTTGCATCACGTCTCGCATCAAAAAGCGCCCCAGTATCTTCTTAGGAGGCTTTTTTTGCAATGAAATTCAAATTATACCAATTCCGGTAAGAAAATGCATAAAGTGGATTCAGGATTTTTTTGCGAAATTTGTTTTGGAGATCGCAGCAAACTCTTGTGAGTTTGCAAGATAGAAAAACAGATTGCGCAAAGAAAGATGAAGATCAATTTGTGCACTTTCTTACCGGAATTGGTATTACAGAGAAATCGATGTCAGATAATCGTAGAGGTCAGACGAGCATGTAATGAGCACACTTTGGTGTTGGTGACAGAGAGGTGTTACGGCATCAATGAGGTCGACGTCACCGACACCGGGAAGGCAAAAAGCTGAGAGGTGCGGAACTACTTTTTGGGTTTTAAGGGTGTGGATACCGGAGAAATAATCTTCTTTGCTAAAACCCTCTTCATTAACCCGGAAGAAAAGGATTGGATGGTGGTAGAGGAGAGCCTGCACGGCAAAATAGAGTCCTTGGCTTTCAGAAGGGGGATTGCCTAGCTGGGCTTCGAGTTGTTCGAGCGTTTTGCATAGATAGGGACGTTGGTATTCCCCTTTTTCCGCTTCTCCAAAGAGCGCAACGACATGCCTTTCCATCGACTCCTTCTCCTCCAAACAGAGTGGTACAAAAGGGACAGGAGTGAAGAGTCTTAGTGAGAAGTTTTTTTAAACTTCTAGGATTTTGTGATGCGAACCCTCTTTTTCTGAGAGGGGTTACTATCTCGATAAACCGCAATGGTATCGAGCCCCTCTTCGATGTGCAAGAGGCGGTTGTATTTGGCGACGCGATCCGTTCTTGAGAGAGATCCCGTCTTAATTTGCCCTGCATTGGTCGCAACAGCAAGATCGGCAATGATACAGTCTTCTGTTTCACCGGATCGGTGGGAGATCACGGTGGTATACCCATGCGTATGAGCTAAGCGTATGGTCTCGAGTGTCTCTGTAAGAGTCCCTATTTGGTTTAGTTTGATCAATATCGAATTTGCAATTCCTTTGTCAATCCCTTGTTGCAAAAGAGATGGGTTGGTGACAAAGAGATCATCCCCGACAATTTGGATTTTTTTCCCCATGTTTTCCGTCCATTTCTTCCATCCTTCCCAATCGTTTTCATCGAGTCCATCCTCGATGGAATCGATAGGATATTTTTGGCAAAGATCATCGAGGTAGGCAATTTGCTCATCAGCAGTTCGTTCAGCATAGGGTTCATCCCTCTTTTTTCTCTTCTTTTCGATATAACGATGGCTTCCTTTATCATAAAATTCCGAAGCGGCACAGTCGAGGGCAAGGCTGATCTCTTCCCCTGGGCGATATCCCGCTTTTTCAATTGCCTCAATAATTAGGTCAAGAGCCTCTTCATTAGATCGAAGATCGGGGGCAAAACCTCCTTCGTCACCAACACCCGTACTATACCCTTTTTTCTTGAGGATACCACGCAAGGTGTGGAAGATTTCAGCTCCCCAGCGAACCGCTTCGCGGAATGTTGGAGCTGCAGAGGGTCTAATCATAAATTCTTGAAAATCAAGAGAATTGTCGGCGTGGGCGCCCCCGTTGATAATATTCATCATCGGGCAGGGGAGAATATAGGTGTGCACGCCGCCAATGTAGCGATAAAGAGGGAGATGGGCGGTAAGGGCTCCAACGCGAGCAAGTGCAATGGAGGCTCCAAGAATGGCATTCGCACCGAGTCGCGATTTATTCTCGGTACCATCTAAAGAGAGGAGCATCTGGTCCAATCGCATTTGATCAAAGACGTGTTCTCCGATTAAAGTTTGTGCAATGGGACCGTTGACATGGCTGACAGCGCGTTGTACTCCTTTGCCGGAATAACGCGAGGGGTTATTATCGCGCAATTCGACCGCTTCATGCTCTCCTGTGGAGGCCCCTGAAGGGACGGCAGCCTTTGCCATAATCCCTTGGTCTGAGGTAATCATGACTTCGATGGTGGGATTTCCTCGAGAATCGAGGATCTCGATGGCACGCACAGAACGAATATAGGCCATGTTCTTCTCCGTAAAAATGGTGAATTTCCCTATTTTCCAACGATCTCAAATTTTTCTTTTTCGATCAATTAATAGAAACAAAAGGGGGAAAGCCATTTTGCCTCCATATGCGCCATTGATCCCTTTCTTCGATGAAGACATACTCCATTTGTTCGAGTTTGTCGCGGTTTTGGACAAGGACCAAGGCGAGGATTTTTTCATCGATCTTGCCCCGGAAAGTAACAAAAGCTCGCCGCTCTTGAATAAGAAGGGGGTGTTCTTTTAGGAATTGTTGGTATTCGTCAAAAGAAGTCACTTCTTGAAACAGCGTCGACGTCGTCTTTTCGTAGGCCTCTTCAATCTTATTGTCTTTGAAAAGAGAGAATTGGTATTCGAGGAGATTGACAATTTCTTTTTGTTCTTCAGGAGAGGTGTTCGAGAAAGTGCGTTCATCTCCGAGGATATGAAGCAGGAATACCTTCCATTTTCCGTTCTCTTTGCGAAGTTGGTATTCCACAACAGTCGCTTCCCCATCCTCATCAATGAGAGTTGCTTTGACGATCCCGATATCATTTTGGACGTGGCTTTTTCCAAGACGGAAAGTAAGAAAATTTTGTAAAATAGGGTTTTCATGTACAAAGTCAATGAATTCATCAAAAGCTGTCATCTCTTGAAATTCTTGTGCCATTGTTTTGTAATAGGCTTTATTGAATTCACTTTTCTGCATCGCTTTGAGCTGATCTTCAATGGTTTTTTTGGGATTTTGTGCAAAGAAAATCCCGACAGTAACGGCGATCAACGCGAGAAGAGCGATGATGATTAATCCCTTAAACCAACTAGGCATCGGTTTCTTTTCTGGTAGAGGTGTCGTAATGGGCCCTGTTTTTCTCTCTTCGATTTTATGGCCACAAGCAGGGCAGTAGAGGTTGTCTTCTTTGAGTTTTTCCCCACATCGCGTACAGTACATGTTTATTCCTTACCTCCCCTCTCCCCATAATGGGCAATGAGGTGTTTTGCTTTTTTGTAGTGTGTCTTCCGCAGTTCTTCATATACCTGGAGTCCCTTTGCATTGAAGCCTTGCTGAAAGTAGAGGATTCCCAAATGATAAAGCGCATCTTTATCTTCAGGCTGTAGATGGTATAGCGTCTCATACTCGCCGATTTCTTCAAGCGGCATCTGCAGATCGCGATAGCTATAGGCCAGTTGTCGATGTACCCAAGGATCATTAGGAGCAAAATCGTTCAGGATATGGAGCTCTTCAATGGCTTTTTGTGCTGTTATGCGAAATTTTTGGTGAAATTCTTCCCGCAATTTTCTTGTTTTCCAAGAAAGGAACTCTTCCTCCCCCTCATCAGAAGGAGAGGCGTAGACATTGGAAAGAAGAACGTAAGCATTCGCTAAGTGGGCATGTGCTTCTAGACGCGTCGGTTTTTTTTTGATCACTGAGATATGTAGAGCGATGGCTGCCTCAAGAAACAACTCTTGCAACAAGAAAAAGTCACGGCCATGGAGCCAAGCACTGATTTTCTTGATCCCATGGGATCCAAAGGGCAGAGAATAGATCGACTGTTCTCTTCCTTGCAGGAGCGTTGCCCCCTTTTCACAGAGATGAGCAAGGGTGATGAGATGATCGATATTTTCTTCATCAAAATGGAGCGTCTGTTTGGATTGGTCGATATATCCTTCACAAAGAGAGAGAAAAAATTGGTTTTTTTGGGAATAGAAGTAGAGACGGAGGATGAGAAAGAGGAAAAGAGTAAAAAAATGGAGGAGAGGGTCAGAGCAAAAAGAGCCGATTCGAGTAAGGAGGAGAACGAAAGAAGTAAAAGAGAGTTTCTCCCAATAAGATACATGCGAAGAAAAGATGGAAAAAGGCCCATCGTCGGAGAACGCGTTCGCTATGAGAGAGAAAAGGGTGCCAAGAATCCTCGGAAGAGCGTCCATCATTTCGATAAGAAGAAAAAGCGGCCTCTTCTGCTTGCATCGGGCTTTATACCTCTTCTCGTTTGTTTTCTTGTGCAACAAAAACGGGACGGATGCGATATCCTAGGCGGAGCTCTTCCTGGTAAAAAAGGATCAAACCGACAAGAATCAGAGCTCCCGAAAGAAAGAAGGAGAGCGGAATGGTCTCCTGCAGAAACCACCATCCGAAGAAAGCCGCAAAAAAAGGTGTCATATAACCGGCAAAAGAGAGGAAGGGAGCGGTAAATTTTTGTAGAAGATATCCATACAAGTTGTATGCAAGCAAATTGGAGATCAGAAGAAGGGCCGCCGTTGCGATCAAAAAGGGAGACATTGCGGTTACGGGGATTGGGGTCCAATTTTCGACAGCAGCCGAATGGATCAGGCTGATGATTCCACCAATGAGCATGGAATAACCGTTGGCCATCAGAAAGGAGTAGTTTCCATTGTGGACGAGTTGCCGCATGGTGATCCAGCCATAGACGGTAGCCACTGCAGCGCCAAGGACGGCGAGCTCGGGCCAGGAGAACCAAAGGAAATGGCTTCTTTGAGCCTCTTCCGCTCCTTCTGTTAAGAGAATCGGGGCCATGCCGACGATGCCGACGAGTAGACCGATCCATTTTTTTTGCGTCATTTTCTCGTGGAGAATGAAGTAGGAGAGAAGGGCAGAAGCGAAGGGGGAGAGGCTATAAATAAAACATGTTTTGAACGAGGTGAGATAACAAAGGCCCCAAAATTCCAGCGCATTGGTGAGATAGATATTGAAGATTCCAAGAGCCATGATCTTGCCCCAGTCGGCCCTTTTGACAACAAGGCTTTTTGGGCGAAAAAGGGCGAGAAATCCAAGAATAAGAAAGGCGGCAAGGATCATGCGGAGGCTCACAAAGAAGAGCGGTTCGGTATACTGGAGCCCCCATTTTGCAATGGTAAATACGCTGGCGAATAGGGCATAAAGGAGAACAATCCACAACATGGAGGTTCCTGCATTTTGCTGCTTAATATCAATTTTGCAATGATATCACGTTTTGGGAAAGAATAACAGTAGCGCGATGTGCGAATTTTCCGCAGGAAAATTCTTGCTTTATCGCTTTTCTTGTACAAATAAATTTCATTACGAAATACGGCGAAAAGATGGGTTTATTTGACAGTTACGCAGCAACTGATCCAAAATACAGAGAAAAACTTCTCAAATTAATGTTCTAATTGATTATCACTGTTGCGTATAAAGAGAAACAAGATGAGCAGGATCGCAGGCGGCATGATGATCAGGATGATGAACTCTTTTGTATTCTAACCTTCTCTTTCGGAAGTTAATTAACAAACCTACTAAAATATTTGATACTTTCAAGTAGTTAATAAGTTGGGCTTGATGCTCACCACGCAACGATTCACAACATTTCAGTTCAATGAGTTCTTGGTAAAGTGGTTGATCTTTATCTTGCATATCTTGCCGCTTGCGATCCTTCATATCCTTGTTTTTTTAAGAAATACTACCATGTCAATTTTATTGTCTCCAAATCTTATCTCCAAAAATTTACATTCGTTGTTTTGTCCCACTAGTCGGGGGAGTCAGGAAAATCTTCTCAAATTAATTTTCCAATGTCATATGCCCTGATCCTGGTCAAGGGAGGCCCAAGAAGGGAATAGAAAAGGTTGTAACTGGTTACAAAGCAGAAAGTCGAAGGTGGATTTCGATTTTTAAAAGATCCTTGGTTTATGGTTAAGCTTCCCAGAAGAATAGAAGCCTTAATGATGATTATGGCCCTTTGTTTGTTGGTATATAACGTTGGTCAATACAAACTTAGGGAGTGTTTGAGAGAACAAAACAGCACTTTACCCAATCAGTTGGGGAAAGAAATATCGAATCCGACATTAAAATGGGTTTTCCAGATCATGGAGGGAATAGGTGTGGTATATTTTTACAACGAGTCAATTTCGCAGACGGTTCGAGAGGTAATAACGAATCTCAACCAGCTCAGGAGAAAGATAATACCAATTCCGGTAAGAAAGTGCACAAATTGATCTTCATCTTTCTTTGCGCAATCTGTTTTTCTATCTTGCAAACTCACAAGAGTTTGCTGAGATATACAAAACAAAATTCGCAAAAAAATCCTGAATCCACTTTATGCATTTTCTTACCGGAATTGGTATAATTTGGTTATTTGGAAAAACTGCAGCTTGGATATATGGGATAATTCATGAAAATAGAGTACAAGGTCTAGGAATGTAGGCTAATATTAAGGGTTGACGGAGCACTAGGAAAAGCGTCGCTTTTAGCGCGTTTTTTTATCCGCCGATAAATGGGGACTGAGAAGCCCTGCCATGGCGAACATGTCGACCGGATCTTTTGTGCCAAATACTTTTTCTAGATGTTCATCGGGAAGAATTTTCCTCTTATTTGTCGGGTCTTGGAGGTTGTGTTTTTTGATGTATTCCCACATCTTTTTAGTGACCTCTCCTCTTGTCATCGATTCCTTTCCCACGATGGAGGCGAGATCTGCCGATGGGGCATACTGAGGTCCCGCTCGTTTTGTTGTGCTCTTTTTCGCTTTAGTTCCCTTTTTCCCTTTCCCCTTAGCACGCGCCTTCTTTTCGTACGCCGTTCGAGGATGGTTCGGATACTTCTCCATCACCTCATCGACACTGTTGGCAATCACATCGCACTCTGGATAGGTCGAGCAAGAATAGAATGTCTTGCCAAAACGCGATTTGCGGGCGACAAGACGTCCCGGGCATCCAATAGCAGGGCATGGGGGGAGGTCTTCGGCGGCAATCGCCTCTTCCCCTTTCTTGGGAACATTGATGATGCCGCGACAATCGGGATATTTTGTACATCCTAAGAAAGGACCGTACCGCCCATGCCGCAACTTCATCTCCGACTGACAAAGGGGACACTTTTGGTTCCAATCAAAATTCTCAGCATAATCTTGCTTATTGAAAGAGAGCTCCTCTAATGAGGCAGAATAGTCACAATCGGGGTAGCGCGTACATCCGTAAAAGAAGCGACCTCGAGCCCAAATCTTTTGCAAAGGAGCTTGGCATTTCGGGCAGGCGATATCGGTTTGTTCTTTTGGAACGAAGGCTTCCTTTTCTGCACGCTCAACAACGGGTAGGAATTCTTCCCAAAATTGGCGGAGAAGAGTTTTCCAATCGAGCTTGTTTTCGGCGATCTGTTCGAGGTCATCTTCCATATCTGCAGTGAAGGCGACATCCATGATGCGCGAAAAATTCGCCTCGAGCATCTGGGTCACAATCCGGCCGAGTTCTGTTGGCTTGAGACGTCCCTTCTCTTTAATCGTGTACTCGCGACGTTGAATTTTGTTCATGATAGCAGCATACGTCGAAGGACGGCCAATTCCCGATTTCTCCAATTCCTTGACTAAAGAGGCTTCGGAAAAACGGGGGGGAGGGCGAGTGAATGCTTGTTCCGCAAACGGTTTTTTTAGAGTCAGAGGCTCCCCTTGTTCGAGAGGTGGGAGCATATTCTCTTTTCATCTCCTTCATCTTCATCTCTCCTCTCTTCGTACATCACCAAAAACCCATTGAATTTGAGAGTCGATCCCGTCGCACGTAGATCGATGCCCTTTTGGTTTGTAATGTCGCAAGAGACCGTGTCGTAGATAGCAGGTCGAATTTGTGAGGCGAAAAAGCGTTTCCATATGAGTTGATAGAGCTGGAATTGCTCTTTGGTTAAGTAGGGCTGTACCTTTTCGGGTGTTTGGTGGAGGTTGGCAGGACGGATCGCTTCGTGAGCATCTTGAGCAGCTTTTTTTGTAGCATAGATGTTGGGCTTTTCGGGAAGATAGTTTTTTCCGTAGCGTTCGGCAATGAGTTTTCTTGCCTCTTCGATGACTTGGGGTTCTACGCGTACCGAATCGGTTCGCATGTAGGTGATCAAACCTTCGCTCCCATCGTTGTCAAAATCGATCCCTTCATAAAGGCCTTGTGCGATGCCCATGGTGCGTGCTGAAGAAAATCCAAAATGGCGGCTTGCCTCTTGTTGCAAAGTCGATGTGATGAATGGGGGGACGGGATTGCGTTTTTTCTCTTTCTTTTCCACTTTGGCAATGTGAAAATCGCCTTCTGCAATTCTTTTGAGAAGGGTATCGGCCATCTTTTTGTCTGGGATCAGAAGAATGTCTGCCTTTCCTTTCGGATTTTCTTTCTCCACTTTTTTCCCATCGACGGAAAAAAGCTGTGCTTGAAAAGGCTTTTCTTCTTGCTTTTGCTTTGTGAAAATAGCACCGAGATTCCAATATTCGATGGGAATGAAGGCCTCGATCTCTTTCTCGCGGTCAACGACGAACTTCAAGGCGATCGATTGGACCCGCCCTGCAGAGAGAGATCCCTGTATCCGGCGATGGAGTAGGGGAGAGATTTTGTAGCCAACAATCCGATCGAGCAGACGGCGTGCTTGCTGGGCATTGACAAGAGCCATGTCGATTTCCCGTGGGTGGTCGAGCGCTTCAAAGACGGCCTCTTTGGTAATGGCATTGAATGTGACCCTTTTAACGGGAAGATTTTTTGGAAGAATGAAGGCAATATGCCATGCAATAGCCTCCCCTTCCCGGTCGGGGTCAGGAGAGAGGTAGACTAAATCGACCTCTTTTGCGGCTTTCTTTAAGTTGGCAATGACCTCTTTTTTATCAGAAAGGAGGGCGTATTGGGGGGTGAAGTCGTCTTCGATATCAATGCCGAAACCCTTTTCCGGTAGATCGCGGATATGTCCCACCGAAGAGGCATAGGTGTATTTTGTGCCGAGCAGCTTTTTTAATGTTTTCATTTTTGCCGGCGATTCGACAACAATTAAGATTTTTTTTGTCTCTTTTCGAGCGCTCATAATTATTCTTTATTTTTGCGTATTAACCTGTTGGGAAGTTCTGTAATATATTTTTTCATTACTAGTCCCATTATCAGACTCTGGGTTTTTGCAACAGGAAGTTGTCGTTGCGTCACGATCTCTTCGATCGCGACTTCATGATTGGGGAGATGTCGCAATAGCTCCTCTTCTTCATCCGTAAGAGGCGCGATGGGCCTCCTTGGCAAAAGAGTAGGAAACAGGGTAGCGCAATTGGCTACAATATCGGTAGCTTTTTCTACGAGTTCGGCCTCTCTTTTTTTGATTAAGAGGTGATTGCCTCGAAAATAGTCGCTATCGGCTCTTCCCGGGATGGCGTATAACCTCTTTCCCTGTTTCTGACCGCTTCGCATGGTCAACATCGCTCCGCTCTTTTCAGGTGCCTCGATGAGGAGGATGCCGTGTGTCGCAAGGGCGCTGACGATGGTATTTCGTTTTGGAAAATGCGAACGATGTGGGGGTGCCGAAGGCGAAAAAGGAGAAAGAAGAAGCCCCTTATTCTGCATTATTCTAGCAAGTTCTTGATTTTCTTTGGGATAAATATTTTTCAATCCCGATCCAATCACTCCAATAGTCGTTCCATAATGGAGCGCACCTTTGTGGGCTGCTGTATCGATCCCACGAGCCAAGCCGCTTGTGATCACGAACTGAGCGCGGGCTAATTCGGAAGCGAGTTGTTCGGCCATTGCCAAACCATAGTGGGTTGCATTCCTGGTGCCTACAATTGAAATGATCGATTGCGAGAGGAGATTGCTATCGCCCCATCCATAGAGGACAAGAGGTCTTTCTGGCATCGTACGGAGGAGAAGCGGGAGGCGCATGTCGGTATCAATGATAACGTGAATCGAGTGGCGTTGCAGCCAATCCCAATCGCCTTCCCAAGAAGAGACGTAGTTCGAATCCATCCAACAAGCAGCAAGTGCCGCAGAGGTTCCAGGTAAGAGAGCGATCTCTTTTTTGGTTTGTTGGATAACCTCTTGCGCCGAACCAAATAAAGAGATCCATTCCCGGGCTCTCCTCGCCCCTAGAAGAGGATGTCCCGCGAGGAGACTGATTGCTTGTTGTTCGGTATATCGATGCATGAACCTATCCACAAACTCATTTTGCGAACTCTTCAAGTTTTTTTTGCCCTTTTTGGAAAACGATTTTTGGCAAACTTTGATAAGTTTGCCTGCAAATCGTTTTCCAAAAATGGCCGAAAAAAATTTTAAAATTTCATCAAAAGCACTTTGTGGATAAATTCATAAAAAAAGCACACTCCCTCGAAGAGTGTGCACAAATATCGTTTTTTCTTTCTATATGCGTTAGAAAGAAATGGTAATACTCCCTTGGATAGAGATCGCCTCTTTTCCTTGTTCGAAAGGGAGATGTAAATCTTTTTTTTCCTTTTGCATGAGAAGAGTCAGCGAAGGGGCGAGCACCTCTTCGGCGATGAAGGTGTTATCCATATCGGCCTCTTCCCATGCCAACGAGCTTTGTTGTTGGCTCACAGGAATTATTCTCCATACCGCCTACGGCGGATCGTAATAGTTATTCTCATCCCTTAACATCGATGCCGATGGTTCAGGGAAGAGCGGATTTTCTTATTTATTGGTTTGGCTTCAGAAGTCGTGGTTAGCGAGCGGCTATCGCGGTTTCACCTCCTTTTTGCTCTTCATCCTCCACTATCTCCAAAGATGGGAACACAAGGTTCTATTCATATGTAGCAAAATCTTAAAATATAGTGCAATAAAGCAATAGGCTCTTTTGCGAAAATGATCACCATTGATTGTTTTTCTCGTAGCCCAATTCAATAAGGAGCGGCGAGAATTTTTCTTTAAATATTTTTTTATTTCTATTTGAGAAAAATATTTTCCAGTTTCCGATTTGTCCGGGGATAAAGGGTTTTCCATATTCTTTTCGCGGTTTTTTGTTGGCTTTGTAGAGATGTTTGGCGACATGTTCTAATTCTTTGTTAGAAAGATGAATATGTAAATGATTCGCGATTCGGCGAATGGTTTTTCGTTGCAGTACGTTGTCACCGCCCCCTTCAGAACCGATGAGATCTTCGAATCGAACCAATAGGGATTGGGAGTATTTTGCCCAAGGAGTCAACCGTTTATACCAACGTTGCATATACGAGGTGCAATTTTCGCCTGTGATGAGGCGATAGAGTTTTTCTTCGAAAGAGAGAATATCCCAGTCGTCAGGAATAACAAAAAAATCTCTTTTTTTGCCCTGTAAGGTATCAAGATAAAAAACTAATGAAACACAAGCATCTCTTGGGTCGCGACACATAAAAATCGTTTTGTACCCCAATCCTTGAAGGACGGGAGGGAAACTGTTGCTGTAGTGGTAACACTTAATAATGGTGTTGTTGGTTTCTGCGTCCAACAACGATTGCCGAAATTCTCTTTTTGTTGCCACTTTGGCATCGACAATCGGTTTTCCCGTCAGCAGAGACATGCACTGCATGATCAGATGAGTACCACATTTGGGAATGGAGGTAATAATGAAACGATCGTGCTGAGGAAAAGAGGCTGGGGTCGAAGCGGATAAAGAGAAAGAATACAATAAGAACAACAGAGTCCATACCGCATTTTCCCAAGGAATAAAAGCTCTCTTTGTGATCATTTTGTCTCCTATTGTTCGATTCTTGTTGTACAAGGAAACCGATTTTTAAATCGGTTTCCGTATAATAGTCACGAAAGGTCTTTTTGGAAAAGAGTATGATGGAAGTCCAAGCAGAGCGGTATTGTGAAATCGATGTGGAGCGGATTGTCGTGAATCCCTTCCAGCCACGAAAAATTTTCCCGCGAGAAGAGATCGAAGAACTCGCCGCTTCTATCCAACATGTCGGGTTGCTGCACCCCCCTATCGTACGTCCTTCATCATTGATTCCTGGATTTTTTGAGATCATCGCCGGAGAGCGCCGTTTTCGTGCATGGCAACATCTAGGGCGTTCTCGTATACCTGTGCTCGTACGCAATACCAATGATACGTCCACAGCACAAATCGCCCTTGTCGAAAACATCCAACGCTCCGATCTCAATCCCATCGAGATCGCCAAGGCGTTTGAGATGCTAGTAAAGAAAGAGCGATGGACGCAAGAAGAACTTGCCGATAGGATGGGGAAAAAGCGCTCGTCGATTGCCAACTATTTGCGCCTCCTCCGTTTATCTTCCGTTTGTTTAAAGGGGATTAGGGAGAAAGAGATTACCATGGGGCATGCAAAAGTATTGCTCTCTTTGAATTCTCATGAGCAACAAGAGCATCTTCTAGCAAAAATCGTAAAAAAACAGTGGAGCGTTCGTCAAGCAGAACGGTGGGTTTCGCAGAAAAGAAAGAGAAAAACGATGAAGGATATCTATATTGCCGATCTCGAACAGAGACTCGAAAATGCTTGGGGCACATCCGTTGCTATTCGACAAAAAGGGAAAAAAGGAACTCTTTCGGTTGATTTTTATGGGAATGACGATTTACACAGACTACTAGTCTTATTAGGTGTTGATAGAGAGGAATAATGAACCACTGCCACTCCTGTTCCGGTGAAGAAAACAACGATCAAAGCCCTTTTTTTGCGTTTCTGATCAGCGCTCTTTTTACCTTCCCTCTTTTTCTCAATATGGTTCTCAGTTGGTTCGGGATCTCTCATTTCCTGCCCGGGTGGGTACAGGCTCTGTTTGCAACTGTGGTGCAATTCTGGAGTGGGAGAACCTTTTACATGGGGGCATTCGCCTCTTTCCGCTCTGGCTGGACCAACATGGATGTCCTCATCGCTCTTGGAACTTCTGCTGCCTACTTTTGGAGTCTTGTGGTCCTTATAACAGGAAGCTCTCTTCCCCTCTACTTCGAGACGAGTGGATTGATCATCACTTTGGTTTTAATGGGACGGTGGCTAGAGGCCCTTTCCCAAAGGCGTGCGTCGAAGGCCATCAAAAAACTCTTGGCTTTACAACCCAACACGGCTCGCGTTTTTCGTGATGAAGAGTGGGTCGAGATCCCTATTGAAAAGATTGTCCATGATGACCTCTTTCTCGTTCGTCCAGGAGAGAGTATCCCCGTCGATGGGGTTGTTGTTGAGGGACAATCGCTTGTGAACGAGGCGATGCTTACAGGAGAAAGCCTTCCCGTAATGAAAGAAGAAGGAGATCGCATCTTTGCCGCGACACACAATACCGAAGGATCCTTACAAGGAAAAGCGACAGGAATAGGGAAAGAAACCCTTCTTGCAGGAATTGTCCGCCTCGTTGAACAAGCGGAACAATCACGTGCACCTGTTCAACGATTAGCCGATCGGGTCTCCGCCGTTTTTGTTCCGGCTGTAGTGGTCGCTAGCCTGATCACTCTGATAGTCAATGCATGGATCGGTGTCGGTTGGCAAGAGGGGTTCATCCGTGCCGTTGCTGTTTTAGTCATTGCGTGCCCTTGCGCACTCGGTTTGGCAACACCAACGGTGATTGTCGTCGCTTCGGGAATGGGTGCCGAAATGGGGATCCTTTTCCGCGAAGCGGCAGCAATTGAGCAGTCGGAACATCTCGATGTGCTTCTCCTCGATAAAACGGGAACGCTAACGGAGGGGAGGCCAAAAGTCGAGCGAATATGGACTCATGCGGGATATGATGCAAAAAATATTCTTGTATTAGCAGCAGCATTGGAACAGCGGGCGAACCACCCCTTGGCGGATGCTATTGTGCGTGCTGCAGAGGGGGAGAGACTTCCCGAATCGAAAGAGATCCATTCCGTGACAGGGCAGGGGATAGAAGGGCGTGTTGAAGGGAAAAAAATCCGTGTGGGTTCTCCTTCGTGGATCGGTGCCCAACTCCCTAATGAATGGGAAATGGTAGGCACTACCCTTGTTGTCATTGAAATCAATGGAGAGCTTGCAGGAGCGATGGTTCTCTCCGATCCTTTGCGATCCTCGACACCCAAAGCCATACAAGCACTGCATAAGAGAGGAATCCAAACATTCATGTTGACGGGTGATAATCGAGCAACGGCAAAAAAAATTACTGGTGAGGCCGGTATCGATGCATTCCAAGCGGAAATTCTTCCCGAACAAAAGTCGGATGTAGTGAATGATTTGCGAAAGGACAACAAAAGAGTCGGTATGGTGGGCGATGGGATGAATGACGCTCCCGCTTTGGCAGCAGCAACGGTGGGTTTTGCGATTGGTGCCGGAACGGATATTGCCCGGGAGGCATCGGATGTGACTCTGATCCATAGCGATTTGTCCAGTGTCGTCGATGCCATTGATCTCTCTAGAGCAACGATGCGCAAAGCGCGGCAGAATTTGTTTTTGGCTTTTGTGTATAACATTTTGGCGATTCCTCTTGCCGCTGTTGGGTTCTTCCATCCCGTCATCGCTGCAGCAGCGATGGCATTAAGTTCTCTCTCTGTAGTTACCAACGCTCTGTCGCTACGTCTTTGGAAGCGGGGAGAACGGCATTGAAATGATCGATATATGGCCGATTCCCTTTCTTGTTCTTCTTTTTCTATGGGCAGCCATCCGTTTTTATCAAAAGAAAGGGAGAGGTTTTTATCCCATCTCTACTCTTCAACCGTTTCCCTCTCACTCGCGGTGGCATCGCGCTTCGTTGCTGTGGATCGTTCCCTGCCTATATTTTCTCGCTCTTTTTTTTCTTGCCTGTGCTTTGCTTGCACCGCAGAGAATCCAGGTGGTTGACGAAGTGGTGCCTGACGCGGAAAAAAAAGGAGTTCATCTCTATCTTGTGCTCGACCAATCGGGATCGATGCAAGGGACTTTACCCTATCAACGTGAAGGGCAAGCGACAAAACTCCAACGTCTTAAAGAAGTCACGGCCGATTTTATTTGGGGAAATCCTGAACAAGGGCTATCGGGTAGACCCAATGATCGAATCGGTTTGGTGACCTTCGCGCGTAGTGCAGAAGTGGTCATCCCATTGACACACGATCGACAACAACTCAAACGGGCTTTGGACATCCTTTCTCCCGTACAAGAAAAAAAGAGAGATGGAACGGCAATGGGATATGCGATTTATAAGACAGCGCATATTCTTGCATTGACAAGAGAGGAAAATAGTACTGCAGATCGTGCGATGATCTTGATCACCGATGGTTTTCAAAACCCCCATCCCGATGATTGGAATAACCGTTTTCGCAGTATGGGGTTGGAAGAGGCCGCCTCTTTTGCCGCAGAGCAGGGGATTCGCCTCTATCTCGTTACGTTGGATCCGAAAATCATGATGGATCCCTATGGTGCCGAGAGACGCTTGTTAAAGAAAATTGCCCAAGATACGGGTGGGGAGTGGTTCCCTGTTGACGAGAAGACCTCTTTAGAAAAGGTCTATCAGGAGATCGATCAATTAGAAAAAACCCCTTTTTCTGTTAGCAAAAAACAGGTAAAAGTATCCTATGCAAGAGATTTCCTCTATTTAGGGGCTTGCGCTCTCCTTCTATCCATGCTTCTTCATCTAACATGGCTTCGGGTATATGTATGTTCCGCGGATTGACATTTGGTCATGCTACAGCATTTTTTTTGTTTCTTCTTCTTCCTATTTTTCTTGTGCTATTTCTGATGCATTTTTTTTGGAAAAGAGAAACAGCACAGGCATTAGGGGATGTTTTTTACCCGATACAAGAGAGCAAAAAAGGGGGTTTTTTCCTACTCGGGTGGGTGTTTTTAGTTCTAGCAATGACATTTCCTGAAGGATACCCCGTTCCCGAGAGAGTCGAATCCATTTCTACAAAAATACGCACACAGGAACTCCTTTTTCTCCTCGATACGTCAGCTTCCATGGGTGTTCGAGATGAAAATCTGGGAAAGACACGGCTCGAAGAGGCGAAATTACGCATTCACGAGATCATGAAACCATTCCCAGAAAGCGAGGTCTCTCTCTATTCTTTAAGCAAAGGTCTACTTCCTCTAGTGCCTCCTACAACCGATCGCCTTTTTTTCTCTCTAATATTGGATCCCATTGGCGTGAATGAAGGAGGGCTCTATGGTTCCGATTTCACCCAAGGGATCAAAGAATTAGCTAAAAAAATTGCCAACAAAGGTCAAGATGCCGCAACGATCGTTTTTCTCCTATCCGATGGAGAAGATCTCTCGGTGACCTCTCTTCCAAAAGAAGAACAAGAAAAGGAGATAGAAAGGATTGCTTCGGAACTCCCTTCTCCAAAAGCTTTCCCGTACGCTTTCTATGTGGTTCCAGTGGGAACAGAAGAGGGGGGTAGGGTTCCTGGAGTGGTTTGGAAGGGGGAAAAAGTCATTTCCCATCAAGAGCAAGATCTTCTTCAAGCTCTTGCTAATAAAGGAGATGGAACGGTTTATCCACCTGCTGATGTTTCCTTCTCCTCTTGGATCGAAACGATCCAAGCAGAGGAACAAGCGCTGGAAAAACCTCTACAACAAGAAGAAATCATCCTCCAACAAGGAACGCCGTTTTATCAAATTCCCCTTTTGTGTAGCCTCTTCTTTTTTCTTTGGGCCATGCTATGAAAACCCTACCCCTCCTTTTTTTTCTCTTTGGTGCAATACGAGGATTCGCTCAGGAAGAGAGCGCCATTCAAGCCTACAACAAGGGCACACACCTTCTACAACAAGGAGATGGGGAAAGAGCTCTTGCAGCTTGGCGAAATCCAGCTCTTCTTCAAGAATCCTTCCCTCCTCTCGTCTACCGATGGGGTATCAATCGAGGAATTGCCCAATTGCAAAAGGCGGTAGAACAACAAAATCCTATTGCCGCGACAGAAGCTTTAGATTCTTTTTCCTCGGCAAGAAAAGGGTGGTGCTCTTGGATGGAGGCACTGGGTGCCCAAAAATGTCCCTCTTCTTCACATATCAACCACCTGGAAAAAATGGCGCAACAAATGATCAGAGATTTTCCCCAACAACAACAAAATGAGGGAGAAGAACCTTATCCTAAAATTTTTCTTTTTAAATTAATTGAACAGCAACAAAAGCTCGTGGGAAAAAAAAACATCGATCAACAACAGACACTCCTACAAGAAGCCAAACGCTTCCCTTCACTTGTCTACACCCTCCAAACAGCAAACACCGAGCGTTGCCAACGACAACCATGGGAAAAAATTTATTTTTGGTTTATTCAAGGGTGGCATGAGGGAGAGGAAATTCTCGTGGCAGATCCAACAGATGCTCCTCTTATCCATGAAAAACAACAGGCACTGATCAGATATTGGAAACAAGCCTATGCTGCATGGGACGAAAAAGCCGAAGAAAAAAAACCAGCCCCGCCCGATCCGTTAGAACAACAGCTTCGCGCATTGTACGCACAAGATCGAATCGAAAAGAAAACAAAAATTCCAACCCTTCCTCAAGGAAAAAATTGGTGAATCCATATGAGAAACCGTTGGCTCTTCCTTTTTATCTTCGTTTTTGCTCGACTCCTTTCCGCAGACACAGAAGAACATTCCCTCTTGCTACTCGAAGCGGAATACGAGGGAGAAACGCCGATTTTCCCCGGCGTTAGAGGAGAGTTTGTCTACCGCATCTACTTCAATCGAGACATTGTTTTGATGCAAGAAAAACTACCCCTCTTTCCAAAAGGGTTTCGCAAGATCGGCGAGGTCCAGATCAAAGAGGCAGAGAGTCAAGGTCTCTCTGTACAAGAAATTCGACAACAAGCCGAAGCTCAAACTCCAGGAACCTACTTATGGGGACCTGCAGAAATTGTAGGCGTTGTGAAAGAGAGTCAAGAACAACTCGTTGCCACAACCCGACCAATCCCGATTGTGATCGCCCCTCTCCCCATCCATACCCAGCCCGCTTCTTTTGTAGGAGCCATAGGAAATCAATTTGCCTTGAATGTCGATCCCGTATCTGCAACAACAGTCCAGGTTGGTGATCCTATTGAAATACAAGCAACCATTCAAGGGGAGGGGAATCTAGAAGATCTTTTGTTTCCACCCCTCCTTTGTCAACCCGGTTTTAGTGGTCTTTTCACCGTTACCACTCGACCTGTCGAACAAAGCACAAACCAAAAAAATTCTCCATCCAGCTACGCCCGCAGGCGACGTTTTTGGAAAATATCCCATCCATTGCTTTTACTTACTTTTCACCAGAAAAAGAGGAATATGTCACCATCACCCAACCTGATATCCCCATAAAAGTGATGAAAAACAGACATGCCGATAGGAAACCCCCTCCCTCGTGGAAAAATGCTAGCAATCCCATCGACCTCCCTGACTTCCACCTTTTGCCACCAGAGAAGCAATCTCTCCCGTTCTGGAAAACAGCAAGTGTTTTCTACCTCATTCCTCTAGGGATTATCTTGCTTTACTTTCAATTTCTTTGGCAGAAGAGAGGGGGAAAAGGAGCGCCACTCATGCTCCTCATCAGTAGCGTTTTTCTTCTTTCGATGACACCACAACAAGCCATCGAACAGGCACAACAAGCTTCAACATTTTTTGAACAACAACAAGCTCTAGATGTCGCATTAGAACAACTTCTTGCTAGCGATACCAGAAACCTCAATGAGTCAGCAGCAATGGCAATGGAAACCGTATTAGGGGAGATCTACGTGGTAAGAGAACAACTTCCCTTGGCATCCCTCCACTATCGGAGAGCATTAAAAAGAATCCCATGGAGCCATCCAACAAGAGAAAAATTGAATGAAATTCTCGTCCAACTCAATCAACCATTGGAACCATCGGCTCTATCCATTCCCTATACACTCTCTTGTACCTTTTTTTTCACTGCCACTCTTTTTTTTTCCTTATCCTCTCTCTTTCTCTTTGGTTCTCTTTTCCTGCAAAGAGATTCCTTCTCTCTTTGTCGGGATTGGCTTTTTTAATCACCTTTTCTTCTCTTTTCTATAAAACGTATCTCGCTCCTCTGGAGGGAGTTGTTATGGAAAGGGTCGATTTGCCTTCAGGAGAGGTCTTGACTCCTGGGGCAAAAATTTTTATTGTTGCCATAGAAGGAGAGACAAGAACCCTTTCGGTTCTTACACCAAAAGGAAATATCGCCATTCTCGATCCAACAAGCACAACGGCGGTATAGATGCATCATGGATATAAAGGAAAAAAAATATCACTGCAATGAGCTCGATGAACTCATCCAACTTTATGAAGAAAGAGCTCTTGCTTCCTATGAGCCCATCGAAGACGTGCTTAGTCACCTCTTGCTCATTCTCCAAGAACAATGCGACGAAGGGAATGACCCGCAAAAAACCTTTGCCGAACTGGTTTTATGCTGTTCCCACCCACTTGAAACCTTTCTCTACAACTTCATCTCTGATGTCGTAGATATGAAAAATACCACGTATGCACTCGAGCTGCTCGACGATTTCTCTCCTTATGTCCGTGACAAAGATTGGTTTTCCTTTCTCCGCCTCCGCTTGCTTGCCGAACAAGAACCCGATAGCATCGTCGAACAACTCGATCCTCTTCTCCGAAAGGCAAAAAAAAATAGCGATCTCGAACTCCACCTCGAAATTCTCTCTTTCATGGTACAAAATGGGAATCGCGCAACATTTCGAAAAGAGGCAAAAACGCTCCTTCCTCTGATTAAAAAGGAAGAACATTTTCAAGATCTCTTATGTATAAGCAGTGATTTTTTCCATTGCATTGATGAAGAGGAAAAGGAAAAAATAGTAGAAACGTTATTGCAAAAGCGTGAGGGATTTTCTTTGACAAAGCCGTTTTGGCACAATGATCATGATGCGATTTCTTTTCTAAAGTTAATGAAAAAATAGTATACTATTTTTTTCTTTTTTTTTAGAGACCATTGACTTTTATCAGCGGAATCGACATACCCAAGAATGGCAGAAAACACAAGATATTGTGCCTTGCATGAATATCCAACACAAGATATTGTATTTCCTGTTCCCTCTATATACCCCCGTAGAACGTTGCTCAATCGCCATGTTTCCAGCAATATTCTCATAACCCCCAGGAGTACTACCATGTCGAAACCTACCGCTCGTGCGATGGCCACATCGCTCCGTACTTACCACCGACCCATCCGCGAAGGGGATACTCTCCTCGAAAGTTGGGATCAAGTTGTTGATCGCGTCGTCTCCCACCAGCGATGGTTGTGGGAACGAGCTCTTAACAGATCTTTAGAACCCCGAGAAGAACACGAATTAGAAGAGGTCCGCGTCCTAATCCGCGAACGACGTATTGCTCCTGCAGGACGTACCCTGTGGCTCGGAGGAACGGAACTCAGTAGAAAACGCGAATCAAGTATGTTCAACTGCTCATTCACACAAGTCGAAACCGTCTACGATGTCGTCGATGTCTTGTGGCTCCTCCTACAAGGTTGTGGCGTTGGTTTCAAACCCGTAACAGGTACCCTCAATGGATTCCGCCGTCCCCTACAAGAAATTAAAGTGATCCGTTCCCAAAGAACCGAAAAAGGGGGAATCGAACGCAATGTCGAAACCTATGACCCAGAAACACAAACCTGGACAATCAAAATAGGCGATTCGGCTATCGCTTGGGCAAAAGCTGTAGGAAAATTAGTCGCCGGGAAATTTCCCGCACGCACCCTAATCCTCGATTGCTCCGAAATACGCCCCGCAGGAACGCGACTGAAAGGATACGGCTGGATCTCTTCCGGTGATGAACAAATCGGAAAAGCCTTCAAAGCCATCGCACAAACCCTCTCCGATCGCGCCGATCAGCTCCTCACCCGTATGGATATCCTCGATATCGTCAACTGGCTCGGTACCATCCTCTCTAGCCGCCGCTCCGCACAGATCGCCCTTTTCGAATACGGACAACCCGAGTGGGACGATTTCGCCCTAGCAAAAAAAGAATGGTGGCTTAATGATAAAGCCCACCGACAACAATCCAATAATAGCCTCCTCTTCACAACACAACCAACCCGAAATCAACTCGAAGAGATCTTCGAACGTATGCTCGATGCTGGTGGGTCCGAACCCGGATTCATCAATGCCGTTGAAGCAGAACGACGCGCTCCCTGGTTTAAAGGGTGTAACCCCTGCGTCGAAATCCTCCTCGGGAATAAAAGCTTCTGTAACCTTACCGAAGTGAATGTCCTTGCTTTCAAAGGCGATAAAGTCGGCCTCGAACGCGCCCTCTACCTCGCCGGAAGAATGAACTACCGCCAAACCATGGTCGACCTCCATGACGAAATCCTACAAGAAGCTTGGCACCTCAATAACGACTTCCTCCACCTCTGCGGCGTTGGCCTCACCGGCATCCGCGCTCGCCCCGATCTCTCCTCCTACGACTATAAAAGGATGCGCAATATCACCGTCAGCGCCGCCTATACCATGGCTAATGAACTCAATTCACCCCTTCCAAAAAATGTCACCTGCGTGAAACCAAGCGGTACCATCAGTAAGATCATGGGAACAGAGGAATGGGGAGAAGTTCCAGAAGGGGTCCATATGCCACTCGGAAAATATGTCTTCAACTCCATCACATACTCTCGCCATGACCCCCTCGTCGAACGATTCAAAAATGCCGGCTACGAAGTGATCGAAAAACCCTTCGAACCCGAATCCGTCCTCGTCAAATTTCCCGTGAAATATGAAAATATCCCTTTCCAAAGAAAAAGCGTGACACGAAAAACCGGCAAAGTCGAAGAGGTCGAAGTCAACCTCGACTCCGCCGTCGAACAACTAAAATGGTACGGTATGCTCCAAACCACCTGGTGTGAACAAAATGTCTCCAATACCATCTCCTACGACCCTTCCGAAGTGCCGGAAATCATCGATTGGCTCATGGAAAATTGGGAGTGCTACGTCGGTGTCTCCTTCCTCTTCCGCAACGACCCCACAAAAAATGCAGAAGACCTCGGCTACGCCTACCTCCCTCAAGAGGTCGTGACCCAAAAAGCCTACGAAGATTATGCCTCCCAACTCAAAGAAATCGACTACTCAGGAATCGAAATGCGCGACGAAGAAATCCTCGAAGACTGCCTCAACGGCGCCTGCCCCGTCCGCTAGTTTTTTGTTGGGGCTCTGCCCCAAACCCCGCTGGGGAGCATGGCTCCCCAGACCCCTGCGGCTGCTTCGCAGCCTTCATGTTTGTCGCTTGCTTATGACGTTTGCTTCACTACAGCTTCTTTGTTTTTTTGAGAAAGCTGTCGCTTTCTCGAAAGAACGCCATCGCACGAACGTGCCGTTCGCGCGATAAGCCTCTCCCTCAAGATTTTTTTGCTTAGATTCTATCAGCGTTTTAAAAGCTTCGCTGATTTCTTGGAATTTTTTCGTGTTCTCTTCCAGCCTTTTTGCATGCTCCTCGGTGGATTCATGGGCTTGTTGTGGATGCTTGTCGGGATGATATTTACGGGCGAGTTTTTTATAGGCTTGTTTAATAGCGTCTTCCGATGCATTGGGTTGTAAATCTAAAATTTTATATTTGTTGTTGAGATTCGGCGTTACTGGAACATTT
This sequence comes from Parachlamydiales bacterium, assembly GCA_942491955.1. Classification (GTDB taxonomy): domain Bacteria; phylum Chlamydiota; class Chlamydiia; order Chlamydiales; family CALOCV01; genus CALOCV01. The sequence goes on from CALOCV010000007.1 coordinate 55,061, forward strand.
TGTGACGGACCTTGTCCAGAAAATCTCGTGCTAGATCCTCCACCCTGGAAAAATTGCGCAAAAAAGGGATCATTAAAGAAAGAATCATTAAAGAAAGAATCATTAAAGAAAGAATCATTAAAGAAAGAATCACCGTTGAAGCCACGGGTAAAGAAATGCATAAATGGATCCGAAGAGAAAAAAGGAGGTGGACGTTGAGGAGGGGGCGAACGACGAGGAGGAGGCGATTTTTTCTCTTTTTGATAAAGACGAGGTTCTAGGTTTTTTCTCTGTTCTGAGGAAAGATAAGACAAATGCTCTCTATTCACTGTCCTCAGTTTTTCCGACATCTCTTGCAATTCTTCTTCGGAATAACGACATTTCGTTTCGCTTTTCTCTTCTACATAACCATTAACTATTCGAAAAACCCTTGATGAAGATGTGTGCTTTTCCCGTAACTCATCGATGGAATAAGATGGGAATAATAAGTTAATGGTTTTTTGCGAAAAACGAGAAAAGTCTAAGCTTTTCCACTGTTCTGGTGAAAGTAATTCCACTAACGATTCATCCAACTTCTCTAGGCGTAAGGCAATTTCGACTTCTGTAGCTGGTAGATACGCAAAACGTTCCTTTGACTTTCTCATCTCGATTGGGGAAAAGAAGTTTGATGGCCGAAGCAGATAGAGAAGAGAACTCGAGTTGTTGCAAGTGCTCTTTGGAACATAGGTGGTAAACGTCAGAAGCACCTTTTCTAAGGGCCTCTCGAATATATTCCGTTGATACTTGTTTAACCACTTCTTCTGTAAGTAAGTCAAACAAACTTGAATCAACGATAGATCGATAGATCGATGCCGCCACCTCTTTTGGATCGAAAAGAGTAAGCTTCTTTTTCAGAAGTTCCCTGTTATCCCTATCTTCCGTAAATAGGTATATCGCTTGCGAGTGATTTAACTGAGAAATAGGCATTCCTTTCAGCTGGTCGCCGCTAAAAAAAAGAAAGGCTTCCGGTGGGATTTCGGGAATATGACGACGGATGAAAGCGGGCGATAAATCAGGAATATCCTTGATAGAGATCGATAAAAAGTCAACCCCATCCGGCATCTGCTGTTGTCGGAGATCAGGGCTGGCAAGCATGCGGAATCTTTTTTGCAAAAAAAGACGCTGTCGGTGTTCGTTGTTTAAGGAGAGTTTGTTGTGAAAATCTCCAAGAGTCAAGGAAAGAAATTTCTCTTTTGCTACAAGCAAATGGAAAGGGAGATGATTTCCAGATCATCCCGACGTCTTTAAGAGTTAATTCTTTCAGAAGATTCTGTATCTGCTTGATCAATAAATTGATCAAAAGATATTCCCAAGTTGCGTTTGAAATGATCAAGAGGTAATGCAAGTTTTTGCTGCAATTCTTCACGCTCTTCTTTTCCTTTTTGCCTGTAGACCTCTAATGAGATCTTTTGCGCTTCCTCTTTCTGTTGCTTATCTGAAAATGGTCGGTACTGCTGCGATGGAGAGAGTTTTGCAAAATCATTGAACGCAAAACAGTCATAACACGTTTTGTGAAAAGTGCTCGATTGCGTGTGATAGAGCCCATACCGGTCATTAAATAGAGAAACCAACCGCCCAAAAGCCTCTTGTCCGTCGCGTGCAATATGGAAGCATTGCGCTTTTAAAAAGCGTATATCGCGAGAAAAGACAAGTTTGGGAATTCCCCAAAGAATCCCTTTAGCAATGTGATAAATCACTTTAACCGTTCCCGACCAAACCGCCGCGGGAAGTGCCATGATTTTCCGACCTGCCCAACCTTTTGGGGAGTAATTTTTTGCAAATTCCTGGTAAGAAACATCCCCATAAAAGAATTGAGGAGAGCGCTTGGCGTAGTGCAAAATTTTGTGCTCATGGCAAAATTGTGGATTTTGCTTCAAAATCGATAAATAGGTGTTTTGGGAGAAAAAAATCATCGCCATTGCCTAATGAAATGAAGATATATTTTACCCCTTATTTAGTTTTGCCAATTAGTGCTCCGTCAACCCTAACATTCAGTGTTATCGGAGCACTAGCTGTATTATTTGGGCTTTATGCGGGTTCAGTGCAAAGCTTCATGGTAACAGAGCTCTTCGAGAAATTGTGAACCGTCGATCACCTCAACTCCCCGATTGACATACCCTCGTTTTAACTCTTTTTAACAACTCTGAATCGAGAAATGTCTATATTTTCATGAAAATAATACCCCTGGATCTAGGCGACGATTGACAGCATGTTCCACTTGAATAATTTTTTCGAATTGGATTGTCCTTAACTAGCGCAAAACCAACTCTCTCGATCTCGTGCGTAAATAGAAAAGGAGAGTAATCTTCCGCTTTCAGATAATCGATTTTTCTCAGAAATATGCTTCAATAAGCATGTTCTGACAAGATTTTCAAATTGAATCCCGAGATCCCCCCGACTTGTTCGGTGCCAAAAATAAATTTTTGCTCCTTAAGGAGGCTTCTGGCGATATTTTTTGAAAAAGGGACAACGCGAAAGATGACGTATAATGCTTCCAAAATGGAAATATATTTTCTCACAGTATTGGGTGAAATAGAAACATCCTCGGCAATCGAACGATACGAAATAGGAGAACCTACCCGCTCTCTTAATAATTCAAAAACCAATCTTATCGCTTTTAAATTATGGATATTCTCGAAATCTAAAACATCAATTCGAAGCAAACTATCAACATACTGTAGTCGCCATCGCTTGGCATCGACGGGGTCTGCAAATAAAAACGGCTCTGGAAATCCTCCTCTTTCAATGAAGCGGTTGAGGTCAACACTCTCACCAATTTTTTTTAATTCTGCAGGAGAAAGTGGCATTAGCCGATGAAGGAAGTACCTTCCCGCAAGAGAATCTCCCACTTGATTGAATACCTCTAACCTTGCACTGCCCGTTACAAGGATTTTCTGGTGGGCACGCTTGGTATCATAGACTCCTTTTAAATAGGTCTTCCAATTCGGCATTTTGTGAATTTCATCAAAAATGAGAAGTTCACTCGAAGGTAACCAAGCTTCTTCCTCGATGATTTTTCGGTCTCCCATGTGATCATAATTGAGATAAACCGTTGCATCGAATTCCTCTCCAATTTCTTTGGACAATGTCGTCTTACCGGCTTGCCGCGGTCCAGCTAGCAAGACCATTTTCTTTTGCAAATCTGCAAGAATCAAAGACTTTTGGTAGCGCTTCATAAAGACTATTGTGCATTGGAATGCAAAATAGTCAAGACTATTGTGCATTAAAATGCAAAATAGTCGGTTTTTGAGAATCTATACAGGGACGCGCTTATCGGGAAAATACTTACATAAAGCTTCTTCAAGTTCTTCTAATTCAAGAGGTTTGGTAAGATAATCATCAATGCCTATATCAAAGCATCGCTGCCTCTCTTGCCCAAGAGCACTCGCCGTAATCGCAATAAGAAGAGGGGGGATTAGGACAGGTTTGCTTGATCTCCTTAACCACTTCATATCCATCTTTTTTTGGCATATGCATGTCGAGAAAAAGCACATCATAACAGTGATGGTTTTTACAAGACGCGGCGAATTTTTCAAGCACCTGCACTCCATCCATCGCGGTATCAATTTTTTCCATTCCAAATAACGACATCATCTGTACTAAAATTTCCAAATTGAAATCGTAATCCTCTGCAATCAGTACGCGTAAAGAGGGAAAAGAAGAGGAAATTTTTCTCATGGTTTTCTTTTTCCCGGTGTTTTCCGGAGGAATCAGAGGGATCGTCATCGTAAAGACCGAACCAACACCCTCTTCACTCTCTACTGTAATTGTTCCATTCATTTTTTCAATCATTTTTTTTGTGATCGTCAATCCAAGCCCCGTTCCTTGCGTCTCAGTTGTATGCGATGCATCGACTTGGAAAAAGCGATCAAAGATATAAGGCATTTTCTCTCTGGGTATTCCCTTCCCCGTATCCATCACACGAATGAGCAGAGACCATGATGTCCCTGTCCAAAATGTGCATTTTTCTACATAAAGAGTGACTCCCCCTTCACTTGTAAATTTGAGGGCATTTCCTATCAAATTGATTAAAATTTGTCGTAAACGTTTGGGCTCGATGATGCCCGTCTCTTCATCAGATAGCCTTGTTTCGAATTTCAGATAAAGATTTTTCTTCGCAAAATGATCCTGAAAAAGATCGGTAATATCATTAAAATAGGGTTTTAAAGAGACCTCTTCGAAAGAAAATACCAGATCGCCCGCATCAATACGAGAGAGATCAATGATGTCATTAATGAGATCAAGAAGAATTTTTCCTGATTCATGCGTGATGTGCACCAGTCGTTCTTGGTTAGGATTAAGAGGAGTCGTCTCTAGTAGAGAAGAAGTGCCAAGGATTCCTTGAAGAGGGGTCCGAATTTCATGGCTTACACTTCCAAGAAACGAAGCCGTCGCATGTTCAGACTCTAAGAATTTTTTTTTATGAACTTGCGATTGGAAATAATAATAGAGAACAAATAGGAGCAAAACAGTGCTCACAGCGATGACAAAAGCTACAAAAAAGGGAATATAGGTGTAGTATCGCCTTTGCGCAATAGGATCCAAGCACGTTTGTACCTCCCAAAAAGTGTCAATAAAAGGAAAGCTGGAAGAACCAATATATATCTTTCCGTTATCTTGCGAACATACACCTGAAAAAAAAATTTCTTTTCCATTGACATGGACATTAAAATGCTCATTTTCAAAAAGAAGAATACTTTGGATCATGCTAAGAACAAAATTGAGGTCGTAGTATATCACTAAATGCCCATCATCCTTGCCCTCTTTCTGTATGGGAAGAAAATAGAGGAGATAAATTCTATCATCAAATAGATCAATAAAAAAGCGATCGACTTTTTCCCGCTCTTTGACCATATTCTCATAATAGCTAAAGCTCCACTCCTTAATTTGTTTCTCCTGTTCAGGAAAAACCTCCTTAATGAATGTTTTCCGATGCCCCTCCGTATCAATCCACTCAATCCCTTTCATTGCGCGATAGGAGTTGAGATAATTAAGAGCATCCGATTCCCATAAATTTTTTGAATATTCTTCGTGTTGATCCCAACGATTCGCCATACGAATCACTGAGGCATAATCTCGAACTAGCGTAAAATTAAGGGCGTTGGAAAAAACAATTGCATTGTGCTCGACCATATGAGAGAGATTGTTCTCTTCATAAGAGATGAGATTGGACCAAATGGTATATCCAAAAAAACTCGAAAGAATGGCAATTTGTAGGAGAAACCAATTGACGAGTTGCGGTGCAAGAGAGTGAACAATGACGATGTAAGAATAATAAGCAATAGCAAAACCGAGGATCATCAATCCAAAACAGGCGTGGATCGCTACAGCGGCTGTCGGTGTTCTTTGCAATAAAGAGGTGTCAAAAGCGTATTGAATGAGCTGATTGAAACCAATTCCATAAACAATGGTTCCCACCACACTAATAGAAGCATAGAATAACAGCTTCTTCTTCTTTAAACTGATGAAATAAAGAGCAATACTCGAGATAAAGAAGGCAGAAAGAGTGGGGATGGGTAACGGATACGAGGGGAAAGGGATTGATCCAAAAAGCCGTTGAATCAAATGCTCTTCCCACTCCCATACAGCAGGATAGATGTGTTGAACAATGGAGAAGAGCGAAAGAGTAAACAAGAGGATAGAACAAACCCTAACAGTAAGATGCCACTGGAATGCGATAGAAAAAAGAGCAAGACCCGACAGCACAAATCCAATGGCTGCGGTTAATTGCATGTAAGGGAAAAAAAGTTCAATTTGAACAAGGGTATGATTTGCTGTGATCCATCCATAAAGGACAGTCAAACCCAGAACAAGCAATAGAAGGGCGAGTAGGATGAGGGGAATAACCTGATTTTTGTCCAGGAGCGTAGATCGTGGATAACTTGTTGATCGGGACATATTATACCAATTCTAAAAAATAAAATTGCAAATTCATGTTCATCTTTTTCCTGAAAATTAAGTTTTCGATCTCATAAACTCATAAGAGCCTGTTCAGAATCTTTTTAATAAATAAATTTCAATCGATAATAATAAAAAACTACCACAGAGCCCACAGAGGACACAGAGAGGGTTTTATATCTTCATTCTGCGAATGCCTTCTACTAGTCGTTTTACATTAAAATTAATAAGTAATCCTCGAGTGCAGGCTCCATAGAGCCGTAAATATGACAATAGTTGTGCTTCATGTATTGGCGCTATTCCGTTCACCGATTTAATTTCTATGATTACTTGATCCTCTACAACCATATCAATATGATCGCACCTGTTAAAGGATCAGTTTCCTGTCCTTCAGATACTTCAGAGAACCAAATAATTAATAAAAAAAACCTCTCTGTGT
>CALOCV010000008.1:0-75220 GCA_942491955.1 Parachlamydiales bacterium
TTATCACCCATGAAGTATTGCACCCTATCGAGATAGTAAAACTCACTCTTCTCATGTAGAGTGTGGGGAACGAGCGTATAAATCGCCTTTCTCCCACTCGACGAAGTGATAATAAGAGTATGTCGGTTCTTCGATCCCCATAAGAGAACCGACGGTCAAGGTGGTACCCACCAAAAACATTCCCCTGACAACTACGATAAGTCACTTGCGTGAAAGCCGGAGTCGTTTTCCCAAACTTGATCACCCTTTCCCCATCTCTCCACCAAGAAAAATCGTTCCTTTGCCCATTAGGATAACAAACGCTTTCGATAGGAAGCAGAAGAGTCTCATCAAAAACCCCCTTACCATCCCTTTGATAACGAAAACACTTGTAGGAAGAGAACGAATAAACAGCCCCACCCCCATCCCTATTTTCCACCTCTTCTTCGCTTGTGGATGGGGATCCATGACGTGATACCGAAGATTTTTTCGATGCGCCCTCCCTCCCAAGATAGGTGCCGGATGACACCACCCCCTATACGAACTCTCCTCATTAATTAAGTCGTACACCACCCTCTCTTTTTCTACATGGTGCCCCCTCGTCTGAACAACACCTCCCCCCTCCATAAAGTAGGTGATCTTATTATAAGGCTTAGCCTCCTGTACCCACCCCTCTTTTCCCCTCCGTTGCAAAAGGCACCAAGAGAAATTGTCAAAATTCCATCCCGTATGCAACGTACCCCAAAAAGAATTGCCACTAGAATAGCTTCGGCTCACAGCCATAGGCAAAGGGCCCGCCCCACTTAAATCTTTCTCCTGCAGCGTCAGATGTCCCGTGATGACATTCACACACCCATAAACCACCCCTTGAGAATTCCCCTGCTGATCCACAGTAGGGAGAAGCCCATCCACAGTGTGACAGGTAACAGAAGCATCATGAGAAAAAAGAAAAACCGAAGAGAAAACAAGCAGAAAGAGAATGCGAGACAAAGCGTTTCCTTTCGACAAAAAAGCTGAAAAAAAACGTTATCATATCCCTTCTTTTCCCAACAACGGGATTGTAAGATGGTTCAGAAAAGAGAAAGAAACTACCAATCAAGCCATGAATGTACACAAGATTTTGAACTTGGTCATATGGAAAACGGAAGAAGAAAAAAGTGGTGCAAAGTTCATCAATATCTTGATAGTATACCTTGATAAAAATATGGAATCTACCCTCTTCAAACAGATCCTCTTCCTTTGCAAAAGGAATAAGGGACGCCTCATCCTGGCAACGTGTCTTGTCCTTTTAGCCAATCTCTTCTTGATCGCCAACCCTCTTTTGCTACGTCAAGCGATCTCCATCATCGACGGAACGAAAGAAGTGCCCTATCCCGTGATGCAACGACCTTTTTTTTGGATGCTTCTCCTCCTCGGGCTGACTCTCTTGAGCGGCCTTTGTCGCTATACCATGCGCATGCTATTCATGCTCCTTAGCTGGAAAGAAGAAGAGAGAATCCGAAGCCTTCTCTTTGAGCGCATCCAACGACAATCTTCCGCTTTTTTTGACCGCCATCCCACAGGAGACCTTCTCAGTCGCCTCACAAACGATATGACCGCGTTTAGTGATGTCCTTGGCCCAGGACTCCTCTTCCCCATCTTCTGCATCACCCTTGCCGTTCCCGCTTTTATCGCCCTCTTCTGGATCTCTCTCCCCTTAGGGTGCCTTGCCCTTTTCCCTATGACTCTTGTTCCCGTTATCCTCATCGGTTTCCGCACCCAACTGTTTTCCCTCTCCCAAGAAGTGCAACGCTCATTAGCCACACTAAGTACGATGACACAAGAAAATTTTTCCGGAATCACTCTCGTAAAAAGTTATGGAGCCGAAGAGCGATCCTTAAACAAATTTTGGAAAGAAGGAAAAAATCTCGAATCGAATGCAACGCGATTTAGCACCTACCAAGGAGCCCTATATCCATTGATATCCCTTCTCTTTCGCATCATCACCCTCCTTCTTGTTGCTTTTATGGGGGTATCACAATGGTACAACTGGAAAAATCTCTCGGGTACCGATTTCATCTCCTTCATGTGGATCCAGTCGTATACCCTCGTTCCCTTCCTCATGATCGGTTGGATCTTCCCTTTTTATCAAAAGGGGAAAGCCGCTTACGAACGCCTTTTTATCCTCTATGACGAACCCCTTGAAATCGTCGATGATCTCCCCTCTTCTCTGCGTATTCCTCCCTCAGCCCCCATTCGGATCGACAACCTCTCCTTCACATATCCTAAAGGAGATAAGCCAACCCTACACAACCTCTCCTGCACCATTGAAGGAGGATCCTTCGTCGGCATCACAGGACCTATTGGTGCCGGCAAGACGACACTCTTCCGCCTCCTTTGTCGCGAATATGAAATCCCAAAAAAGAAGATCTTTCTTGGCGAACACGACATCCACGAATATCCCTTAGAAGCCTTCTCCGAAGCGATCGTCCAAGTCGAACAGATCCCCTTCCTCTTCTCCCGCACGATTGGAGAAAATATCGCCTTTGCCAAAGAATCATCGACACAAGAAGAACTCGATGTCATCGCCAAAGAGACCGAACTCCATGAAACGATCCACTCCTTCCCCTACGGCTATGAAACGCCTGTCGGAGAGCGTGGAGTTACCCTGTCGGGAGGACAAAAACAACGGATCTCCATGGCACGCGCCTTCTTCGTCAACCGATCCATGGTTTTTTTGGACGATATCTTCTCCGCTGTCGATTCGAATACCGAACAAAAGATTTTTGCCTCCCTCCAGAAACGATTGCGTGGAAAAACAGTCCTCCTCATCACCCATCGCCCTACTATCCTCGAACAAATGGACCTTGTGCTCTACATGATCGATGGGCAAATTGTAGAAAAAGGCTCTCCTAAAACCCTGAAAAAGATAGAAGGCCACTACTCTGCTCTCGTGGATCTCCATCGAGGCACAACATGAAAACCTACTTTCGTCACTATAAAGAAGAAGAAATCGACCAGACAGGGATTGATAATCGAACACTCCGCCGCCTCTTTTCTTACTTTTCTCCCTATAAAGGATGGATCTCTCTTGCCATCTTCCTTCTCCTTCTTGCAAAAGGGATTGAAGCTGCCGTTCCCATTGTACTAGGATGGTTTGTCGATGAAGCCCTCTCCATATCCGAGGAGACATTGCGCCCCTTCCTCCTCCACAATAGCTATCTTCTCCTCTTTCTCGTTGCCGGATACGGTTTTGAAACGTGGACGGCCTATATCAAAAGTTTTGTCGGCCAAAAAGCCCTTCTCACCCTGCGGAATGAAGTCTACCTCCATATTGAATCGCTCCCCATCGATTTTTTTTCAAAAAATGCCGTAGGGAGATTGATTTCTCGCTCGATTCACGATGTCGATAAGATCAGCCAAATGTTTACGGAAAGTGCGGTTCCCATGATCAGTAACCTCATTCTTTTCATAGGGATCGGATGTGGGATTTTTATCGTCGATGCCACTCTCGGCTCTGTTTTACTCCTGATCGTTCCCATCGCTTGGTGGATCCTTCACACTTTTCGCCTTTCGATCCAAAAAATTTATGCCAAAATCCGAGCCGTCCTCTCCGCTATGAATGTCTTCGTTCAAGAATACATCACAGGAGCCCATATCATCCGCTACTTCGGCCTGCGAAAAAGAGAAAAACGGCATTTCGATGAAATCAACCACGACTACCGCCTGGCAAATAGCCGTACCTCCCACTACTATTCCATGTTCTTTGCCAGCCTCGATTCATTACAAAGTTTCTCGCTCATCCTCGTCTTTTTCGTCCTCATCCTTATGACACCAACGACGCTCTCCTTCCCAACAAGCACATTTTTTACCTACAGCCTTTACATCTTTCTCTTTTTCCGTCCCTTATGGGATCTGGCCGAACGCTACAATATCCTACTTTCGGCTCAAGCCGCTGCAGAACGGGTTTTTGCCACTCTTCAAGAAAAACCCGAAGCACCCGATGCTCCCCATGCCATCCCCCTTGAATCCATGGAATCGATCGTCTTTGACAACGTTTGGTTTGCCTACGAAAGCGAACAATGGATCCTCAAGGGGCTCAACCTCTCTCTCAACAAAGGGGAATCGACCGCTCTCGTAGGCATGACAGGAGCCGGAAAAAGCACCGTACTGAAACTCCTCCTCCGCTTCTACGACCACCAAAAGGGGAATATCTTCATTAACGGGAAAAACATCCACGACTACACCCGCGCCTCCATCCGTGCCCAATGTAGCGTCGTCTCCCAAGATCCATGGATCTTTACCGATACTCTCGCTGCAAACATCTCCTTGCACCATCCAAATATCTCTCAAGGAAAAATCGAACAGGTCGTCGATTATGTTGGACTCGGGTCCATTGTTGCCAAGTGGCCCAAAAGACTAGAAACCCCCCTTCTCGCCCAGGGTAATGCCCTCTCACTCGGAGAGAAACAGCTCGTCACCCTAGCAAGAGCCCTCGCACACGACCGCAGCCTCCTCCTCCTCGACGAAGCCACCGCCAATATCGACACAAAAACGGAACACTTAATCCAAGAAACGCTACAAAAAATCCTCCCTCATAAAACAGCCCTTGTCATCGCCCACCGCCTATCCACCATCAAAGATGTCGATCGCATCGCCGTCCTCCAAGAAGGTATCGTTGCTGAAGAAGGCAGCCACCAACAACTCTTGGATAAAAAAGGAATCTATGAAAAACTCTACCGTTACCAATTTCTTAACCACTGATGAGCATGTCTTCTATTTGGGCTATCGCCGATCTCCACCTTGCTAAAAGCATTCCCGAAAAATCGATGGACGTCTTTGGTCCCGAGTGGCACGACTATATGCACCGCATCGAAAAAGAGTGGAAAGAAAGGGTGCAACCCCACGACTTGGTCCTTCTTCCCGGTGATATCTCCTGGGCCATGCGCCTCGATGCAGCAAAGCCCGATTTTGATTGGATCGATCACCTTCCAGGACCCAAAGTGATGATCCGTGGTAATCACGACTACTGGTGGTCTTCTCCAAAAAAAATGCGAGAAAACCTCCCCCCTTCAATCCATATCATCCAAAACGATCATTTCGACTGGGAAGATACCACCATTGGTGGAACCCGCCTTTGGGATCCTCCTGATATCTCTTTTGCATCCCTCTTCAAAAAAAATGAAGCCCCTTCGCCGCAACCTTGCCAAGAAGAAGAACAAGAGCGGGATAAAATCTACCGACGGGAATTAATCCGCCTCGAACAGAGTCTCCAATCTCTCAATCCCAATGCCTCAAGGCGCATGGTAATGACCCATTATCCGCCGATCGGGCCACAGGGAGAGGCAACTCCCGCCTCAGACCTTCTCGAAAAATACCGCATCGATATCTGCCTCTTCGGCCACCTTCACGGCCTTCTCCCCCAAGCAACACCCCCTTTTGGACACTTTCGCGGCATCGACTACCACCTCGTCGCCGCCGATTACCTCAACTTTACTCCAAAAATGATTGTAGAATCGGGGTTTTGATTGACAAATTCTTTAATAATACACTTCTTTCAAGGGCTTCTAGACAAAACTCAGTGTCAAGCAAGGATGAGATCTCCCAATCTACTACGTAACGGGAATGCCAGTCTATGATTGCAAAAAGATATCCAAATCCCCCTCTAAGAGGGATATAGGTTATGTCTGCAGCCCAGGCTTGATTTGAATGTTTGATTTCTAGATTTCTCATTAGGTAAGGGTATTTTTTATGCTGCTTGTTTGGGTATATATAGCCTCCAACCCCATTAAAATCATCGCTGATCTCACAGCCTTTTCACCAACATCGAAGCCCTGAGCGTTCATTTCTAGGGTCATTCTCCTTCTTCCTTAGTATGGATGCTTCAAATAGGCTTCATCAATTGCTCTCATTAATGCAAGCTCATCTTCTGAAACCTCCTTAGGGATATAATAAAATCCAGAATGATGAATATCTAGCAGACGACACTGTTCTCTGATGGAAAATTCTCTATCTTTGTGGTTTATGATATCTCTTCGTTCCACTACTGAAAGCTCCCCAATTTTTTTTTATACCATTCATTTTCAACTTTAAGCCTTCCAATCTGCTCAAACAGCGCTGTCTCCTCAAGGTGTACATGAGAAGAGCTTTTCCTCTTGCTCGATTTTTTGAAAATATCAGCGCCATTTTCCAGGAAGTGACTTTTCCATTGTGAAAGCATCATAGGGTGGACTTGAAGTTCACCGGCAATTTGGGATGCCGTCTTTTTCCCCTTTAACACTTCGATTACTGCTTTTAATTTGAATTCGGGTGTGTGCCGTTTTCTTTGTGACATTTTTGCCTCCACATTTTTGAGAGGCTATAAGCTTAGCAAGTGGTCCTATTTTGGGGGACCATTACAAAAACATGCTTTATCATTTTCTTAGATGATCCGTGGTCATCACGACTACTGGTGGTCTTCTCCAAAAAAAATGTGAGAAAACCTCCCCCTTTCAATCCATATCATCCAAAACGACCATTTCGACTGGGAAGATACCACCATTGGTGGAACCCGCCTTTAGGATCCTCCTGATATCTCTTTTACATCCCTCTTCAAAAAAAATGAAGCCCCTTCGCCGCAACCTTGCCAAGAAGAAGAACAGCTATGCTTTTTCCAATTGCTCAGCAAAAGAATCCAATACAACATTCACCCCTCTAAACGTAGTCGCTATTTGCCTAGTCCATTCTTTAGCCAACTCTTCATCCGCATATCTGACATAGATAAATTCTGGGTTTTTCACAAACCGACGATCCCATTCCCATAAGTTAAAATGAGTGAAAACCAAATCATTTCCAACAGTGATCGTTAGTGAAAACGATATTTTCGCCTTTATCAGCAATTGAATATTCCTTTTCCAAGGAAGTACCCATCTTGCATCATTCACTCTAGAACTGATAACATCTGTTCCAATGGAAATCCCTTGCAATGCTCCAAAAAAATGGAGATGTTTTAATGTCTCCACCCAACACGAAAGATCTACAAACCCTCCCGTTGCGATTCTAAACGACTTGCGTTCCAATGAAAGACTTTGAAGAAGGATCAATATGTCAGGATGCTCAAATGGCTCACCACCAGAAAATATAAGCAATTGACTATTCGATTGCTTGCTCATTTTAACTGCTACTGATGGCTCCATAGACAAAGGTGGAAGCCCCTCCATTGAAAAAGGGCAATGCCTACACCCACCAGAGCACTTGGTTGTAAGAGTAATTGTTGTGGCCGAGGAATCCTCCATAAACACCTTGTATTACTTGTCATGACGTATTTCTACAACTGCCTTATCTTGGCTAATCTTTTCTATTAAATCATCGATTAATAATCGATTTTCTCTGGAGAGGTTAGCATCCCATTCATCGAGAAAAAGTATGGGTTCTTGTGCTCTCTGTATGTCTTTTAAAGCCGCAAGAGCTAATTCTCCTGAAGAAAGGCTAAGTTGAGCTTCTTGCACCATTAGCTGATGCTGGGCTGGAAGATAGATAGCCGAAGAGTTGAATTTGTTCTTCAAAAACAAGTAATAAACTCGATTTTCCCACCCCATTTGGTCCTGTTATTGTCATTCTTCCTTTTTTCTTGGCCACTAAGAAACTCTCAATTTCGCTTACTGGGTAATTCTGTTTATCCAGGCTAACCCGCATGGCATCGGATTGAATGAAATCTGACAAATCAAGAGACTGTAAGGGAATCAAACTGTCATATGCTATGGCTAATTTTTCACGTATGTTTTTCCAGCGAGCAATATAGCTTTGGATAATTTGTATATGCATCACAATTTGAAGACTTCTTGGCAACATCACGAAAATTGCCAAAACAAAAGAAGTAGAAGCTTGGTATGTCCAAGCTAAGAAAAGAGATCCTCCAAGAACTATTCCATTTGTCACCATTGCTGCTACACTCACTGCCCAGTCTTTTCTTCTCACTAATTGAAGAGACGTATTTTCCGCAGTAAAGAATAGACTATGAAAGCATTGCTTCCATCTTTCATAGTACGGAACATTACCCAAAACGATGTTATCCCAACTCCGACTTAAGTGCGCATTTAAATTATTATCGGCTAACATCTCGTTCCGACTGCACTCTGCGATCGTGTGTTGTGCAAGGTAAATCACCCCTATCCCCAACACCCCCGCAGTAATGATGATAATACCCATCATCACGTCTGTCACAAGAATAATCGCCACCGTATTAAAGATAATATTTAAAGAAGTCGCAACAGTATCAACGAAAAAACTGATTGCAGCTTGAATCGCGTCTTGACCACCTCGACACATGATATCGTGCTTCATGTGCTTGGAATTTTCATTTTTCCAATGTGTGGGATTATTGTGATTGACTTCTACATACTGATTAAGATAGGCAAACTGCGCAAAACGCAATGCTTTGACTGTGAACCACACCACCCAATAGTGGACAACGGTGCCTGGCAAGAAAATACAGAAAAACAAGAATACAGAGAGTATCGTATTAAACCCGCTAATAGGAAATTGACTCGCCAGCTCCCCTAAAAAAAACGTCCCACTTGCAACCAACATCTGCTGAACCAGTACCACCACCAAGGCAAGTTGCAACCATTTATTGTTAAGTGGCCCTTTCATACTATGCTCTCAATAACTCTAGAAATTCCCAATCCAATTTATTTGGTTTTTCTGGTGGTATATAAAGGGTAGTACTATAATCGATTTTAGCTAAACAGCTGTCCAGTTCACTAAGATTCACATATGCGAGGGTAGATCTTTCGCTGTTCCCGTTAGCACTTCGACAAAGCACCATCTCTTTCTCGGGAGAGTAAAATCGCAGCAGGTAGCTCTTTAACAAATCGACTCGGTTATTTTCACCTGGAGAAAGGTAGTTTGTTGTTGAATTACCCACAGAACATATATGATAAACAAAATAACCAAAAGATTTTTCTATCTCATATCGGAATAATAACAAACGGTTTGCATCCAAAATAACAGTTCCCTGCTCAAGGGGATCGATTTGCAACAATGACATCATTGTATCGAAACTGGAAATTCCCTCAATGATCTCTAGCTTTGTATTGCGAGGAATTTTTGTTTTTAACCGTTCGATAAATGAGACTCCAAGCAAAGGATGACCCGCTACAAGAAGGGACAAAAATACATATTGAGACGACAAATCTAATACATATGCTACGAACCGATCGTAATTAACCAAATCCATATCCGAACTACTGTAAAGATGTTCGATATACTCAATGTTAGGGAGATTACACTCTATCTGCTGCTTTTTCCAGAACGATTTTTCAGATTCGATACCTATTATTTTATCTGACATTTGCAGCTTATTTAATGCAATTAAGCTCAAATGCTTTGTAGGATCGACCCCTCGTCCAACAATGCAAATAGTTTTTTCCTTCTCCATACACTTGATATAAAAAGAGTGAAATTGCCTATGTTACCCGTCCCTGACAAGCCCTTACGGCGAAAAGAGCGGTCTTACTTTTTTGGGCCCGACTTCCAACTAGGAATGATACCTAAACAGCCCTGCAACTGTTATGAGTTCCACACTTCAATTGTTAAAATTGAGATATAGTTTTTTTGAAAATACACATTCCACACCTAATGCTAAATTGAAAAATATAAAATTTTGATTTTCAAGGCGATAAAAAACGCAGCAATATTTTTAAATATTGCGAGTATTGTTTATCATTTTGAGGATCAAAAGACTGCGTTTTGCATGCGCATTAGGTGTGGAATATGGGTTAAAACAAAACTGCTCTTCTAAACACTATCAGATTGACTCTTGAAGTGATTAACCAGTTCATCAATATTGTCAGGAAGAGTAGACAGACACCTTGGGTGTGGACCTGGCTTATCACCACCCCCAAAATCAGGACAATCAAATAATGAATATTGTTCCTGTGATTTATTTCCGGGAATGTTTTGGCTCTGACTTTGCTTTGATGTAGATTTTTGTTGAGAATTCATAACACCTCCTTTTTAGATACTCTCCTAAAAGTTGGTTATTAAACCAGCGCTAGAATCGGTTTAGGAAGATTTCACTATGCGTCATGCTCATTCATTTGCCAAGCCAGATTCGTCAACAATACTTTTTAGAGGGTGTTTGGCAACCTTTTTAAAAAAAATTAAAGAATTTTTCTAGTGCAATACGCGAATCCTTCCTTAGCTTCATGGAAGATACTTAGAACCTGTCTTCACACTTCAAATGGCTAAATTCGAAATTAGCTCATTTCAAGTATGAAGACAGGTTCTTAACTTACTTTAAACAATTTAACAACGCAAAGAAGCTAAGCGTAAAAAGATTACAGACCGTTGACAACCCGGTGGTGTACCTCGATAGCTGATGCAATCATATCATAGGAAAGTTTATTTTTATTTCTTTGCGTCATAGCGTCTTAGCCTCTTTGCGTTTTGTTTAAACGTTGTGGGCAAGACCTTATAGCTCTGAAGAATTTATGGCCAGTATCATAAAATTTTTAATTCAAAGTACTATAGAAAGGACTTTTGCTTGGTTATACCCAAATCAATTCTTGAATTTGTTTGGGTATAAATAGAAATAGACGCTTAAGCAAAGACTATAACGGCGGCTCCCGCTATTTTTTTGCATTCGTCCTTAAAGGTTTACACCACAGAACTCAGTAGAGTAAGGGTGGGAATTACCCCACCCTTACTCTACTGAGTTCTGTGTTAGACATTAATGGCAGGAATTGCTGAGACTATGAATATCTTATTGACAAATTTTTTCAAATATTTATAATGTTCTTGCGGTTATCAATCAGGAGAATTTCTTATGTCCAAAGGTCGACTTGCTATTCATAGCGAAAACATCTTGCCCATCATCAAACAGTGGCTCTATTCCGATCGCGATATCTTTGTTCGCGAACTCGTCTCTAACGCCTGTGATGCCATCCGCAAACAAAAACTCGTCGGCAAAAATAGTGACGCATCGCCGTTTCGTATCGATATTCGCATCGATAAAAACAAAAAAACCTTGACCTTTTCCGATAACGGCATCGGCATGACAAAAGAAGAGATCGAAAAATATATTGCGCAGATAGCTTTTTCCGGAGCGGAAGATTTTGTTCAAATTTACGAGAAAAAGAACGAGCAAGAAGCCTTCATCGGCCACTTCGGACTCGGATTCTACTCCGCCTATATGGTCGCTCATACCGTAGAAATCGACTCCCTCTCCCATCGAGAAGGAGCCACACCCGCACACTGGCGATGCGACGGCTCGGCAGAGTACGATCTCGGTGAAGGAGAGCGCGATCAACGAGGAACCACCATCACTCTCCACATCCAACAAGAAGGAGAGGAATTTCTCGAAGAGGCCCGCCTAAAACATATCCTCCAAAAATATTGCTCCTACCTCCCCTTCCCCATCTACCTCAACGACCAACACATCAATACAACAGAACCCCTATGGGTGAAGCCCGCAACAGAATGTACCGCTGAAGAATACCGCTCCTTCTTCCGACATCTCTACCCAGCAGAACCCGATCCCCTTTTCTGGGTCCACCTGCACGTCGACTACCCCTTCCACCTACAGGGAATCCTCTTCTTCCCCAAAATAGCCAAGAATATCGACCTAAAACAAAGTACCATCCAACTCTATTGCAACCGCGTGTTTGTTGCCGACAACTGCAAAGACATCATTCCTCAATACCTAACCGTTTTAAAAGGCGCCATCGACAGCCCCGACATCCCTCTTAACGTCTCCAGAAGAGCTCTCCAAATGGACCGAACTGTCCGACAACTCTCCAGCCATGTCGCAAAAAAAGTTGCCGACAGTCTCACGACTCTCTATCGCAACGAAAAAGAGCGCTTCTTTGCTTGTTGGGAAGATATCTCTCCTCTTATCAAACTCGGCGCCATCGAAGATCCCAAATTCTATGAACGAGTCAAAGACCTTCTCTTCTGGAAAGACAATCATGGAAACTGGGTCACGGCCGAGCAATATCTCGAAAAAAACAAAGACAAAACAAAACAAACTCTCTTCTATACACAAGCACACCACTTGCATACCCCCCTCCTCTCCATGTACCAAGAAAAAGGGATCGATGTTCTGATCTCTTCCTCCCCTATTGACAGTTACCTCATCCAATCTCTAGAAGGAAAACTCTCTCCCGCCCGTTTCCAACGGATCGATGCCACCATGGATGAATCGTTGATCGATAAAGAGAGAGAACAGACGATTCTCGATACCGACGGAAAAACCCAAGCAACCCGCCTTGCTGAAAGCATCCGCTCTCTCCTCGGACTGGAAAATATGGAGATCGAAGCAAAAAGCCTCTCCTCCGAAGCCCTTCCCGGATTCTTGATGATCGATGAATCCCAGCGTCGCATGCGCGAATACTTCCAAACAATGCACCCTGAAGAGATGGATAAGATGGGAGCTTTTACTAAAAGCACCTTTGTCATCAATACCAATAGCCCCCTCATCGCTACCTTACCCACGCTACAAAAGAAAAACCCATCCCTAGCAAAAGACGTTGCCCAAGAGATCTACGACCTCGCCCGCCTCTCCCAAAAAGAGATGGATTCCAAAGGGATTCAGGCGTTTGTCGAACGAACACAACAGATCCTAATAACGCTCACCCAATCACTTGAAAAAGAGGAATGAAACGCCTCGTCCTTCTCCTCTTCACCCTAGTCCCTCCCCTTTTTGGGAACCCTCTTGCCGTCTATCTCACTTGGGAAGACAACCCCTCCACCACCATCACTGTCCAATGGATCACAAAAAACAGCGATCCAGAAGACACTCTCTTTGTCAGACCCATCGATGAAAATCAAGAACGCGCAATCATAGGATCCCATACCCCCTTGCCACAAGGCATTCCCTTCTTTGTTCACCGCGTCCACCGCCACAATCTATCCCCAAAAAGGACCTACTCCTTTCGCATCGCTGATAGAGAAAAAGAGTACCGTTTCCAAACACTCCCCTCAAACTTACAAGAACCCATTTCCTTTGTTGTTGGAGGAGATATCTACCACGACACCCTCGATCTTGTCGAAATAATGAACCAAGTCGCTGCTTCGAAAAGCCCCTCTTTTGCCGTTTTGGGCGGTGACTTGGCGTATGCAGCACCAAAATACACCTTCTTTTCGCAAAATAGCCGCCGGTGGCTCGAATGGCTCGCCTCTTACTCAAAAACAATGGTGACACCTGAAGGACAAATGATTCCCATAGTCCCCCTCATTGGAAACCATGACGTGTCAGGCCGTTATGATCAAACACCCGAACAAGCACCCTTCTTCTACACCCTCTTCTTCCCCAATAATAACGCCTACCACACTCTCGATATCGGAAAAGACTTCAGCCTCATCGCTCTTGATTCAGGACACACCCACCCCATCGAAGGCGAACAAAAGCAATGGCTAGAAAAAGTACTGCAAGAAAGAGAAAATTTCTTACACCTCTTTGTCGCCTACCACGTTCCTGCCTACCCTTCAGTCCGCCCCTTTCTCAATAAGCGGTGCACACACGTGCGGAAGACATGGGTTCCCCTATTCGAACAATATGGTGTTCACTGGGCCTTCGAACACCACGACCACGCCTATAAACGCACACACCCCCTCCTCCAAGGAAAACCCTCTCCCAACGGCATCGTCTACTTCGGCGACGGTGCTTGGGGAGTCCAACAACCTCGACGCCCTTTTTCACCAAAAAAACGCCCCTATCTCAATACCTCTGCACAAAAACGCCATTTCTTACTTGTCACAGTAGGCCAAAAAGAGCGTTCTATCCAGGCTATGGATCCATCAGGGAACGCTTTTGATACATTTTTTCAATCCATTTACCAAACCACTCACGAAGCGGTTGCTACCAATTAACACCTTTTGTATCTTTTGTAGGAACCTTGTTGAGAATTACCCATCAAGGTGCTATGGATAAACCCACGGAGGAAAAAATGGGAGATTTCAGTATCGAGGCTGTGGAAGAATCCCCTATCGGTTTACAAACAACCGATGAGGAGAATACGACGACCCGCTGGGAAGGGCGAGACATTTTTTTGGGAAGTAATCACCAACCAAAAGACCGAGGAAATATAGATATTATTGCATTTCTTGGCTCGAACTACACAACCAATAGTCCCGAGCGACAAGAAAAAGAACGCAGACAGCGAGAAGATAGAGAGAGGCAGGAAGGGAAACCGGATGCAGTGGAAAATGGTGCATAAACCCACATGTACAACAGGTGGGAGAAGGGCTATCCTTTCTCCCATCACTCTCTTTCTTACTCTTCTTTTTTTGGTGCCTATACTCGCACAAGCGCAACCAACAACACCAAATACCCCGATCACAAAAGACTATCTCTCCCAACGCTATTCGAGATACTCATCATCAAGTGCTCGAGGCAACGTCATCATCCGTAACTACTACCCCTACTATCCCTATCCTCCCTACTCTCCCTACTATGATTACCGTCGTGATTCTTACAGCCCTTTCTACCAAATCCCCATCACCGTCAATTCCAATAAAAATACCGCCTCATGGGAACTCTTCCAAAATGGAGAAAAAACCGCCTCAGGAATGGGATCTGTATCCAATATGGGCGTCTTCCCCGGAGACAATTACCTCTTTGTTCCCGAGCAGCTCCCCGGTTATTCCGCAGAAATTACCCCTTCAGGCCTTTTTTCAATCCAAGACGTCGGTGGAAGAACCATCGTTGTCACCTATACAAGAGATACCGGTTACCTAGCCCTCGACACCGCATACCCCAACAGAGAATTTCTTAAAATAACCATCACATCGAATACAAAACAACCCTCTTTTTCCGTTAATCTCATTGCAGAAAAGGGACGCTTGCAATGGAAAAGCTCCCGCCTCCTTACAGGTAGCTATCGCATCGCCTACAAAACACCTCCTCACCTCTTTGTTCCTCTCCCACCCGAAGAGGTGGAAGTGAAGAAAGGGATCACAACATATCTAGCGCCCCCTTTCGAACAATTGGGCGCTCTTTCCATCCAAACCAATACTGAAAAAGCCATCTATACACTCCAATCCGAAGACTCTTCTTTCCGTCGAATAGGTAGAGGGAGAACCACGACATTCTCTGGTCTTCCTATAGGTCCCTATCAAATCCATTTCTCCAGTGATGACCCAAAAAACCTTCTCCCTCCCCCCGATGAGAAAATTTTCATCTCCGAAGAGAGCCATCCTCCCCCTCTCAAAGTGGACTATCAGAAAATGGGTACTCTCGTTATCCAAGGGAACATCTCTCCCTTCACTGCCTCTATCCAAAATCAGAATGAACCCGATCCAATAATGGAAGAAACCATACAAGGACAATCGGCCACCATCTCCCTACCAGAGGGTCGGTACACCGTCTCCTTCCTCCCCCCGCAAGAAACACCAGAAGGTATCGTGCACCATCCTCCATCTCCTCAACAAGTGTATATCCAATCTTATGCTCCTCAATCCCTCTATGCACAATATCGCTATGAAACCGTCCCCCCATCGACACCACAATCCATACAAACACGTGCAGAACCCCCTCCATTACCCCCTACCCAAACCAATGACGTTGTGGAACCTGCACAAACACAAGACACTTTTCTCTATTTTCCCGAAAGAATGGTTGTCGTCGGTGACCCCTTCCACGATCAAAAAACCAATGAACGCCCTCCAACAAATGTTCTCGTCTCCTCCTTCTTTATCGATCAATATGAAGTGACCAACGAACAGTATGCTCAATGGTTGACACAAGCCTATGAAGAGAACAAAGTCTTCCTTGCCAAAGAACAACCTGGTGAAGTGATCGACAAAAATGACCACCTCCTATGCCGCCTCTTCACCTCTGACCCCTTAAGCCAAATCACCGCCTACCAAACACAAAATGGTGTTCGCTTCTCTCCCCTGCCAGGGAAAAACCTCTATCCCGTCATCCATGTCTCCTGGTACGGCGCTAACCTATACGCCCACGACAACGGTTTCCGCCTCCCCACCGAAGCAGAATGGGAAGGCGCCGCCGCTATGTCACTGCAAAAAACAGGAGAATCGATTCCCAAATACCGCTACGGCTTTAGTAAAAACACCATCGATCGCCAATGGGCCAATTACCGCTATAACGACAATGCCGCTCCAAAAAACCAGGTCTTTACCACCCCTGTTGGCTTCTATAACGGCACAACATTCATCCCCTTCGAAAAAGGAGATCTCCACCCCACTAAAACCTACGACGCAAAAAGTCCCATCGGTGCCTACGATATGAGCGGCAACGTATGGGAATGGGTCAACGATTGGTACAACCCCAATACCAACCGCCCCTCATCAGAAATCGACCCTCAAGGCCCATCAACTGGTAATAAGAAAATCGCAAAAGGCGGCTGCTACGATAGCTTCGCAGAGGGCGTCCGCGTCGCAGAAAGAATCCCCCTCCCACCAGAACATAGCGACATCTACACCGGCTTCCGCGTCGCCAAAAACCCAACATAAATGCAACTCCTCCTGCCCCCCTATCGACCGAAGGGAGAGGCTCATCGCACGAACGGTACGTTCATGCGAGTGCATTCTTTTGAGAAAGCGGTAGCTTTCTCAAAAAAAACAGCAAGCCGTAATAGACTTCTTTCGAAAGTCACATTATTATACCAATTCCGGTAAGAAAATGCATAAAGTGGATTCAGGATTTTTTTGCGAAATTTGTTTTGGAGATCGCAGCAAACTCTTGTGAGTTTGCAAGATAGAAAAACAGATTGCGCAAAGAAAGATGAAGATCAATTTGTGCACTTTCTTACCGGAATTGGTATGATAGTACGAATAGTATCGATTCTGGTCAAAATGGCTCAACGAAAAAATTAATCGGGAAAGGGCGGGCAGAGGCACGGGCACAGGCAGAGGCACGGGATTGCAGCTTCGAAAGAAGTCTATTGATGACACGCCCTACTTGCTGTTTCCCTTTTTTCCCAAGAAAACAGCTCTTGATGCGTGATGATGTTGCTTTTCCACTGAAAAGCTTTTGGCAAAGCTTCAATGAGGTCGGAAGCGATGACTCCATAGGAAGTCTTCTCTTTTGCGGACAAGACTCCCGAGAGTCCGTGGAGATGAACCCCTAATGCTGCTGCTTGATGCAGCGATAGGTGTTGTGAGAGCAAAGCGGCGATCAAACCTGTAAGAACATCACCACTTCCCGCTGTTGCCATACCAGGATCGCTTGTCGCGTTCACAAGTACCGGTTCATCGGGGTAGAAGATAAAGGTTGCGGCTCCTTTGAGAACAAGAGCGATGTGATGTTGGTTTGCATAAGCCTGACATTCTTTAAGAAAGAGAGAATCGACGGTTTCCTTCCCCTCCTTATGCAACAACCGGTGCATCTCTCCCGTGTGCGGTGTCAACACCGTCTTCTCGGGAAGAGGGAGTTGATATTCTGCAATCAGGCTCAAGGCATCGGCATCGATCACTACGGGCTTTTCGATCCCACGTAATATTTTCCCAAGAAAATCGGCCATTCCTGATTCCCTTCCTATCCCAGGGCCAATCAAACAAGCCGAGGCACGGTTTAACCAAGAGAGAACAAAATCGACATCGTTCTTCTCACAACCGATGCGGATGATCTCTGGAGAGAGTTGTCCCAACTCCCCCTCCATTCCTTTCGGATGTAACAAGTGCAAAATCCCCGCACCGCCGCGCATCGCCGCTTTTGATGCAAGAATCGCCGCTCCTGGCATACTGGGCGATCCTGCCAAAGCAACGACATGTCCTGCTTCGTATTTGTGCCGTGTCCGTTTGATCGGTGGTAAAAAGGAGCGAACCCGATCTGTTGTCACAAGGACAAGGTCGGCAGCAGCCCGGTTAATGAATTCTTCTCCCAGGCCAAAATCGACATAGCGCAGTACACCCGTTTGATCGAGGCCATGTTGTAGGAAAAAGCCCGTTTTTGGCAGACCTAAAAAAACGGTCTCAGCAGCGCGGATAGCACCTCCTTCGACGACACCGTTCTCCCCATTCAATCCCGAAGGGATATCGATCGCAATCACAGGCCTTTTCGACAAATTCACCGCCTCAATGATCGAAGCGAACGGTTCCCGTAATTGACCATGAAAGCCCGTACCAAAGATTCCATCTACGAAGACGGTTTCTCTTGGCAAGATAAAGTCGTCAATGGAGCGGATTTCTTGAATGCGCCCCCCTTTCTCCAAAAAATTTTGGTATTGTTTTTGGCAAAGAGGACTACAGGTATCGATGGGAGCAAGTTGATATCCAATCACTTCGTAGTTGAGATCGATAAGAGCGCATCCTGCGACATAGGCATCACCTGCATTGTTTCCTTTTCCACAAAGGAGAATCACATGATTTGGCATTCCCTCTCGTTGAATATACCGATCGACAACAGCAGCAACGCCTCTACCTGCCTGTTGCATGAAAGCCTCTTCCGACGCCCCCGCATCATAGGCAAGCCTCTCAATCCGTCCCATCTCCTTTGGCGATATCACTTTCATCGGCAACTCCTTCCAAGAGTCCATCCATAGCGCAATTGCGGCAAAATAGCAAGGCTACTACAAGAATAGAGGAGAGCGAAACATAGTACAGTGTACGATAAATAAATTTTCAATATTGACCCATTTTTCTAATTCTTTCTTTAATTGTGAACCCTCGACCCCATACAGGGAACGCGGTTGTTGACTCTCTTCGTTTGAAAGATCGCGTATTTTTGTTAATCCAAACTTCGCAAACAAATCTAGCATCTGTTGATTATCATTTCGCGTTGTCGCTGTAAAGCGTTCCACAGGAATGTTGTCATCACCAACTGGCACCTTATACTTTTCGCCAAAAAACGTCTGTGCCAGAGCCCCTACCAAACAAGCGGCCTCCAATGCATAACGCTGATTTCTCTCGTCCTTATGGATGATCAATTCCATCTCCGAATCGCCCTTAGCACGGCCAGAACCTAAGCCCATGCGACCAAGAATTTTACCATCCTCTTTGCGCACGATGGCAAATCCTGTGAACATATTTCCTTGAAAAGGACGCGAGGCATCTCTTTCGATCCGTTTTTCGATTTGTTCGTCAGATTCTGGCTGCGATCCTAAATAATTTTTCATTGTTTCTGCATCACCAAAAATTTCCTTTAGGTCTTGGAAATCATCCCGTTTCTCAATGACTTTTTCGCCGAAAAATTCCCTCAATGGATCCATATATTTTCCTTGAAAGGTTTCTAATTGAAGTCTCTCCCCAATAACGCGAATAAAGAGAGCTAAAGATTTTGTTGATTGAAAAATTTGAATAGTAATCGACCCTGTGTATTTTCCGTCTTTAAATGGATTAACGGCTGGTGAAGAAGATACAGATTCCATCATTTACTCCTTATTATGAGATTTGATCATCAGCCAGTTAAGCACAGATCCATATTTTACCCAATCAAAATGACCAAAAGAACGAAAACGACATACACGTTATACCAATTCCGGTAAGAAAATGCATAAAGTGGATTCAGGATTTTTTTGCGAAATTTGTTTTGGAGATCGCAGCAAACTCTTGTGAGTTTGCAAGATAGAAAAACAGATTGCGCAAAGAAAGATGAAGATCAATTTGTGCACTTTCTTACCGGAATCGGTATTATACCATCCAATAAGGGTTGTGCCTTTGGCACAAATAGATGACGTTTTTGGGGAGAGACTGGACTCCCCCTAAAACGTCAATAAATGGTACTATAAGCGAGCGACAAAGCAAGGCCGCTTTAGCGGCCGTCAGGGGGTTTGGGGGAACTCATTCCCCCAAGAAAAAAATTGACAAACTTTAGAAAAAGAAGCACATAGTGGATGTTCTTGTAGAACATCCACTATGTGCTTCTTTTCTAAAGATGTTCTTCTTTAACCTCACGTTCCATTAACCGTTTGACAGCATCTTGTGGGGGCATTTTTTCGTAGATGATGGAGTGGACCAGTTGGGTGATAGGCATAGGCACATCGAGTTGTCGGCTCAGTTCTAGAGCTGAGAGGGCTGTATAGGCTCCTTCGACGACCATCCCAACGTGCTGTTTTGCTCCCTCTGGAGCTTCGCCTTGAGCGAGATAGAGTCCGTAGCGGAAGTTGCGGCTCATGGTTGAGCTACACGTTAGGCAGAGATCGCCCATTCCCGACAAACCGTTCAATGTCTCGGAATGCGCGCCTCGTCGGATAGCTAATTTACGCATCTCGTGCAACCCTCGCGTCATGAGAGCGGCTCGGCTGCTGGCACCAAACCCAAGACCCTCTCCGATGCCGCAAGCAATAGCGATGATATTTTTTAAAGCGCCTCCATAGGCGACTCCCATGAGATCGCTATTGGGATAGACTCGGAAATAAGGCGTATGGAAAAGGTGGCAAATGGCATTCCTCGTCTCTTCCACTCCACACGCTCCAACCACTGATGTAGGAACCTGCCGGATGACATCTTCGGCAAAGCTTGGGCCACTCAAAACCCCTACATGTTGTCGGCACGACTCTCCTAATATCTCGATGACTACATCGGGGAGTATCAGTCCCGTCCCCTGTTCAATTCCCTTGGATGTGATCACAATAGGACATGAAAAGAATCCCATTCTTTCTTTCACTGCTTGGAATACGGGGCGGAGACCTGCTGAGGTGACCGATTCGACAATGCAATCGACTCCCTCCAAGGCCTCATCTAAAGAAGATGTTGGAATCAACGACGAAGGTAAAGGAATTCCTGGGAAAAAGGGGTGTTCCCCCTTTGTTTTTAACTGCTCCACGCGTTCGGGTTGGTTTGACCAAAGAGTCACATCAAACCCTTTCCGAGCGAGAAGAACCGCTAGGCAAAACCCCCAAGACCCTGCACCTAAATATCCGATTTTCATAGCTTTCCTTTCCATGCATGGAGACGTTTTTCTGTAGGATAGTAAAACCAGGGATCCAATTCAAAGGGTTGGTCAGGAGGTTCTTTTTTTGTCACTTCTTGGTAAACGATGCGATCGCGTTTTTCAAGTGCTTCCTGCACATGGAGGATTCCATCCCTTCCCGTGGTATTCTTCAGGGGGGCGAAACACCGTTCACGA
This sequence comes from Parachlamydiales bacterium, assembly GCA_942491955.1. Taxonomy (GTDB): domain Bacteria; phylum Chlamydiota; class Chlamydiia; order Chlamydiales; family CALOCV01; genus CALOCV01. Next base: position 20,969 of record CALOCV010000008.1, read on the forward strand.
GGAGCCAAGAGAACACCAACACCCGTTGTTGCCCGTTGTAAAACATCGAAAAGGAACATTTCATATTTATTTGCTTGAATCGCTTTTGCTTGATCTTTTTGGGCTGGCACCCACCATTGCAACCATTTTTTTGCCTGGTGCAGAGGAAGAGCTCCTTTATTGTGAGCAAGCTTAATAAAATCCATAGCGAGAGTCATATTTGTCAAATTGGCGTGGCGATAGAAAAGAGTATTTTCTTGATCTCGCTTGTCTCGATCTAACGGAGAAATTTCAAAATATTCTTTCACGATAATTTTACGATCTTGTTCGACGATCAATCCTACCTTCTCTTCGGAATCTTCTCTTTCTGTCGCTTTGAGAACGGCATCAAAACCATTTTCTTCGTGCAAGCCGATCATCTCAGCATCAAAAGGGTCTGCAAGAGGATTATCGATTTGTATGACATGAACATAGCGAACCCCTTGTTCCACCCATTGCGAGAAAATTTCCGACTCGACGAAAGCAGAAAGGGCTCCCCCATTCCCATTCGGACCTTCCGATACCGTTGCTGGCCCTTCGAGGAAGAGATTGCCCTGATCATCAAGGGCAGGGTAGTTGCCTTGAGAAAAGAAAAAGCATTGTTTCTCTTCTAATCCAAAACGATGGTGTTCAACAAACGCCCTTTGTACCTCTTCATCATTAAGGGTCGATGTCATGAAAGCGACGGGAAGAGAACGCTCAGCCCGCTCGCTGGCAGCAAGGATTTTTTCCGCCACGAGCTGGTATAGAGACTTTCCATGAATCAGTGTGATGGGAAACAGCCCTTTTGCTTCGGGAAAACGGAGGCGTGTCCCTTGTCCTCCAGAGAGAACCAAACACCCCACTTTCCCCTCTTGCAGGATCGAAAGCCCTTTTTTTTCTCTCTCTTGATTGCCCCATGCTGCCCAAGAAGAGAGAGGACCAATGGTTCCTTTATCCTTAGACTGAGGTTGTTCCTGAAAAAAAGCCCTTTGTTCGTCGAAACGGCTGAAATCGAGATGGAGAATCTGTTGTTCTAATCTCTCTTTTTGGCTTTGTGACAGACTTTCCCAATGATCCAACAAATGACTTTGCTCGATCGATCGGAGTCTTTCTACGGCTTCGCTATAAGACATCGTTTCTCTTTTTCCTTCTCTAACCAATAGGAAAGCTGTTGCATCACTTCGTTCACGGTGATCTCTTTCATGCACCGAAAGTCGATGGGGCATTCACGGAGATAACAAGGAGAGCACGAAACATGCTTGTGGATCACACTTCCTCCTCCATACGGACCTGTTGTCACCGAGTTCGTCGAACCAAATAGGGCCACCAAAGGCTTCTGGAATGCCGCAGCGACATGCATGGGTCCACTATCATTCGTCAGAAATACAGAACAGGCGTTAATAAGAGCCATCATTTCGCGCAACGATGTTTTTCCCGCAAGATTCACCACCCTTTCAGGGAGACCGGAACAAATGTCATCGACAAGAGGAGCTCCGTGCCCATCACCGAAAAACAAGATCGATACACTATCATCGCGAAGAAGGCGTTCGGCAACTTCTCGAAACCGTTCGGGCAACCAACATTTTGCTGAACCAAATGCAGCGCCTGGATTGATGCCGACGATGATCTTATCGCATCCAATTCGATGCTTCCTCAATCGTTCTTGAGCCTCTTTTTGTTCTTGTTCCGTAACATAAAGCTTTGGCAACGTATCGGATAGAGGAACACCCAACGGAGTGAGAAGATTCTTATACGTCACAACAAGGTGTTGCCGTTCTTTTTCAATAGGGAATGGAAGAGCGTGTGTTAAAAGCCAATCGCGACAATTGCCTTTGTAGCCAACCCGTTCACGCACCCCTCCTCGCCAAAACCACCAAGCAGAGGAGAAAGAATTCGTCAAAAGAATCCCGAATTCGTATTTCCCTTTTTGTAGTGGAGCGATGATATTGCGATGTTCCATCCGCCGCAACCATCCGCTCGGTTTATGAAAACTAAAAATCTCGTCGATATTGGGATCGTGCTGCAATAGTGGAGCCACATTACTTTGGCACATCACAGCCATTTTCGTTTCGGGATAGTGGTGACGAAGGTCAAAAAGGATCGGTGTTGCCATAACACAATCTCCTAACCAATTTGGCATACGTACCAAGATCGATTCTGGTACTGAAGAAAGCAGAGATATTTCTTTTTGTTGCATAACGCTATTTACAGAAAACCGGTTGAGAATCAGTATAAGGGAAACCTATATTCCCTCAAAGAGGTGTCCTGTGGTTGCCATGCAAGATCCCCCATCTCTCCCCATAGATATTCACCAAAAAAGCTCTTTTCTTGAACAGATGAAGCGTCTTTTCAGCGTGATGAAGAATAAATACACAAAGCATATTTCACTAATAAAGAAAGAGTTAGAGAATTTAAAGGAAGAGAATAAAAAATTCCAACGCTACCAAGAAGAAAACATTTCTTTGTGCAAACAGATCGATAAATTGAAAGAACAACTCGAAAAGAAACCACTCCCACCGCCACCCAAAGAACCTACATGGGAAGAAAAAAACCACAAAATCCAACTCCAAGAGAGGGTCATCGCTTTTTTGCAAGAAAGAGTCGAAGGAGAAAAACTCTCTGCCGCTCAACTCCAGCACACTCTTATTGAACTTCAAACAAAAATCCGCCAATAGGAAGAGAATCATGGGGAGCATGGAGAAAAAACTCTCTTCCCCCTCCCTCCAAAACCACATCCTCACAACGATGTGGTCGTTAAAGAGATGGAGCAAGAGAATGAGAAACTGCGCCAACAGCAGCTGGAAGCCGAGAAAACAAGTAAAGAATTCGAAGAACAGCTCGTCCACCTAAAACAAACGCACCAAGAACAACGCCAAGAGTGGGAAGAGACCATAAGAACCTTGCTAGAAGAAAAAAAACTCCTGCAACAGGGATTGGAAAATTATGAAAAAGAACTCGAAGACAAAGAATTTCGCATGAAAACCGCTCAACAACATCTGGCAAAAAAAGTAAAAGAGAACACCCTCCTCAATGAAGACCTCGAACGCAACCAGGCTGAGAAAAAAGAGATCGAAACGCGATATAGCCACTATGTAGCGCAATACAAAGAGATGCAGGAGATCGTCAAGCGACAACAAGAACACGAATCGAGATCCCATTCACAGTGGCAAGAGGCTTTGCATTCCTTGGAAGTGCAGTTAGAAAAAAAAGATGAGAAGTTTTTTGCCATTTTTGAGAAGTATAAAAACCTCGAAGAGAGGTACAATCAAGTCCAGGGCCTCTTTCACAACCTCGGCCATATCATGCACAATGAACCACCAGAATAACTCCTCTCTTCTTATTCTCGGCATCGACCCAGGAACGCGTATCAGTGGATTCGGTCTTATCCGAAAAGACGGATCCTCTCTTTCCCCAGTGGATTATGGATGTATCCGCCCTCCTCCAACAAAAACCCTTACGGAGCGGTATGAAATCCTATTTGATGGAATCGACGCCCTCATTGAACGCTACCAACCCCATGAAATGGCTGTCGAGACCCAATATGTGCAAAAAAATATCCAAAGCGCGATAAAATTGGGAATGGCACGGGGCATTATTATCATTGCTGCACGAAAAAAAGGCATTCCCGTTTTTGAATATTCCCCCGCCAAAGCAAAAAAAGCCGTTGTCGGCAACGGCAGGGCGAGCAAACAACAAGTGCAAGGGATGATACGCATGCGTCTCCAGCTATCCAAAATCCCCGAACCCGAAGATGCCGCCGATGCCCTGGCCCTTGCGGTATGTCACGCACAAGCAAGACAACTTGGTTTTACTTTACAAGAACTTTAGGCTTTAACATGTACGCTTATCTCAAAGGAACGCTCGTCGAAGCCTCTACAGATCGCCTTATCCTCGATGTTCACGGTATCGGGTACGATATTCGTGTACCCATTCACCTATTCTCAACACTCCCACCAATGGGCTCAACGGTCCAGCTTTTCACGACACTTGTCATACGCGAGTTATCACACACTTTATACGGATTCCTTCACTCACATGAGCGTGACCTCTTTCTTCTCCTTATCGAAGCCAAAGGGATCGGACCCAGAATGGCCCTTAGCCTAATGGGACACCTCTCCTATGAAGCCTTCCTCCACGCTGTGCAACAACACGACGCCCGTGCACTCAGTCGCGTACCTGGCATTGGCAAGAAGACAGCAGAACGACTCCTCCTTGAGCTACATGACAAAGTCACCTCTTGGAAAAAAGCACCCTTTCCGATCTCACACGCGGGGCCAAACGCCGTCTCTTCTTCGGTACAGGACGCGATACAAGCGCTTGTCAATTTAGGATATACCCATCCTACTGCGAAAGATGCGGTTGATCGAGCGCGGAAAGAAAGTGAGGTGGATTATGATGACACCGGATCGCTGATCACAGCAGCATTAAAAACCTGTCTTCACACTTCAAACAGCTAATGAACGGACACTTCCCTCATGCCTAATACCATTATCAGAAATAACCTTGAAAATTTCATGATACTGGCCATAAATTCTTCAGAGCTATAGGGTCTTGCCCACAACGTTTAAACCCGAGTTGCGACCTACATCACGCATGAACACAGCCGAGTTTGCCGAGTGGGAGGATACGAGCCGAAGTCCAAGTCTGGACTTGGACGAGGTGCGTATCATTCCAATCGACTTAAGGATTGTTGGTATTTTCAACATCTTCTTTGTCCAAACTCACTGAAACGCCAGGGCTAACTTCTATAGAAGTTCCTTTTAGTAGTTCTTTAATGGAATCTCTAAATTTTTCTTTATCAATAGATCCCCAGGTAAAGCCAAAATAAGATTCAACAAAGACCTGATTGCTTGGTTCTGGATAACTAAAACAGGCTACCCACATATTGTCATTAGTATATCTTTTAAAAAGAGTTATAATATTTTTTTCATCATTAGTTATTTTAACCTTAATCGAAATAAAAGGTCTTTTGTAGCTATCTAATCCTCTCATCACAGGAGACGTCATTTCATCAATCTTAAAAAAATTTAGACAATCGTTCTTCCGATCCCCAACATTTAATACTGGTAACTCAATCATTTGTTTAGGGCCATAACAATCAAATGCCGCCGCAATGTTTTCCGGCAAACGACTAAGTCCCGTTTTGTCAAACAGGTATGTTATTTTTGATTTTTTAAACTCGTTATTGTCAACCAACCGTTTCCACGATCGACAAACTTCCCGACATGCAACTTGTGATTTAATGTCTAAAAAAGAAAACACTACATTGTGTAATTCCTTTGGTAGAAAAATACCATTAGATTTAGATATTTCCATTGCCTTACCTCTGTAATGAAAAAGACAGGGAATTGTGCCATTTCCTCGTGTTAAAGACCACAAAAACTTTTTCCATTGCAGAAACAAAGTGGAAATTTCTACTTTATCCCTAAATAAAAAAAATATTTGATTTAATCTGTTTTTTTTATTACAATGTGTCGATTGCTTTCCTTGAGGTATTCATTTGTCCTTCTCCTTCCTTGCTTCTACAAAAAATCGTTTCGAGACACTACAACGTTTCATTTTCCCAGCAGAAAATGCAACGGAGGCGGCCGATCAACTCCAAAAAGGCGAGGCGCAATCGTCACAATATGTAAAACAATCCGGAAAAAAGAGAGATTTTTCCTCCCTTCCAAGAGATGTACAACTTTCCCGCACACAATGGCAACATACCCATCGCATAGGGAAACTTTTCCATTTTTTTGAGCAAATTATTGCCCTATTCGAGCGACTTTGGCCCAACCGCCCCCCTTCGATCGACTACCGCCTATTCCACAATCTCACCTCTTCAAATGCGACATTGTGCAAATCCCCCTCTCTAACAAGCGAGACAAAAGCCCACTTGAGTGAAATTTTGTCTTTTTCCATTGATTTCTTAAAAAAAGAAAAATCGAAGGAAAAAATTTCCTCATCTCTCATTCAAGAGCTTATACAATGTAAAAAATGGTCCAAAAAACTCGAATCAATTCAAAAATCGACCGATCTACGAAAACAAGACGCTGTAACGAAGGAAATCGCCAACGATATCGTGACTCGGGTAAAAAAAATAAAACCAGGAGCCTCTCTCCTAATCCCAGGGGTTGGATGACTCCAATTCCAGCTGACGATGGCGATGCCCTTTACCGCGTAACAAAACAAGAGGGAGGAACCTTCACCTTCACTCTTATCTCCAAAAATCCGGCCATCCAAACCGCAGCCACATTACCTGCAGCAGGAAAGGAGAAAATTCTTCCCCAACAGACCTTTGAGAATCTCTCCATTGAGGAACTGACTAACCCTTTTTTGTGGCAGCAACTCCTCGATATCCAAACGTTGCAACAAGGATGTCCTTCAGCTGGATTGACGACGTTGCATGCTCTCCTTCACCCCCTTCTCTAACCGCTTAGCTCCTCCAACCGATGATCCGAAAGCCTTCACAACACCACAACACCAAAGCACGCAAGGGAAAAATCTTTGGGAAGTTATCGACTCCGTGGTTTTCCCAAATGAGAAAAAAGCCGAAAGGCGCGAACGTTTCCACCTCTATCACGATCTGACACTTTTCTCCCGATTCTTCCGACAAACTTACACGGAACTCAACACCAACCAGACCTGCCAAACTCTTCTTCGAGAGGGAATGCAAAATCTCTCGAGAAAAGCAAGCCTCCTCTATGAGAGAGGCATGCTGAACGAAAAAGAACTCACTACTCTCCAGAAGGAATTGCAAATTGTCGAACAAACTCTTATGCAGACACCTCAAGAAAAAGACAAGAAGAACCCATGGCATCAATCCTTCATCAAACCGTTTTCTACCCGTTTTGACTATAAAACATCCGATCTCTCCCCGATCTCTCCTATGAGTGTCCAACAATTCACGCGCCCACCGAAAAATAATGGCGCCTCTCTCCCATCAATCCCTCCCTTTCCCGAACCTCTCTCCACCGATTCCCTTCCCTCCAATGATCTATCTTCAAACTCTCCATTAGAAGCACTCAAAAAAATTTCCTCTTTCATTTCCGAATGGAGCACTCTCCTACAAGAACAACAATATTCTCTCCTCAAAAAGCGTATCGAAGAGACTCTTCTGACGTTTCCCTTCCCTGCAGATCCTTCTATTTTTGCCTCCCTATCCCCTCAAGAGACGCAGCAAGCTTGTGAAGAGATCCACCGCATCACCCAACTTCTTTGCCAAGCTTGTCGCAATAGCCAAACGACACTTCCTAAGCATGTCCTTCTCATAACAACTCTTACTCTCCTCCAACAAAAAATCGCTCTAGTCCATCCCGAACAGAGCCTCCTCGCCTCTACTTTCCGCTGCCGCTATATAGAACGGGTAGCAACCGCTTTTGACGACAAGCGTTTGCTCCATCATTTAGACGAACAAAAGCCCTACTCCTATACCCCCCTTATTCAAACCATTAACGCGTGGACAAAAATCCCCGACAACGCCCTTTCAAAGGGACATAGTCAAAACGATATCCTAGCTCTCTACAAAAAAAATAAGAAAAACCCTCTCCTTACCACTCTAGCAGCAGAACTTCGTTGTATCGATGAACTCATTCCTATCATCAAAGAAAAATCCCGATCTTATTATAGGGAAAAAATTTTTGAATCACCCTTACGCCCCTTTACCTGGACCGCTTTGCGAGCCGCTCTTTCTCATGCCGATGTCTCGAAGGGGGGGTATCAGAACGACCTTGAAAAGCTTAGCCTTGAAAAAAAACTTGAATCTGATGTCTTTAATATCCCGGTAGAAATGACGCCCGAATCCATTGTCGATGACCCGTTTTATATTGCGACCCAACTCAACAAACAGATTAAAGAACCTCTTGTCTTTGAACAATCGACAAATCCTGGACTATCCAAAGAAGATCTCCGTGATATTTTTTTTCTTTTTACAGAAAAAATGCCGATCCAACAGATGATGAGCCTTCTCCAAGAAAAACCCCATTTACTCGACTCTCCCGACGTGCGCGCCCTTTGTTATCACATCCCATTCGATTGCCCTTTCGATCGGGGATTGAGACATTATTTTAGCTATTCCCATTCCACAAAGAACTCATCTTTGTCATTTACTAAAAATTTCTCCAACAACTTTATTCCACAGAAATGGCGCTCTTCCAGTTCCTTCGATGTCGAACACCAATGGAATCCCTCCATCCTCGACCACTTTCCCGAATGGATTCGCAAGCAGGTGGCCTTTAATAGCAGCCAAGGAAACATCGAACGCGCCCTATTTCTCATTGAGTTCAACCACCGATGGATTCGGGAGTGTCGTAAACAGAGTACAGAACTTGGCCAAAAAGGGGTCGACAATGCCCCCGATTATCTCCCACTACTCGAAGAGTGGGCTCGCCAATCGCTCTTACCCCATCACCCTCTTACTCCACACAAAAATGCGATCTGGAAAGAACTCCTCCACCACTACATCGACAAAACAACGCTCACCTCTTCTGAGGCGGAACTCATCACAATTGCCCGCTTTGTCTTGCGAGGAACCCGCCTAATCGACAAAACACGACTGCCGAACGAGAAGAAGAGATTCAATACATCCTCGATAAATGGAGTCACCCGATTCAAAAACAATGTACTGCATCCCCTGATTTTCGCAATGCCCTATTAGAAAAAATTGCCTGGTCGCTTGGAATCGATCTCCCACAAGAAAAAAAGTGGATAGACGGGAAAAATGGGTATCAGATCGGCGACTACGAATGGGATCTTTCTCAAGGTTTGTTTACAAATCACGCTGATGGCACGACCAACCGACCCTTCTCCTCAGAAATTTTGAACAATAAAAGCATCCAAGAGGCTTTTTCCACGCAGCCTCTCTCTTCTGTTCCCGTCCAAACCAAAGCGGAACAAAAGGAAATGCACTATTTTTTTACCGATGCAAGCGAACAGCCTTCAAGAATTATCGAAAAAGGGGGTAAACACAAAATCTACAAGGAACTTTGGATTAACAATCAAAAAAAAGTGGTCCAATTCCTACCTCGTCGGGCAATCATCCCTCAAGAACTCTCTACCTCTTCTTTTAATTCCCTATCCTCAGTAAAAGAGTGGATCCAAATGCTTTGGAGATGGATCCAACACTCTTCGCGTCCTCCCTTCCCATCCTTTCTCAAAAATGCCGATTTCCGCTTCTGGGTCGACCCATCCGACTCCAACCAAGTGTTCGTGTGTAATAAGGAAGGATCTCCTCTCTATCAGCTTCAATTCTCTCGCAAGTTGGGCGGCTACCGCGTGTTAAAGCAAGGAGCCGACTTGAGACAGGGAACGCATCCGATTCTCTTTCAAAAAATCGAAAGACTTGCTGATGCATCGCATCCCGTTTGGAAAGCTCTTACCCGCTTTGAAGATCAAAAAAATATCCTCGTCTGGAAAACGCTAAAGGGAGAGGTCGACCGCATTGAGCTCTTCCGCTTCGACCTCTCTTTCCGCAAACAAGGAGATGCTCTCATCTGTCTCCATCCCGATTATAAAGGGTGGATTCTTCGAAAAGAAGACCTTAATTCTCTTGCTACAAAAGAGGTGCCGGGAGCCTTGGTCCTCTCTCACCCCGAACAGAAGGAGAGAAAAAAAATCCTCCTTCCAAAGCACCAATTCCGCGAGGGTGTGCTCTCTCGATCCTCTTCTCCCATACGCCAATTTCTCTACATGTTGTTTTGCTGGATCAAAAAGCGCATTCCATCCAGCGTCCATCACGACCCCTTCCACTTTTTTCACTTTGATGAAACCACGCCACACGTACCCCTTCTCGCTTTCGATAGCAATCCCCATACACTCGCTTGGACAACCCCATCCTCGAAAAAAAACGAAGAGTTATTATATGTAGCCCAGGTGTGTTGCCATGTAGGCAATTGGAGCCGCGCTTTGGAATTCATCGAACAGACCAAACACACTCTTTCTGATCAGCTATCTTCCGAAGAAGAGAAAGCCATCGAACACATATTGACCCACCCTTTTAGCACACCAGAGAGTTGTGGAGTAAAACTCCACGCCGCTCTCCTTTCATTGCCACGCCTCTCTCCTAGTAAAAAACAAAAAAGAGAAATTTTTCTCATCGCTTTGTATAAAAAATACCTGGAATATGGACATAAAATTCCTCACCGATTCCGATTAAAAAAAGAACAGGAGAGCCTTCTGTTTTCCCTCATGTATCGTCATGAACCCCAATGGGCCCTTTCCCACTTTCCGCTTCTCTGCCCGACAGAGTCCCACCCCCATCCGGTACAGCAAGCACAGATCAAAGGACGAGTTCAGAACAAAAAAACGCTTCCTAAGGCGACCGAAATCAATGCCATCGCAAATGCTGTCCTTAACAGCTTAAAAAACCAAAAAAAACAAGAAAGAGAAGCAAAAAAACAAAATCTTAGAACACGATGCTTTCGACGCCTTTTTTCGCTTGATAAGAAGCAAGCTTTATTCGATCAAAAAAGTGGAAGATGGCTCATGCATCAATTTGATACGGTCTACGACACGGTACGCAATCGACCACTAAACGACAAAGAATTTTTACAAAAAGAGGCATTGCTGCTCTCCGTGAGAGAAGGAGAGAAGGAGAATCCCTTTTTCACCCAAGATGAACCCGTAACTCCTCTCTTGAAGGAATATCTGCTCTGGATTATCGACCTCCGCCGGACAAGAAATGTGCAAAGCGATGCTTTCCCTCTTTTTGATCTCTCCTTCAAAGAAGAAGAACTCGAAAATAGATCACCCGATGCGGACCAAAACAAACAAAAAACAACGCAATTATTTTTTGAGAATTTACACAAACTCATCTCTTCTCATTTTTCTGAAGAAGACGGGACTCCATTAGATACCTCTCCAACAAAAGAACAGATGCATTCCCTTCTCCCCCTTCTTTCAGAATACTTAGGTCCTCAGTTTCCCTCTTTTCTCAATGCCATTTCCGAATCGGAATCGGATCTCTTTCCAACCCGTCACAAAAACACGACTCCAGTATCCATCTCCCTACCTAAAATAGAACCGTGTGGGGGTGCTTTGTTTGAAAAGAAAGACGTGGAAGAATTATTTCAAAGTGTCCCAGCCCTTTCCAAAGAGATCCATCATATCCCCAACCTCTCCCTCTTAGAACAAGAAACAGAGCCCGCCATCCTAGCCGAAAAGGAAAAAATCCTTAAAGAGGTTCAAATCGCTCTAGATAGGAAAAAAGACCAGAACATCCATGTGCTCAAAAGTGAAGAGGATCGGAAAAAATGCCTTGAACAGCTTCTCAAAAAACAAAGCGATGCTACGCAATGCGAAGAAAACAAACGACAAGCGCTTCTCGACTTTTTCTCTCTTAACAGCTCTGCACTGCACCAATTGCAAAAAACGGCCGGTTTCATCCCCTCAACCGAGGTGGCTGATATTTTGCGGGCTTGTTTGCAAAACGATTGGGCAAGCATAGAAAAGGCCCTCCCACTAGGAAAAACCAAAGAAGAGATCTTTACTCTTGTCCTCGATTATATCGATGCCGCATCGCAAAAAATACGCTGCCATAAAGCGCTTGCTCTTTTAAAAGAGATGGATCCTGCAATAGGTGGCGTTCAAGAAGATGCTTCCGAACGGCTCTATCAAATTCTCACATCAGAACGCCACTACGATCCCAAAGAACACCCCTATCTCGCTGCGTTTGAGATGTATCTTGGCTTTACCCTTCGATCAAACCAACTAAAAACGATCGTCGAGATGGTTCATAATCCCAATGCCATCAAACAGGCCGAGACGGGTTCTGGAAAGACGACAGTCATTCAATTTCTCAAAGCGTTAATGATAGCAAATGGAGAAAACCTCAGCACTGTCGTGTTACCAAAGGATTTGTTTAAGGAAAATGTTGCCTATATTCAAGAAAACTTGGGCAAACTCTACGAAAGAAATACCTACTCTCTTATTTTTAGTGAGGAAACGCCTCTTACTTTAGGTAATCGATCGATTTTCCAAGATATGCATCACCACTTAATCCAAACCATCCAACATCGAGGAGTCGTTGCCACCACGCGGGAAAGCATTCAAGCATTGCAGAAAAGTTTCATCAAACAAGTGCATCGCTTTAACCTCACCCATCAACTCGATGACAAGCAAAGATCTCATTTGATCTATTCGGCAAAAATTTTAGAACTTTTTCAGGAAAACTCCCTCTTCCATATCGATGAGTTTGATTCCCTCCTCTCTCCGAAACAACGGCAAGATTTAGGTCTTTCCAACGGAAAAATGATTCATTATCCGAATTTCTATCGAGAAGAGGCTCTTCGCATCTATCGAAAGTTGTCCCAAATAGAAAACTTGGGATTAAAAACGAACACACAAGCTGAACGGTTTGCCCAATATGGTCCAGCAGCAATGGAACAAGTCGCCAAAGAACGCGTTCAAGAGTGGGAAAAAGAGGGAATCGCACACGCACATCTTTTGGACTATTTCTTCTCCCGGTTGGACCCAGCACAAGAAAAGGCCTTTTTAAGTGAAATCCAAGTAACACCCGATCAACAAGACCGATTGGCTGTAATCAAAGACCTCTTCTCCACATTCATCCCATTAGCTTTACAGAAGAAAGAAGATGGAAAATATAAGAGATCGGCCAATGGTTCTGACACCGTGAACTGTTCCACTCCTCAAAATCCTCGGGAAGGGAGTAGACCCAAAGAAACCCTTGAGACCATCTGCTATACGATCCAAGACTACCTCTACCAAGGAATTTCCTCAATCAAAGTGCAAAATGTCGTCCGTCATTTTTGCCAATTAGCAGACCGCGAGCTTCAGCCTCTTTGCAGCGATCTAAAAGAGGATAAAGACAAATCCACGTCTTCTCCTATATCGATCGATCAAACGCAAGCAGCACGACAATTCCAAAAACAATTTTCTCGAGAAAATGCCCCTTTCCTCCTCTCTTCATTCTCCGCTAAAAATAACGAACAAGCAATTCAAGAACTCACCCAATGGATCCATCATAACGAAGAAAAAAAATGGGAGTTTCTCGAAGAACAACTGAGCCGCATTTCTGATTATGCGGCAAAAATCAGCTGTACCTCAGCAAACTTTGTCTCCATGGCTCGTTCTGTCGGAGGGGCCTCCGCAACGACGGGGAATCCCTTAGCTTACCCGGAAAAAATCCATCACGCCACAGTAACCGAACCTGGAACGGTAGGAGAAATGATTCTCAACCTCCAATCGAAAGTGGCTCATAGAAATATCGAGACTTTCTCTCCCGAAAAGCCCCTCTCTTTCCTTCTCAAACAAGTGCAAGAAAATAACGTCCACTCTCTTGTCGATGGAAGCATTGCTTTTACGGGAATCGACGCAAAAACAGCAGCAGAGAAAATCCTCGATCACCTTCCCACAACAACCCCTATTCAAGGGGTGGTCTTCTTTGATAACAACAACGTCCAGCGCATCATGACAAGAGACAAAAAAATTCACAATCTCAACAACGTTCCCATCTCTTCTCATGAACGAAGTATGGTTCTCTTAAGCGCTCACGCAAGAGGAGCTGATGTCCAAATCGGTACAAACAACCACATCCTCGTCCTAGCTAATACGTCGATGCCACTGGAAGAAATTCTCCAAACTGCGGGACGCTCCCGCGTCAAGAATGACATCACCATCGGTCTACCCCAAGGAAGCAAGGCCTCTACCTTAGACGACTTGATCGCATTGGGCATTCTTAAAGGAGCATTAGCGGGATCTGATGATCTCGTTCGAGCGAAGTTACAGGAATTTGACGACATCGTACGCCACGACATGCTCTCTCACTTGATTGCTTTAACCGCATCCATTTCACCAGGAAAAGAGGATGAGATCGCTCAATTGTTTCAAAAATACCAAAACGATTCCTTTCGACAATTCCTCGTGCAAGATCGCCAAAAAGAATTTAAACCCGATGGCTCTTATGAACCAGGAACGTATTTTGCAATTCATGGCGCCATAACGCGCAAAGATAAGTCACCTAAAGGGGTGTGTAAAGCATCGATTCAAGAGTTGCATGATATCGCCAAAAATTTAGACTTACACGATGCCACTGCAAAACTTTTGCACTGGAAAATCCTCTTTGAAGCACACGATCTTTTATCCGGTGAACTTGCCAAGTCGAATGATGTAGAGCTTCTTTCTACTTATTCTGACCCACTCGGACAACTCCAAAAAGGACTCTCGCTATCGACACAAAAGCAAGCTTTATCTCGTTTACGAAAACTGGATGAAATGCTTCGTCAAATGCCGACATTTATAGAAGGAAAAGAGGCTCCAGAACTTGAAACAAGCGTCGACTTAGATACAGAGAGAGAAGCAGAAAGCGAGATAGAAGTCGATCGACAAGTCGATATGCATGTCACACAAGAACAAACAAAAAAACAACCCTATTACCTCGACTGGGTTGAAGATACATACAACACCCTTTCAAATACCCCTCGCAAATTCCATCTCCACTCGTTTAAAGAAAACCTTCTCTCTACCTATGATCCACTCATCCAATCGACAGAAAACATCCATCCTTTGGGAAGAAAAACATGGGCGGACCCCGTTTTCCACAGAACCCCTCACGATCGACTACAAACGCCACTCGATTGTATTGAATTTCAATTCGATCCTAGCAATGGTCAGTGCACAAAAATTGTCGTGGAAGACCCTCTTGATGCCGCTAAAAACGGTTATTATGGCAGAAACGGTCTACACTGGGCCGTTACGTATAGCCTTCGCTCCAATCAATTTTTCCGACGCCTCCAACTCGTCGAAAAAGATGGAAAAAAACAGTTGATTCCCATCGAATCGATTCCAAAAGAGTGGCTTATCCCTCTCGCTCCTTATATTGCGCAAATTCGTTTTGAAAATGGGGAATACCAAAAATCTCAGTATCGGGATGGACAATGGGAAGCCCTAGAAGAATGGCTATCAAAACAACCTGTGGATCGAGCAGAAAAATATTTTGTTCAAGAAATTCTAAAACACCGTCCCGACGATCTGCGCAACTATCAGGCAAGCGATTTACAAAAATTCTTTACTAATTCGAAAGAAGTCCAAGCGTTTTGGCCTTCTTAGCTTTCCTCTGTTCCTGATCCATCCTTCCCAAATCGTATCCCTCATAGTCAACAAAGCGGAAAAAACGTTCAAATTCAGGAAAGACATCACATACCTGCCGCGCCATGACTTGAGCAATCATGCGATAAGTCGGATGGCCCGCAGGGGCGGAACGGAGCTCGCATAGCCACTGTAGAGCTCGCAAGTTCACATGGAAATACCAACGTACGTTATAGCCCATCGGAACAACATACTGCGCCTCTTCAGGAAGTTCTGTCGCAATTTGATCATAGACCTCTTTGGCACGGAGCATGACACGCTTGTATTCTCCCTCTTCTGACATTCCCTCCAACTCAGGAGGAATATAAAAGCCATAATCGCATGACAACAGCTGTCTTTCTTGCGTCAGAAGGCGATGGCGATGCAAGTCGCGATAGGCGCCAAAATCACTCACCATTTCAAAGGTGAACGTCGCATGCTCTAGAGCACGTGGCGACTTATGCCTACGGTTCTCTCTTGCATTGCACCCCGCATCGAGAATCCGCGCAATCTCTTCCTGCCCTAAAGAAGAGACGTGTTGATAGAGATCTTGAAAACTTTTATTAGAAAACGCAAAAAGGAGTGCCGCTGCCACTTTTTTAACTCCATCGTGATCATAATCGATTAAGGAAACACCTTGTTCCATTGTGCGCTCAGAAAAGGAAGTCTGTTCTGCAGTAACAAGACGTAATTCCGTCTGCATCGCATCGTAGAATTGTGCAAAATTTTCCTGTGTTGGATGAGAAGGTTCGGCACGTCGAACAAAAGAAGGAATGATTTTCGCCAACTCTTCATAGGAGTGTTTTCCCAGTTCTTGCAGTTCCGTCAAATTTTGGCATTGGAGTTTGTTAATGAGTGCATCGAAGAAACGACCATTGCCATACACCCCCATGTTGGTCAATGTGCTCGCTGGCAGGAGCCCACGAAGAGCATCGAGTACTTTTGCGCGAAGAGCCGCTTTGTAGGCTCCAGGAGACGTATTGGGATCGTGAGGAAAATTTTTCTGAATTTTTTCTGTCAGAGGAGGGATAAGACGACTATATGTCGAGAACAAATCGTTACACATCTCGATATAGATATCTCGATAGGCCGATGTCATTAGGATAGGTTCTCGATAAAATCGGTACTCCCCATGAAGTTTTTGATCAAAGTGGATATACCGCGTCGATTTTTCTAAAGGAGATCCCCCTATCCGATGATCTTCGACAGCTTTTGCTGCAATCATCGAAACATTCTCAACAGCTAGATGAGCACCACCCAACTCACCGATCGAATCATCTCCATAACCATCGAGGATCCGATCATAAAAATTTTGTGCCTTTTGTATCGCAAGAGATTGTCGATCTAAAACCGAGCTCTCCTTGTCGGTGATACCAGCAATATCGGAAAATCCAGAATCTTCTGATTTTAAAATAAATTCCTTAAGAAGAAGGGAGCGAAGACCCAGCGATGAACGCGAATAACGGGAAAAAAGAGCCCCCTTAATCACTTCAGGAAGATTATGCAAAGCAAAAATCGGTCTCGATGTATTCGTCACATACCGCTCGAGGATTTTCTTCTCTTCTTCGCTAAACGTCTCATATTCTTGTTCGGTCATCATTCACCTAATCCTAATAGAAATCACGGCAACTAGACTGCCATACTTGCCCTGTTGTTGCAAGAGTTTCTTAAGAGGAGCCGACAATCCATTTTTTTTGTATTATGTTTTCATGACACACGAAGAATCGATTGCATGGGACCAAAAAGGATGGATCGTTGGCCCCAATGAAACAGAGGAAGAATACAAAAAACGCGTTGCCTTTGGCTCGCAGGAAATCCAAGAACTCCAGAAAAACATCGACGATGAGCTCCCTTTCATCCCCCCCTCAAGCGCCAAAACAACGTACTACGCTTCTCCCATCAAATCCATCCAAGCACAATACGATATCGCTCCCGACTGGGTCCCCCTCCTCTTTCATAACAAAGGCCTCTCCCCTTGGCACGGTGGGTGCGCATGGATTTATACCCTATCCGATGAACATCCCTGCTCCGCTTTCTTACAACTCCGTCGTTCTTTTGCAAAAAAGGATAAACTTTGGGGAATTGTCCGCCGCGATGAAGTCATTGCTCATGAAATGGTCCACGTGGCTCGTATGGCATTTGAAGAACCCAGGTTTGAAGAGCTATTCGCCTACCATACCTCCTTCTCACGATGGCGGCGATGGTGGGGCCCCATTCTGCAATCGCCTTGGGAAGCCCATCTCTTTCTCTTCTCAATCGCCATTCCACTCTTATGCACCCTCGTTGGAACCTTTTATGGAATCGACGCTGTTGTTCAATGGGGATTTGGCCTATTGATTTTTCCCCTCTCTCTCACCACCATGGGAACATGGCGTCTTACTTATAAGCACAACATACTCAACAAGTGCCTGAAACAACTCTCCCTATTTCTCCCTAAACCGGCAGTCTGGAGTGTGGCTCTCCGTCTTACCGATCATGAAATTCGTCGTTTTGGGAAAATGTCCCCCGATGCCATACGCAACTACGCCCGACAAAATCAAGAATTTCGTTGGAAAATCCTCTCATCACGATGGGGTTTTTAGAGCCATTCCCACTGTGGGTGCCTTGGGGCGTGTCATCAATTGGATGGATTTGTAGATCGTGGTAGATAGATTTGACGATGGATCGTGTGGAAGCCGAAGCAAACTGCAATCCGTTAGCGAGGCTGAACACGATTTATGGTAGTTAGATACCGTGAGATGCGCACTGGCAGATGAATGGCCTAAGAACCTGTTCAAAATTCTCTTTAAAAGTGTATAAGGTTTATTTTCAACAATCCATTGGAGATAACCTTGACTCATTCTTATCCAAGCAATATCAATCCCGAACAATTTGACAAGATTAAGCCTATCCTTGAATCTGCGCGCAAAAAAACTCGTCCTCGAAGCGTTGATTTATATCATGTGTTCTGTGGAGTACTGTATGTTTTAAAAAGTGGATGTCAATGGCGAATGTTGCCAAAAGAGTTTCCTAAATGGCGTACCTGTCACTATTATTTTAGCATCTGGAGTGAAAAGAAAAACGACAACTCCATTAGCGCTCTTGAAAAAGTTTTAAAAAAAAATAATTGGTGAGGTTCGACAAAGCACTGGACGGAAAGAGAAAACCAGTTTTATTATTGTTGATGCACAGAGCGTGAAAAATACTGATACGGCTCAAGAGAAAGGTTATGATGCGGGGAAAAAAATATCAGGGATTAAGCGTCACATCGCAGTCGACACGCAAGGATTGCCACATGCAATTCATATCACGACTGCGAATATTACTGATCGAGGCGGAGCTTTGGAAATGTTTTCATGGAATGAAGACGTTTTATCGGATGTAGAAAATGTTCTTGTAGATGGAGGTTACAGTGGGTATTCATTTGCAAATGGTGTAGAGAGGCTTCTTCACTGCAAGGTAGAAGTTGCTAAAAGAAGCGAACTTCACACTTTTAACCTGAGTTTTGGGTTATCTCCTCTGATATTAGAGGATTTTGGCAAATATGGATTTTTTGGAATATGCTTATTTTTCGGACAAAACTCGTAGGTCAATTACCTGAAGATCAAGGAGATAAACCCAAAACTCAGGTTTTTAAGGTAATTCCTAAAAGATGGGTTGTAGAGCGCTCCTTTGCCTGGTTGGAGAAATGCCGTAGGTTATGGAAAAATTGCGAAAGAAAGCTTAATACCAGCCTACATATGGTTATTATTGCTTTTGCTGTTTTGCTTGTGCAAAGATTATAAACTACCACAGAGCCCACAGGGAACACAGAGAGGGTTTTATGAATTATTTAGTTAATCCTGACGTATCTGAAGAAATAGATGGACGTGAAACAGATCCTTTAACAGGTAATATCATAGGGGCTGCTATTGATGTACATCGTGCATTAGGACCTGGTTTGCTTGAATCAGCTTATGAAGCTTGTCTTCTTTATGAACTAAGACTAAGGCGGTTAAAGGTTGAAGCCCAAAAACCTTTACCTATCTTTTATAAAGATGTTATGCTGGACTGCGGTTATCGTCTTGATTTGATTGTAGAAGATCAGGTAATCATAGAAATTAAATCTGTGAATGCAATAGCTCCAATACATGAAGCACAATTATTATCCTATTTACGGCTTTATGGAACTTCTACTCGAGGCTTACTTATTAATTTTAATGTAAAACGATTAGTAAAGGCATTCGCAGAATAAACGTCCTGTGGTAGTTTTGGGTATTATCTCCTCTGAAATTTATTCAGAAGATTTTGGCTTAAATGATGGATTGTTTTTTCGAAGAATACTTCCATTAGCTTTTTTCGAGAACAAAAAAAACATAGGTAGGAAATAAAAAAAGATAAATGCAAAACTCAGGTTAGTAGAAGGCATTCGTCGAATGAAGATATAACCCCTCTCTGTGCCCTCTGTGGGCTCTGTGGTAGTTTTTATTTACATTTTTACAATTCTATTCCTCGTCATTGTGACTCTTCTCCCCTATATCTTTCTCACTGCGATAGGACATCCACAAAAACCCGGCCTCGTCTCTTTTCTTGCCTCTATTATCCATTGGGTATTACAAATTTTCATGTGGATGGCAAGCATCCAAATTGTTTTGATTGCTGCTCGGGGAGAGAAACCCCATTTTAGCGACATTTTCCGCCCCATCCCCCGCTTTTTCCCCTACCTTGGTGCGTCAATCCTCTATTTTCTCATCATTCTCGCCGGTACCATCCTACTCGTCTTCCCCGCTTTCATCTGGGGAATACGGTATAGCTTGTACCCCTATTTCATCATCGAAAAAAAATACGGCGTCTTCCAAGCCCTGCAAGCCAGTGCCAAAACAACCTATGGAGCCAAATGGGATCTTCTTGGATTATACAGTGCATCTTGGTTCCTCAACCTAGCAGGTGCCGCCATTGCCCTTCTTGGCCTCTTCGTCACCGGACCGATCACCTGGATCGCTTATGCCTTCGTCTACTACAAACTTCTTGAACAAACAAAAGAGATATCCCCATCGCCCCAAACCCATGAATAAACAGAAACGCCTAAACCGACTACAACAAAAGATGCAGGAAGAGAAGGTGGATGCCCTTCTCATCAATGACTTAGTCGACATATTCTATCTGTCAGGAATCCAACTTTCCGCAGGACAATGCCTTGTCACCCACGATAGCGCCCATCTCTTAGTCGATGGGCGCTACCTAGAAATGTGCACAACCCAATCTGCCATCTCCCCTATCCTCGAAGAAAAAAACACCCTACCCTCTCTCCTCCCTCCATCCTGCAAACAACTCGCCTTCGTCGCCGAAACCACCACCTACCAACAATGGGAAAATCTATCCTCCCAACTTCTTATTCCCCTACTCCCCGTTCCCCACTGGGTACGCGAACAAAGAGCCATCAAAGACCCCGAAGAACTCACACTCCTCCGCAACGCCGCTCACCTCGGCTCAGAAGGATACGATTACATACTCTCCATCCTCTCCGAGGGCATTACCGAAATCGAAGTCGCTCGAGAACTAGAATTCTTCTGGAGAAAAAAAGGAGCCCAAAAACTCGGATTCGATCCCATCATCGCCTTCGGCTCTAACACCTCACAACCCCATTACCACCCCCAACCCATCCCCCTAAAAAAAGGTGACCCCGTCCTCATCGATATCGGCGTCTACCTCAATGGCTACCACTCCGATATGACACGTACCCTCTTCTTCGGAGAACCCTCTCCAAAAATGCGCGAAATCTATGCCACCTGCCTCGAAGCACAAACCAACGCCCTCGCCGCTTGCCACCCCGGCACCACCGTCGGCGAAATCGACGATATCGCCCGATCCACCATCGCCAATAAAGGATTCGGCAACGCCTTCCCCCACGGCCTCGGCCACGGCGTCGGCCTCGAAATCCACGAACTCCCCATCCTCAAGGGAACAACCCCCTACCGCAATACCCCCCTAAAAGAAAATATGGTCATCACCATCGAACCCGGTATCTACCTACCCAGTATCGGCGGCGTCCGTATCGAAGATACCATCGCCATCACCAAAAATGGCTACGAAGACCTCACTCAACGCCCCAAAGAACTCGCATTCTTGTAGCGTTTTGTGGGGGACTCCGTCCCCACACCCCCTGCTGGGGAGCACAGCTCCCCAGACCCCATCGGCCGCTACCGCGGCCTCTCTTCTTTCCTTCGCTTCTGGCGTATCCTCTTTCACCCCTATTGTTTTTCGTGTGAAAGCTATCGCTTTCACACGATAATGCGATCTCGAAAACTTTGGCACTTGTGCCAAAGTTTCCTTCGATAAGCTCGACCTACGGTCGAGTGGAGTTGCAGATTCGTAGCGAAACAAACGTCATAAGCCAAAGAAACCACCGGGCCTGAGAGCGTATGGCCCATGAGTAACACCAAACGCAATCAATAAACGCGCAAATTGATCTCCATCTTTTTTTACGAAATCTGTTTTTCTATCTTACAAACTCACAAGAGTTTGCTACAATCTCCAAAACAAATTTCGCAAAAAAAATCTTGAACCCAATAAGGTTTTTTAGGAGATCCTATGGAAAGACTTGGAATCAGGGAGGTTAGGAGGGCGTCCCCTCTAGAGGAAGTAATTCTGGTTCATCATGGGGAATATTTGGAAAAACGTTCTTGTCAACAAGGGTTTTCGTCAGGAGGGGGAGAGGGAATTTTTTTTGCCTTAGAAGGATCCAATCGACCTAACTCTTCTTCTAGTGAAGAAACTTCCTTTTGCAAAATGAGTTGCTTTTTGTTTCTTTGAACTTGTTCTTTCAGAACACAAATAACATCATCCTTCGTGACACCACGTATAAAATTATTAAAATTTCCCCCTAAAATTTCCAGGTCATTTTCAGCAGTAGTCTTTCCCTCTTGTATCGCTTCAAGTAAAGGAAGAATTTGTTTTCTTGTTTGACAACCGGAGGGAGAAAGATTTTTGTTTGCACATTCCGAAATCCAACAATTTAACTTATCGTTTCTTACCGAAGGTTCTTTCGCATTCTTTAGTAAGTCTTCAAGCTCTTCGATTCTTTTATTCCTTGCGGCTGCCTCTTTTTCCTCAAGCTTTTTTTGTTTCTCTTCAGCAGAAAGAAACTTACCGAGTGTCAGCTTGCTGAGGAAAGAAGAGATTAAGTCGTTATTATCGTTAAATTTACTGGTTAAATAGTTTTGCACCTCTTTTACCTTGGATTTGTCAGGAAAGGCCTTCGCAAATAGAGTCATAGCATATTGGAGACAATCCTTCCTAGCATCAACCAGATCATTGGTAACGTGTTGATGCGATGAAGGATTATCGAGAAGATCCGATGAAGCTGTTCCGCCAATCTCTAGTTGCACAAAGCAATGATCTTTCAAGTCCCACAACAAACCGGTATCGGTTAAACAATCCACCATTTTACTGACATTTTTTAATTGATTCAAAGCTTGTTCACACGCATTAGACAAGGTGTCTGTAAGATATGCTTGGTAAATAAGCTCTCGAGGATTAGAGGGGGGGATTTCCATAGGACACTCACTGAATTAGAAGGAGGAACACAATGATAAAAAAAACGAAGTTATTAGTAAAGTGTTTTAGAACCTGTCTTCATACTTCAAATGGCTAAATTCGGATTCTTTTCTCTCCTGGAGAGAAAAGAATCCGAATTTAGCCATTTGAAGTATGAAGACAGGTTCTTATTTATCAAGTACCGCTCGACCGAAGGGAGAGGCTTATCGTGCGAACGGCACGTTCGTGCGATGGCGTTCTTTCGAGAAAGCGGTAGCTTTCTCGAAAAAACAGAGAAGCTGTAGCGAAACAGACGTCATAAGCCAAAGACCAAGTCAAGGCCGCTTTAGCGGCCGATGGGGTCTGGGGCCCACGGCCCCAGCCAGGGGGTGTGGGGGGACGGAGTCCCCCCACACGCCTAAAGTTTTTCGCTTTGGGCTTGGCGGACATCGCGATGGATGAGGTAGAGTTCGATGAGGGCGAAGAAGCCTAGGACGACGAATAGGGGGAAGATAAAGTTAGGGAGGGGTTGTTGGAAGGTCAAGCTGATGAGGACAAAAAATTGGAGGGTTGTTGTGATTTTTCCGCACCAGATGGAGCGGAACTGGTATTCGTGCCATTGTCCTCGGAAGGCGAGGTAGATACCGAAGAGGAGGACGGAAAAGTCACGGCAGAGGAAAGTTAGCACTTGGATAGGGGTTATTTGTTCTTCTTGGATAAAGATTGAGAGGGCGAAGAGGACGAAGAATTTATCCATGAGTGGGTCGAGGATAGCGCCTATTTGGCTTGTGGCGCGGAAGCGTCTTGCGTAATAGCCATCGAGGCTATCGGTGATCATGGCGACGACGATGGCGAAGATACGGTAGTAGATATCGGAAGAGAGGAAGAAGAATGCGAGGGGAGCTCGGAGGAGTGAGAGAAAATTAGAGACAGTAAACACAGATCACCTACGCAATAGTCGAAGTCCGTTTAAGCCTACGAGGATGGTTCCCCCCTCGTGCAAAATGACAGCTAGCCATAGAGGGACGACACCGGCAAGGGCGGGAAGGGCAGCGAGGAGGATAGCGCCTGCGGCCAGGATGAGATTTTCGCGCACGACGCTAACTGTTTGGTGTGCTTTTTGGAAAAGCCAATCGAGTTTATCGATTCGATCGTGGAGGAGGACGACATCGGCGGCATCGGCAGCGGCCATACTTCCTTCTTCTCCCATGCTGATACCGACGGTGGCGCGAGCGAGTGCGGGGGCGTCGTTCATACCATCTCCGACCATGGCCAATCCTTTTTCTTGTGCGAGTTGTTCGACGTAGCGGAGTTTATCTTCGGGGCGGAGTTCTGCATAGGTGGTATCGACGCCGACTTCTCGTGCGACGCGTTCTGCGCTGGGGAGGTGATCTCCTGTGAGCATTAATGTAGCCAGATGGCGTTCTTTTTGCAATCTTTGAATCATTTCAGGAACAGAGTAGCGGATGGTATCGACAAAACGGAAGAAAAAAACATCGTCTTTGATAAGAAGCACGGCGATCATCTCTCCTGCTTCGCGGAAGGAGACGATGGCTTGTTCAATATTTTCGATACGATCTGGTGAAAGGCGTTTTTTTGCTCCTTCGATGTTACCAATATAGACGTTATCACCTGTTTCTAGAGTTCCAATCAGACCATATCCTGGAAGTGTTTGGAATGAAGAGATGGAAGTGGGGGGGATACCTTGTTTCTTTCCGTAGGCAAGAATTCCTTTTGCCATGGGATGGACAGCATTCCTTTCGAGGGCGAGGGCGATACTGACAACATGGGGAGGAACGGGGTTTTCTTGTAAAGAGGCAACGCCTATGCATTGAAGATCTCCTGTTGTCAAAGTCCCTGTCTTGTCAAAAGCGACGACGGTACAGGAAGCCAAAGCATCGAGAGAGATCCCTCCTTTGATCAAAAATCCCTCTTTTGCGCAGGCGCTGACGGCACTCAGGTAGGCGATGGGTATTGCAATGATCAGAGCGCAGGGAGAGGCGGCGATGAGGAAGGCTAAACCGCGGTAGATAGACCCTTCGATACCTGCATAGGGAATGTTGCTGATCCAGGGGTAAAAAACGACGAAGAGAAACGAGATGAGAATGATGGTAATGGCATAGGTTCGGCTCCAGGTATCGAACCATCGTTGGAGGCGGGGTTTTGCTGCTTGGGCGCGTGTGACGAGTTGGATGATACGGGAGAGGGTGGAATCGGCACTGGTATGCGTGACGGAGAGGGTCATGGCGCCTTCGAGGTTACGAGCGCCAGCTGCAACGGTATCATCGACTTTCTTTGTTAGGGGAACGCTTTCTCCTGTTAGGTGTCCCATATTGACTGAGGAGACGCCATCGACGACAATGCCATCAAGGGGAACGACCTCTCCTGCTTTGATCAGGATTCGATCGCCTGGAATGATATCGCGCACCGATCGTTGAATGAGATCACCGGATTCGGTCCATACGAATGCGACGGTTGGGGAGAGTTTATGAAGGGCTTTTAGCGATCCTTTTGCTTTGGAAGTGACGGCATCTTCCATAGCACCTGATAGGGCGAAGAGGACGAGAAGCAAACCTCCTTCCATCCCGCTTCCGATGAAGACAGAAGAAAAAGCGGCTAAAGTCATTAAGATATCGATATTGACATCAAAAAGGGCGAGATCTTCAACGGCTTCAATGAGTGCCGGTATTCCGGCAAAAAAATAGACACAGACGAGTAAAAAATGGGAGAGGGAAAGCCATGTTGGAGAAAAAGAGAAGAGGAAGGAGAAAAAGAGGAGCACTGCTGACAGGACGGATGCTTTTAGTGTGAGATAGCTTGCCCAGCGCCTTGAAGAGGGGCGAAGAAAAGGGCTAAACAGCTCCTCTTTCCCCATCTCAAAAAATTCTTCAAAAAAAATCGGACCAGAAGGATCATGTCTGGGAAGAGAGGAAGAGTGCATCATTTACCTTTGATGAGATCGAGTAAGAAGAATACGGCCCCGTAGGCAATTGCCCCGACACCCAACGCCCATACAATGGCGGGAATCAACCGATTATTTTCATACCACGAGGAGATGCCTGCTGCGATTCCCAAAAGAAGAAAAGAGGCCACAGGAAGTCCCCACGAGGGGGCGAGCCAAAAAGCTCCGGCCGCACAGAACAGGGCAATGAAAGCGCCCATGGCTGCACCGAAGGCTTGTTGGAGGGGGTGTTCTTGGACTTCAAGCGAAAGGCCGAGTTCTTCTTCCACCATGACGCGAAGGAGGCGATCTCCATCGGCCATCAACACTTCAATGACATCATCAAGGAGTTTTCCTTGAAATCCTTTAGCGGCATAGAGGGCTTTGAGTTCTTCTTTTTCTTGTTCTCTGTTGTGTTCGATTTCCCACTTTTCCTCTTCGAGGATGCGATGGAGTCGCTCAATGCGAGCCCAGCCGAGCCAAGCGCTCCTTCCGGCGCGCCATATGAGCCATCCGAGTCCAAAAACGAGGAGAGATGGAAGTAGTAGAGTGGGGAAATCCTCGTATCGAATGAGAAATACCCAGAGGAAAAGGACGGCGACGACCGTATCGCGCAAAGCATCCATAGCGGCGGAAAAGGTTCCGGGGAGCTCTTCACTATGGCTTTCTGAGCGCGCGATGATTCCACGCGCCTGAGCTTCAGCGACATGCCCAACGGCATCTTTTCCTTTGAAATGTTTGGGATTTCTTTCCATTTGACAAAGAGAATACCCGAAAAAAGGTCAATTGTCGAGAAAACGGATACTATAGGGATACAAAAAGCACAGGATTATAAAATTTGTTATAATATAAGAAAGTAGGTGTTTGAGGTGTACTATGACAAGTCCTGACCCCATCGACCCTGGATTCGTCCCTTTAGGAGGGATCGATCCTCTTTCTTCTGTAGAGAGTGGAGAATCTGTAGAAAAAAAAACAGCGCCTGCAGAAGGGGGCTCTTCGAGTATTGAAAAGAGCAAAAGTGTCCAAATTCCCGATTTTCTCCTTCTCATGGACATTCCCATTCTCTCTCCCCCAACGGCAGAAGGTGACGCCATATCTTTGGCCGATTCCGTCACGAATATCCTGCAAAAAGCGGGATTTGACACTTTTTCTAATCAAGACCTCTCTTTATCGATTCAAGCCCTTCTTCGTTTTCAAGCGATGCAGCACGAGGTAGGAGATAAAATTCTCGAGCAATGGGTAGAAAATCTAAAAGAGATTGACGACGAGATCCGGAAAGTCTTGCAATCGTTTGCTTACCAACAGATCCAAGAAGAAAAAGACCCTGTAAAAAGGGCAGAAGAAAATGAAAAGACGCTGGCAATTGCTGCTGTTTCCAGCCATACGGGCCGTGTATTGCAAGCCGTTCATGAAGCGTCGTCCGTGGATCCGACAGGTGCTGCCCTTGCAGTAGGGGGATTGGCTCTTGTCGCTATCCCGGCTGCTACAGGTCTTTTTGGTATTGAGAGTTCGGTTACTCATGTCGCTGAAGCAACGATGACTCAAGCGGCAAACCAGATGGTGCCCATGATTCCAAGCAATATGGCTGCGGAGTTAGGGTTAATTGGAGCTCTTCTCATGACCCCGCTTCTCTATCAAACGAGTTGGAATGGAGGAGTAGGAGCGATAGGAGAGAAAGGGGCTATGGATCCTTTGATTCAGGCGCAAGCCTTTGCCCGAGAAGTCCTTCAACTTGGTTTGAAAGAGGGTTTTTTGGGTAATTACATGCACGCTCTTGTCGAAACGCTCCCTGTGGAAGTGACGAAAGGACAACCTCTTTCGCGTGCTGAGATGCTTGCGATGGTACGCCTGCTCTTAGGGGTCATTGCTTTCGGATGGCTCAATGCTGCTGAACAGGGAACCAAACAGGCCTCCCTTGTTCAACTTGCCGCTATTCTCCGTGGAGAGATGCCCGTTCCTGAGGATGACCCTCTCAAAAGTTCGCTATTTACGATGATTCATGCACAGATGGCTCTTATCTCCAAAGGGCACCTCGCTCACGTGATTGAAG
Source organism: Parachlamydiales bacterium (assembly GCA_942491955.1). Taxonomy (GTDB): domain Bacteria; phylum Chlamydiota; class Chlamydiia; order Chlamydiales; family CALOCV01; genus CALOCV01. Next base: position 48,517 of record CALOCV010000008.1, read on the forward strand.
GCATTTTGGCCTATCTCGAAAATGCCTCTCTTCCAAAAAAAGCCTTTCGGCCTAGCGAAATTCTTCGCGATGCGATTCGCAACCTAAGGCGTTATCGCTACGAATCTTATGAAGGTTAGCAAGAAAGGACAAAAAAAGTTGTTGCCACGGTCTTTTTCTTCAAAAAAGATTTAACATAAATTTTATTTTAAGTTATGTCTGAGAGAAAATCAATCCATTCTTTGAGGAGGAACCATGACCGTTATCCAAGGACAGATCCTTTCCGGTGGAAAAGTCACCGCCGATCCTATTCGCGATTATAAGAACCATGTCATTAGTCGCGGCAGAGCCGTCAGCCGACGGTTTGAACTTTGTCCAGGCTCTGATATGGCAAACCACCTAGCCATTGCTATGAAAAAATTCAGTGTTTCTGAACCCAAACTCAGTGCGTTGGAAAAACGCTACTATGTCGTTGTAAAAACCGAAATTTTGACGGAAGCAAAAAAAGGGGGAGGCCTTAAAGTGAAGCAAGGAGGCCATGCTGTTCTCAATATCAACAGCTTAAAAAAACGCCTTGGCATCTCCGACAAAGAATTTAAAGAGGCACAAAATAAGGTCAATAAAGGCACGGACAATCAGGCGATCAATAAACTCGTAAAAGCAAAAACTCAAGAGAGGATAAAAGAACAAAAATTTCTTTTTAAACAACTTTCTGATTTAACTAATCCTCCAATACGCAAAAAGGAAGATGCTCTCAAAATCCATGGAAAAACAAAAAATTTATTAAAAGATTTAGAAAATGAATCATCAATTAACTCTCATGCAAAGTACAGACAAAAAAAACTTCTTCAAACAATTTTACATCACTCTTCAAGTGCGCAGAATTGGGATGAACTGCAACGAAGAAAATTTCGTGATAAATTCAATCAATTCGTAAAATTTCATGTGGGAACAGAAATATGGCATGATACGCAATTGAAACCAAAATTAGCATCCTTACTTGAATCAAAGATGTATGTTGGTGAGACTCAAAGGCAACAACGCAAACGTGCTGCTACACGCAAACCTTATCTTACCAGACAACAAGCTGAACGAATCGTAAACACAAACATAAATAATCTTCTTCAAAATTTAGGAAATTATCCCCTGCCTATTGTTCCACATGAAATAGAACACGTTATCAACCATTTAAAAGAAAACAAAAACTTCCTGATTAAGGAAAAGAAAAAGGAAACATTATCTCATTTGATTAAGGATTTGGATAATCTTCTAGACAAATTAACATGGACAAACAGTCAAACCCAACAATTTTATAAAAAAAATCCCCCCGCAAAAAAGATTAATGCCTATTATACTAACTTGCGATTAGCAATGAATGACTTAAGAAAAAAATTCAATAAATAATTTAATAGATTGGAGAAAGTTTTTTGACAGTTGCATAATGGTCTGATAAACTTGCGTTGTGTCACGACACATTTTCATTACAGGAGCTTCAGGATTCATCGGATACCACCTCGCTTGCGCTTTGCACGAGCGGGGTGATTCTGTTTGTGGTTATGACAATTTTAACGATTACTATTCTCCTCAATTCAAGCACAAAAGGGCCGATAGACTTAAAGCACTGGGCATCCCCATCATTGAAGGCGATCTTGCGGATAGCGCCCTTTTAGCCAAAGCGGTCGACCAACACCGAACGACCCATTTTGTGCATCTAGCAGCTCAAGCCGGTGTCCGTTATTCGTTACAAGCCCCTGAAAAATACATCGATACCAACATTCACGGTTTTTTCCAGGTTGTTGAGCTTTTGCGCCAAAGACCCCACATTCCCCTCATCTACGCCTCTTCCTCTTCTGTTTATGGTTCCAATAAAAAAATCCCGTTTGCCATTGAAGATTCTACCGACTATCCCGAAAGTCTTTACGGAGCGACAAAAAAAGCCAACGAAATCCTCGGCTACGCCTACCACCAGATGTACGGCATCCCGATGACAGGACTCCGCTTCTTTACTGTCTACGGCCCATGGGGTCGACCCGACATGGCCTATTGGACATTCACCGATGCCATTATCCATGGAAAAACCATCGATATCTACAACCAAGGAAACATGCAGCGCGACTTTACCTATATCAACGACATCATCCAAGGAACGATCGCCGCCATCGATCGCGTAAAAGGGTATCATCTCTATAACTTAGGCAATCACTCGCCTGTCTCCCTTCTCGATTTCATTTCCATTCTCGAAAAACTTCTCAATAAAACGGTCAAAAAACGCTTTCTCCCTATGCAAAAGGGAGATGTCCCCACCACTTTTGCCGATATCGCCTCAAGTCAAAGGGAACTTGGCTTTTTTCCAACCACTTCCTTGGAAGAGGGACTTTCCCATTTCGTCGCTTGGTTCGAGCAAGAGATGCAACAAAATCCGTTTTCTCAAAAAAACTTAATTGTATAAAAGGCGGCCATATGGGACAATGCTTCTTGGCCCCTCTTTGTAAGTGCATCTTTTGATTCGTCGATAAGATTTCGCAAAAGGTGGCAGAATGGAAAACAGAGGTTTTGAAGAAACCTCAATATACGGAGAAAAAAATGAAACTTTTTGTAGGAAACTTATCGTACGACACGACGGAAGAAGATTTACAGGAGGCTTTTGCCTCCCACGGGAATGTCGTTAGCGCCAAGATCATCACCGATCGCTACACAGGTCAATCCAAAGGATTTGCCTTTGTTGAAATGGAATCGCGTGAAGAAGGCTCCGCTGCACAAGAGGCCCTTGACGGAACAGAACTCCATGGACGCTCTATTATCGTCAATGAAGCACGTCCCCAAGAGCAACGCAAACCTTCCTCCGGCGGCCCACGCCGTAGTGGACCTGGTGGCAGTGGCGGCGGTGGCGGTGGCGGTTACCGCAGCGGCGGTGATCGTGGTGGAAATGGACGCCCTCGCCAAGAGAGCGACCGTTTTCGTCGTCGATAGGCTATACGAATCTAAAGTGCAAAGGCTCCGCCTTTGCACTTTTTACTTTTTAAGAAGTGGGGTCAGGCCTGACATTCGGACATTTGTGCCAAATGTCCGATGTCAGGCCTGACCCTAATTTAGCCCAAAAAATCTGAACGCCCACCCACCCACGCGAAGCAAGGAGCCCAAGCCTCCTCTGTACACAACCATTCGGAGAATGATAGATGAAACGTTGTATTCTCTTACTTTGTCTTTTGCTCGTTACAGGATGCACTCTCCGAAAAAAATATTCAGGAGATTGGGAGCAAAAAATTGATTCTCCTGAGATGACCTATCTCATGATGAACTATGCCGAAGCCATGAAGATCAAGTATGAAATGACTTTAGAAGATTCTAAAGTTTGTTACGATGATCGCATCGAAACCGTCTATGCCCGTTTCCAAAGTCCGCTGATTGTTGACATGTGCGAAGCACGCAAAATCTTTGTCGATATGATCGAGGAGTTTTTAGATCGCCTCAATCACCATGCACTTCTCGGTTTTGAACTCGATCACCGTTTTACTGCTGATGACTTGGAGTTTACCATTCAATTTGATAGCTTCTTTACGGAATATGTCGATCCTTTGGAAGTCGCTGTCATCTGTCTCCGAAGTGGCACCGTTTCCTATTTCGCTGGCAATATCAAAAACTTCCATGCCGACTGGTCAGCACAGAGGATTGAACCTTATTTTAAAAGCTTGGAGATTGTTCAAGCACAATACGCCGCTGAACAATACTACGCCGACGAACTATCTGCTGAACCCGAAATGCAACCCCATCCATTCATTTTTGGAAAAAAAATACCCATCTCTAAAAATGGAAAAAATAGCGATAATGGATTGATTCGCAAGACAAAAGAGTTGTTGCGCGAACAAGGTCATGTCGAAATTCCCCTTTGATACCAATGGAAACATTGCTCGATACTCTCACCTCCCTGTTTTCGAAAGCCACTCAAAAAGCCTTCCCAAACGCCCTCGATCTCTTCCAAAAAGAACCGATCGTCATCACACAAAGTACTCAATCACAGTTTGGCCATTACCAAATGAACGCGGCAATGCGTTGGGCTAAGCCTTTGCAACAGCCACCACGTGCTATCGCCGAAGCCATTGTTGCGCAAATAGACAAAAACAATGTCATCGCCCTTACCGAAATCGCAGGTCCTGGCTTCATCAATGTTACTGTTGCCCCTTCATACCTCGAACAGTTTGTTACGGAAATGGGAAAAAGTTCCCATTTGGGCATGGAACAAACGTCTGCAAAGAATCGAATCATCATCGATTTCTCTTCCCCCAATATCGCAAAAGAAATGCACGTCGGCCATCTGCGAAGCACTATCATCGGCGACTCCCTAGCACGCCTCTTCGAATTCCTTGGCCACGATGTCATCCGCATCAACCATATCGGCGACTGGGGCACAGCCTTCGGTATGCTCATCGCCTACCTTAAAGAAAACGAACCCCGTGTCCTTACAGGAGAAAAAAAAACCAATCTGACCCATCTTGTCCAATGGTACAAAGAATCAAAGAAAAAATTCGATGAAGACCCCGTCTTTAAAAAAACCTCTCAACATGAGGTCGTTGCCCTCCAAAGTGGCGACCCCACCGCTCGCAAAGCATGGGAAATCATCTGTGAAATTTCAAGAAAAGCCTACCAAGAAATCTACGACCTCCTAGATATCCATATCATCGAACGAGGAGAATCGTTCTATAACCCCTACCTCAATGAAATCATTGATGATTTCAATAAAAAAGGTTTGCTAAAAGAATCCGAAGGAGCCAAATGCCTCTTCCTCCCCGGCTTCACCAACAGAGAGGGAAACCCCCTCCCCCTCATCCTCCAAAAATCTGACGGCGGCTTCAACTACGCCACAACCGATATGGCAACCATACGCCATCGAATCCAAGAAGAAAAAGCCAATCACCTCATCTATGTCACCGATGCAGGACAGGCAACCCACTTTGCCATGATCTTCGCAGCAGCAGAAACCGCAGGCTACCTCGATCACAAAAAAATACAAGTCAATCATGTCCCCTTCGGCCTCGTCCTCGGCCCCGATGGTAAAAAATTCCGCACCCGCTCCGGAGAAACCGAACGCCTCCTAGACCTACTCACCACCGCTATCAATAAAGCCGAAACCATCCTTCAAGAAAAAAATCCCTCCCTCTCGCCAAAAGAACGCCACTCCATAGCCCACGCCATCGGCCTCGGTGCCATCAAATATGCCGACCTCTCCTGCCACCGCGTCAGCGACTATACCTTCAGCTACGAAAGAATGCTCCGCTTCGAAGGAAATACCGCAGCCTTCCTCCTATACGCCTACGTCCGCGTCGCAGGAATCCAACGAAAAATCGGCCACGCCCCCAAACCAGAAACACCTCTCTCCCTTCAACACCCCTCCGAACAAACCCTCGCCCTCACCCTCGCCCAATTCGGCGAAGCAATCCAACAAACTTCCCGAGAACTCCTCCCCAACCGCCTCACCGACTACCTCTACCACCTCGCCGAAGCCTTCCACGCCTTCTACCGCGACTGCCCCGTCGAAGGATCCCCAGAACAAGAAAGCCGCCTCCTCCTCTCCACCATCACCGCCCGTACCCTAAAACAAGGCCTCTATATCCTCGGCCTCACTACCGTCGAACGAATGTAATTTTTTTGGGGGGACCAGTCCCCCCAATCCCCCCTGCTGGGGCCAAAGGCCCCAGACCCCACGGCTGCTTCGCAGCCTTTCACTTAACGCCATCATCGCACGAACGTGCCGTTCGCGCGATAATATCAATGACGAAAAACTCACAAATTGGATTCAAAATTTTGTTATCAAAACGAACTCGAAATGATATCATTTAGTTGGTGGGGTATTTAATGAAACACATCTCACCTCTGACGCGCAAAAAATCCTCAAAAAAGATTCTCATTGGATATTGCCTCCACTTTGGCAAGAAGAATATGCCAATGAAATCATCAAACATCTTCTCTATACAAAACAGGAATTAGAAGATTGCGAAATCATCGTAGAAATCCGTAAAGCTTTAGCTATATCTTTGAAATACAAAATCAGTGTTTACGATGCACATTTTGTCTCCTTAGCCATAGATTACGATGCCATTGTCCTATCAGAGGATAAGGAAATACTAAAAAAATGTCCTGAATTCGCTCTCAACTTTAACGACTTCATCAAAGCATAAAACATCGCTATATATGCAAAATCACCCAAGAATTGGTTTTGTAAAAAGGGAAGGGCATTGAGATAACATATCCCTAAACCATACAATGTCTTGGGATACAACGAACAAACGGCCCATACACCAAAATTGGTTATCAGAAAGAACAGAATAGAAGAAAATACACCTAGCATCCATAACCGCCCGAAAGAAGAAGGGTGGACAATTCTTCCCATCATCACGACAAGCGCTAAACTTAAATAAACAAAAGGCAACGTCGCATGAAACCCTATAACCATATCACTCAAAAACAGAGTACCCAACACCACCGCCAATGCCGTCCACATACCGCCTAAAGAATACGTACTGAACAACGCTATGGCATTCATCGCCGTACAATTCGACAGATGAGGCAATAACCGACTGGCTACTCCTAACATAATCGCCGCAATAATGAGAAAAAAACGCGAATGCTTCATATCACCCCTAAAAAGACGGCAAAAGGATAAAATATTCTCCAACGAAAATCTACCCTTTTTACAACGAAATCAGGCAAACTTGGTACACCCATCATACGCTTTGCCTGTTTCAAACAAAACGAGAGTAGTCATAGAATTGGGCTCCCCTTGACAGGTGACGATCGTTCGTGTGGAAGCCGAAGCAAACGGAGTTCAGTTGGCGAGGCTGAACGCGGACGATCGTCGAATCAGATGCCATGAGATGCAATTTTAGCCAATTGATGACACGCCCTAATCGAACTCCTCTAAAAACAACGGGAATAGAACAATCCAACATAAACATTCTCCCATTTTCTCTCCTCATCGGCATGCTTGTCCTCATAGATTGGATCCAGGTCAAAATCAGCTAAATTGAGATTGGATTCCCAATTTTCATACCCCACTTGAATACCGAGCACTTTTTCACATCCCCAACGATACCCCCACTTCACCTCACCAACAAACCCAGTACCAAATGTTAATTCCCTAAACCGAAAACTCCTTAAGTTCCAATGATTACTTTGGTAAAGAAAACCACCGTGGTATTGGCATTTACCATAAAAGATCATCCGTTGCATCGGCTCCCAGCGACAATCAAAACCGATCCATGCACTATGCCATCGGCTCCAAATAGACGAATCAAGAGCAAGAAAACAGTTTCTCACATCTTCGCCATCAATTGTTTTGAGTTTTGGATACTCCAAACAGGCATCGCTGAAGCAAAAGCCTAGATAACGGTAGCGAATTCCCACAAGAGGAGTTATTTGTAAACATTTTTTCTGCCATACAAAGGTATGCCCTACCCCTACCGTCGCATCGGCAAGAGATCCATCGTCGACCGGGCTGACTGTCAGCAGAAATAGTTGCTGGTTCTCTAAGGCATCATCCGTGTATAGATAATCCGCATCCGTAAAACGACCCGAAACGATCGATCCCACTTCCGCATGCAAATAAAAGGCCACTTTTCCTCTCCAATCCCAATTCCCTTCCAAATAGACAGAAGTGATATTGAAATTATCAAAACAAAGTTTGGAGCATCCCTTAATCGATTCACAACGAGCCTTATGTCGTTTTGAAAACTGTCCAAAACGATGAATACATTCGGATGCCAAAGTTCCTGCCCTATTACGAAACTACAAGCAAAACAAACAATATAAACTAATACAAAACAATATAAACGTGGTATCAATGCGAATAGTAAATTTTGGGGTTGTCAACTAAATATTCAAATAAATCGTCATAAATAATCGCTGCGTTTTCTTTCTTTTTCTTCTTTTTCACCTTTGATTCTTTCTGTGGTTCCGTTGCTATCTGCACAACTTGTTTTACCCATTCATAAAACTGGTCCGGGTGCTTCATTATCCAATGCCCGAGCTTTTTCACAAAAACCCAACCATTCCATAAAGCATCATTCAAGAAGCCACACCTTTTCATGGGAATCATCGAGGCTTCTTTTTCATTCAATAGAAAGGCTTCAAGATCGTTAGAAGAACAGAAAAAAAGTCCTTGAGAAACAAAAACCTGCCCTAATACGGATTCGATATTACCGTTTTCTTCTAATAACGCATTCACATTAAAGATCATGGGATCTTGACCTTCAAAAATCATTGTGACTTCAAGTGGATAATTTAATGATGCTTCATCAACAAACGTGGAAAGAAACTATCGTTTTCCTTTTTCACTCTCTTCAGGCGCAAACGGTTTCTGCAATTTTTTGACCCGCTGCCCGAATAAACGACCTCTTCAGTATGAAAAAGCCCAAAAGTGTCACTATAGCATGCGAGTCGAACGGTTTTTGTTTCCGCTCTGAACTAGACGAAAAAGACTCCTTTTGGGTCTTCTTTAGTTAAACCACCTAGCATCTCTAAAGGCGTCCACGATCCCTCAAATGCATAGGAAAAATGAATCGATTGATCGGAGTATTGGATATCCCCCGAAATGACTTGCCCAGGAAAATCCAAAAAGATACGACGCCTTCTCTACCTTAGTCGTCTCAGTGTCAGCATACAATGGCGATGCAAAACGGACGACACCTAACAATGCGATGACTAACCTTCTCTTCATGTTCCTCTCCTTTGTTAACGCAACAAAAAGGGTGACGCTACCACAGCACCATAAAAAAACACAAATCGCCTGTGCGTGGTTTCTAATTGTCACGCGATGCGCGATTTCATGTATCATGTGGAATAGGGAGGCCTCCGCTCCGGTTCGTTACGTAAAGGATTTTCATGTATTTTGGTGGATCACAAGAGGCATCTCCTCCGCTCCCCAACGGTTCGTTACGCAAAGGATAGATTTCGATGGGGGGATCTACCCCCGTCTTACGAAGGTTCACTTTCGTTTAGGTAGCAATTTTGAATTCCAGCTTCTTTCAGATTCCGCATTGGCCGTTTACGACACGTTGTATCCTGCTGTTGCAGCGCCTCGTTCGGTTTCTTTGGACACCCTTGCTTTCTTCTACACATTCCCTCCTTTCAGGGCTATGACCGAACTTTCATCGGTTAGTTATTATTCATGCCAGGCACACCGCGCTGAGCGATGGTCTCAGCGCGCAATCACGTTATGTTTAAAGCCTTTTACAGTCACAAAACGAGAGTAGTCATACAATTGGGCTCCCCTTGACAGGTAACCCTGTATTTTATACATTTATTGTATGAAATAACCCCTTATTTTATACAAAATCTGTATGAAAAGAACAATCGATAAGTATCTACTACGCTGGGCACAAAGAACGCCAAAAGAGGGGCGGATGCCTTTGATTATCAGAGGCGCAAGACAAGTAGGTAAAACATATGCCGTAGAAAATTTGGGAAAGACATATTTTTCCCATTTTGTGACCGTCGATTTTGAACTACAACCTAAACTTGCCCTTTGTTTTGATGATTTGGATCCAAAAAAGATCTTATTACAGATTGAAGCGCGATTAGCATGCCGTATTATCCCAGGAAAAACCTTATTATTTCTTGATGAAATCCAACAATGCCCCAATGCCATTCGCTCCTTGCGCTATTTCAAAGAAAAGCTCCCCGAACTGCATGTCTTAGCAGCAGGTTCTCTACTCGAATTTGCCTTACATGACGAAGCGTTTTCCTTCCCCGTTGGAAGAGTGGAATTTTTCTATATGCATCCGCTCTCTTTTATCGAATACTTAGAAGTCACAGGAAAAGAAATACTGTGCGAACAACTCGCTTCTGTCTCTCTAATTAAGCCCCCTAGTCTCAGTTTACATGAACAGTCTCTCGAAATTCTTCGTGAATACTTCCTGTTAGGCGGAATGCCTGCCGTTGTTCAAAGATTCATTGACAGCCATTCTTGGATAGAAGCCAATCGCATCCAACGCAACCTATTGAGTACGTACGAAAAGGATTTTGGCAAATATGCATCGCAAACACAATATCGCTTTTTGCAACGTCTCTTTGAAAGGGCTCCCGATTTAGTGGGATCACATATCAAGTATAGCAAAATTGACCCAACGGCTACGAATCCCGCAAGGGACTACAAAATCGCTTTAGAACAATTGGTCTATGCTGGATTGATCTATCCCATCTATGCAACAGCTGCCAATGGAATCCCTTTACGAGCCGAAATTAATAGAAAAAAATTTAAAATACTCTTTCTCGATATCGGTTTACTCCAACAGGCGTTAGGTGTGCCTTACGAGAAACACGCCTCCTTATCTCTTTTGCAAATTAATACAGGGGCCTTAGCAGAACAATTTGTCGGTCAAGAACTGTTGGTTCGAGGTGATCCTTATGAGGCACAACGCCTCTATTTTTGGGAAAGAGAACGCAAAGGGAGTTCTGCAGAACTTGATTACATCATGCGCATCGGCTCACAAGTGGTTCCTATTGAGGTAAAAGCCGGAACCACCGGACGCCTTCGTTCTCTAAAACTGTTTATGGAAGAAAAATCCGTACCCATCGGGATTCGCATTGCTGAAAGACCCCTATCTAAAGAAGGAAACATTTTATCAATCCCACTCTACCTCATCCATCGAATTTCCGAACTAGGGTGTGTCATAAATTAGATGAATTTGTAGATCATGGTAGATGATTCGACGATCGTTCGTGTGGAAGCCGAAGCAAACGGAGTTCAGTTGGCGAGGCTGAACGAGGACGATCGTCGAATCAGATGCCATGAGATGCAATTTTAGCCAATTGATGACACGCCTTAATCGAACTCCTCTAAAAACAACGGGAATAGAACAATCCAACATAAACATTCTCCCATTTTCTCTCCTCATCGGCATGCTTGGTCTGCTCATAAGCCGGCTCCAGATCAAAATCAGCGAAATTCACACTCGACCCCCAATGTTCATACCCCACTTGGATGCCGAGTATTTTTTTACATCCCCAGCGATACCCCCACCTCACCTCACCAACAAATCCCGTCCCTAAGGTTAGCTCTCTAAACCGACGGCTCCTCAAATTCCAATGATTACTTTGGTAAAGAAAACCACCATGATATTGGCATTTTCCATAAAGAATCATCCGTTGTGCTGGCTCCCAGCGACAATCAAAACCGATCCATGCACTATGCCACCGGCTCCAAATGGATGAATCGAGCGCGATATATCGGTTTTGTGCATCTTCGCCGTCAACCATTGTGAGTTTTGGATAACAGAGACGAGCATTGCCGATACAAATGCCTAGATAGCGATAATGGATTCCAACTAGAGGCGTGATTTGTAAACAACATTTTTGCCACACAAACGTGTGTCCTACCCCTATATTAACATCGGCAAGTGCTCCATCATTCACAGAGCTGTCCGTTAACACAAAAAGTTGCTGGTTCTCTAAGGCATCATCCGTGTATAGATAATCTGCATCTGTAAAACGACCCGAAACAATCGATCCCACTTCCGCATGCAAATAAAAGGCGACTTTTCTCCTCCAATCCCAATTCCCTTCCAAATAGACCGAAGCGATATTGAAATTATCGAAACAAAGTTTTGAAACGGCTTTATGCGATTCCCAAATCGCAGCGTGCCTTTTAGAAAATTGACCAAAACGATTGATAACATTGATATTTAAATCTTTGGTATTTCCAAAAACATCCCCCGTGACGCTCACAAGAAAAAATATCAAGCAAAATAATCGCACAATGTAGGAGGAGGTTAAAGTTTTGAGGTCTATTTCAGTAAAATATTTCAATGTGATGCATATAAAAGATCGATGACACCTTTTCGTCCTTGTTTGTTTTGTTCTTTTTCTTCCTTCGTTTGCGAAGAAGATTTTCCTGTTGCCCGATCCCATAAGTCGATAATAAGCTCTCCATTTTCCAACATCCAACGGCCAATTGTCTTTAAAGTACGCCAACACCCCCAAAAAGTATCACCCCAAAAACCACACCTTTTCATGGGAATCATCGAGGCTTCTTTTTCATTCAATAGAAAGGCTTCAAGATCGTTAGAAGAACAGGGAAAAAGTCCTTGTGAAACAAAAACCTGCCCTAATACGGATTCGATATTCCCGTTTTCTTCTAATAATGCATTCACATTGAAAATCATGGGATCTTGGCCTTCAAAAACCATTGTGACTTCAAGTGGATAATTTAATGATGCTTCATCAACAAACGTGGGAAGAAAATGATCGTTTTCCTTTTCACTCTCTTCAGGCCAAACGGTTTCTGCAATTTTTTGACCCGCTGCCGAATAAACAATCTCTTCAGTATGAAAAAGCCCAAAAGTGTCACTATAGCATGCGAGTCGAACGGTTTTTGTTTCCGCTCTTAGCTGATCGAAAAAGACGCATAATGGGTCTTCTTTGGTTAAACCACCTAGCATCTCTAAAGGCGTCCACGATCCCTCAAATGCATAGGAAAAATGAATCGATTGATCGGAGTATTGGATATCCCCCGAAATGACTTGCCCAGGAAAATCAAAAAGATACGACGCCTTCTCTACCTTAGTCGTCTCAGTGTCAGCATACAATGGCGATGCAAAACGGACGACACCTAACAATGCGATGACTAATACCAATTCCGGTAAGAAAATGCATAAAGTGGATTCAGGATTTTTTTGCGAAATTTGTTTTGGAGATCGCAGCAAACTCTTGTGAGTTTGCAAGATAGAAAAACAGATTGCGCAAAGAAAGATGAAGATCAATTTGTGCACTTTCTTACCGGAATTGGTATAACCTTCTCTTCATGTTCCTCTCCTTTGTTAACGCAACAAAAAGGGTGACGCTACCACAGCACCATAAAAAAAATCAAATGGAAAGGTCTAAGAAACTCATTCTAGGAAATGCCATCCCTTTGGTCCTTTTTATCGCTCCCGCTCTTCCCAACCTTTGCAAAAAAATAGTGAAGGCTTATCAAAAAGAGAAAGGCAATCACTCCTATGGCCCACCCTTCTGTCCTGTATCACCTCTCTCCCATCAATGAAACCGACATCTACCTTTTTAAAGAGGGTCGACACTACCACCTCTTCGACCGATTGGGTTCCCGCATCATGGAAGACGCTGGGGTGCGCGGAGTCTTCTTTGCCGTATGGGCTCCCAATGCCGAAAGAGTATCGGTCATCGGCGATTTCAACGAGTGGGACCCTGCTAGACACCCCCTGGCCGTTCGTTGGGACAGTTCTGGAATTTGGGAAGGATTTATTCCCGGAATCGGTCAAGGAGCTTTGTATAAATACTCCATTCTTTCCCATACAGGACAAGAATTCGAGAAAGGAGATCCTTTCGCCTTCTTGTGGGAAATACCCCCACGCACGGCATCCGTTGTTTGGGACCTATCGTATGAATGGACCGCCTCGCATACTGTAAGGGATGGATTGAATTCCCCTATTTCCATTTATGAACTCCACTACGGCTCTTGGCAGAGGAAACCGGAAGAGGGGAATCGCCCTTTAACCTATCGCGAAATGGCAGACGTTTTGCCGATGCATGTAAAGCGTCTCGGCTTCACCCATGTCGAGTTGATGCCGATGATGGAACACCCTTTCTATGGCTCTTGGGGATACCAAAAGGTGGGCTATTTTGCCCCAAGCAGCCGCTATGGCACCCCTCAAGATTTTATGCATCTCATTGAGGCACTACATGATGCAGAGATCGGTGTTTTTCTCGATTGGGTCCCTTCACATTTTCCATCCGACGCTCACGGACTCGCCTACTTTGATGGAACTCATCTCTATGAACATGAAGATCGCCGAAAAGGTTTTCACCCCGAGTGGAAAAGCTATATTTTCAACTACGGTCGGCATGAGGTTCGCTCCTTTCTGATTAGTAGCGCACTGTTTTGGCTAGCAAAATACCAAGTGGATGGGCTGCGCGTCGATGGGGTTTCATCCATGCTCTATCTCGATTATTCAAGAGAGAACGGGGATTGGATACCGAATGCATTTGGTGGAAACGAAAACCTAGAGGCAATCGATTTTTTGCGCGATCTGAATGCTGCAGTGTATGAACAATTTCCCTGTGCACAAATGATTGCCGAAGAATCGACAGCGTGGCCCATGGTATCCCGACCAACTTATGTGGGAGGTCTGGGATTTGGAATGAAGTGGAACATGGGTTGGATGCACGATACTCTACTTTATTTCTCAAAAGATCCAATCTATCGCAAATACCACCAAAATGACCTGACGTTCAGCATGGTCTACCATTACAACGAAAATTTTGTCCTCTCTCTATCTCATGACGAGGTCGTCTACGGTAAAGGATCCCTGCTAGGCAAGATGCCCGGAGACGAATGGCAGAAATTTGCTCAACTTCGCCTTCTGTACACCTACCTCTTCTCTCACCCTGGAAAAAAATTGCTCTTCATGGGTGCCGAAATAGGACAATGGAGTGAATGGAATCATGAGATGTCGCTCGACTGGCACCTCCTTCAATATGATCGCCATCAAGGAATTGAAAACACATTAATCGATTTGAACCACCTCTACACGTCAGAAAAAGCACTCTATGAGGGTGATTTCTCCCCTGAAGGATTCTCCTGGATCGATCCTCACGATAGCGACAACAGCGTCTTGAGCTTTTGTCGAAAAAGTCTTTCATCAGAAGAGGTCGTCGTGGTGCTTTGCAACTTCACTCCTGTCCCACGGATAAACTATGTGGTCGGTGTCCCCTGTAAAGGAATGTGGCAAGAAGTCTTTAACAGCGACGCAACCCGCTACGGAGGGTGCAACCTGGGCAATGCGGGTCTTGTTGAGGCTAGAGAACAAGAGATGCACCACTATCCCTATTCACTTGTGGTAACACTCCCCCCTCTTGCGGGAATCATTTTCAAAACAAAAGCAGAATAAGGAACAGAAAGAAAAGAAGCACCCATCTCTTGCTTCTTCTCCGAAAAATCACCTCTCCTTGATGTATCGATCCAACATGCCCATCGATGTCCCTCATCTGCCGGAGGGAGTATCCACTCTCTCTCTTCTGCGGAAGCATTGAACGCAATAAAAAACTCTTTTCCTAAAGTCCAACTGAGAATGGGCATCGGATCTTCCCAATTGGGCTCGCCGGGATAAAGACCATGCCATTGAATTTCTTCCTCGGTCAGAAAATCTGCTTTCCGCAAGATAGGATGGGCTTTGCGGATCGCAATGAGCTTTTTAACAAAACGGAAAAATTCCCTCTCTTCTTCAAGACGACTCCAAGAGAACCAGTTTAAAGCATTGTCTTGGCACCAAGGATTGTTATTCCCCTGCCGCGTGTGCCCATACTCATCTCCCATCGATAGCATGGGAACACCTTGTGAAAAAAAAAGAGCTACCAAAAAGTTTTTTCTTTGTCGCAAACGCAAAACACCAATCTCTTCATTGCTCGTCTCTCCTTCTTCACCCCCATTCCAGCTAATATTGTGATCGTTCCCATCGTGGTTCTCTTCCCCATTTCTCTCATTGTGCTTTTCTTGATAGGCAACGAGATCATAAAGAGTATACCCATCATGGGCCGTCACAAAATTGATGCTCGCTTGAGGAGAACGGCCTGCAAAGAGATCATGCGATCCATAAACAACGCTCGCAAAAGCATTTTTGCTACCAGGATCGCCTTTGATAAAAGAGCGCACGGTATCTCGATACTTTCCATTCCACTCCGACCAACGATTTTGATGAGGAGCAAATCCACCGAGTTGATAGGCGCCTGCACAATCCCACGGCTCGGCAATGAGCTTGGTCTCTGCTAGAATAGGATCCTCAGTCAACGACTCGACCAAAGGAGAAGGAGCGAGAAGTTCCCCTCCACGCCCCCGATTCATGACAGAAGCGAGATCAAAACGAAAGCCATCGACATGCATCTCCGTCACCCAGTAGTGAAGACAATCACGAACAAACTTTCGACAAACGGGATGGTTGAGATTCACGGTATTGCCACAACCGGAAAAATTCTTGTCATGCCCCTTTTCATCAACTTGATAGTAGATGCCACGGTCGATACCCATCCATGAATAGGCATTGACTTTGTTCTTTTTCTCTCCTGTATGGTTAAAGACCACATCGAGAATCACTTCAATCCCATTCCGATGCAACTCCTTAACCATCGTCTTCCATTCCATAATCGATGCTTCTCTGCTCGAATCCGATGCATAACGTGCCATGGGGAAAAAGAAAAAAAGAGGCGAATAACCCCAAAAGTTGACAAGCTGCTCCCCAGTGATAGGATCTTTCTTGGTCCATTCACACTCATTAAATTCCTGACACGGCAACAACTCAATAGCATTCATTCCCAGTTCCAATAGATAGGGAATTTTTTCGATAACACCAAGGAATGTCCCAGGATGAGAGACTCGACTCGATGCGTCCTGAGTAAAACCCCGCACATGCATCTCATAAATCATCCATTCAGATAAAGACCGCCGCGGTGAAGAAATCCCTTCCCAATCGTAAGGTTTGGGACGATCCAATACTCCACGTGGATGGTAGTGCGGGATATGGCGACCCCATTTTTTGGGAACGTCAATACATCGAGCATAAGGATCAACAAGTAGAAGATCCGAACGGAAAAAATGGGGTTCTTTCCGAGGCCCCTCCAAACGATAGGCGTACAGAAGAGGAAGAGATACTCCTTCTAATGCAATATGCCAAATAGTACCTGTCTTGTTTTCATTGGGATCCAGAGGAATCTCTTCGATGATGCGGTGAGATGTCGGATGGATGAGAACAAGAGAAACTTTTTCCGCATGCATGGAAAAAAGAGCAAAACGAATCTCTTCACCCGTAAACGTAACACCAAGCGGCTCCGGAAACCCTCGATATCTTTTCACTACCTCACCGGTGAAAGATCGGGAAACGTCGGATCGACAGTAGGCGATTGTACCTGCTTCCTCGTGACATCAGCACCAAGAAGAGCCAACTTCTCAACCACCCCTTCATAACCACGATCAAGAAAAGGCAATCCCGATAAAGTGCTCGTCCCTTCAGCAAGAAGCGCTGCCATGACATAGGCAAACCCCGCCCGTAAATCGGGAATCGTAATGTCCTGACCAACAAGGGGTGCTTCCCCTTTTACAATGATGCTATGACAATAACCCTGCGAAGCAAAACGACACTGATTCCCCCCTAAACACTGTCGAAAGGGAGTGATGTCAGCTCCCATCTTCCTCAACGTTTCGGTATAACCAAATCGATTTTCATAAACCGTCTCATGAACCACAGATGACCCCGTCGCCTGCGATAGCATCACAACAAACGGCTGCTGCCAATCCGTCATGAAACCAGGATGGACATTGGTCTCAAGGAGAATCCCTCCTTGTAAAGGACCATCATAGAAAAATTCAATCCCATCCTTCCTAACAGAGAACCCTCCACCAATCTCCCGAACTTTATTGAGAAAAGCAACCATATGCAAATGTTCCGCATCTTCAACAAAGATGTGCCCTCGGGTCGCTATCGCTGCCATTCCCCATGACGCCGCTTCAATCCGATCGGGAATGACATTGTGCTCCACTTCATAAAACCGTCGCGTCCCCTGAATCCGAATCGTTCGATCAACATCAAGCGTGATATTCGCTCCAAGCTTCTGCAAAAAGAGGATGAGATCAACGACTTCTGGCTCAATCGCAGCATTCTGAATCGTCGTCGTTCCCCGCGCCGTAACACTCGCAAGAATGGTGTTTTCTGTAGCCCCAACAGAAGGATAGGAAAGATGAATTACAGTGCCAACAAGACCTTCATGAGCATGAGCGAAATAAGCCCCCTCCCGCTTCATCTGCCGATACTCGATTTTTGCACCTAAACATTCAAGCGCTTCAATATGGAAATCAACAGGACGCTGACCAATCTTGCACCCACCCGCCGTCGGAACAATGATATCTCCATGAGAACGACTAAGAAGAGCCCCAATCATCAAAATGGGAATGCGGTTGGATCCAGAAAACCGCTGCGGAATATACGTCGTTTTGAGCTCTTTGGTCTGGACCTCCATGATCCCCGCTTCACGGTCCCATTGAACTTCCATCCCAATCTCTTGACAAAGAGATACCGTGATATCTACTTCACCAATATTGGGAACGTTATAAAAACGACACTTCTTATCCGAAAGTAACGAAGCAACAAGAAGCTTGGTAATGGCATTCTTCGCACCAGCTACTTTGACTTTACCTCGTAAAGGGGTTCCTCCATTGATCTTTAAGATCTCCATGGCCACTCCACATCTGATTTTTTGTTCCGTTTCCACAAGGAAAAATCCCTCTCAAAACAATCCCTGAAGGGGGAAAACCTTACTAGAAAACGGAGTTATCGACAACCAAAAAAACCACTTTTCCTATTAACAGCTATGGCATTATTTGATCAAGATATATAATCGGCCGCTAGAAGCCCTATGAGATCAGGCCTGACATTCGGACATTTGAAACAAATGTCCGAATGTCAGGCCTGACCCCATGCTAAATCAAGGACAAAACCAATGCGAAATATCACCCGCGTAGGTATCGGACAAGATAGCCACCGCTTCCTAGGCCCCGAAGCCACAAAACCTTGCATCCTTGGCGGATCGTTCTTCGATGATGTGCCCGGATTCAACGCCAACTCCGATGGAGATATCGTCTTTCATGCGATTTGTAACGCCATCACCTCCCTCACACACGTTCTTATCCTCGGCGGCCTCGCCGACGATCTCTGCCTAAAAGATGGTATCACCGATAGCCGCGTCTACCTCGAAGAAGCTATGAAAACCTTAGGTAAACAATCCATTACCCACGTCGCTATCACCATCGAAGGGAAAAGACCCAAACTCAAACATCGCCGACAAGAAATCCGCGAAAATATCGCAGCCGTCATGGGAATCTCACCAGAACAAGTAGGCATCACAGCAACAACAGGCGAAGGATTGACCGACTTCGGCTGCGGCGAAGGAGCTCAAGCTATCGCTATCATTACAACGGAAGAAGTGCAGCAATAGCCGCAGCAAGACGAGCAATGGGAACGCGATAGGGAGAACAAGAGACATAATCTAACCCAATACGATGACAATAAGCAACAGAACGTGTCTCCCCACCATGCTCGCCACAAATACCACATTCGAGATCGGGCCGAGCCTCCCTCCCACGCTGGATCGCCATCTCAATCAACTGCCCCACACCCTCTTCATCCAAAACTTGGAAGGGATCGTTCTCCAAAAGATGGAAAACTTCATCGGGATGACCCGGATAAGGCACGCCATTCACATACTGAGGGATGAATTTTGCCGAATCGTCCCGACTGATGCCAAAAACAGTCTGTGTGAGATCATTGGTTCCAAAACTAAAAAAAGATGCTTCCTTGGCAATTTCTTTGGCAAGAAGAGCCGCTCGAGGTAACTCAATCATCGTCCCAACAGAATAGGGAATCTTCTCTTTTTTCTCCGCAAAGACTTGTTCCGCTGTCTGGTCGATAATCGCTTTCTGATGGGAAAATTCTTCTGGAATGCTGATAAGAGGAACCATAATCTCAGGATGAACGTCAATCCCTTCTTCCTTAACATGAATCGCTGCTTCTAAAATCGCCCGCGTCTGCATAGCCGTTAACTCGGGATAAATAACACCCAACCGACATCCACGATGCCCCAACATCGGATTCGCCTCCTCCAACATCGCACGAATTTGTACCAATTTGTCACGCGAGGTGTGCATGCTCTCCGCCAACGCCTGTAACTCGTCCTCCCCACGCGGCATGAACTCATGCAAAGGAGGATCTAAAAGACGAATGGTCACAGGTACCCCTCCCATCGCACGAAAAATAGCAATAAAATCGTTCTTCTGATGAGGAAGGAGCCGTTGGATCGCTTTCTTCTTTTTCAGCCGGCTCCTGATGAAAAAGCATGCAACGAACATCGGTCAAACGGTTGATCTCCAAAAACATATGCTCCGTGCGACAAAGTCCCACACCTTCAGCACCAAAAGCACGCGCCACTGCACAATCGTTCGCATTGTCAGCGTTGGTGCGAATGTGAAGAGCGCGATACGTATCAGCAAGACGCATGATCCGATCAAACTGCTGATAAACAAAGCTCTCTTCAGGTTTCTTTGTCTTGGTTAACAAAACCTGATTCACCTCAGATACACTCGTCGGCAACGAACAGAAGAAAACCTCCCCCGTCGTCCCATCAACGGAAATAGGATCGCCTTCATGCAAAACCTTCTCTCCACACGAAATAAACCGCCCCTCTTCATTAAAATGCAGCATCCCACACCCAACAACACACGGCTTCCCCATGCCCCGAGCAACAACAGCTGCATGACTCGTGCTACCCCCACGTATCGTCAAAATCCCCTCCGAAGCGACGATCCCCGGAAAATCATCAGGGTTGGCCTCTTCCCGAATGAGGATGCACCTCTCCCCTCTCCTTTTCCGCACAACCGCCTGCTCTGCTGTAAAAACAGCAACGCCAGAAGCAGCACCAGGCCCAGCATTGAGCCCATGGTTACCCAATACCCCCTCGCCTGCTTTTTGACTTTTCTTCAAAGACAGGAACTAATAACCGTGACAACTGCTCAGGATGAACCCTTAATAACGCCGTCTTCTCGTCGATAAACCCCTCATCCAACATCTCCACCGCCATCCGAACAGCTGCAAAACCCGTCCTCTTCCCCGTCCGTGTCTGTAAAAGAAAAAGACGTCCATCATCAATCGTAAACTCAATGTCTTGCATGTCGCAATAGTGCTCTTCAAGTTGGTGGACAACGCGAATAAGCTGATCATAAACCTCTGGCATCCATTTCTCTAAACTGTCCAAAGAACTGCGCGATACTCTCTTCTGATACTCATTCAAAGGATGCGGCGTGCGCTTCCCCGCTACCACCTCCTCCCCTTGCGCATTCAGCAAAAACTCCCCATAGAAATGGTTCTCCCCCGTCGCAGGATCCCTCGTAAAACCAACCCCCGTCGCAGAACGATCATTCTTGTTGCCAAATACCATCGCCTGCGAACAGTAACCGCTGTTCCCCAATCATCAGGATAGTGGTGGATCTGACGATATAGAGCCGCCCTCTCTCCATCCCAACTATCAAAAACAGCCATAATAGCCCGATAAAGCTGCTCCTTCACATCCGTTGGGAAAGGCTCACCCACCTCTTCTTGATAGATCTGCTGAAAAAGATAACAAGCTCTCTTAAGCCCGTCCATGCTCAACGGAACCTCCCCTTCAACCCCCTCCTCAAGATGCAAAATCTCAAACGCCCTCTCAAATTTCTTCGCAGGAATGCCAGCAACGATATTCCCAAACATCGCAATCAAACGGCGATAATTGTCATACGCAAGACGAGGATTCCCCGTGACATCAGCAAACCCTCTAACCCCCTCCTCCGTTAATCCTAAAATCCAGCAATCGGTTCATCGTCCAAGACGTCGACACGCCCAGAATGTTAGAGAGCAGAAGAGGAGCAGATGGAGATCTCAAAATGAATCTCATCTGTCGTGCTCTAACGAGGGCATCCCTCATCGAATCGTCAAGAATTTCCTTGTTCACTCTTCTTCCCGTTCTCTGGTAGGTATTGCACGCCTGTCATGGGAATGAATCAGAGGAATAGGGATGCCAATCGACAAGCATTTACAAGCCCAATTCCTACTTCCAGAATAGAGCTTGACTCCTCTTCGTAAGGGATATCTCAAATTTACAAAGAGAGAATCGATCGCAAATTTATACTTTTTATTGATTTGACCGATCCCAGCAACGCCATGAAGAAGAACAAAATCCACAAAAATCTTTATGTGTAAAATCGAGCACGATCAGCAGGGCTACAGCTGTCGGAAACTTTCCGCAAATCGCCACCGCTATTGCCGTCTTCAAGGTTTTGTGGATATCACTTATACGGTCTCGACTCGGATCCTCTTCCGACAATATCAAGAGAAGGTGTCGCCATTCTACTCTGAACACCACCTCTGACCTTTGCCAAAAACTTCAGTGCAAATCTCCTACGCCTCCACAGTATAGAACACACGAGAAGAAGTGTTCCTCCACCCCCCCGATCCAGATTCCTCCTCCTTCACCCGAAGATTACAGAAATACCAAAACTCGTCAAAGAACCACCAACGCCATACCCACCCAGAAAAAAAAGCCTCTCGAAGACTACTCTCCCAGAAAATCGCTGATAAAAGAAAAAATACCCGAACAAAAGGAAATATGGGACTTCCTCAAAGATCACCCCGAAGCCCCTCATCGTCTCTCAAGAACTCTGTAACTCCTCCTCCTCCTCCCACGCTTCTACTCCATCTTGCCTCCTCCCAATCCTACTGCCGGAGAAGAAATCCACCTCACCGTCGCCCATATCCAATACGAAGAGCAGCGCCACGAACGCCGCGGCGTCTGCTCCCACTACTCATGCCTACGTAACTCCGATACCCTCCTCCCTAACGTCCCCATCTATATCCAACCTGCAAAAAATTTCTCCCTCCCTAACGACCCCAAAGCCAACTCTATCATGGTCAGCCCGGCACCGGCGTCGCCCCCTACCGCGCCTTCATCCAAGAACGCTACCACCAAAAATAGGATGTTGTGAAAAAATTGGCTCTTCTTCGAGAAATAAATGTGCCGTTACGACTTCACCATGAAGAAGAATGGAACGCCTATATCAAACAAGGCCTCCTCCGTCTCGACTACGCCGTGACACAATCCAAGAAAAACAATATGTTCAGACAGCGATGAACACGGCGCCTCTCCTTTTCCAACGTCAACAGGTGTCACTCTTCGTCTTCGGTGGCGACGCCAAATATATGCGCATGTCGACGCCACCTCCCATAATATCATCGCCACCCACGGCACCCTCTCCAACGAAGAGGCCCGCAATTATGCGTGGAAAAAACTGCGTAAAGAGAATCGTGTATCAGTAATGCCTATTAAAAAACCACCAAATCAATTTTTCTTGATTTATGACGCAAATGATAGTATTTACTCGTCACCAAATGATGGATTCCCATGCAACACTCCTTTATTGGAAGAAAAGAGAACTCCAAATGTTTGGAGAACTTTAAGAAAAAGTCTGCGAGTCTTGTCGTAATTCGTGGAAGACGTCGCATTGGAAAGAGCTGTTCAGTGTTAGGGATTGCCTGAAAATGTTCCATGTTTTTCGGGTCACCAGCTAAGCGAAATTTCAGCGACGGATCAAAAAGTGGAAGAATCGCCTGCCAATTGGCGGAACGAGAAACTCAAAATTCTTCCGAGAGCTGACATCGGGGGATTGTTGGCATTTGGCACAACAGAGCAGTAGTGAGAATGTTCTTATTTTAGACGAAATTAGTTGACAAGCTCAAAGATTCCATGTTTTAGTGCTTCAAAAACGGCTTAAAATTCTACTAAAAACAATCTGGTTGCCTATTCTATAAGTCGATTTCAGTTGATCGAGAAAAGATTTCAGCAGCGGGGATTGGTGGAAGAATCTCTTGATATCATTTTAGAGTGAGCCTTTGTATGAATGCAAATGTTGGAATTTTGGAATGCAAAACAGGATAGCGTCTCTTCTTTTGATAAGCAAAAATTTTTCCATTATAGGCGTCTTCGACATTCTCGAAGAAATTTTGCAAAGAAATGAATGTTGTGCAGCACGATTGTGTTTTCGTATGCTTTCTTTTAGTGAATTTGAAAGAATTTTCCGGATTGACATTTTCAAAGAGAAGCATTGGCAAAATTATCATTGAAAAGATCACAGAGTGTCCCGAAAAGAATTGAAGAGATCATATTTCTCTGCCTATTCAAAAAAAAACAAATTGTTTCCGAATACACAAAAGATCTCGTCGTTGTGATCTTGTTTCTCGGCGATTTACCGGCATCTGAAAAATTCTGTTCAGATTCGAAACAAGTCATTATCGACTTTGAAGATAACTATTTAAGATCTCATTCCAAATATAATGAACCTAAAATAAAAAAGAAAAATTTCAGAGAAACAAGGGTTGAAATTACCGCTTCAATGGCAGTCAGCTTTAGGATTGCAAGAATTTGAAAAATCTAGAATGTTCTTAGCAATCGAAAAACAGTGCAAAAGGTCTCAAAAAGCACGGATCCTGCCAACAAATGATAACCCATTTTTCACTGCAACACACGATCGCGTGATGCAGCCAATTGATTATAATATCCTAAACGAAATTGAACGTGTTATCTCCGTATAATTATCAAGTTTCATACCCAGAAAATAACAAAAAAAGAGTCGTTGATGAAGCAAAACAAAAAATACTGCCATTCTCCCTAGAAGGAATCATTCGAGAGCGGCTCGTTTTGAATTCAGCAATAAGGTTGATGAATCAAAGAGTGATTTTTTTCTCAAATATCATTGATTTCATGAGCTTTCTGCATACCTTTCGAGCAAAAACATAAGAAATATTCCTTCTCGTTGACTTTGTAACATTTTTATATCCTGTTAAAATGCTGTACCGTCTTAATCAACGTTGTTGTGCCTTCTTTGTTTTATAGCTATGTGTTCTGCTCATTCCTTTTAATATTTTATTATAGGAAGAAGACACCTTACTACCTTCTTCTGTAAAATAAAATTTCGAAAAATACTCCGAAATACTCTCCTTGTCTCCTTTTCTCAATTCGATCCAATTTTTCATAATGGCTTGATGATTACCTCTCATCATTGGGAATCAAAGTCAGATGAATGTTCTTCAAATTTTGCTGCAAACAATGCATCAAATGGAAAATTTTCAGCGATGACATTTGCCAAAAGAAAGCGATTTTAAAAGAGTTCGGCACACCAGAGACCAGGAGGAGAAGCAAGGCGGGACGAGCTGAATCGAAGTGGATGTCGTCCGCTTTAATCACTACGTGTTCGATCTTGAATGTTTTAGCAAATTTTTCAGCAAATCAAAATAACGAAGATCGGCGAGCTGCCTTTTGCATTTTATGTAGTCATAAAGATTAAAGAGAAAATTCTTTTAGTTCGCTCAATTTTTTTAAATGATTCTTCTATATCGGGCTCAAACTGTTCTGCCTGAATGCTTTTCCAAAAACTGACATTTGCGCGAACTATCTCCGATTTTTCCAGACTCTTCATTCATCATAAATTCGACAGTTTTTCACCGCTTTTTCGCATTCTGCACAGTATTGGAGAAACTCACGGTTCCGAAATTCGATGGAGAACTGACACAACAGCTTTTGCAGCGTCTTGAAATCTTCGATATTGGATGGAATAGGTCGCCTCCTTACCATCAAAAACCCAACGAGCAACTCGCATTTGTTTCAAATCTTGCAAAAATTCATCATGACCGCTTCAAGTTCCAGCAAATTTCTTGCTTATCCTCTCCTTTGCTATTCGTGCAGCAACCGAGGCAGATGGAGCCGTACCTGGAACATTTTCCAAAGAATTAAGATCTTGTCATCAAACGTTCTGCTACCTTTTTCTAGATGCTTGTTCCAAATGCTGAGAGTTGCATCCCTTTTGCTGAATGCATGTAAAGGCACTTATCCAATTTCAATAGTCGGGTTCAATTGTTGGAAATATATTATAAAGGTCTTTTTTGCGTCCAACCTCAAGTAAAAACTCAGAAAAGGACTTTTCATTATGAGTTAGCTAAATACAAAGAGAAAGAATGACCGAAGGCCGAAGATGAATAGAAGTCCTCCAAATGACTTCTGATTAGTTAACCTCGTCCAAATGTCATAGCCTATGTTTCTAATCTCCTTCCTCCCACTCTTGCTCCGTCATTATAGTACCTCTTTAATAATTGTGAGAGAGGTGTTGCCATCTGTAGAATCGGCTTAATCAAGGAATCCCATGTATCATGAGGCCCTCTGCACACACAAAGCCAATCCTTCCAAAGCGGATGCTTGGTTTGGTTTCCAACACCTTTTCACATAGCTGGTGTCAGCGCTAGTGGTTCACCTGAGAGTTTGAAACTTTCCTCTCGTTTGTTGCAGCAACTAAAGCTTTTTCTAATGAAAAATTTATATTACTCATATGGATCAAGAAAAATCACCCTTCCAAACACCTTGGGTTTCCTTTCCGAAGCATTTTACCATCGTCTCAAGCGGAAAACTTTCCTACTACAATGCTTGAAAACAGGCACTACATCTGCCGTTGTCGGTTGTTTCAGACTTTCGATCAAAATTTTCAATTTGTGTTGTCGTTTCACTCGAAGATAAATGAAAATTTTTTAATTTACCAAGAGTCTTGCTTCTTTCTGTTGCTCCATTGTGGTCAAGGCGTTTGACAAGCTCATCATGCTGTGTTTCTAAATCGGCTTGGCTATACCGTCTGGATTTAACATAATGTCGTCATCGATGGAAGGAGGCGGTGTAGGCGGTTTAGGCGTGGTTGAGGCACAATTTTCCATCTTCCGGTTGATACTCTACCAGGTCCACCTTTTTTTGATTTTGCGATCGCATTACTTGCGATATTTATCCTTGTCGATTTTTTCCCATTGTTGGGTTGTCTTGCGCAGCCTTTGCAATTTTTTCTCCTATCTGACGCAACAAAAAACCAATGCCTTGTGTTTTCTCTACAGCAGAGGTGAAGTCTCCTTTATTCCTCGTGAGTAGCTCAAGAGAACATAGCTACGATTTTTTTAGCTCTTCTGTTTGCGAACGACGAAAAAGCCAATGGACCAATCGAAAATCCGTTCTTCCTTCCGCAAGAACGACCTGCTTGTAACCAATACTTTTGACCAACAAGTCTTGTATCCAAGACCAGCTCCTTTTTGCAATTCAGCAATAACTCATCCGGAAGTACATATTC
>CALOCV010000009.1:0-31155 GCA_942491955.1 Parachlamydiales bacterium
AGTCACTATGAACCTTACTCTTTTTTTCCAAAAAGAAAAATCTCTCCTAACTAAAAAACCTATAAACTATAGAGGGGGCAGAGCCCCCCTTAATTGCCCAAAGCCGGAGTCGAACCGACGACCTTCGCATTACGAATGCGCTGCTCTACCAGCTGAGCTATTTAGGCGTATTTTGGTTTTCCCAGGAGCGGAAGTTTTTTTCTTGTTGAGAGAGGAAGGCGGCGAAGGAAGGCTCGAGGTCGATATTGTTGTCGTTGGCTTGTTGGATGAGGGAGAAGAGTTGTTCTTCGAATGAGGAGTTGGATGATTTTGGAAAAGGGAAATTGGCTTTTTGCATTTTTTTGTGCATTTTTTGAGCACGGGAGAGGGAAGGGAAGCGTTTTGGGATGCCGTCGAGGAGGCTTTTTCGGGATTGTTGGCTTTTTTCTTGTTTTTTCCACTCTTCCCACATTTCGAGGGCATGTTCTGCGTTATTGATTTGTTCGTTTCCGAAGACGTGGGGGTGTCGTTGGATAAATTTCTTTGTTGTCCTTTCGAAGATTTCATCGATTTTGACAAAGCCATCTCTCTCTCCGATACGTATGAGAAGGAGGAGGAGGAAGAAGAGGTCGCCCAATTCTTCGGTGATGTGTTCGGGGTCTTGTTCGTCGACGGCTTCGATGACTTCGTAGGTCTCTTCGATGAGATCTTCTTGAAGTGAATGGAGGGTTTGTTGGTGGTCCCAGGGGCATCCTCCGGGGCCGAGCAAGCGATCGATCACGGCCAATAAGTCAGAAAATTGTTGACTTGCGTGAGTGGGTGGTGGCATTTCATCGGGCTTCATCGTTAAAATATTGTAAAAAATAGTAAGAAAATTTGCAAGATATGCCAAGATTTTGTTTAATTGGATGTTTGCAGATCATCAAAAGTCTATGGCACATATCCACACAAAAAAAGGTTTAGACATTCCCATTGAGGGGGCACCTGAAGGGGCGTTGCGTGAATTTTCTCCTCCTGGGGAGGCCGCCCCTTTTCGCAACGTCAAGGAGATCAGTCTTAACCTCGATCCTTTTGCCCACACCCGTTTCAAGCTCCTCAAGCACGTTGGTGAGAACGTAAAGATAGGCGAACCCATAGCGCATGACAAAGCGTTTCCCGAGCGGATGTTTGTCTCCCCTGCTGGGGGCGTTGTGAAGGAGATT
Organism: Parachlamydiales bacterium; assembly: GCA_942491955.1. Lineage (GTDB taxonomy): Bacteria > Chlamydiota > Chlamydiia > Chlamydiales > CALOCV01 > CALOCV01. The sequence continues at coordinate 1,182 of CALOCV010000009.1, forward strand.
CGGAGAGGGTTAAAAAGGCGATTGGTGGATATTGTGATTGACGTTCACCATCCCGAGGAGGAGCACATCTCTTCCGTTCCCGATTTGGCGCACATCAATCGGGCAGATCTTGTGGCTCACCTTCAAAAAGGGGGACTTTTTACTCACATTCGCCAACGTCCTTTCAATCATTTAGCCGATCCGACAAAGATCCCTCGCAGTATTTTTGTGAAGGCGATTGAGTCGGCCCCTTTTGCACCTCCAGCAGAATTACAGGTACAAGGATATGAAGAGGCCTTGAAAAAAGGTTTGGACGCGCTTAGTCGTTTGACTGAAGGACTTGTTCATTTGGTATATCGGGAAGGGACATCATCGACTTGTTTTCTCGAAGCGAAGAATGTCGACCACCATATGGCAGAGGGACCTCATCCGATCTCCAACCATTCTGTACACATTCATTTCATCGATCCGATTCGTTCTCCTGAGGATGTCGTATGGACTTTGCAGCTCCATGACGTGCTTGCCATTGGTTATTTTCTTCTTACGGGGCGTTATCTTACAGAACGAACCATTGGCATTGGCGGTCCGGGCATTGTTCCTGGGCAGACCGGATTTTTTCGTATTCGTCAAGGGTATCCGATGGCTCTTCTTGCCGAAGGGAGGGTAGGTAAGGGATGGATGCGTTTGATTTCTGGTGATGTTTTGATGGGAAAGAAGGTTGACACGGACGACTTTCTTGGTTTTTACCACAACGTCTTTTCTGTTGTTCCAGAGAATACGAATCGAGAGATGCTGCATTTCCTTCGTTTAGGGGGGAGTAAATTCTCCATTAGTGGTGCTTACCTTTCAGGGCACATTCACCGTGCTGCGCGCCGTTATTTTTTTTCAACCAATCAGCATGGGGAGCCTCGCGCCTTCATTGATAGTACCCTTTACAAGAAAGTGATGCCTATAGGGATTCCTACGATGTTTCTGGTAAAAGCTGTTATGGCGGAAGATTTTGATTTAGCAGAAAATCTTGGTCTTCTCGAAGTAGACAGTGAAGATTTTGCTCTTTCTACATTTGTATGTCCTTCGAAGATTGAAATGACAGAAATCATTCGCCAAGGTCTTGTTCGTTACGCTGCCGAAGTTCTGGAATAATACCCATCCTACTAAACAAGTGTAAAAATTGATCTTCATCTTTCTTTGCGAAATCTGTTTTTCTATCTTGCAAACTCACAAGAGTTTGCTGCGACCTCCAAAACAAATTTCGCAAAAAAATCTTGAATCCAATTTTCACACTTATTTATTAGAATTGGTATAATAGGCCATGTTCCGCGTATTTGGATATGTACTGTTTGCATGCATCGTCTCTTCTCTTGTTGCTGAAGAGTATGGGTACTTTGACGATGCGGAAAGGTTGTTTCTCGATTTGCAAGCGGTTAACTATTGGAACGAGAAGAAAAGCCAAAGGTTGCCTGTCACGTACAACCATCTTTTGCAAGGCGGATATTTCATGATGCCTTCGGCGAGAATGGGGTGTGAGGGGGAACTCGCGTTGGGATATTCGTGGGTGTCTCCCTATCGACTTTATTCTCTTCGTGCACAAATATTGAACCGGCTTGAGGTATCGGGGAATTACCGCGTCTTTACGGGGATTCCCGATCCCATTCTCTCTCCTTATGGCTTTGGAGACCTCTCTGACAAGGGAGCCAACATCAAATTCGCTCTACTATTACCCGAAGATAGTGACTATCGTCTTCCTGGAATTGCTATTGGAACGGAAGATTTTATTGGTACCAAGGGTTTTCATTCTCGCTACATCGTTTTGACAAAAATATTCCCAACGCGTGGTCTGGAGGTAAGTTTAGGTTGGGGGTGGCAGCGTTACAACGGCCTTTTTGGTGGAGTGACATGGTTTCCCTTTTATCAATCGGGATCTCATTATCTCGAACCCCTCTCTTTTTCGGCTGAGTATGATCCGACCCGTTATGGAGATCCTTCGATAGAAAAACATCCAAAAGGGCGACGGGTGAATAGCCGCATCAATGTGGGGGCAAAATACCGCATTGCCAATCTGGTTGACCTGACTCTTTCTTATCTGCGTGGGCGCGAACTCGCTTTTTCCGCATCGATGCAATACAATGTAGGCCACACCAAGGGCTTCCTTCCGAAAATTCACGATGCTTTGCCGTATCGCTCGCCGGTGAATCATCAAGCCATCACGCCTCTTCGTCCCGAATACATCCTTTCGCAGGATCTTGCCTATGCATTTTATGATCAAGGATTCACGCTACTTGAGACGCGTTTGGGTTGGAACGAGTGTGGGCAACCCTACTTATGGTTACGGATTAATAATACGAAATGGCGTCAAGAATGGGCAGTACGTCAACGTTGTGCCCACATTCTCTCGTCGTTGGTTCCTTCGAATATTGTGCGTACGATTGTCGTCATTGAGGCGGAAGGATTCCCTTTGCAAGAGTACCACTTCCCGACGGATTATCTATATGAGTTTTATTGTTGCCAACTCGGTGAGTATGAACTCTCTATTGTCGCTCCTCTTTGTGAGTACGAACCTCTTAACCGGTGGGTAACCCGATCGTTATACAAGCGTCCTCGAGATTTTTGGAACATCGAGATTTACCCCAAAACCCATACGCTCTTTGGGAGTGCCAAGGGAAAGTTTAAGTATGGGTTGGGGTTAAGTGGAGGATTGAATGGCTTTATTGGAAAGGGAATTTATTACTCTCTTGTTCTTGGATGGATTGTTTTTTCCGATTTGCACGATGTTTCTGATGTGGACCGGTTAAACCCCTCACAATTGATCCATGTACGAACCGATGCCATCCGTTATTTCCAGCAAAAGGGGATCACCTTAGATGAAGCCTATCTACAAAAAGTATGGAATTTTGGAAGGGGGTGGTTTGTTCGTCTTGCGGGCGGATATTTTGAACAGGCCTATGGGGGTGTTGCCGCTGAACTCCTTTACTATCCACTGTGTTCCTCTGTGGCTTTAGGACTTGAAGGGGCAGTCGTGGGCAAAAGGAATTATTCGGGAATCGGTTTTACTCATGAAATTCGCAAGCTTCATGGCTTTGAACCGTCGTACACCTCATTTATTGGATCGCAATACTTCTTCACTTTCATCTATAAATTTTATGAAGCCGATATCGATTTAAAAATTTCTGCTGGAAAATTTTTAGCCAACGATTATGGTATCCGATACGAACTTTCTCGCTATTTTCCAAGCGGTCTTCAACTCTTCCTTTGGTACACGTGGACTAATGGAGACGACAAGATCAACGGACAGACCTACTATGACAAAGGAGTAGGCCTTTCTATGCCTCTGGATATATTCTATACCTACAGCAGCCGCACGCGATGGAACTATGTTCTTGGCGCCTGGCTTCGCGATGTGGGGGCCAGATCCTACACAGGAAGAGAGTTGTATGAACTGGTCAACGAAAATCGACAATAATGTTATGATACTGAAACAGGAGTCTTTATCCTATGAAATACTCTCTTAATGTGGGTGATCGCATTCCCCCATTTACTTTGGTCGATGAGGAGGGGAATACCGTAACGGATCAAGATCTTTTAGGAAGCACCGTTGTCCTCTTTTTCTATCCAAAGGATTGCACTCCGGGTTGCACCAAACAGGCGTGTGACTTTCGCGATCGAATGGCACAATTTTCTTCCTCAGATGCACGTGTTTATGGTATCAGCCCCGATACTCCTGAATCCCATCAAAAATTCATTGCCCAATTTTCCCTAAATTTCCCCCTCCTTTCTGATGAAAAACATCGGGTATGCGAGTTATTTGGTGTTTGGAGAGAAAAACAATTTATGGGCAAATCTTACATGGGGGTGGAGAGAACGACATTCTTGATTGACCCTGATGGGATTATTCAATGGATTGAGCGACCGGTGAAAGTCGCAGGTCATGGGAAAAGAACGTGGGATGCCCTTCCTCATGACTTTTAGTCATCAACTACCCATTTCGGTAACCATTCTAACAAAAAATAGTTGCGAATCGATTGCAGATGTTCTCGATTCTCTTATCGCTTTTGAAGAAGTACTCATCTACGATACGGGATCGACAGACGAGACTCTTACCATCGCCGCGCAGTATCCCAATGTACGGATTGAAAAGGGAGAATTGGATGGATTTGGTCCCACACACAACCGTGCAGCGGCTCTTGCTAAATACGATTGGATTTTCTCCTTAGATAGTGATGAGATTCTTTCAGAAGAGGGGATATCATGCATCCGTTCCCTCTCGCTGGATCCAGCATGTGTCTACCGTTTTCCTCGACATAACTACTATCGGGATCAACGGATTGTTAGGTCGGGTTGGTCGCCTGATTGGGTGATCCGTTTATACAATAAGGAGAAGACCGAATTTACCCACGCCTATGTTCATGAATCGGTTGTGATCAAGGGAATGAGAGTGATCTCACTCCAGGCTCCTCTACGTCACTATTCGTACCGATCGATTGCCGATTTTTTGCAAAAAATGCAGCACTACACCTCTCTTTTTGCCGAACAGCATGTTGGAAAGAAAAAAAGTTCTCTTTGTAAAGCAGTTTTACATGGTCTGTTTTCCTTCATGAAAACCTACTTCTTCAAACTCGGCTTTCTCGATGGAAAAGCGGGTTTTGAAATCGCTGTCTACAACGCAAATACTGCGTTTTACAAATATCTCAAGCTTTGGGAAAGGAATCGTGCACGGCAGAGAGGATGCGTCGATGTCCCGAAGAAAAGGGGAGGCGATGCGTTTCTTCTAAAGGAATCCATTGATAATCAGGAATCTCTTGCTTCGTCGACAAAGAAAAAAGAAGTGGTTGCAATGCAACGCGATAACGAGTAAAGCTGTGCTTCACTGGGGGGAGTTTTTTATGGAAAATAGGGGTTTGTCCCAACCATTTATGCACCTCTTCTTTTCTTTGTTGAAGGGTGACAGTGGCCGCATGGGTAAAGTAGGGAAATTCATACAGGTGGGACATAATCTCTCCCTCTTCAATTTTTCGAATGAGCACATCTCGTTCAACCAAGACAACAGCAGCCGTACGAAACAATTTTTCTATCTGGATTTTTTTTGTCGAAAAGGGGAGAGCATCCACTTTTCCTTCTGCAAAAGCGTGGCATTGTTCTTGAAGAGGACACGCATGACAACGCGCTTTTTTTCTACATACCAGTGCTCCTAACTCGATCAAAGCTTCGTTGATGATCCAAGGTTCTTTGTCCGGCAGTATGTCCTCAGCATATTGCCAAAGCTCTTTTCTTGTTTGCATTTTCATGATGTCGCTATCAATACCAAAAAACCGCGTTAATACGCGCATTACGTTCCCATCAACAGCTGCTTTTTTCTGATGAAAGCCAAAACTTTGGATCGCGCCGATTGTATAAGGCCCTAACCCAGGAATCATCGCTAGTGTTTCTTTCTCTTTTGGGAATTTCCCGCCATATTCGCGAACGACTTTTTGTGCTCCCTTGTGCAGATTGCGCGCCCGAACGTAGTAACCCAACCCCTCCCACATCTTCATGACCTCTTCAAGTTCTGCACTCGCCAGTGCCTCAATCGTTGGAAAGCGCTCCATCCATCGCAAAAAATAAGAGACCACAACAGAAGCCTGTGTCTGTTGTAGCATCATCTCTGAAACCCATACTGCATAAGGCGTTGGATTGTCCCGCCAAGGGAAATCGCGTTTGGATTCAAGAAACCATTTCTTTAAATAGGGATCGGGAAAAGAGAGATTCATCGAAAAATTTTTATTTCTGAACTTGGGCTTGCAGCGAATGCAACATTGCCTCAAGCTCTTTTAAAAAGGGCTTTACGCGTGCATCCCATGTATGGTGCTCTTGGACGATTTTTTGTCCTTTTTTCACAAAAGCCACCCTTTTCTCTTCGTCTGCCAGGAAGGGCAATATCTTTTGATTAGCCAAACCAATCGTGCGATGTTGGTAGAAAAGAATATTTTCATCTTCGTCAAATTTCTCGCGCATGTAGGTGCTCTCACTTGTTAAGACAAGAGCTCCCGAAGAGATACCAGCAAGAACGCGTTCATGCGTCCCATTTTTGATTGTCGGTGTACTATTGAGGACGACCTTGCTCCGTTGCATGAGCTTCACTGCCTCCTCGTACGAAACAGCATCGTGAAGAGTTATATGAGAGTGTTCTTTCCCAATGTATTTTTCCCATCCATTGGATCCCTCCTTTCCTCCGTAGATGTGGATATTGACCTCATTAAGGGATTGAACGAGTTCCACACGATCTTTTCCGCGGATATACGTCTCCAATTCATCAAGAAGGAGCTCAAAGTTGATTTTTCGAGGATCGACATCGCTTCCATGACCAATGATATTATCCATTGCTTCAACAATAGCTTGGATATAAGAGGTATCTGGATCGAGCAAGGTAATTTCGATCGCCTGATCGAGTGCCTGACACAAATCCGGGTGATACAACTCCTTCCATCGACACCGAACCTCTTCATAATCGATGCAGCTCGACAACATGAGCACATCGATATCTCTTGGAGAGGCGGGATCGACGTGGAGTTCTTTCTCTACGCCGTGAGGAAGAAAGAAGACATTTTTTACGTTGAAGCCCCTAAAAAAATCACAATAATAGCGATCCGCACAGGTGATGATAGTGAATTTGCTTTGCGTCAACGAAAAAAAATGATTGGGAGAATCGATCAGACAAGCAACATGAGGGATTTGGATCAAATCACAAAAAAAACGCCCCTCTTCATCAGGAAGCAGCCCGTTGAAGGAAAGTGTGCAATCAGGAGGATTTTTAAATAATGCATCGAGAAACGGCTTGGGATTTTCTCGGTCCGCTTTAAGAAGAAGGACCTCAATACCACTCCGTTCAAGCGCCTCCGCCCATTTTCGAGTAAAATGCTCGGTGATGCCATACTGACCGAAAGGAGGAAGAAACAAGCAAATTCTTTCTATCTTCATGTAGCTCAGTTTAACGCGAATGATCTTCTTTCGCAAGAAGTCTAATGCATTAGGGCGTGTCATCAATTGGATGAATTTGTAGATCGTAGTAGATGATTTGATGATGGATCGTGTGGAAGCCGAAGCAAACTGTAATCCGTTAGCAAGGCTGAACACGATTTATCGTCAAATTAGATACCGTGAGATGCACTTTTAGACGATTGATGACACGCCCTACATCTCTAGCCATTTTTTACGTGAACCCAGAGTTCTCCCCCGCATTTGTTTCGCTTTTTTTTTCTTTTTCTTGAGTTTCATCTGTTCTTCTTTCTCTTTTCCAATCTTCTCCCAAAGTTTTTCTTTTTGCATTTTCCGCTCTTCTTGGATGTTTTTCCATTGTTCTTCTGTAAAATAGGTCGGATCATTTAGAAAACGCGCCAACTCATCCGTTGACATCCCTTGTTGCTCAAAAGCAGCGTGGAGAGAATCCGATAATTCGTCATGTAGGTCGGACATCCGTTGCAACATTTTCTCCACCTCCTCATCCGTTAAGGAGGGAAGAGTTTCTTTCTGCTGTTGTTTTTCCACTCTCCTTTTGGGTGGAGGAGAATGAAAGATATTAAAAGATTCTTCTTCCGGCATATCCATTGCGTAGCAAAAATAGAAAAAAAAAGGAACAAGATGATCGGGAAGTGGGATTTTTTTTTTTCAGTACGACCAGGAGGACAAACCGTTCATGAAGACTTGTTTTTTATGAAAATGAAAGTTATACTCTTTGCAAAACAATTAGAGAGATGTTTTTATGGCTTATTTGCGAGAATTCGGAAGACAAATTGAAGAAAAAAATTTCTCCAAAATCCTCATCCTTTGGGAAGAATATTGTATCAATGATCAAGTCAATCCCACCGAATTCTTACAAATCCTTGATATCATGGCTTCATCCGAATTTGCCGCTCCTTTTGGCAAAGTCATCGAAAACGCACTCCCCCTTTGGAATCTTGTCACCGACCAAGAGATGTCCTACCGCATTTTCCGCCGGATGATCGATCTACAAACGACCCAGTCATCGACTCTTGCAGAAGAAGCGGAAAAGCAATTGCATGAGCGATACGGTGAAGATACCGATTATGCAAAACGCCTTCGTTGGATCGGTCTTCGCGAAAAAACGGATTTCCAAGGTGCTATTTCTTACTACGAGCTCCTCCGCCATATGAAAAAAGGGAATTTTGTCTTTCATAAAGGGGGGTGGGGTACTGGAGAGATCATGGATGTCTCGGATTTACGAGAGCATCTTCTGATCGAATTTGAGAATGTCGCTGGAGCGAAAGATTTTTCCTTTAAAAACGCCTTGAAAACACTCGAGCCCCTTTCTAATGACCATTTTCTTGCTCGCCGTTTTGGCAATCCCGATGCTTTGGAAGAAGAGGCTAAAGCCGATCCCACAAAAATTATTTCCCTCCTTCTTCAGGATTTGGGACCAAAAACAGCGACGGAGATCAAAGACGAGATGTGTGAATTCGTCATTCCTACTAATGAATGGGCAAAATGGTGGCAAGGAGCCAGAAGCCGTCTCAAAAAAGACCGACTCATTGAAGTCCCCTCCTCTCTTAGTGCTCCTTTTGTCTTACGCAATACAGAGATAACACAAGAAGAGCTGGTCACAAAAACATTAAAAGGGAAAAAAAGCATTTCCGATAAAATCAATGCTCTCTACATCCTTCTTCGCGACTATCCCGATGTTCTTCGCAACCCGTCCCAAAAGGAATTTATTGCTGAAACGCTGATTACTATCACCCCTTCCGCTTTGTTTTCGGAAAAACTCCAAATTGCCCTCCTTCTTGAAACCTATTTTGATAGAAAAGAAGAAGGGTTGGTTCTTGAGCAACTCCTTCTTGAAAATCAAGAGGAACTTCCCAAGGCCCTTCATCACATTCATATTCTTGCCCTACGAAAACGCATTCTTGGATATATACAAAAAACCATTCCCGATTGGTTTCCCCTTTTTCTCCAGCATCTCCTTCGAACAAAGCAAAATTTCATCAAAGACTATCTTTTTGAGGAACTTCTTCTTGCTGAGAAACGAGAAATCCTTGAAAAAGAGATCGACCAATGGGCCATCGCTCCGACGAAGAATCCTGAAACGACCATTTGGTATTTCCAAAAAATTGCGGGCAAACCTGCGAATTCTCTTCCCTATACCCATCCCGAAGGGCAATGTCGTTTTTTCGAAGCGTTTCTCATTGTGTTTAGCTATCTGGAAGAGAAGAGCGATTACCGCGATGCAATAAAAAAGATGTATAACGCTGTTACTGCCAACCAATACAAGCTTGTTCGAACGATTTTGAAAGAGAGTGACATTGCTTTTGCAAAAGAATTTCTTCTTCTCATTGCCAAGTGCAGTACGTTCACACGACACGATATCAAAATTCTCCACTCGCTAGCTGAGGTCGCTCATACATATCTTAAAAGGGCAAAAAACCAAGCCCATTCGTTGAAAGCGCACGAGAATTTTCTTTGGACGACGGAAGAGGGGTATTTACAAACACAAGGCAAAGTGCAGCATTTGGGTACTGTAGAAGTGGTTGATAATGCAAAAGAAATCGAAGCTGCGAGAGCGCTCGGTGATTTGCGCGAAAATGCCGAATATAAATTTGCATTAGAACGACGATCACGCATCCAAAGTGAACTGAAAAACCTCTCTCAGCAGTTACAAAAAGCACGTATTTTAACTAAGGATGATGTCTCGACGAACAACATCGACGTAGGTTCTGTAGTCGAGATTGAAGACTTGCAAGGAAATCGGCTCCGCTATACGATCCTAGGACCGTGGGATGCCAATGTGGATAAAAACATCCTCTCTTTCCAGTCAAAGCTTGCCGAAGCGATGATTGGACGCAAGAAAGGGGAAAAATTCTCTTTCCGCACGGAAGAATACCACGTTGTCGGCATCAGTAGTTATTTTGATCAATAGGATAGAATGTGATCGAGCTTGTGATTGCTACCCGAAATATGCAAGTGTTTCGCGAACTGAAGTCGATGATTTCTCTAAAAGAGTGGGATGTATTCTCTTTACATACATTCCCCAACTTTTCTTTTCCTCCTCTTGTTGGAAAATCTTTTGAGGAGAGAGCTTTGGAAAAGGCGCGTTTCGCCGCGCAAGAACTAGATTGTTGGGTTATTGCTGATGATTCAGGGTTGGTCGTCCCCTCTTTAGCAGAAGAGTCTACTATCCATTGCGAATCCTATGAAGGCGAGGCAAGATCGGATCTTGACCATCGGAAAAAACTTTTAGAAAAGATAAAAGATTTTCCGGAGTTTAAACGTTCTGCTTCTTATCAATGTGCTTTAGCTCTTGCGCATCCCGATGGTACGGAAAAAGTCGTCACAGGAATCTGTGAAGGGACGATCTTGGTCGAAGAAAAAGGAAGCCAAGGATTTGGTTTCGACGCTCTTTTTTTGGAGCATGGTTACAATCAAACCTATGCTCAGCTCTCTGACGAGACAAAAAACCGCATTTCCCATCGACGCAAAGCGTTTGATAAGCTGCTATTGGGGTCAGGCCTGACATTCGGACATTTGTGCTAATGCGCAAATGTCCGAATGTCAGGCCTGACCCCAATACCTACTTTGTTGATGGATACAATGTTCTTTTGTCCCAAGAAGAGTGGGACGAACCGATTCGATGGGATCGGGAAGCTTTAATTCGTTCTTTGAATGCGTTTGCAGAAACAACGCATCTTTCTATTATTGTCGTCTTTGATGCCTATCGCACCGTTGAAGACGAGCATCGTAGCCACTACCGATCTGTTGAAGTTGTCTTTACTGAACACGGGGAAAGTGCGGATCAGTATATTCTTCGAGAAGTCGATCGGATGTCTCATCCTGCAACAATGACTGTCGTGACTAATGATCGCTTCCTTGCTCGACAAGTAAAAGAGACAGGAGCCCACCACAAAACGGTCAAAACCTTCTTCTCTTTCCTCCAAAAAAAGCAAAATAGAGGGAAACAAGAAGAAGAAAAACCCATTGCATTGTCTGATGCCGATCATCAAAGATGGTTGGATATTTTTACAGAACGTTAGACAGTGTGTGCAAATGTGTTCTAATACCAATGAAAACAATGTCCATGAAATAGATATGCAAGAAATTATAGAAAATGCATCGGAGAGAGAGAGAATCGCTCAAACTGAGTTCTTTTCCCCTGAAAAAAGCATCATCCTATTGCTTCACAAAGAGTAATACCAATTCCGGTAAGAAAATGCATAAAGTGGTTTCAGGATTTTTTTGCGAAATTTGTTTTGGAGATCGCAGCAAACTCTTATGAGTTTGCAAGATAGAAAAACAGATTGCGCAAAGAAGGATGAAGATCAATTTGTGCACTTTCTTACCGGAATTGGTATAAGAGAAGCCGTGCAACAGTTTGCGAATGACTTGATTGATTTGGGTATTGCTGTGTTTGAAGATTTGAGAGATGTCATCAATTATTATCTAGGCTAGCGTAATCATGAAATGGATTCTTTGTTCTTTCTTTTGTTTTTTTTTTGACCTTTGTGCTCAAGTAGAAATCGATTCTGGAATCGATTTTCGCTTCGCACGATATACCTATCGAGCTCCTTTTGTTAATCCCCCTCCATAATGGAATAACAAAATTTAAATTCAACGACGTGCGAATACCTACTCTTTCTTTAGAAATGCGTTGGTATGGGCAAAAAAAAGGATATGTCCGATGCTCAACAAATATTGGCGCTGTAATAAACGGAACATTCATCGATAAAGACTATTTTTATAACACTCCTCACCAGAAAATGCTTGCCGTCGAATCTCATTCTCACAGTGGAGATGGGGAATTTTTTGGAATCGATTTCGGGATTGGACGACGATATTCCCCTCTTTCTCCTTCGCTGCATTTCATTCCCATGGTAGGTGTATCGTATCGAGAAATCGGATGGACGCTAACAGATGGAAAACAGGTTTTCCACTTCCATGGAGAGAAAGTAAGAAGCATGCTCGATCCGTTGGTCAAACAACTCTGTTCATCTTATCAAGTAGAATGGATGACAGGATGGTTGGGATGGGATGCTTATTGGTGGCCCAAGGAAAAAGTTTTTTGGCGCATGAAAGGAGCTTTGCATATTTTTGTACAGTCTGTAAAAGGATATTGGGACCTTCGCGATTGGCATTGGAGAGAGAGATTTCCAGGTGGCTCCATCTTTTTGGAATTATCTCGCTTTTATCAATTCGATGCGTTTCATTTTTTTGGAATCAAATTGGGTTATGAGCAATCGATTTGTGCACAAGATCGCGCCCCTTTTTTTTATGATGCTCCTATGAATCCGCAAGTCCAGCAAACAACAGAAAAAATAGAGGTTCCTTCTCCCTCTATGCAGTGCACCTGGGAAAGCATTACTCTTTCTCTTTCCATTAGTAGGATATTTTAAATCTGAGTTATACCCATCCTGATAAATGGTATAAGTGTGAAAATTGGTATTACGAGTGGTCTAGAAAATAGGTAAGCATCAGAAAAAACCAATTATTTTGTTGAACAATACAATCATGTAGCTCTTCATAGGGAATGTACGATTGCTTCAATGCGATGGTTTCTTGATGGGACAAATCAACCGCAAATTCGACTCGGTTGGTAAAACTAAGAGGAAAAATGTGGTGAGAAAAGGAATCTAATCGATACGTGTTCACGCTATTTTCCAAGGAGATGTTGTTTAAAACCACCGATTTTTGCTGAAGATCGATTAGCTTTTGGAAGCATTCTGCATTGTAAAATCCATATCCCAATAAAATACCCATCAAGAAATGATTATTTCCTATTATTGACAAAAGACTTTTCTTTTCAACAGTTTGAATAAACGAAGAAAAATCGAAAAATTTTCCGAAAACAGGATCGAAAACATCTCTATTTTTTGCCACCACTTCACAAAACGCTTTTTTATGAATGATGGTAGGACCTAATACTGGATCTTCCACAAGGAAAATATTGTCATTGGAAAATAGAAAAGCATGTTTTTTCCATGCCTCCCATTCTTTGGAAAGATTTTTGCTATAGGATTGATAATAGAAATCTTCAATAATCGATTTGATGTCTTGAGGAAAAGAACCATGAATTCTTGCCTCTGTACAGAAAGAGAGGGGTTTTATTCCAACGAGCGTATAAAAAAATTCATTGTGGATAAATAAAAAACCAAAAAGTCTTTCCATTCTTTGTCGATCTGATTCAGAAATACAAGAAAACTGATTTTCTACATGAAATGCTAATTTCTCCAAATTTGAACACGATGAGAACGTTTCAATACTCTTTTGATGACATTCTGTGAACAAAGGATTAACGATCCACAAAAAAAAAGAGATAGCTAAGAAACCAACACTTTTTTTCCCTATCACCGATTCATCTTATTGTTGTGAGGACAAACAGATGACTGCCAACTTGCATCGTAATAAATTTTACAAGTAGGACAACGAACCGCTTGAATTGCGTCTCGTCGAAAAAATGTTCCTAAATCATCGTATTCGTAACCTGTAATGGGTAATAGATCTGAGCCAATCATCAAGAACATATGATCATTACAAGTAGTCAAAATACTTGAATCAAAATAAATTTTCTCTTCGAGAATATGGAATAGCTCCGATTCTTTAAAAACATCTTCGAGAATTTCACCAAAAATTGATAAGTTTACGCATATCACAACAAGGAAAGAGCAAAAATATTTAAATAGAATAATCTCCCATTTTTATCCATTGCATTTGGTAATCAATAATGGCTTGTCAATCAATGAAGTTGATTAGATCGTCTTTTTATGCATGTTTTTTGTCAAGATTTTGGGCTGCCTTAATAATAAAAAATCCTTATCTACAAGGAATCATCTCCATTAGCTATTATCGTATAAATTTTTGAAAAATAAACACAGTGGAAGTAGAGAATAAAAAAACAGGATGAACAAGATAGATAGGATTGTCTTTTCTTATCCTATCGTATCCTGCCCATCCTGTTTTTATTTCAGAAAATATCGAGCTTTCTGCTAAGGATTCATGATTTTATACTACAAATCTCTTCACCTATTTATTGATTATCCCAAAAGCTTCCTTTTTTTCCGTTTTGGTATTCTCAAAAGCTGTCTTTGCTTCTTGGGAATTTTTTATAAGGGGTGCAAGATACTGCAGCAACTTTCTTCCACTGGAAGGACCGTTTTTGTTCCATTTATCCGCGTATACTTGAAACACAGAAGAAATGATCGACGCCTCTTGTCTCTCTAAAACTGCCTTTAAAAAAGCTGTATTAAAGGAATTCTTCGTCACACTGTTGTCAACAAACGTTACTGGCGTGGTTGTGTCTGCCTGTTTACCGATCAACCACTGAGCCGCACCCGATGCTGTATCTTGTGAAATATGTCTTGCTAAAACAATCCCAAAAACCATTTTATGCTCGTTATCCCCCGATATTGGTTTCCAAGCCTCCGCTAAAGCATTCACTTCCAATTGATTTTCGCCCAAAGCATCTGTACTCAATAATGTGTGATAGACGTAATAGTAATAATTCTTATTATTTTCTAATTTCAATGTATCACCTTTTACCTCAAGCTTGCCATCAATAGCTTTAAATTTACTGATGAATTCTGAATCTTTGTGGTTATTGATTGCAAAATTATCTAACGTTTTGCGCCATGCTTTTTTCTTTTCAGTTCCAACATCGCCAATTGGGACCATTAGTTGATTCAAAGAATTTGCATTTAGATGACAAAAAATACTTTTATATAAATTACCAGCGCGATTTTTTTCGCAAGTTTTACAATGATTGGCCAATTTTTCTATGCGTTTATCGGATAAATCGGAGCTACATTCTTTAATAAGCTGATCGATAAAATTTTTACCCGGGGTACTTTGATCTTCCTCTTGTAGCATAAACTTAAAAAATTTCGTGTGAGATAAAGCCCAATCAGCAAACACCTCTTTTCCTTGTGGCTGCCAATTCAAAGACACACTCTGAAAAAATTGCAGAGTTTGAACAATTTCTGCTGCTCCGTCTTTCCGATTTAGCGCATTTACTCTTGTTGCTATACGATCCAATACATCATAGAATCTCGCCTCATCTTGAGGATTGAGAATTCCCTTTGGTGGGTTCTGAAAATAACTTCGGATGCGTTGTGTAAAGGGTTGCATCGTGCTAACAAGCTGATCATCTTTTATACCTTTGCATGCTTTGACCATCTCTCCGATAGGAGAAGAGAGCCAATTCGTCTGTTTCCAGTCGTTAATCGCTTGTTGTACTTCGGTGCTATCGCCATCGGTCTTCTGTAGCGTTGTAAAAAGTGTTTCCACGCGATCCTGTTTCCAGTCATCCGGAATGCGATTCAATAGCTGAGTGAAGTCTTCTTTTGTTCGAACGGACAATGCTCCTGAAGACCAAAAGCTCGTCTCTTCGCCCTGCTTTTGTTGAAGGTTTGTTTTAAGAAAATCAACAATTTCCGTCTCAAGAGTTGGAAATTTGTCTTCTTTCCACTTCTGCACTAACTCCGCCAACTTAGGCAACTCTGGAGGAGTGTTGGGCTTCGTGGGTCCTGGTTTTGGAGTCTCCTTAGGTTTAGGATTCTCAGTGGGTTGAGGCGTTTTTTTCTCATTGATGAGGGTATACTTCTTTTTTCGTTGGATGGCTCCAACAAGGAGTTTCATTGCCGCAATCAACGGAACAATCACTGTCAAAGCCAGCATGACTTTTAAGGCTGTCTCTTTCCAGGTCGGTTTTTTTCCCTCGATAGAATGCAGAACCGTTTTTCCCTCCACCTTGCTTTCGTCAGGTTGGAGGTGATAAACCTCTCTACCTCGATAGAAATACGTTTGCAAAAGAGAAGGTTTTTTTTGCGGATCTGTGACGATAGGAACAACGGAAGAAATAGCTTGAGACATAATGACCTCTGGTTTTTTCAAAGAATAGAGGAGAGTCTACGGAAAATGCCTTTTCTCAGAAACCTCTTTTACGGCCTTTTGCCAAAAATACGGAAACCGAGAAGGGCAAAGAGGTGCCCCGCTAGAGGGATGGT
Organism: Parachlamydiales bacterium; assembly: GCA_942491955.1. GTDB lineage: Bacteria > Chlamydiota > Chlamydiia > Chlamydiales > CALOCV01 > CALOCV01. The sequence goes on from CALOCV010000009.1 coordinate 17,135, forward strand.
GATAGCCAAGAAGAGAATGGCGAAAAACACTTTGATCCCAACGTGGGAAAAGCCAACAGCAAAGGCCAAGGCAATAAGCATCAAAGAAATGCCTAGTGTCAATGCCTTAGAAAGGGAATGCGCTCTACAAAAGATGTCGGGTAAACGAACGACACCGAGACTACCGATGAATATAAAGAGCGACCCGAGAACCAAAAAAAAGGCGACGCAATATTCACTCATCTCTTTTCTCCTCGATTTCGAGATCGAGCAAATAGTCGAGAAATGCCACCGTGCTCGTAAACCCCAACAAACAAAAAAGCAAAAAGACTTCGACATAAAAAATGGATCGGCTTTGGATGGATAAAACCACGATAAATCCGAGAATTGTGATCGTTAACGTATCAAAAGCGAGAATGCGATCGAGAGATGTCGGTCCTCGAATGAGGCGATAACTCCCAAGAAACAGTGAAATGCTCAACAAAACATAACTGATCGTGATAGCTCCGTAAACGATCATCGCATAAATCCTAGAAGGGGTTGTAAAATGTCCTCTTGCAAACTTTTTTGAATCTTTTCATCACTCTCTTCGCTCATTGCATGGATAAGAAGGCGACGGGGATCGAGCTCTACTTCAACACATGTCGTTCCTGGTGTCAACGTAATGAGATGGGCGAAAATCAACAATTCCGTCTTGGTCAAACCCGTTCCTTCGACGAAAAACATTCTTCCATGAATGCGGTTCCTGGGAAAAAAAAGGACCTGTTTTGCCACGGTCATATTGGCTTTGACGAACACAAAGAGAAAATGTACAAAAAAAACCATGCATGCAATGACGCGTCTCACTGTGTTCCTCCTTCCAAAACGGCCATTAAATGCTCTCGATCAGAGGCTTGCAGGGCTGCTTTGTCAACAAAAGAGACCATCCATTGTGCTCCAAGGCCCATAGCTAACGACAGCAAAACGGGCAGAATAAGGCTACCTCGAACCGACCAATGAGGTAGACGCACCGGAAGAACTCCCTGCTTTTCAGGTCCCCAAAAGGCTTGTGTCCAAATTTTCATCATACTGAATAGAGTTAACCATCCCGTGACCACAGCAATGCCTACTAGCACCGTGTGCTGTGTTCGGATCCCTTCGACGAGAACGAGGTATTTGGCAAAAAAACCACTTAATGGGGGAATTCCCGCTAAAGAGAGGGCTTGGAAGAGAAAAAGAAACCCAACAAACGGGAGAAGTCCCCACAGATGTCCCATCTTCTTCAGCTCGTCCGTACCATAGAGATAGGCTCCACACCCACCTACGAGGAAAAGAGATCCTTTAACGACAACGTTGTGTAACGTATAAAAAATTGCAGCGGCCATCGCAGGTGTTGATCGCATCCCTATGGCAAAAATCATAAAGCCAATTTGACTAACGATGTGATAGGACAGAATTTTTTTTATTGTATTTTGCGCAACAGCTCCTAGTACCCCTAAGAGCATGGTAAAGCCAGAAATCCAGAGGAGAAGCATTTCGGGGATGACCAACTTCTCCGGAAATACGGAAGAGAAGAGACGAATGAGAACATAAATGCCTACCTTAGTCAAAATGCCTGCATAGATGGCAGCCAGAGGGGTAGGAAGAATGGGATAACTCGTCGGCAACCAAAAGTATAAAGGGAAAAGAGCGGCTTTTAATCCAAAGATCACAATGGAAAACAGAGCGAGGAGTTGAAACGCCCAGATGTGTTGCTCTTGCGAAGCAAACGTTGCCAAATGGGCAAAATTGAGCGTTCCAAAATATCCGTATGCAAAACCTGCTGCTGTAAGGAAAATGAGCGAACCGATCAAATTCATCACGATATAGATGGCGGCATGGGGCAATTGCTTTTGATCAGCTTCCAATGTCATCAATCCATACGAGGAGAGAAGCATCACTTCAAAAGCGACAAAAAGGTTAAAAAAATCACCCGTGATGAGAGAGAGATTCACTCCTGCTAAGAGAAGAAAAAGTAAGGGATAGCGCAAAGGAGATTCTTCTTCGATTTCTTCTGTAGAAAAAGCATAGAGAAGAGAGGAAAAAAGGATGAACGCACAGAAAAAGAGAAAAAGAGAGGAGAGTAAATCAATGACAAGAACGATACCGAATGGGGCGTTCCACCCTCCTATTAAAGAGAAAAGGAGTTCCCCTCCATAGTTGCGTTGGATAAAAAACCCTTCAAGGCAAAGAAGGGAAAAAATCACAAATCCCACAAATCCCCTTCTGACGGTACTTGGTCTCCCCCACAAAAGGAGGAGAAGGGCAGAAAATAAAGGAATCAGTACAGGAAGAATAACCACGATATACCACCGAAAAGCCATCTTATACGAACTATGATAAAGTTGGCATTTTTCTTTTTCCGGAGTACAATACGGAAAAGAGCAATATTTTCCGGAATATACTACGAATGTTTGAAGAAGTCCTCGTCCTCCAAAATCTCCACTGGTCTGGGGAATTCTACGATATAGGGGTAGAACGCTCTTGTTTCTCACTTCTTGTCGACTATTTCGCTACCGGACAGGTTGTTGCGATTACCGGGGTACGTCGAGCAGGGAAAAGCACGTTGATCAAGCAATTAATTAACCATCTTATTCTCAATGAAGGGGCGGATCCGCGTTCGATTTTATTTGCAAATCTCGAGCATCCTTACTTAAGCCCTTACCGTGAAGAATCTTCTGCTCTTCAACGACTCTATGATGATTACGTGAAAATGATGCAGCCCAAAGGAAAAATCTATATTTTCCTCGATGAAGTACAATTTTTTAAAGAATGGCCTGTTTTTGTAAAAGCACACCACGAAATGAAAACAGCTCGTTTTGTCGTGACCGGATCCAATGCAGCCATGCTCTCATCGGATATGGTAACCCTGTTATCGGGAAGAAGTCTCCCCCTTGAAATCTTTCCTTTCTCTTTTCGTGAAGTCGCCACAAGTCGAGATATATCCACCGAGACTCTTCTTTCACGGACACAAAATAAATTATTGTTGCAAAAACTCCTTGAAGAATTTCTTCAATATGGTGGGTTTCCTACTGTTATTTTGTGCGACACAAAAAAAACCGCCTTCGATATCTTGGGTGCCCATGCACGGACTGTCCTGCTTCAAGATGTCGTTCCTCGTCTTGGCATTCGCAAACCGGCAGCATTGGAACGCCTCTATGTTTATCTCGTTTCAAATATTGGTAAATTATTTACCTACCAAGGATTGGGGAAACTGTTTGATCTCTCCGATAAAAGTATTAAAGAATATCTACAAGCTCTTAGCGACGCGCATCTTTTATACGAAGTGGATCTTTTCTCCTATTCTTTGAAACAGCAAATCCGCTCTCCAAAAAAAATCTACAGCATCGATACAGGACAAACCAATGCCATGGGATTTAACTTTAGCTCAAATCGAGGACGCCTTCTTGAAAATCTCCTCTTTATCGATTTCAAACGTTTAGGGTGTGAAGTCTACTACTACAAAAATTCCAATCAATGGAAAGTTGATTTTGTTGTGAGAAAAGGGAAAAAAAGCGCTTTAGTCCAAGTCTCATGGGATCTTACCGACCCTTCTGTCTATGAGAGGGAATGTCGCTCCCTTGAAGAAGCACGACAAGAATTGGGGCAGCAACAGACAACCCTTATTACAGAAGAACCTCTACTTCGAAAAAATTCTTCCAAAACCATCCATATGGTATCCGCTGAAGAATATCTTATTCTACCCCAGGAGGAGCGGCTAGAGCTTCTCTTTGAAACGGACGATAATACGAACCCTAATCAATAACTCACCTTATACCAATTCCGGTAAGAAAATGCACAAATTGATCTTCATCTTTCTTTGCGCAATCTGTTTTTCTATCTTGCAAACTCACAAGAGTTTGCTGCGATCTCCAAAACAAATTTCGCAAAAAAATCCTGAATCCACTTTATGCATTTTCTTACCGGAATTGGTGTTATACCAAACGCGATAAATATACCCAAACAACTTCAAGAATTGGATTCAATGCAAGGCCGCTTTAGCGGCCGTTCAGGGGGTTTGGGGGAACGGGTTCCCCCAAGAAAAAAGATGACACACTCTATGGCGTGTCATCTCGAAGTTGGAAGAGATAAATGATTAGATAGGCGGTAAGGCCGAAGCTGATGACGATGGCGGTGAGGATGAGTGCTTGAGGAAGGGGATCTACGCTCTGTTTCATCCCTTGGAGGATGATGGGAACGGTTTTTCCTCGGGGATCGCCCGACATGGAGAGAATAAAAACATTAACGGCATTGGAAAGAAGGATGTTGCCAAAGAGAAAGCGGATCCAAGAGGGTTGGAGAACGAGATAGGTGCCGATACCAAAAAAAAATCCGATGAAAAGGATGATATCGAGGGTCATGGGTCACCTCTTCTTCGATAACGTTCCCGCTCTGTGGGTGTTAATGGGGGTTCTTTCCGTTTGGCTCGGAAAAGACTAAATCCAATTTTTCCTACAACGCCAAGCACAATGAAATAAATACCAATATCAAAAAGAAGCGCAGAAGAAATAGGACCTATTTTCCAGTGTGTTAGAAAAGCAAAACCCCAAAAGAGCGGAATGACTCCAACAATGAGCGAAAGAAAGAAACCACCTATAGCCCAACGGAACAAATCTTTTCCCAAAAAACTTTCCACATCTTGTGATGGCAGAGCAATGATCAGCAAAATCCAAGAGACGGCACTGGTTAATCCGGCAATGAACCCTCCTCCTGGAAGTTGATGCCCACGCAACAAGAGGTAGATGGCGAGGAAATTCACGAGATAGAATAGTATGGGAACAAAAGCACGTAATAGAGGAGATGCACTGGTTTTCATTGTGATGCTGAATCCTCGGTTGTAAAGCGGCTTGACACCGCTTTGTTTTTTCGACGCGACCAAAGGGCGATGGCAGCAATGGCCGTACCAAATAAAACCGTCACCTCTCCTAAAGTATCAAGCCCACGGAAATCGATGAGAATATCGTTCACCACATTAGCTCCTCCTGTGAGAGAGAGTGCGTACTGAAGATAATAATTCCCTAAATGTTCCTCGATGGGGGTTTGAATAGAGATGGCAGCAAGAAGGGCTGCTGTTATTCCCATTCCTATTGAGAGAGCGATATGGATGGTTTGTTTTCTGGTCTTTATGTCGTGTCCATGATCTTTTTCCCACATCCCCTTCATGAAGAAAAGGACGAAGAAGAGGATCGCCACCTCAACAAGGAGCTGTGTCATGGCGAGATCGGGCGCTTTGTAAAAAACAAAATAGAGTGTGACAAAGAACCCTGAGATCGACAATGAGATGAATTGCCCAAGAGATGTTTTGATAAAAATAGCACCGAAAGCAGCGACAATCGAAAAACTGGTGATGATCCAACGCAAAATGCCCCCTGTGCTCTCCACATCGAAAGAGGGGAAGTGAGGAGTGACGGGATGGATGAGAAGGCCGAGCATTCCTCCACCAACGAGAACAACGACAACACCCATTAGAAGAGCAACGCCTTCGTGAGGTTTGTCTGTGTAGATCCACTTGACGCTCCATTTTGCTGTTCGTTGGATCCCATCGATGGTTTTCCAAAAGAAGGGTTCAATCTGCAAAAAACGTTCGATGCCTCCCCACTGCCAACCAATTTTCTCGGCAAAGAGAAAAAAGCCTGTACCCACTAGAAGAATCACCCCTCCAAGCACCATCTCAAGGCCTCCTCCATGCCAACCCGAAGAGGTCGTACTCGCGTGAAGCCCTGAGACATAAAATGTTTCGGAGAGCTTAATCAAGAAAGAGGGGGTAAAACCAAAATAGAGAGCCGCACTGCTAAGAATCAAAGGGGATAAATGGATGGCAAATCCCTGCGGTTGGAAAAAGGCTTCGATTTTTTCGGGTGGCGGACGAATAAAGATGTGATAAAAGAGTCGAATGGAAAAGGCGACTTTAAAAAGCGAGGCAAAGCCCACGGCAAAGAGAATCATCCAACCAATGGGATGTGCCCGCCCAAATGCAAGCAAATCGGCTAAAAATAGCTCCTTACTCAAAAATCCCGTCGAACCAGGTATGCCCGCCATGGCGGCGGCGGCAACAAAGAAAATCACCGCCGTTAGAGGCATTTTTTTCCACAAACCACCAAGGCGACGAATGTCGTGAATGCCTGTTGCTTCATGAACGATGCCAACAAGCATAAAGAGACTCCCTTTATATAGGGCATGATTGAAGATATGAATAAAATCGTACTGCACCCCTTGGGCATCTCCTAACCCATAAAAGCCAATGAAAAAACCCAATTGGCTTAACGTCGCATAGGCAAGGATTTCTTTAAGTTCATGAGAAACGAGGGATAAAAAAGCCCCAACAACCATCGTCGTAAAACAAAAGGTTGTCATCAGCGGAAACCAAAGATCGCTATGCACAAAAATGGGATAAATGCGCGCTGTTAAAAAAATGCCTAATTTCACCATGGTTGCAGCATGGAGATAGGCACTCACAGGAGTCGGTGCGACCATGGCTCGAGGCAACCAAAAGTAGAAGGGAATCTGTGCCGATTTTCCAAATATCCCAACTAAAAGGAAAATAAAAGAGAGGGGAAACAACAAAGAATTGCCCTGTATCACAAGAGGAGATGACACAAAAGCACTCCACTCATACGTCCCAGCAACCCCTCCCAAGAGAAGAAAACCCAAAAGCAAAACAAGACCTGTGAATCCCATCACCAAAAGAGCCATCCACCCCCCTCCACGGCTTTAGGATCTTCATAATGAAAGCCAATTAAAAGGAAGGAGGCAACACTCGTCAACTCCCAAAAAACAAAAAGCAACAGCAAATTATTCGAAAATACCGCCCCTAACATCGACGTCATAAAAAACAACAAGAGAGCATAAAACCTTCCTAAATGCTTCTTGCGATGCGTCATGATCGATTGGGAATAAAGCATGACCAAAATCCCCATTCCACTAACTAAAAAACCAAAAAACAACGATAGACCATCGACCAGAAAGGAGAGATTGATTCCCAAAATCGGTATCCAAGGAATATCGACCACCGCAGGAACATACCACGTCATCGATTGCGTGACGCCAATCAATGAGAGGGTGGATACCACAGGCGCTATCATCGCAATCAATCCCAAAAACCTGGGAAAGTAGCGCTCAAACAGGCCGAAAAACAGAGCGAAAATAAAAGGAAAAAAAATTGCACCTAAAAGATACTCTGCCATGCCCCCATGGTATCGACACCGATCTTGCAAAGCAAGACAAAGAAATTAGGACATGATGTCAAAGCAAGATTCGGCAGTGATTAATTCAAAGGATTCTAGCTTTTGTTGCTTATCTCCACCATAGATAAGAATACCCCCCTCTGCCCTATTGGGAGCTTGTTGATGGAAATAGTGCAACCCTCGAAGAAAAGAGGGAGAGAATGTTTGGCTGCTTTTGATTTCAATGGGAATGAGTCGACTGCCCTTTTGTAATAGTAAATCGATCTCTTTTCCTGAAACATCGCGATAAAAGTAGAGGCGAGGATCGAGTCCCTGGTTGTAACGAGACTTCATCAATTCCACAACCACCCAATTTTCGAATAGATTTCCATATAAAGAGTCTTCCTTAAGCTGTTTAACGGTTTCAATACCAAGAAGATAGCAAACAAGCCCGGTGTCTATAAAATAGAGCTTAGGAGATTTTATTACACGCTTTCCAAAATTTTCGAAGTAGGATTCTAGGCGAATGAGGATGTAGGTTGCTTCTAAAACGGCGATCCACTCTTTAATGGTCGTTGCTGATACCCCAACATCAGCAGCAAGACTTGCATAATTAACCAACTGACCAACGCGACTGGCAACCAACTTGATGAAACGTTCAAAATGAAGAATATCCTTAATCTGTAAAATCTGACGCACATCTCGTTCTACGTAGGTTTGGAAATAGCTGCTATACGCATTGGATAAGGGAGGGTTTTCTTTATAAATTCTAGGGTATCCTCCTTTAAGGATGACGTCCTCTAAAGAATCTTGGATACGTGCGTTTCGGATCTCTTGCAAACTCAAGGGAAAGAGTCGTAAAATCGAGGTTCTCCCAGCTAAAGATTGTGAAATTGCCGAATGCAACTCGGCTTGATGGCTTCCTGTCAAGATGAACAATCCATTGCGATCGGCTCGGTCCACTTCAACCTGAATATAAGAAAGGAGGTGGGGTATTCTTTGAACCTCATCGAAAATGGCTCCATCTGGATAAGCCTGCATAAAGCTTTTAGGATCCAAAGTAGCTAACGCGCGATGATCCGCTTCTTCCATGTTGACATAGGGTTTATTGGGAAATGCCATTCGAACAAGGGTTGTTTTGCCCGATTGTCGTGGACCGAGCAACGTCACAATGGGATACTTTGTTGCCAATTCCTTTAAATAAGGGAGCAATGATCGTTGAAACATAACCTATGATAATCCAAGCTACTACTTTGGATTATCATAGGTTATAAACATTGAAAAGTAAATATTTTTTTGCCGAGGGGAGTTTCGGATCAGATCCTCAAGACAGCGCCAAAACCTCCATCCCAAAGGCGCTCGTGAGGAAGGATGCATTTTGCATAGAGAACATGGACACCCCACTCTTCTTTCGCACGGGTGACGATTTCCTCATTTTCTTCGGAGAGGATGCTACAGGTCATCCACCAAATTTGTCCCTTTGGAGCTACGAGTTTTTTTGCATGGGTGAGGAGCTCCCATTGCAGCTCTCGAAGTTGGGCAATAGCTTCTTTCGTCAATCGCCAACGCGCTTCGGGACGTTTGTGCAAAACGCCTGTATTCGTGCAAGGAACATCTAGAATGATGAGATCAAAAAGTTGTTCGCTGGGATATTCTTCTCCTGACAGGGTCGTGATGGTTGCGGGAAACCCGTATTTTTTTTGGTTTTCGCGAATTTTTTCGGTTTTTACTAGCGAGCGATCATTGGCAAAGAGTTGAGCATCGGGAAAGCGATCGTGGATGGCAAGGAGTTTCCCCCCAGGAGCAGCACAAAGATCGAGGATTTTTTTGGGCGAATGGATATGGTGGGACATCTCTTCAATAAGGGTTGCTGAAGTGGTATTTTGTACGTAGACATCTTGTGAAGCGAAGAGAGTGTTGCGATCAGCAGAATCTTCTATCTTTCCCATGGAAGGGAGATTGAGAAATGGAGTGACTCCCTGAGGAATTCTTTCCCCTCGCAAACGAACGGTGAGCTGCGGAATTTGATTCTCTTCTTCGAGAATGGTTTTTGCCTTTTCTACCCCATACTGGGAGGCAAGACGTTCGACAAAGTCAAGTGGATAGGAATACCGAATGGAAAGAGAAGCTAACGCATCATCAGAAGGAAGGGTCAACGTCGTTTTCTCAAGACGACGCAGGGCATAGTGAAAAAAACGAACAAAAGGGGGGCTACACACCCTTTTTGCAAGATCGACCATTTCATTGACAAGGGCATAGATAGGAACGGTTTTTAGATAGAGGTGTTGGTAAAAAGCCATTCGAAAGAGAACCCTTTCTTTAGTCCTGGCACGCACCCTATCAACGAGTTGTCCTAACAAAAAGTCGAGAGCCAACGTCATCCGAACCGTGCCGAAAGCAAGGTTTTGGGCAAAGGAGAAATCAAGAGGAGAAGGATCCTCCGTTTTTTGCCACTGTTCAAGAGACTCGATAAGAGGTGTTCGATCGCGATAGAACGCGACAAGAGCATGAAAAACAGCGGTACGTGGATTCATCCGGATTGCGTTGTCAATAGTTTGTGGTGCGAGTATTTGGTTAACCATCCACGAGAGGTAAAATTTTGTAAGTGCTGAGAAATTTCAGGAGAATCACACTCCTCACATAGTTGCTCCAACGTAGCTCCCTTTCGGAAACGCATCAGCATGGCAAAAGGAAGGGAATCGATCTCTTCGCGAAAAAGATTATGACCTGCCCCACGATAAAAGACAAAGGTATAGCATTCCTTATCTCGAGGGGGTTTCGGAAAGGGGTTGTTTTTCCAAAATGAGGGTTCCTTCTCTAAAATTTTTTGTCGAAAAGCAAAGAGATCGTAAGGCAACAAGAACGGCGTAACAAAGGGTTGTAGATAGAGAGGGAGTATTAGCATACGCGCGGATTGTACAGTACTCAAATCCAAAGGGGGTAGGGTAGCAGCAATTACCGTATGAGTAAATGCCCAATCGACAGAGGCAATATCAGCTAACCACGCCTCTTTTTTCGTCCGCAACCACGCGGGAAGTCTCTCCCCTAAAAGTTCAAGCGACCAGTGATTCGGTGGACAATCGATGAGATAGGGAACGGCAATATCAAAACGAAAGGAAAGCTCTCCAATAACCCTCTCCAAAAGGGGATAGTGGCGTGATAGAATCCTTAATAACCTCCACCAATATTGCTGATGGTAGATTTGGATCCGCTCATAAGGAGCTAAAGTGGGACTGGGAAGAAGATGCTGCGCCGCCTCTTGCGCTATGGGAATACCTGAAGCCGTGATCGAAGAAATCCTTTCGCTAGAATCAAAGGGTTGGGTGATGAGATGCGCAAACCACGTCTGCAACGCTTGCAATTTCTCAGGTATCTTTTCCTCTAACATCTCTCTGCCTCCGCAGAGAGTACTTTTTGGAATTGTTTCGCCTTCAACGCCTCTTGATAGGTCTCACGTAGAGGAATAAAATCGTCATCCCACTCGAGAAGAGTGGAAACACCCCCCGTTTTTGGGTAAATTTCTGCATAGAGCTTCCACACTTCGTCTCTCACATAATCGTTGTGGGTATCCAAAACATAATCACCATAATCGGTGTGCCCTGCAAGATGTATCTGCAATACCCTCTCCATAGGAACATTTTGATAATACTCTTCAAGAGAGAAACCATGATTCCGACTCGAGACATAAATGTTATTGACATCCAACATCATCCAAATATCCGCTTTTTCTACGACGGCAGAATAAAATTCCCATTCGGGCATTTGATCCTCGCGATAACTGACATAGGAAGAGAGGTTTTCAAGAGCAAACGGAATTTCGAGAAAATCTTGTACAACGCGCGCTCTCTCGGCTACATAATCAATCACCTCTTGCGTATAGGGGAGGGGAAGGAGATCGTGATAATGCGCTCCAGGAAGGCGCCCCCAACAGAGATGATCCGATAACCAAGGCGTTTTGGTCTTGCGAGTCAATGCTTTCAAACGCTTGAGATAATCCCAATCAAGAGGAACAGCGCTTCCAATGGCGAGATTGACGCCATGCTGAACAATGGGATATTTTTCGAGTAAAATTTCCAAAACTTCGATGGGTCGTCCACCGTCGACCATAAAATTTTCGCTAATGATCTCAAACCAATCGATGGGAGGTTCATCTTGTAAAATTTCATCGAAATGGACAGAACGAAGACCAATGCCGATGCCGAGATTGGGAATGGGTGTTTTTTTCATCATATGCGAAAGAGGAACCCAATTGGGTTCCTCTTTCCTTCATACACTTGTGGAAACTTTTTTACCAATTAATACTGATAGCCTCTTTGTTGCGTACGATTCGCACGGTCTTGTGCCGATTTCTTAACGTCTTCTTTCATTTTGTTCCAATCAGCATCCTGCATTCCGTTGTTCAATTTTCCTCCGTAATCGCTCTCATCCATCCGGTTTTTCATCTCTTCGCTAGCATTGCGGATGGCTTGGTTTTTATCCCGCATCTGTGCTGCAAGACGAAGGGCGAGTTGTTTCCCTTCTTGAGGCATCGAATGGTAACGAGCACGGCATTCATCATTGCATTGGGAAAGAAGCTTTTTTTCCGACATAGGCTGCATGGGTTGTGATGGATCGTTAGGATGCATCTCCATGTCGCTTCCGTTCATTTTCCCATTCATTTTTCCGTTCATTTTTCCATTGCCATTTTTTTTCCCGTTCATTTTTCCATTGCCATTCATTTTCATTCCGTTTTGTTTTTCTGGAGGAACGTAATACCCTGATCCATCTTGTGCATTACCGTAGTTCATTCCATTGGAACCATTACCATTTTTTTTCATACCGTTGCTATTCGTTGACCCTCCACAACCTCCAGGACCTCCGCAAGAACCTGCAGCGAGGTAACGAACAAAATTTTCTTCAATCGATTGATTGTGTTGGGTTTGTGCCTGATCAGGGGCTTGAGCGGCCATAAAACACCCCGTGGCCAATCCCATCAATGCAATTTTTGTTATATCTCTTTTTTTCATAACCCTTCCCTTTATTTTACTTGTTAGAAACGGGGGAACGATCGAGAAAGTGCATCCACATTTCCTCCCGTTCCGATTTTCTATGAAGTTACAGATCAAGGACATAAACAAAATATAGCGTCTGGCATCCGTGATGGGAACAAGACCCAATCGTGAGACTTCATTCCTTTACTTCGTTGGCTAAGGAGCAAAAAGACCAACAAGGCCTCTTTTCCTTATCTCTAGATACTCTTGATAATAATAAATAAAAAAATTGTTTGTCTAATAAAAATTGATCATTCTTCCTATCCTTTAAAAAAAATCTTTTTTCCTATAAAATGTCTAAACAATTAGGGCGTGTCATCAATTGGCTAAAATTGCATCTCATGGCATCTGATTGATGACACACCCTAGAAAAAGGACGTTTTTTTGCCAAAGTCTACATATATCAAAACCCTAATTTTTCTTTGGTTAAGCCATTTTTGCGTCGATTTCATGATAGCCATTTGGCCCATCTACAAATCGCTCGTAAAAATGGATTTGGCCGTTGCTGGGTTGATCGCCGCTGTTTGCATTACAATCGGTGAAGGGCTTCAGCTTTGGTTTGGTCTTTTAGCGGAAAAAGGGTATCGAAAAATTCTTATCATGCTGGGGGTTTTATTAACGAGCACGGCTATTGTTCTTCCCTATGCATCGCCAATTTTTGTCATTTCTCTGATTTGTTTTGCGACAGCTATTGGATCGGCCTCTTTTCACCCTCCTGCTACAGGATTATTGAGCCAACTCTCCCCCAACAAAAAAGGACTTGCCATCACATTTTTTTATACGGGCGGATCACTTGGAATGGCCTGCAGTCCTTTGATTTTCTCTCAAACATACCGCACTTTTCATGGCCATACTTGGCCCATTCTTCTCATCCCATTATTTTTGTTTGTTTTCCTTTATTTCCATGATTTTCCTGAAAGAAGCAAAGGAAAATCGGAATTAAGCCTGCAAACATTTAAAAATTTTTTTCGCCAAAAAGAACTTCTCCATCTTTATTGGACTCAAGTTGCCACACAAACCGTTTATTGGTCCTTTGTATTTCTCTTGCCAGATATTCTCTTGACGAAGAACGCTCCCGAATGGATTGCTTTTGGTGGAGGTCATTTGGCTATGATGCTCGGTAGTTTTCTTCTTATGCTCCCAGCTGGCCACCTTTCTGATCGATATACGTCAAAGAGAGTTCTTCTTTGCGCTTCTGGATGTAGTATTGTATTGCTTCTCATATTCCTCGGGCTTCCCTTCACCTCTCCAATTACAGTACTCCCTTTTCTTTTTGTACTGGGCGGAGCTCTAGGAGTCATCAATCCTGTCGCCGTTGCCCTTGGCAATAAATTAGCTCCTGATAATCCAAGCATGATCAGTGCCTGTCTTATGGGCCTTGTTTGGTGTGTTGCTGAGTCATTAGGACCTGGAATCTCTGGCGTCTTGACGAAGTTCTTTTCTGCAGCGGCTCCGATCAAAGCCATGCAAGTGATGGCCGCTTTCTTTATTTGGGGCTTTTATTCGATATCTAAGCTTCCTCAAGAAGAAAAGAGACTCGCAAGTTTCTCGATCTGATACCAGCGAAGAGTAAAATCAATGGGTATAGGATTGGTATAATACCAATTCCGGTAAGAAAATGCATAAAGTGGATTCAGGATTTTTTTGCGAAATTTGTTTTGGAGATCACAGCAAACTCTTGTGAGTTTGCAAGATAGAAAAACAGATTGCGCAAAGAAAGATGAAGATCAATTTGTGCACTTTCTTACCGGAATTGGTATAAGTCCTCCCTCCCCTAAGGCGCGCAAAAAAACTCGCTCTCGAAGCATTGATTTAGCTGTTTTGCTTGTGA
>CALOCV010000010.1:0-6368 GCA_942491955.1 Parachlamydiales bacterium
GGATGAGGCGATCGTCAATCAACCCATTGCCATCTTTACGGAAGAGGCGGAAGAGAGTCTCGAGGGATATGAGCCGGAAGGGGTGAAACCCGTTCAGGAAGAAAAAGTTAAAGAATTTGTTGCCGAGGACGTGAAGCAAGAGAAGCAGACAGAGCCGTCCAAAGGGGGTGCTTTCCATCAGCCCGTTTTTGTTCCCGAAAAACCTTTGAAGGAGTACACCTTCCCTTTTCCTCGAGGAGAGCCTTCTCCCTATCTTTTGGCTTCACCCCTGGCAAAAAAAATCGCAGAGGAGAAAAACCTCGACTTAACAACAGTGCAAGGGAGTGGTCCTCGAGGGCGGATCGTGAGTTCGGATTTGGAAAAAGCACAGGTCAAGGGGATGATTCCAACAAGAGAGAAAAAAGAGACTCTTACAATGCCCGGCACGTATGAAGAGGAAAACTCTCTCCCATGCGCAAAACGATTGCCAAGCGCTTGCAGGAGTCAAAAACGTTCATTCCCCATTTCTATGTGCAGCAACAAATCGATGCGGAACCTCTTGTTCATCTGCGCGAAGAGCTTCGCGTGGGTAATATCAAAGTCTCCTATAACGATATGGTCATTCGCGCCTCGGCCATTGCTTTAGAAGAACATCCTGCGATCAATTCGGGTTTTAATACCGAGAACCAGACGATCGTCTCTTTCAAAACGATCGATGTAGCTGTAGCTGTTGCCATGCCAACGGGTTTGATTACGCCGATTTTGCGACACACAAACTACAAGGCATTAGAAGAAATTTCGAGCGAAATTCGTGCTTTGGCTAGAAGGGCTAAAGAGGGAAAACTCGAGGTTCATGAATACAAGGGGGGGTCTTTTACTGTCTCGAACTTAGGTATGTATGGAGTGACCGATTTCCAAGCGATCATTAATCCTCCTCAGGCGGCAATCCTTGCCGTAGGAGGAATCCTCGATGTTCCCGTTATCAAAGAAAAACAGGTTGTTCCAGGAAAATCATGAATCTCACCATTTTCAAAAAGTCGATCACAGAGTAATGGATGGGTCCAGCGGCTGAATTCTTGCGTTCGGGCTGTAGGCACTCTCCCCAGAGGACTCCTCGCTTCTTATTATTTAATAATTTTTTGAATTTATTCTTGGGTTTTAATGGGTTTTTGTTAAAATATGTCCATCTTTAGAAGTTTTTTATCGACAAAATCCCATAAGGAGCTTGCTTATGCAGCCTCAAAATCCATCCTCCTCCTCTGTTTTTAGTGGATTGCAAGCTTTAGCAATTAAAAGAGGTTTGCAATTCGCATGGAGCGACTCTGCATATGATGAGGCTCGTAACAAAGAGATGGATGCACTAGCTGTGCATTTACCCAATCCCAAGGCTCTTGCAGACGCTCTTCTCCCCATTTCCAATCAATTGGCCAAATTCCTTCATCCCGTGCTTCGTGAAAAATTCCAAGAGACGAAAGAAATCCAAGATGCTCTTTTTGAAAGGAAGGAAGATCTTGAGAAAATTGTGGAGATCAATATTCTCCGCATTTTAATCGATTACTTAAAGAAGCGGGAACCATCGAAGAGGGAAAAGAGGGGATCGTTCTCCTTGAGGTTCTTTTTAGCTCCCTGGAACCAAAAATCAAAGCCATCGAAGAGAAATGCAAAAATGATCAAGATCCCTCACAAGAGTGTGATCAACTTGTCGATCTCATCATGAATGATTTTCTTGGAGGAGCAGAAGGAATTTGGATTCCCCCTGCTTTAAAAGCGGGTCTTGATTTCGTGACCAGGTTCTCTAAATTCAAAGAGTTTAAACGGAATAACTTGCCCTCTCTTCTTAAAAAAGAGGTATCTCCTCGTATCCAAGAAGAATGTAAAGTTATTTTTTCGAATCGATGGGATAAACAGCGCAATGAAGCCCATGACATTTTAAAAAAAATTGCGGGGGAAGAAACAAAACAATCATCGCTCTATCAAGAGACTTGCGAATCGCTGACAAAATACATTAGAAAAACATCGACAGAGAAAATCCCGCAGCAAGCTTTCGCCTGGATGGATTACCTCTGGCGCGCTCTTAAAAAGCCTGATGAATCGAAGTTTAACAAAGCGTGGTTCCTACAACAAATTGAAAGTGTCCAAGCGATTCCCGAGGGGTCTTGTGTCGATCGGGTCTTGGAGCACCTACGTGAGAAAATGAGTGGCTTGTTGGTCTGTTCTTTGGCAAATAACGTCAAAGCAAGGCCTAAAGAGGGGCCTATCCAAGACTTAATTCTTGATTTTATCAACGTCCTTGTCCCCTTGACGGGACAACTCTCGGATCAAGAGAAAAAACAAGTGCATGAAATCGCCTCTAACAGGCATACCATTCGACAGCACGAGCGCAATAAAGAAAAATATGTTCTGGAATTGGAGCTGCTTGAGAGGAAATCGGAACGATCAGAAGAAGAAACCAAACGGCAAGCTCACCTCAACCAATTGATCGATTATGAGATGAACGAAACGAGTCGTTTGAATCAAGAGTTACAACTCCTGTACACCGAGCCTCAAAGCAACATTTTCTACATGGCAAAAGAACTTTTTGATTTTTTTAAAATCAAAAAAGAAGAATTTCCCGTCCCTCCTATGGTGCAAAAACCATTGTGGGAACTTTTCGAATCCACATTTGTCGATAAAGTGATCGATGTTTATGGGGACCTCCATTTTCCCATTTATGAAGCCAAGCAAAAAGAAAAGGATTTCCTTGCTTCTTTTCCTCTCCTGAAATGGGAGAGACATGTCTGACTCACCTGCGAGAAACAGCGACGCATATTCGACAAAATATTCGTACGCTTATTGTGGGATCAAAGAATGAAAAAGATGAGGAAGCCAAAAAAAGCGACTTGTCTGGCTATTGCACAAGCCATCAATCAATTAATGCCTGCCGAAAAATATGATGATATCCTTTTACGAGACTGGATGTATACTTTGCTCAGCTCTGAAGAAGCGGCGATTCACGTTTTATGGGGTCTTCTCGATCAATATATCGATGCTGCTATCTTAACAATGGGCTGTCACTTTGCAAAAACAACCCACCACCCTGAAACGGCTTTTGCCGACCAAGAGAGAATCTATCGCTTGATCGTCTCTCGTACGGGAGTGCACGCGGGAAGTCTATTGCGTAGGGAAGGATTTCTTGAGAAAGAGAAAGAATGCAAAGAGATGCAAGCTCTATTAAAAGAATGGACCCAGTGGCAGCAAAAAAGAGGCGTTTCCTAAAAGAAAAACAGGAGCGTTTGGAGGTCTTACGCAAAGAATTTTCACAACCTATCGTTGGTAAGATGTTGGAAAGCATTATTGAAGAGTTGGGTCTAAAACGGACCGATATCCCTTTTCCTACCTCTTTTGCAATCGATGAAGTACTCCGAGAACAGGTTTTCTTCGAAGTGCTGCCAGACTTTCTTATTGAAAACTATGCCGAGAATCTGGAACGTTTTTCAAAACCAATAGCTTAATCCAACGATTCACGGAAACCATTAAAAAGAGCACAGAAAAAATGCAGCAAGCCTTGGGAGCCAAAGATAGTAAAGAGATTCACGCTCCCAAAACAGCTGCTGTACTCTCGCATTTTACTTTGGATGCATTGAACGTTTTATTTGAAGGACAGTTAGGTGAAGAAGGGGGAAAAAATCTTGAAAAATTTAACGAAATACTCAATCAAAAGCGCGACTATTTAAAGAAAAATTTAGGTGTTTTGCAGGGGAAAATGCCCCAAAAAAATTATGGAATCGCCTATTCATTCTTGACCTCTTTCATTCGCGTTCCTTCCGATCAATACATACAGGCTGTCGAAAGCCTTCCTGTCGCTTTTGATTCTCTAAAAAAGAAAATCGTTCGTATCATACGCGACCATCAAGATGAAATTCAGGAACAAGCAAAAAAAATAAGACGAGCAGAAATTTTAAGCCAATACATCGTCAATAAAGAAGAAGGGGGATTGCAAAGCTCTCTGAATTCCATGTTTGCCAAAATAGAGCAAGCGATCGAAGAGGATAAAAAAAAAAAAAAAAAAAAAAAAAAAAAAAAAAAAAAAAAAAAAAAAAAAAAAAAAAAAAAAAAAAAAAGATCTTGTTGTGGAACAAATGCAACGCTGGAGAGGTCTGCTCGAAACTACCGAGAAGGATGCTGAAGGAAAAACGAAGCTCAAAGGACTGGCTGTACCCAAGCTCTACCAAGAGCAAAAGAAATCGCCCTCGATCTTCTCTTTAAATCCCAGCGCGTTATTCCGGCAAAACCCAAGAGAGAAGACTTTAACAGAAGAGGTGACAGAATGTCGTACTCTTCTAACAAAGTGGAGAAAAGATTTTTTTCAAACTTTATTGGAATTGCCCGATGGATTTACTGATAAGCACCATCTTTTTGGCGAAAAGAAAAATCAGTGGGGACAGCAATTTTTAGAAACCTATCGCAGGTTAGACGAAAATCTAAATACCGTGAAAAAGAAAGACGACTTGTTAATATGGAACCACCTTCTCCTCGCCCAAGCAACGGTGTGTATGCAAAACATGGCTAAAGAATTTGATGAATACGCCAAGACTCTTCAAGACCGGGCCGAAAAAGATGGCGATGCCCTTTCTATGGATGTATTAGCGCAAGCGCTTCTTGGAAAAAAATCCTATGCAGAAATGATCCAAAATGAAGCTCTGGATCCTGAGCAAGGGATGGAGATGCTTTATGGAGCACTGCTTGAAGCGACCCTCGATGATGCATTTGCTCATGTCTATGAAACGGTAGCTAACAAAGAAGAGGAAACCCAGGAAAAAATCGTTACGGATTTGATCGCCAATGGGATGCAAATTTTTACAAAGCATAGCCGAGCTCTTCGCACAGGTGAGGGGAAAGAAGAGCTTCTCTCTCCGATTGGTAGTGAAGAAAAGAAAAAACTCGTTGAACAAAGCCTTGCTCTTGCTGGTTTCCGAACACCAGCCGATTTAGCACGGGTCGGTTTGAACGTAGAAAAAATGCAGAAGCAGTTTTGGGATTTGGCTACAAAAGATTTTGGTATTGCTTTATTTGATGGTTTGTTAGAACGAGCTGTTGAACCCGAGACTATCGATGCGATCGTTTTAGCTGTGCTAGAGACGCTACAAGATGGAACGCCTCCTCCTCCTTCGGGGATGGAATCCAAAGAAGACAACGAACTCAATGAGGCATGTGGCTCTTTTGTTCTTGAGTTCATGGAGAATATTCATTTACCTCCTGGAACCAAATTTGTTCTCAAAAGGAAAAGAATTCAGCGTTACACCAAACGGCAATTAGGGAGGGCTGTACGCCAAGCGATTTCAGAAAAATTTCTTGTCAAAAATATCGACGGTTTAATGGCAACCCTCTCCGAAGGGATACAAAAAAATGGGCCCATCACAGCACAAGATAAAGCAAAAGAACGACGTAGCTCGAATCGGATATAAAAAAAAAAAAAGCAGCAAAAGGCTTAGTTCGTTTCATGATAAAACACGCAGATCAAAAAATTCTCTCCTACTTTGATCGACAGTTTGCCTCAGCAATGAAGACCACAATGGGAAAACCGGGAGAGAAGATCTATCGCGCTTTTCGCGCTATTCTTCTTTTTATTGTCGTTAAAGTTATCGGCACTCTGCTATCCTTCTTGGCAACACCGATTACCTACTCTATCGACCGCTATGCAGAAAGAAGAGTGAATGAAGTGCGTAAACATCTTAAAAAAGTGATTACAAGACAACTCGTGGTTGAAATTGCACGAACCTCACTTGAGAAAATGAATGAATAACGCGAGTTTTGAATAAGTTACTGTGAAAAAACGTTTTCGTATCGCAACATTGGGTTGTCGTACTAATCAGTACGAATCGCAAGCCTACCGAGATCAACTTCTTCAATTGGGTTATAACGAGGCAAAAGAGGGAGAAGAGGCAGAATTAACGATCGTTAATACTTGCACCGTGACCCAATCTGCCGATGCCAGCAGCCGACATGAGATTCGGGGCGTTATAAAAAAAAGTTCTTCAAATGGACGCGTCGTTGTCACAGGATGTTCTGCAGAACGTGATCCCACGACATATGTTGCCATGGAAGGAGTCACTCATGTCATTCCGAATAAAGAGAAAGAGACCCTTCTTGCACAAATTCTTGAAGAAGAAAGCGATATTCCCGAATTCTCCATCCGCCATTTCGAAGCGCATACACGAGCCTTTGTTAAGGTCCAAGATGGGTGCAACTCCTTTTGCACATACTGCATCATCCCTTATGTGCGTGGGAGGTCGCGTTCCCGGACGATTGTCGATATCGTTGAAGAGGTTAAGCGTCTTGTTGAAACGGGTTACAAGGATATCGTGATCACGGGGATCAATGTTGGTGATTTCGATGGAAATCCGCAAGAG
>CALOCV010000011.1:0-6772 GCA_942491955.1 Parachlamydiales bacterium
CATCCCAAATGCTTGTTGTTTGGGAAGACGGTAATGCTACTTCCATATACGCTCCTGATTCATGAAGAGCTAGAAAGCTATCTTAATACGAATAGAATCCAGGGCTACTGTAGAGGAGACCATTCCTTCTTGTCAATACACAATTTTGCTCCTGCTAATTCGATGACTCCTTTCTCAATCGCAACGAGTTGTTTTTGCTTTCAGAATTTGTTGCGTTACCCCCTCCCGATGTAACATGAAAACTCTTCCTTCTACCCACTTTACTCTTTTTCTCTTTTTTCTCAGAAGTAGATCTTCTCCGAAAAAGAGATCTTTTCTCTGTTTCTGAAGATGAGTGTGGATTTAAGATCCTATCCAACTCTTTCTGTTTTAAAGGATCTGCTTCTGCCTCATTTACCATGGCTTGAAATAGGTCCCTAGAACGAGTATTCGGCTTCCGCTGCTCGCGTTTCTTGTGCGCTGTCATTGGTTCTAACAACTCAACTAAATACGCGCGGGCCTCTTTTACTCGTCTGTCTTCTTCCTGAAGATATAGTTCTTGTTCATCTTCTCTTGTCAATATAGATGATTCTAAAGAGAATGCACTGCCTTGTTCCGACGAATTTACTTTACTATTTTCCTGATGATTCGTCATCACTGACATGAAATGCTTTTGACTAGATGTAAGACTCGTCTTATAAAGTCTGGGATAGAGGATTGCTAGCATTTTAGGATTTAACCACTTTTCCCAATATTCATCATCTTCCCTGTTTAATCTTTTAATTTCTTCATTATCTTTTTCCAGTTCCATACGAGTCAAAGGTTTTAATTTTCGTAAATTCTCTAAAAACAATTGCAAAGAAGCAGATTGTATCTTTGCCAAAATCTTCAAGGAAGGATTCCTGCTTAAATGGACTTCTTGAACCAACGCCTTAGCTTTTTTATTAGTATCCAACCAATCTAATATTCTTCTCGGAACATCCCTTGGTAGTAAAATTTCCAATGCCATTCTTTCTTGCAATTTTCTTTGTTCTCGAACTCCACATTTATTGGTTACTATTTGCCAAAAAAATCGCGAAACTTCTGAACACGAAATTAGGTCTTTTGGCTCTAGAAATGAGAAAATATGTGTCGTTATTTTGATGATGAAATCAGCCGTTCCGTACCCCAAGGTTGGTATATCGACGATTAATTTCCCCCAAGAGCAATAATCTCGCTTAGGAAGAGGAGGTGGCCCTCCTATCTCTTTCCTATAACGGGGGAATAAGGGCGTCTCTCCCTTTGAAGGAGGTTGTATCGGAAAGCGTTTCAATACAGCCGAAATGTGATTTTTCCGCTTTTGATTCACTCTACCTGTTGTAGTAAAACGACATACTGACTTCCGTTCTAGAAAAAAATCCTGATTCCAAATATTTAATCCACATACTGAAGGGTTGGGTCCTTCCATAACAACCTCCTATAGTTACAGAGTAAAAAGCGCGACATCCGTCGCTAGCTTTTTGGTTCTGATGGTTTTGCAAAATCGTGCAAACCATGCAAAGATACTTTAGAAGAGGGAGTTCTTCATGTCAATACGATTTTTTCCTTGCTGTTTTTTTCTATTGGGCGGAAACTGATTCGCGAGTTGGAACGCCTTATGCAGCCTGTTACTTCGATTTATTCTGTTGACCTGGTCCCTTCAAGGGATCCAAAAAAGGCTCTTACCTGTACGCGTAAAACCTTTGCTTCCAAAAAAGCTTTTCAGCACTTTATGAAGTTGTTTTCCGATGATCGCTCGATGAATCTTTTATCGGCTTCGATCATTCCCGTACGTCCTACGCATGTATCGGACCTACTCATCCCAACAACGGTGCATCACGCAAGAAAAATTCCATTCTTACCTCTTCGCATCGTGGCTGTTTTTATTGCTATTTTCTGGGATCGAACGACGGTTCTCATTCGTTTAGCAACAGCAATCCCCCGTTACCTCTATAGAAAAATCCAAGGGGACCACCCTTTTATTCGTTATTGTAAAATCCACCCCTCCCCTAACTGGAGAGTCTTTACACAAAAAAAATGGGTCCATCTAACGATAACCCACTTTGATGGCCGTGAGAAAAAAATCTATACCAAAACCATTGCTTTACAGCCCGCTCATCGCAAGATTTTATCCCTTACGGCGTAAAGCCAGTCGATAAACACATAAATTGTACCAATCCTAATGCGATGTGCAAATGTTCTACAGGAACATTTGCACATCGCATTAGGATTGGTATAAAAGCGACAAAGGAAGGCCGCGTGCGGCCGCAGGGGGTTTGGGGGGACTTGTCCCCCCAAAAAAATCTATTCTTTTCCCCAAATCGCACATGCTGGACATTTCATGCATCCGGGATATGGGAGGCCGTTGTAGCAGGAAATGGTATTTTTGATGAGGTATTCGTAGATGCCTAGCTCTTGGGCGAGGATGTGGGTCTGTTTTTTGCTCATCTGGATAAGGGGGGTTGTGATGAGGAAAGAAGGCGAGTTGGTATCAACGCGAAGGATCTGCTGTTGTAGGTCCATGTAGGCTCTGGAGCAGTCACGATAGCCGCTGTTCGCCTCTTCGCGTTCGAGGACGCCGAGGGAGATTTCGTTGGCACCGAGTTGATGAGCGTAGATTCCCGCAAGGTGGGCGAAGAGACCATTTCTGCCAACGACGAGGGTGGAGGGGGGAGATCCTGGAGAATGTTCAATGGGGATATTTTTGTGAGTCAGGGCGTTCTCGGTGATCTCTTCGAGGCAAGAGAGAGTAAGAGTGGTATGATCGACGGACCAATCTTGGCAAATTTTTGCCGCTTGGACGAGTTCTGTTGCATGGCGTTGGCCATAGTTGAAAGAGAGAGAGACGACCTCTTTTTCTCCGTACTTTTTGATGGCAAGGGCGAGACAGATGGAAGAGTCCATCCCTCCGGAGTGGACAACGACGATGGTTTTGTTGTTCATGAAACTACCGTTTCTTTTGTTCGATGAAGGGTTTCCCACATCATTCGGAAGGAAGGGCATGTGGTGAGGAGTTCGTCCTTTGTTCCTTCGGCAATTTTTTTTCCATGGTCGATGTAAATGATTCTGTCAGCATCTTCGATGGTGGTGAGGCGATGGGCAATGAGGATTTGGGTGACATCGCCACGAAGCTGTTCTAAGGCGGTTTGGATATGGTATTCGCTGATGGCATCGAGAGAAGAGGTGGCTTCGTCAAAGATGAGGATAGGAGACCGTTTGATCGAGCGCGAGCAATGGCAAGGCGTTGTTGTTGCCCTCCAGAGAGGTTTTTTCCCGCTTCGGAGAGTTCGGTGTCGTAGTTTTTCGGGAGACGGCTGATGAACTCATCGGCATGAGCGGCAATGGCAGCTTGTTGGATTTCCTCTAGAGAGTAAGAGCGGCCAAAAGAGATATTCTCTGCAATGGTATCGAGGAAAAGAAAAGGCTTTTGAGGAACAAAGGCGATGTTTTCTCGAAGGGTTTTTTGTTGGAAAGAGCGAATAGGCGTTCCATCGATGCGAATCTCCCCTTTTTCCACTTCATAGAGACGGGGTAAGAGTTGTGCCAGAGTCGATTTTCCTGAACCTGTTGGGCCAACGATAGCAATTTTCTCTCCCTTGTGTATTGTAAGAGAGAAATCTCGGATAACCCATTCATCATCATAACGAAACCAGATGCGATCAAAGACGATCTCTTTAGCGAATGTGGTAAAGGGAAGAGAACCATCCGCGTGGGTGGTAGGAATCTTTTGTTCTAAAGTCTCTGTCATCCGTTCCGCAGCAGCAATCCCTCGTTGGATATGGGCATTCTCTTCAGCGAATTTTTTGATAGGTTCGTAAAAGAGGTAGAGAAAAGCAGAAAAGACCAATACTTCAGCAACATCCATTTTAAGAAAATAGAGGCCATAAAGAAGAGTCGTCGATAAAAAAAGCATGGCAATGGTGTGCACAACGGGGCGGGATGAGAGATCGTAACGGGCACTTTTTTTCTCGAGCTGTGCCATCCGATGATTTTGCTCAAAATATTTTTTTCGAGAAAATTCTTCCATAGCAAAAATTTTCACCGTCTGGATTCCACCAAGGAAGTCGAGAAGGACGCTAGCAAAGACTTCTTGATGTTTTTGGATTTGTCTGGAAATCTTCCGAACGCGCTGAGCGAGGAAGAAAATAGGACCTATGATCAAGGGAAATCCGAGAAAGATAAAAAGAGAGAGTTGCCAAGAGGCCATGAAACAGAGAACAAGCGTGGAGAAGACGGTAAAGGGGGTTTGTAGGTAGTTGACAAGGCAGGCATTGACGGCTTCTGCAATAAGGACAGCATCGCCAACGACGCGAGAAGAGAGGTGTCCAATGTGATATTTCTGATAAAAATCCATTGGGAGTTCTTGAATATGATCAAAATAGCGTTGTCGAAGTTCTCGACTGACATGGATGGCAACAAGTCGGGTGAGGAAGCGGTGGCTAAAGAGGGTTAAGGCTCGGAAAAGGGCAGCTCCAAGAAGGAAAAAAGCAAGAAATTTTATGTGGTGGAGAGGGAAAATAGATTCTCCCTTTTCTATGAGCCTTCCTATAAAATCTTTTTTATGATGAGAGGAGAGAAAGCGAGTCACATCGTTGGGATTGACAACCCCCTTCCCTTCTTCATCAAGTGACTGCCACCGTTCGAGAAAGGTCTTGCGATCGACTCCTTGTTGAGGAGCCAAAGATCCATTTTCTATAGGCGCAAAGAGAGTAAAGAAATCGGGACCTTTTTTTGTGATGACACCGAGCGAAAGGATCTCGAGTTGGGTCGCCAAAGTCATAGCAACCATTGTAATAAGAGAAAAAAATAGAAGGATTTTGTTTTTCTATAAGCTAGCGCAAGACGAAAAAGGGTAAGCATAACTTTCGTTTATTGACTTTTCGTTGAACGTTCTTTATCGATGTGCACTTTCTCAACAAAAGCGCCCATCTTGCGAAATTTCTGGTATCGTTGCTCAATAAGTAAGGGTGTGGGAACATGCTTCAATGTGTGCCACTGTTCAATGAGGAACTGTTTGACGGAGGCGTAGACGATTTCAGGGTTTTGATGAGCTCCCTCCATGGGTTCAGGAAGAATGGTATCGATAATACCCAGCTCGAGAAGATTTTCCGCATTGAGTTTTAAAGTTGACGCTGCATCGACATTTTTTGTTGCATCTTTCCAAAGAATCGAGGCGCATCCTTCGGGACCAATAACGGAGTAGTAGGCGTGTTGGAGCATAGCAACAACGTCGCCAATACCAACGCCCAAAGCTCCACCAGAACATCCTTCACCGATAACGACAACAACAATGGGTGTCGCAAGACGGGACATGAGTTGAAGGTTTTCGGCTATGGCCCATCCTTGCCCTCTCTCCTCTGCTTCGAGGCAAGGGAAAGCTCCTGGTGTATCGATAAAGGAGAAGACGGGAAGGTGAAATTTTTCGGCCAGCTTAAGCAACCGCTTAGCCTTTCGAAAGCCTTCAGGATTCATCATTCCAAAATTTCTTTCGACCCTTGTTTCGGTGTCTTTTCCCTTTTCTTGACCAATAACGACACAACGTATTCCATTAAGTTCGGCAAGACCACCTATCAAGGCTTTATCATCTCCGGCTAAGCGATCTCCGGAGAGTTCGATAAAGGAGTCGAAGAGGTTTTCGATGTAGTCGATGGCATGAGGACGTTGGGAATGGCGACAAATCAGAACGCGTTCCCATGGGGTCAGTTGTGAGTAGATTTGTTTTTTTAATACTGCTAGTTTTTGTTCGAGTTTCTTTATCTCCCGATCGAAAATGGGATTTTCTCGATTTTGTTTCTTCAAATGATCGATCGTCTTTTGGTATTCAACGATCTGTTTTTCATGAGGAAGGGAGATCATCAACGGACCTCTGGTTAAGCTTCTGGAAGTTTGGCCTCGTGAAAATCTTGAACAATCTCCACAAGAGTGGGTCGTGAGATCACGATGCTAAACAATTCCTCCATATCATTTCTTTGTAGACGAATACAGCCATCACTCTCGTATTTCCCCACCCCTGAGTCATCGTCATGCCAGCCCTCTTGTTCGTTCCAAAACCATGGGCTTCCATGGATACCGAATCCTTTTGCTGGAGCGGTGCTCCCTTCGAGCTCTTTGGCAAAGGGAATCCATCGGGAGCCGAAAACGCGAACCATCTCGGTGCGTTCTCCATTATAGTGTCCAAATACTTGCGGTTTATAGACGGCTATTTTTTCTCCTAGAAGATATTTTCCTAAAGGGGTAAGGGAACCCGAGTTTTTTCCTGTATCAAGGCGCCCTAGGCCAACATCGTATGTTTTGATCAAAGTGCGTGCATGCGAGGTGTGATCGAGGTAGTAGAACCACATTTTGCAGCGGGATATATCGATGAGCAGATAGAATTCGAGATCGCGTTCAGGATGGAGGACATTAAAACGGTTCCCTTCGGACAAATTTTGAGAGAAATAGTCGGGCGCGCCATTGAGACTTCGTGCGATAAAATGGCGGGAAGTTTTGTAATGACTCCTCGAGCATTCGTGCCGCGACTGAGGAAGGTGTAGACGGTGCCCTGTGGCACGCCCTTGCGCGGTTCTGGGTGATCAGGCAGCGTGTCCCGCCGATCAGAGTCACCGACCCGTAGAACTCTGCCAGCGCCCGAGCGGTCAACAGGCCGGCGATGGCCATTTCCCCAGAACCACGGCATGTGAACGCGATTCGGCCATAACGGTCCCCTTCGTTCCGAGCGCAGATGCGGCATCGGCCCTGGCATGAATGTCCGAGAGCAACACACCAATCGGCGAAG
>CALOCV010000012.1:0-5386 GCA_942491955.1 Parachlamydiales bacterium
CAATGCTCGGCAGATCACTGATGGGAAGGTCAAAAAAAGCGATGAGGCCAAAGATAAGAATGGCTCCCATAACCATGGTCGTCATGATTGGTCGACGAATAAAGGGTTCTGAAAGATTCATCCGCTTTCACCCTTATTCGATTTTTTTTTTGTATCTATGACATAGTGACTTCCGTCAGATAGAGCTAACTGCCCTTGCACAACAACAGACTCCCCTGCTTTAACCCCTTCCATGATGATTTGTTCCCCATCAAAATTTTGTCCCAAGGAAACCCTTTGCTGCTGAACGGTCCCGTCTTCCTTTGCAACAAAAAGATAAGCCCCTTCAACATCGCGGCGAATAGCTAACTCAGGTACCAATATTGCATTGGAAATCTCGTAAAGTTGGATATCGACATGAACAAATTGTCCTGGCCAAATCCATGCATCTGCATTAGGGAAAATCGCTCGCATGAGGAGTGTGCCTGTTGCTGCATTGACCGTGTTATCTAAAAAATCAAGAACGCCGGTATACGTTTCTTTCTCTTCTCCCATAATGCGGATGACAACGGTTAATCCTTTTTCTGATTTTCTATGGTAGCGGTAAATTTCGGGAAAGTATTTTTCCGAAACGGTAAAAAGGGCATAGATGGGATCGATCTGATTGATGGTTAAAAGAGGGGTCTCCTCATTAGCTGTAACAATATTCCCCGGATCGTACGTATGGCGGTTACAAATCCCTTTCAACGGAGAATAAATGGTGCAATAACCGAGATTGACCTGGGCATCCTTGACTGCCCCCTCATATTGTATGACCTGTCCGGAAGAGATCTCTTTTTCCGATAGGTACTGCTCATAGTCAAGAATCGAAACATAGTCTTCAGGAAGGAGTCCTTTGTACCTCTCAACTTTTTGCTCGTTGTATGCAAGAGAGGCTTTTGCCTGTTCGTACTGACCTAAGGCTTCTTCTAAGAAGGCTTCATAGGGACGGGGGTCTATCGTATAAAGAAGATCACCAATATCGACAAGCCCTCCATCTTCGAAATAATACCCCATGATCTCCCCTCCCACTTGAGGGCGTACTTGTACAGAAGCAAAAGGGCTCGTATTGCCAATGGTGCGCACGACGTAAGGCATGGTTTTACTATAGGCCTTACTCAAAACCACTTTTGCAGGAGCTGGCTCCTTTTTTTCCTCGGGAGTTTTGCAAGCCGATACCACAAGAACCATTCCCAGTAAAAAAAATTTTGCTTTTAACATCCCATAGCTCCTGTTGCATAGGCTAAATCAACAAGACTCGTAAACCATTCTCTTTTCGCTGCGACAAGAGAAAAACGCGCATCGGCAAGATCGGTCAAAGCGGTAATGGCTGTCGTGATGTCGACAGTTCCTGCGCGATACTTTGCTAAACTCGATCGATATGAGGCCTCAGCAACGTGTACATAGGCGCGATTGACGCGCACTTTGTCGATAGCGAGAAGGAAATTTTGATGGCTTTTTGTCACTTGTTGGATCATCCCAATTTCCATCTCCCGCAATTCGGCTCGCGCCCTTTCCAATTGAGCACGCGAAGCCCGAATCTGGTTTTTGTAGTAATACCCTTCAAATAGGGGGGCCTGCAAGCTAATTTCTAGATCAAAGTTATAGTCATCGTGTTCACCGGCATTGTAATAGTTTTGTCCAGCATTTCCATTAAACTGGATTTTAGGCCACTGGTCACGAATCGCTGCACGCACCGCAAACTCTTTCGATTTCACCCTGGCATTGGCGCTAAAGAGATCGGGACGAAACGAATAGGCTTGGACGAGGTAGGGATCGACAGAACGTTCCACCTCTTCGAGTTCGGGAATTTCCATCTCTCCAAGAATGGTGAGTGGAGTGTTAGCAGGTATGCCCATATCGGCCTCAAGCTGAATCCTTCCATCGGCTTCATTCTGCTGATCGTCCAATAACTGAATCTCATTCTTGGCCACTTGCGTCTCCGCCATCAAAACATCGCTGATATCCGTAATTCCTAGGTTGTGTTTTTTCTCGGTGGAATCAAGAAGTGTTAATGCATCGGTGAGGTTGGCTCGACTAGCAACGACCTGTTCGCGAAAGGCCAAAAAAGCATAATAATCGACAGCTGCTGTCTGAATAACGGTTTGGATTTCGCGATTGTGCGTCCAGTTGGCCTCCCAAAGGATCTGCCGAAAACTCTCTGCTTCATTCTTCGTGGTTCCCCAGTCGAAAAGGAGATATTGAAGTGTAAGAAGAGGCCCATAATTAATGTAGTCGTTGATGCGCAGCATACTGGTACCATGGAAATTGGATTGGCGGATGTCCTTAACAAAGGCTTCAAAACCCCATTGCGGATAGAGCGGTGCCTCCTGGATCCCCCATTGCGCCGCAGCATAACGAGCATCGGCCCATGTTTGACGGGTCATATTGCTATTTTTCAGAGCCAAATCAATGATATCAGGCAATCCAACAACACCGGGCAAAGATTCAGGCTCAATGCATTGGAAGGGATCGATCAAACGACAAGGAGAAATGGGAATCCCCTCATCTCCGCACGGTTGCCACGTTTGTTGATAGGAACAGGGGGTATAATCCCAAGGGTGGTCGGCATGGTAGTGGCATCCTTGAAGAATGAGCAAAATAGCGATACCACTTGAATTCCAATAGGCGATCATAGGTATTTGTGGTGTTTTCAAAAATTTCCTGTTTTTTGAATCCAACAACTCTTTCATAGGATTTATGTAAAAAACATAAAATTTGCAATAGCCTTTTTACCCACACACTGAGAAGGCGACTATTTGTTCTTTTTGTTCCTCATTGTTGCTTTTTTTATATGAATCCATTATCGTAGTTTTTTAATCGTTTAATGAGGCCAACAATGGCAAGTAAAAGAGAAAAAATTAAACTAAGAAGTTCCGAAAGTTCACATTGTCTCTATACGACAAAAAACAAAGTCAAGACGCCCAATCGCATTGAATTAAAAAAATACGACCCCACTCTGAGAAAGCGCGTCATCTTTAAAGAAACAAAATAATTTTAGAAAAAGCCTCCGAGGTTCGCCTCCTTACTCGGAGGCTTTTTCGTCTTTACTCCGTTGCCGTTCTTTGGCATAGTGAAGGGAGATGATATAGGGTTGTTTCTCTGATGTTCGAGCTTTCTCTCGCAAAAAAATACCTCCTTCCCCGATGGCGACAGCTCTCCGTCTCTCTTATTAGTGTCATCTCCATTGTCGTTATCTCCCTCGTTGTTTGGCTCATTGTCGTTTTTTTTTCCGTTACCCACGGACTGGAACACATCTGGATCAATAAACTCATTGCACTCACAGCACCCGCCCGCATTACTCCAAAAGAGGCCTATTATCAATCCTACTACTACCAAATTGATCGATTAAGCAGCTCCTCGGATTACACAGTAAAAAATTTAGACGAGAAAAGATGGGCAGAAAACACAGATCCCTACGATCCTTTTGTCGATGAGGAACTCTCTTCAACTTTCCCTAAACCTGACACCTATCCCGACGGTTCAGTAAAAGATTTGGCAAAAGAACTCTACGCTAGTCTTGAGAAAATTCAAGGAATTGCCGATTTTTCTTACGAAGAATACGATACCGCCTATAGCCAGCTCGACCTCAAAATGGTACGCCGCTCCAAAGAGTCTCCCTCTCTCTCTTTCCCTTTTTTCGAAATCCACGCCGTGCAAGCAGAGCCTGTTTTTCTTGGATCCCACTCCCCTTCCAACGAAACTCTTGACCACGCCCTCCTGCCCATTGACCACGAAGATATCCATAATGTCTTTCACCTCCTTGGAGCACAGGCGATTGATCCTGAAAGCATCAAAGGAAATGGGCTCATTCCCTTAACCCCTGATCTATTCCAGAAAAAACTTCTCCAATTTTTGACAAGCATTAAAATTACATCGCTTAAGACCCCTGAACAGGGATGGCGCATTCCAGAACATTTCCTTCCCGAAGGAGATTTCTCCGCAGTAGGTCTTTTTTCTTCTGATGACAAACATCTCCTCTCCATTTTTATCCATCCCATCAATCAAGATATGAGTACCTTTTCCTCGTATAGCATACGCGAAGGGATGATTCAGCAAGAAGACGGGAAACAGACATTCTTAACAAAAGAAGGAGAAGCATTTCCCATAAACACATCCATTTCTCTTTTCCTTTCTGGAGGGCTTTCGTTCTCAGCTCAATTCCTTACAAAGAAAATGGAAATGGCTCAACAACCAAAAGATCTTCTTTTTTCCATGGAATTCTCTCTACAGGGTCACTCATTTGTTAGAGAAATGCCCCTTGATCTTTTAGAAATCGATGCATATGAATCGATCCATCCCCCATCTCTTTTATGGATCCACAAAGATCCTTCAACAGGATTATACTCCCTTCCTGACGATCCCGAATTTGGCGAAGGGATCCTTCTTCCAAGAGGATTTCGAGAAAAAGGATCTCGTATTGGAGATCGCGGTTCTCTTACCTACTACACACCCACAGCAACGGGGATACAAGAGCAACAGATTCCAATCTTTGTCGCTGGTTTCTATGACCCAGGGATCATTCCCTTAGGAGGAAAATATGTTCTTACCCATAAAGAGACGGCTTCCCTCATCCGCAATGCCCACAATCCTGAAGACACCCAGCTTTCAAGTGGCTTAAACCTCCGCTTCTCTCGCCTTGACCAAGCCGATCGATTGAAAGAACAACTCCAACAACAACTCGACCAAAGAGGCATCGCGCCCTATTTCGAAGTGACGACCTATGCAGAATACCCCTTTACCAAAGATCTCATCCAACAACTTCATAGCGAAAGAAATCTCTATACCCTTCTTGCAACCGTGATCATCATCGTCGCCTGCTCGAATATCATTTCGATGCTCATTATTTTGGTCAATGACAAAAAACACGAAATTGGCATCCTCCGTTCCATGGGAGCCACATCCTTCTCCATCGCTTTGATTTTTGGCTTCTGTGGCGTCGTCATGGGTGCTTTAGGGTCTCTTATCGGAACTGCTGCCGCCCTCTTCACCCTAGCCAACCTCGATAGCCTGATTCGCATCATCGGATATATCCAAGGATACGAAATGTTCCATACTGCTTTTTATGGCGACACCATCCCCAATGAGTTGAGCCCCGAAGCCCTTCTCTTTGTTTTCGGCGCCACACTATTGATTTCACTGATTGCAGGGCTGATTCCGGCGATTAAAGCGTGTCGTCTCCGTCCCTCAGCGATCCTACGTGCGGAGTAATGCAATACATATGTCTTCTACCCCTCTTCTTCTAGCCCAAAGCATCGCAAAAACCTTCGTTGAACCGAAACCTGTGACGATTTTGAAACAAATCGATGTAGAAGTGATGCCGGGAGAATCGATTGCCATCATTGGCCGCTCAGGAGAGGGAAAAAGC
>CALOCV010000013.1:0-31376 GCA_942491955.1 Parachlamydiales bacterium
TCCATTCTGGAATGCCTTGCGGAATTCTGAAAAAAGAGAATTTACTTCGGCAAAAAACGCGTAAAATCAAGTCTCCAAAAAGCACCTGAATATCCCATTCCTTCTCATGGTTCGGACATTCATTGAAGTGGAGCTCAAGAGCCAAGAAAAAGCAAGATAAGGCTATGCAAAAATGGAATCCATTTGTTGAAAAAGAAATGGAAGATTCTAAATGGGGACATTTTAAAGCTTTTTTCGAAAAAAAGCTTTTCCCAGAGGATTCATCTCCTCAAGAATAGGCAAGAAGAAGAGCACGCGCAATGTTGGCAATGGAAGGATTGGGGTCTTGCTGGAGGATCTCAGCAACGCGAAGAGCGTCTTGAACCTTCCCTAACATAAAAAGAGCTTTGGTCACATTGAGCAATGTCGGTGCATGGTTGGGTTCAATCTGGAGAGCCTTGTCAAGATGCTTGAGCGCTTTTCTCGGCTCGTTGAGTTCGACATAAAGGGCGCCAAGCGTCTGAAAATCATAGGCACTATCGGGATCAAGAACCGTAAGAGCCTGAAACAGGGGAAGAGCAATGTCGTATTTTCCTTGGCGTATGTAAGAATACCCAGTAATGCGCAATTCCGTGAGCTGCTCCTCCGTCCAACCAATTTTTTTGCGCCAATCAATTTTGCTCATACTACCCTTGGAGGAATTGCCCTATGCGGCCAACAATATGCCCAAGCCACTCGTTGAGTTTGCGGATTTGTGCAAAACAGTGCGTAATGGCCCGCTTTTCCTCAGCCTCTTCCTCATCATCAGGATTGATGGCAGCAACCGTTCTCTCTTCCTCGCTCTCCTCTTCTCAACTCTTCATTATAGTGGAGAAGAGAGGGAAGGATGCGCGCAAAACCAAAAGGGGATCGACGTTGGCTCCCAAAGAGATCAGGAGGAAAAAAGAAAGCCCAAGGAGTCACAGTAGGGGTCACACCAAGAAGAATATCAAGCTCAGAAAGCTTGGGCAGGAAGTCAACAACTTGCGTCTGTGGGGGAATGTTCGCCATGCCTCCTGCAGATGGTACTGCTGATTGATCTGCTCAATCATCTGCGTGCGACGCGCATATTGAACATAAATACTGATATCAAGTTTGTCTATTGTTGCCATATTTTGCTAAACTATTGGGATGCTGTCTTCATTTTACCATGTTCGAGCATTTTGTAGGTAATGGAGTGAATAAATTGTATCCACATCAACCTGTGTTACTTAAAGAGGTTCTTTCGGCCTTTTCTTCAACGTGAAGTTATCGATTTTCTTCGACGGGACTTTGGGAGCTGGAGGCGCCATGCGGAAACCTCTTGTCAAAAAAGAACATCCCGAGATCGAGCACTATTTCGGATTCGTTCGAGATCCCTGTGCCTTGGATTTAGCAAAAAAACGACTCGCCCAGTGGGAGAAAAAAGTCGTTTTTTTGCAATAAAACTAAACGAATGCCGTTTCTTTATGGCAAGAAGGGGAAATTCCCCCTCCTAACGGAATTTTGCTCGATTTGGGCATCTCCTCCATGCAAGTCGATACAGCAGAAAGGGGATTCTCCTTTTCTTTCGATGCGCCACTTGATATGCGAATGGATCCCTCCCTTACCCAAACCGCTGCCGACCTCCTTGCACACGCATCAGAAAAAGAATTGGGTTGCATTTTTCGCGATTTTGGAGAAGTCACTAAATGGCGACGCTTGGCTCAACGTATCGTAGAGAGGAGAACGACTCACCCGCTTCTCCGAACAGGAGATTTGTTAGATGTCGTCTACTCTCTTCATGGGCGCCCACGCCGTGGAGAGACCCATCCTGCAACGACGATTTTTCAAGCTCTTCGCATCGCTGTGAATGGAGAACTGGAAGCTTTGGAGACCTTTCTCATGCCTGCAATGGAGACGCTCCAACCCAACGGAAGAATGGGAGTGATCAGTTTCCATAGCTTAGAAGATCGTCGAGTGAAAACGGCTTTTCAGTATGCAGCAAGCGATAAAGAAAACACTTCAGGGATGGGAGGTGGGGTTTTCCTCGATAAAGAACCTCTTGTCGATCTCGTAACGCGCAAGCCGCAAAAACCTTCAGAGGAAGAGGTTACTGCCAATCCGCGATCGCGGAGCGCTCGACTACGCGTGGTAGAAAAAAGGTAATTGATGTCTCTTCTTTTTCGCTTATTTCTCTGTACGATGGCTTTAGGTGTGACATTGTACCAAATCGTTGCGGATCAAAATGTACTCATCGAATTGCAGATGCAAATTCCTATCCTATCTAAAAAATTGCATATGATAGAAAAGGAGAACGAACGGCTTCTCTTTGAATATAAGGCAATGACCCATCCTCGCCATTTAATGGTTTTGTCTCGCAATCCCGAATTGGGACACCTTCGTTTTCCCAAAAAAGAGGAAGTCATCGTCTATGACATCCCCTGATAATACGCCTTGTGACAAGGATCACAAACGATTGCTTTTCTTGGGGATTTTCTTATTTTTTCTATTCTCTCTTATCTGGGCACAATTTTTCCGAATTCAAGTGATCGACGGAGATCGGTGGAATGCTCAGGCAATGAAACAACATTTTTTTGTTGCTCATGAAGAGGGCCCAAGAGGGAGCTTTTTCTCGCGCCCTTTCCTCCAGGCACAACACCCTTATGCGCCACAAAAATTAGTCGTCGAAATGGAAAAATACCATTTGCATGCCGATCCTGCGCAGATTCCTCCACATGCTCCCCTTTGCATAGGTAGTGCATTGCAAGAAATACTCGATTGGAGTGGAGAAAAAAAAGAGTGGGCTGTAGAGCAAATGAACCGAACGAACCGCGACCGTTGCTTAGCAAAATGGTTGACGAAAGAACAACGCGATGCCGTCGAAAATTGGTGGATGACATGGGCACGGCAAGAGAAAGTTTCACGGAACGCTCTTTTTTTTGTTGTAGAAAGTGAACGATCATACCCTTACGGTGCTATGCTAGGGCAGGTGTTGCACACAGTACAAAAGACACGCAACGAGAAAACACACCAACCCATCCCTACAGGCGGGTTAGAATGGGCTTTTCACGATGTCCTGTCAGCAAAACCTGGGAAAAAACGTTATCGCCGCTCTCCTCGACATAGTTTTGAAACAGGGGAAGTACTCGAAGAGCCCCGTCGAGGGGGTGATGTCTACTTAACGATCGATTTGGGACTCCAAGCCATCGCGGAGGAAGAGATCGAACGAGGGGTACAAAGAAGCCACTCGCGTTCGGGATGGGCTGTGATCATGGAGCCCCATACAGGAGAAATTTTGGCCCTGGCACAATACCCTGCCTTTTTTCCTCCCGACTATCCCCAATACTTTGCCGATGCAGATCGAAGAGAAGATATGAAAGTAAAAGGGATCTCTGATGCCATAGAGCCCGGCTCCGTGATGAAACCGATCACAATGGCCATCGCTTTGTCTGCCAATCGTGTGTTGATCGAACGGGAAGAAAAACCTCTTTTCGATCCGGAGGAGAAGGTCGCAACGGCAAATGGAAAGTTTCCTGGAAGGGCGAAGCCGATTAGTGATGTGACTCGCCATGCCTTTCTCAATATGGATATGGCGATAAAAAAATCATCGAATGTTTATGTTGGCCGGTTGGCTGAACGGATTATCGAACGACTGGGGAAGGAGTGGTATCGCGATCAGCTCGAAAACGTCTTTGGCTTTGGAAAAAAGACCGGTATCGAACTTCCTGGTGAAACAGCAGGCGTCTTACCGAAACCAGGCAGAAAACACCCAAATGGGAAATTGGAATGGTCGACTCCAACTCCTTTTTCTTTGGCAATGGGATATAACATACAAACCAATACGTTACAGCTTTTGCAGGCGTTTGCTATCCTCGTCAATGGAGGATATTTCGTGCAGCCAACCCTAATCGATCGCGTTATTGAAGTGGACGACAAAAACGAACCCACAACGTGGTATTATCACCGTTCGCCTGCTCCGCATGTACTCGATGCGCAGATAGGAAAAAGAGTCGTTCAAGCACTAGAATATGTAACAAAGCCCGGGGGAAGTGGTCGTCGAGGAGCTATCGGAGGATATACAGAGTTTGGGAAAAGTAGCACAGACGAAAAGCTTATCGATGGCAAGTACGCTAAACGCGTCCACAGAAGTCTTTTTATCGGAGGAGCCGTTGTTGATCATCCTCCTTTCCTAGTAGCTATCGTATTGGACGAACCAGAATATGGTGTGATTCCTGGCATAGGACGGATCCATCATGGAGGATCCTGTGCGGCACCCATTTTCCGGCAAGTGTGTCAACGTTCTTTATCTTATTTAAATATTCCTCCTGATGATCCATTTGGGTATCCCGTTGGAGATCCACGGTATGATTCAGAAAAGGCAGCAGGCATTCAGGCAAATGCTTTGCTGCAAGAAAAGTATGCACTGTGGAATAGTAACCCTGTTTTGCGATAGAATGGGCACGGTTTTTATTATTGTTGATGGATGCATACTCTTCGAACCCTTCTCCATAATCTTCCGTTAACGTCTATGGAAAAGTAACACCTTGCCATTACGGGAATCACAGCGCATTCTAAGGAAGTACGCAACGGGAATCTTTTTGTAGCAAGAAAAGGAATGCAACACGACGGACGACGCTATATTGGCGAGGCGATGGATGCGGGAGCCGTTGCTATTTTGACCGACCGGTACGATCCCTTCCTTAAAAAGGTGACTCAAGTCATCTGCCCCCACCCGGAAAAAACCATGGGGGTATTGGCCAGCCGATCTTATCGGCATCATCCTAGTAAGGATCTCTTTCTCGTCGGAATCACAGGGACGGACGGGAAGACCACTACAGCCTACATCATCCATTCCTTGTTCGAAAAACTCGTCGGACCCTCTGGTTTGATCAGCACCATTGCCTATGTTACAGGTAACCGTTACCATTCTGCGACCCGCACGACTCCAGACGTCTGTACCAACCATCGCATGTTGCGCGAAATGGTGGTAGCAGGGTGTCAAACGGGAGTGATGGAGGTCTCTTCCCATGCCCTTGATCAAAATCGTGTCGATGAAATCGATTTCGATGTGGCCATTTTCACCAATCTCTCACCCGAACATCTCGACTATCATGGTGATATGGAATCTTACGCACGGACAAAGCAACGACTGTTTTCTTTATTAAAAGCAGAAAAAGGGTGTGCTGTTGTGAATTGCGATGATCCAAGGTATCAGCAGATGATTTCCCATTGTGATGCCTCCGTTCTTACCTATGGCATAGAACAACGAGGAGATCTTTCAGCTCGAGATGTTGATTTACAAAGAGATGGTTCACGAAGTGTTCTATCCTATCGTGGAGAGGATGTTCCCCTTTTTTTTCCCATACCAGGGTTATGCAATCTCTCCAATGCTCTAGCAGCTACAGGTGCCCTTCTAGCGAGGGGATTCTCTTTGGAAGAGATCGCTTTCCATCTTGCTAGGACACCACATGTTCCAGGACGTTTTGAGAGGGTAGGAAATTCTTTGGGAAGAGAGATCATCATCGATTATGCCCATACGCCACAAGCTTTGGAGAAAATTTTTCGGACATTGACAACTCTTCCGCATCGACGCATCATCACCGTTTTTGGATGTGGAGGGGATCGAGACCGAATAAAACGACCTCTTATGGCAAAAATTTGTGAGACGCATTCCGCTTTTTGTATCGTGACGAATGATAATCCTCGGAGCGAAGATCCCGAAGAAATTGTTAAAGAAATTTTCTCAGGATTTCAACATCCATCCATCCATCTAAAAGTACTCGATCGCAGAGAGGCAATCCACCAAGCTATCGAGGCAATGAACGAAGAAGATATTCTTCTGATAGCAGGAAAAGGGCACGAAACGGGACAAATTTTTGCTCACCAGACACTCCCTTTTGATGATCGACAAGTCGTAGAAGAAATTTGTCAACAATTGGGGTCAGGCCTGACATTCGGACATGTGGATGCATAACCAAATGTCCGAATGTCAGGCCTGACCCCAAATTTACGAGTAGATAGAATCATGAGATATTTCTTTTTTTTCAGTTTAATGACCATCGTTGTGTTGAGTGGTTGTGGACGAAGGGTCTACCACCCCTCCCCGTATAGTGTAGCCCGAGATGCTCCCGTTGTTCCCGTCGGGAGAAAGGGATTGATCGTTATCGATGCAGGCCACGGAGGAGATGATTTTGGTACCTATTCTGTTGACAAACCCACACTCCACGAAAAAGATCTTGCACTCTCGACAGCGAAATTAGTGAAAGTCTACCTCGAAGAGAGAGGGTACCGCGTGGCATTGACACGGCAAAGTGATTTTTTCGTTCCCCTGAAGACAAGAGCCCATTTTGCTAATGACATTCAAGCGACCCTTTTTGTCAGCGTCCACTACAACTCAGCACCAAATCGAGAAGCCAAAGGGATCGAAATTTTCTATTATGGAGAGGGAGACGACGTCAAAAGGAGAACCGCATCAAAGAATTTTGCCAGCACCGTTTTAAGTGCACTGATTGCAAAAACAAAGGGAGGCAACCGCGGCGTCCGCCACGGAAATTTTGCTGTGATACGAGAAACCACCATGCCCGCCATCCTCGTCGAGGCAGGATTCATGAGTAATCAAGAAGAAATGACCCGTTTGCGCGATCCTTTATACGAACAAAGAATCGCCCAAGCCATTGCTCAAGGTCGACAGCTACCTGGGCAGAATGTCCTCGGCGCGATTCGAACGCACGGCCTGTTGCTTAGGAGGCAACCGCTCTATCCTACTGAGCTACGAGAACGAAGAGGCTACCCATTTTAAAAGAAAATATGCAAGATCGCAAGGGTTTCATTTAACCACAAAAAAGTGGAGTTTCTTTTTGTTTTTCGGATCGTATACGCTAATCACGCCACCATTTACTGATTCGACATAGCTACCATCCCCTGAAGGAGAAAACCATGCTTGTGGAATATCTATTTTGGGTTGCTGGGATGGAAGCAGAGGGAATTCGATATGTTGGTCTTGTGCGAGGGAGAAGTACTGTTCGACGAGTTTTTCTTGTTGTATGCGGGTCAGAGCGCGGTGGTAGCATGTTGGCATTGAAGAATTGGTGATTTTTCCATCAAAGGTTATCGTGGCTCGGAATAATTCTTTCCCTAGGGCATCTTCTTTTTGGCACAGCATTGCAATGGCCGATTGATTTTCGCGCATATACGAAAGACCCAATTGCCAAAGAATGGAATTCGCTATCCATGCAAAATTGTGACGGAAGTGGATGTCTGGATAGGATTGTGGTAGTGTGTTCTGATATTTCTCATCTTCTTCAATGGGGTTACGGGTAGGATCCAACCAACGGATCACCCGATCATGAACAGCAAAAGGAGAACTTGCATTGAGCAGCGTCTGCAGATCTTTTTCAAGTTCAACAGTAGAAGAGATAGGAATTTCTTCTAGATTTTCATTTTTTAGAGAATCGATTAAAACAGGAGATGATGGGGGAGAAGGAAGGATTTTTGCGCTTTCATCCGTAGAATGAATTTGCGAATTTTGGGTAGCTACTGTTGATTCTTCTCTGGCGAGATTTGAAGAATTTTCCTTTTGAATTTCTTCTGTTGTTGTACGAATCCAATTTTCTCTTGAGAGATCCATCAAATCTTTATTTAACAAATTTTTTCTTTTTGCGAAATCGTCAGGAGAGATCTCAGGAACGAATACAGAACCTTCCAATTTCTTGTACATCGCTTGATAGAGTGTGTCAAAATCAGTGGCAGTATCGTCCATATATAGCTGCAAGTCCTTCGCAACTTGTGGATGACCTTTTATCGCGCAATCGATCGGTCTCCAGGGAAATAGTTGTTTGCCAATGTCCGAAAAACTTTTTGGTTTATGAAATAGCTCTCGGGAAATTTGTTGATATTCCTCTTGGAGGTAGCACTCTTTTTCCATAGCTGTTTTTAGTGTCGTATCTTCAATAATTTGATCAAATTGGGTGCAAAGAGAGTGAATGATGGAGGCGATTAAAACATCCTGGAAGAATTCTTGGAGGTTAGAATTGGGATGGGTGATTTGGTGTGTTATTATTTCTTTTAAAAATTTTTCATCAGATAAAGCTTTATCGGCTCCATTGGTGATTTTGAAAAGGACTTGTAAGAAAAGCAATATATCTTCCAGAGTATTCGGCATGGGTGAATCTAGATGGATTTGTTTCTTATCATCAATTTGAGTATATCGAATGTATGGGTGCTTCGATTGAAGCGATGCAATTTTCTCTATAATCAAACTATGTAAACAAAATCGCTGGGAACGGACGCGATCATATGCGATTATATTGGCTATGTTTAAAAGCCATTCTTGATCTTTTTCGGCAAGGTCTTTCTTGTTAAGAATAGCATCGATGTGGCGAACAGCATCCGTTTGAAAACAGGAGAAGACCCTTTTTGCCTTCTCGTTCACTTTTTTTTGTATGTTCTTAACTTTTTTGTATTCTAAAGATTTGTTATCTTTAGTCGATACATAAATATTTAATTGATTATTAAACTTTTGAATAATTTCACTATGGAGATAGTGGATAGGAGCTTTTTCTAGTTTTTTTTCAAAATGTTTTAATGTTGCTTGTTTCGTTTTTTGACTCGAGGAGGAAGGATCGACAAGAGCAAATTCTTCGTTAAATTGTTTCATGCCCTGGTTTACTAAGTTGAGTTGCGTAGTAAAGCATTGTAACCATCCATAAAGAGAACAAGGTTCCATAGAAAAACTCCTGAAGAAAAGAGAAAGTATAACGAGCACCAAGATTATTTGCAAAAAATAATTTTAAGGAACGAGATTACCACAAAAACATTGCCTAGGTAAGTAAAATTTGATAGGATGCCGAAAGAGATTCAAAATCCCGATTTTGAATCTCTTTTCGGCATCAACAAGCGAGTGATACAAGGCAGCGGAGCTGCCGTGTGGGGGTTTGGGGGCCTGTGGCCCCCAACCGCCGGAGGCAATCTTAAGAGGAGAAAAGCATGGCAGAAGCAGACATTGGTTTAATTGGTTTGGCGGTGATGGGGCAGAACTTAGCGATGAACATGAATGATCATGGGTTTCGCGTTGCCGTTTTTAATCGAACGACGGAAAAAGTCGACGATTTTTTAGCAGGTCCTGCGAATGGATCTAACATCATTGGAACCCATTCGTTGGAAGAGTTCGTTGCTCAGCTTAAGCGACCAAGACGGATAATGCTCATGATTAAAGCAGGGCCACCTGTCGATGCCTTTATCGAAAAGCTCCTTCCTCATTTGGAAAAGGGAGATATCATCATCGATGGGGGGAATAGCCATTTTCCCGATACGAATCGTCGGTGCGAAGAGCTTTCTAAAAAAGGAATCCTCTTTATTGGTACCGGTATCTCTGGTGGAGAAGAGGGAGCGCGTCACGGACCATCGATCATGCCCGGTGGGCATCCCGATGCGTGGCCCCATGTGAAGAATATTTTGCAATCCATTGCCGCACAAGTCGACGGAGAACCGTGTTGCGATTGGGTTGGTGAGGGCGGTGCAGGCCACTATGTCAAGATGGTTCATAATGGAATCGAATATGGCGACATGCAAATCATTGGCGAGTCGTATGCCCTTCTTGCCCATGGATTAGGATTTAACGAAAATCAGCTGCACGACATATTCACGAACTGGAACAAAGAAGAACTCGACAGCTATCTCATCGAAATCACTGCTGATATCTTCACAAAGAAAGATACCGACGG
Source organism: Parachlamydiales bacterium (assembly GCA_942491955.1). Taxonomy (GTDB): domain Bacteria; phylum Chlamydiota; class Chlamydiia; order Chlamydiales; family CALOCV01; genus CALOCV01. The sequence continues at coordinate 9,702 of CALOCV010000013.1, forward strand.
CAGCTTTCTTGTGAACAAAATTCTCGACGTTGCTGGACAAAAAGGAACCGGAAAATGGACCGTCCAGAGCGCGCTTGATATGGGCATGCCTCTTACACTCATCGGAGAGGCCGTCTTTGCTCGTTGCCTTTCTGCCATGAAAGAAGAACGCGTCGCTGCAAGCCAAGTCCTTGTAGGACCAAAAGGAGTGAAGTATTCGGGGAACAAGGAAGAATTTGTCGAAGATATCCGACAAGCTCTCTACGCCTCCAAAATCATCAGCTATGCCCAAGGCTTTTTGCTCATGCGCCAAGCGGCAAAAGAGTATGGATGGAACCTCAATTATGGCGGTGTCGCTCTCATGTGGCGGGGAGGATGCATTATCCGAAGCGCCTTTCTCGGAAAAATTAAAGAGGCTTTTACTAAAAACCCTAAACTCGAAAACCTCCTTCTCGATCCTTTCTTCAAGAATGCTGTCAATCAAAGACAACTCTCCTGGAGAAAAGTCGTTTCCGAAGCGGCACTGATGGGAGTTCCAACGCCCTGTTTCAGCACCTCGCTCTCTTTCTTCGATGGGTATCGAAACCCTCGCTTGCCAGCGAACCTCCTTCAAGCACAACGCGATTATTTCGGCGCCCATACCTATGAACGGGTCGATCGTTCCCGAGGAGAATTCTTCCATACGGATTGGGCTGGCACTGGAGGAAAAGTCAGTTCCACGACTTATAACGCCTGAAGCATTTTCCATTGCTCCTTCAGGTGATTGAGAAGCTGGATTTGCCTCTCTTCTTTAGGAATATTTTCCACACAAGAAGGATCAATAGGAGGGCCAAAGCGACAGGTCAGTTTTCCTCCTAGCCTAGGGAAGCTCCTGTGCCGGTTCCATATCTCATACGCCCCTTCAATCCAAACGGGAACAATCGGGCTTTTGGTGCGGATTGCAAGGGAGGCGACTCCCGTTTGTAAGGGGCCAAGCATTCCATCATCCGACCTTCTTCCCTCAGGAAAGATCACCACTTTTCTCCCTTCACGAAGAGTGTAGAGGGTGCGACGTAAGGTCTCCATCTCTTTCCCTTCTTCGCCAACAGGATAGGCGTGCAATGCCTCTAAAATCCGTCCCAACAACGGTTTTTTCCGCAACGAATGGATCATGAGATAAAGAGGCTCTTCATCAAGCGCTGCACCAATGAGTGGAGGATCAAAATATGAGGCGTGGTTTGCTGCAAGAAGAGCGCGCCCCTTTGGAATGTTTTCTTTTCCTTTGATTTCCAAGGTGTAACATAGTGAAAAAAAAAGATGAAGCCCCCCGCATACACTCTTATAAAAAAGTCCCATCTACAACATCTCAATGCATTCCATGATTTTATAGACGACATCTTCAATGGACAAATGACTCGTATCCATCCGATGGGCATCATCGGCTTGGCGCAAAGGGCTGATCTCTCGATTCATGTCGTACTGATCTCGACGATTAATACTTTCAACAATTTCTTGTAAAGATATATCTTTAAATTGTCCCGAATACTTTTCGATGATTTCATCATACCGCCTCTTCGCACGAATCATTGGATCCGCATCGAGATAGATCTTCAATTCCGCATCGGGGAAAACCACGGTTCCCATATCACGCCCTTCAAATACCGCATTCACCCCCTTGGCAAACTCCCTCTGTAACATCACCAACTTGTCCCGCACCTGCTGAATCGCAGCAATCTCAGAGACATGCTGCGCTATCTCACGACTCCGCAGTAACTCCGTCACATCCTCCCCATTTACCCAATACCGCCTCTCCCCAAAACGCACCTTGATCGTATACGCAAACCCTTCAAGAAATTGTGCCAACTCTTCCCCATCTTCCCAATTCACCTTTTTTCGCAAAATCTCATACGTCAACGCCCGATACATCGCCCCCGTATCAAAAAAAATAAACCCAATCTCCTGCGCTAACTTCTTCGCTACCGTGCTCTTTCCCGTACCCACCGGCCCATCAATCGTAATAATCATTGCTATACCTCGCTATTTCTTTTTTTGGGGGGACTCCGTCCCCCAAACCCCCCTGCTGGGGGCCTCGGCCCCCAGACCCCCGTCGGCCGCGAAGCGGCCTCCCTTATGTTTTTCGCTTATGGCGTGTGTTTCGTTATGGCTTCTTGTCTCTCCCTTCGGTCGAGCGGTTGAAAGGACGCAACGGGTATGCAAAATTTTCACTTTTTGGCATATCCGTAACGAACCGACACTTATCAAACGAATTTGTATCTTGGAAAAAGGCAAAGCCTTTTTCCAAGATACAAATTCGTTTGAGGCGTTATTTTGAGAAAGCGGTAGCTTTCTCAAAAAAAAAAACGAGGAGCATGACAAAGCTGACATCATCGTCTTATACCAATTCCGGTAAGAAAGTGCACAAATTGATCTTCATCTTTCTTTGCGCAATCTGTTTTTCTATCTTGCAAACTCACAAGAGTTTGCTGCGATCTCCAAAACAAATTTCGCAAAAAAATCCTGAATCCACTTTATGCATTTTCTTACCGGAATTGGTATTACGACAAAGGCAAGCAGCTTTAGCTGCGCGGGGTCTTGGGGCCTGTGGCCCCAAGCGGGGTGCAGGGGCAGCGCCCCTGCTCAACCATATTGCCATGCCAGGTAGAAAGCGACAAGGGGGGCGGTGAAGACGAGGGAGTCCATCATATCGAGGATACCGCCGAGGCCGGGGATTTGGTTACTATCTTTGACACCGCTATCTCTTTTGTAGAGGGATTCTGCGAGGTCACCGAATTGGGTGATGATGCTGATGATGAGGGCTAGGGTTAGGGCTTCGGTGAGGGACATTTGTAATGGGGGTGTGGTGAAGCAGAGGGTGATGCCGAGGTAGAAAAGAGAAGCGGCGATGAGGGCGGCGATGATGCCACCGATCGATCCTTCGATGGTTTTCTTGGGGCTGATGCGTGGAGCGAGGAGGGTTTTTCCGTAGATTTTTCCACAGAAGTAGGCGGCGGTATCGGTAACTTTTGTGGTTAGGAGGAGGTAGAAGAGCCACCATCTCCCATCTTGGATGGTATTTGGGGGAAAGAAGTAATTGATTTGGACGAAGCTACTTAAGGGGAGGGTGAGGTAGACAATGCCTAGCATGGTGACGCTGCTGTTGACAAGGGGCGATTTTCCTTTTTGTAGGTAGTAGAGGAAGAGGGAGGCGAGGGTGAGGATTAGTATGGCGTAGCGAAAGGGGAATGAGGGAAGGATTTGGGTTTCGCAATAGGTACCGAAGATAAGGGCGATCGACCATGCGACGCCTAGCCATGTTAAGGGTTTGCAGCCCTTTGCTGTGGTTAGGGTGTAGAATTCCCACAGGGAGACGGCGATCAGTAGGGAAAAGATACCGATGAAAATCCAGGAGAAGAAGGGGTGGAAGGAAAAGAAGATAGCAACAGCTAGAAGAGGAATAAGGATGCTACTGATGCCTAGTCGGATGAAGAAGTTCTTCATTACACGCCTCCTAGTCGGCGCTCTCTTTTTGCAAAATCTTGAAAAGAGGCAAGGAGGTCTTTTGCAGAGAATTCAGGCCATAGGAGGTGGGTTGTGTAGAGTTCTGAGTAGGACGATTGCCAAAGGAGGAAATTGCTCAATCGTTGTTCTCCGCTTGTACGGATGATCAAATCGGGATCGGAAAAAGGGGCTGTATCCATATGGTCTCGGATCAATTGTTCAGTGATTTTTTCTTTTTGTAACATGACGGGATCAAATTTGGTAAAAATTTTTTGGATTGCACGGCAAATCTCATCTCTTCCTCCATAATTCAATGCGAGGATGAGTCGTATTTTCTCTCCGTATTGGGTTTTTTCTTCTGTAGCATGGATGGTTCGAACAAGAGAAGAGGGGAGGGCAGCAAGGTCGCCAATAGCATGAAAGGAGACTCCTTCTTCGACCATTTCTCGTCCCATTCTTGAGAGATAATTTTGAAAAAGAAAAAAAAGGGTCCGTATTTCGATGGAGGAGCGCGACCAATTTTCTGTAGAGAATACGTAGAACGTGACCTCTTTGACGCCATATTTATGGGCAGCGCGGACGATGGGCAACATATTGTCCCCACCTACTTGATGTCCTTCGCGAATGGAAACGCCTTCTCGTTTTGCCCAGCGTCGGTTGCCATCGGGGATGATGGCAAGGTATTTGGGAAAGGATGAGGTGTCAAGGGGTGTGGTCTCTCTTATTGGTGGAGTAAGGAGGGTTTCCATTATGATCCTTTCTCTTCCGCTTTAAGAACTTCCATGAAGGCGTTTTGGGGGATTTGCACTTTCCCGATCTCTTTCATTTTCTTTTTTCCCTTCTTCTGTTTCTCCCACAGTTTCCTTTTTCGGGTAATATCTCCGCCATAACATTTTGCTGTGACATTTTTTGATAGGGCTCGGATGGTTTCGCGAGCGACGATTTTTCCACCGATAGCAGCTTGGATAGGGACTTTAAACAGTTGTTGTGGAATGACATCGACGAGTTTTGAGCAGATTGCTCGCCCTTTGGATTCAGCTTTTGAACGGTGGACGAGGAGGGAGAAGGCGTCGACAGGTTCTTCGTTCACGCGAATTTCGAGTTTGATGATGTCACTTGGCTCATACCGATCGAATTCGTAATCAAAGGAGCCGTATCCTTTTGTAACTGATTTGAGTTTGTCATTAAAATCGGTGATGATTTCATTGAGGGGGAATCGGTAGGTAAGGAGGAGTCGATGGGTATCCATCGTATCGGTTTTTTCGCAGACCCCTCTTTTTTCCATGGATAAGTTCATGACCGCTCCGAGGTATTCGTTAGGGATCATGATATGCGTTTTTACCCAGGGTTCTTCCACTTGCTGGATGTATGTAGGATCGGGATAACGGGCGGGGTTATCAATTTCTTGTACCTCTTGGTCTCGCAGAGTAAAGCGATAAATAACGCTGGGAGCTGTTGAGATGATATCCAGGTCGTATTCTTGTTGCAGGCGTTCGAAAGTGATTTCTAGATGGAGAAGACCTAAAAAGCCGCACCGAAATCCGAAGCCGAGGGCAGTACTGCTCTCTTGTTCGACATGGAGAGCGGAATCGTTGAGCTGCAATTTATCTAGGGCATCGCGTAACGCTTGGAAGTCAGAGGTGTCGATGGGGTAAATAGCAGCAAAGACGACGGGTTGTATAATTTTAAATCCGGGAAGGGGGTAGGAGGAGGGTTTGGTCTTTTGGGTGACGGTATCTCCAATTTTGACATCGGCAGTCTTCTTGATATTGGCAATGAGGTAACCTACTTCTCCTGGGCGAAGGATGTCTGTTGGCTTTTGTGCTGGGGTAAAGACGCCAACCTCAAGAACTTCATACTGTTTGTTTGTTGCCATAAAAAGGATTTCTGTTCCTTTGCGCAGTTCACCACTGATGACGCGCAAGTAGATCATCACTCCTCGGTAGGGATCGTAGTGGGAATCGAAAACGAGTCCACGAAGGATCTCATCTTCGGGTTCTTTGGGTGGAGGGACAAGATCGATGATTTGTTCTAGGATCGCGGCGATGCCGCTTCCTGTTTTTGCTGAGCAGGCGATGGCATCCTGGGCGCTTAAGCCGATGACTTCTTCGATTTGCCGTTTTACTCCTTCGACATCGGCGGCGGGGAGATCGGCCTTATTCAGGACGGGGAGAATTTCTAAGTCGCGTTCGATAGCGAGTAGAACATTGGCCAAGCTTTGAGCTTGGACGCCCTGTGCAGCATCGACGACGAGAAGGGCTCCTTCGCATGCGCTGAGGGAGCGGGAGACTTCATAGGTGAAGTCGACATGGCCTGGGGTATCAATGAGGTTGTATTGGTAGATGGTGCCATTTTTTGCTTGATAGTACATCGTGACGGGATGGGCTTTGATGGTGATGCCACGTTCTCTTTCGAGGTCCATATCGTCGAGGAGTTGTTCGCGCATTTCTCTATTGGAGACGGTGTTTGTGATTTCGATAAAGCGGTCGGCAAGCGTCGATTTCCCATGGTCGATATGGGCGATGATCGAGAAATTACGGATGTGTAAGCGGTTGTATTGGAATGTCATGAGTAAGTAAAAGCTGATGCGGCCAAGATGATTCGAACATCCACCGAGTCTCCCCGACTAGAACCTGAATCTAGCGCGTCTACCAATTCCGCCATGGCCGCTAAAACAAACAAATTTTACAGAAATTCCGACTATATCGCAATGGATTTGCGTGGTGAGCCATTCCCGCTGTGAATGTGTGTCCTGGGATGAAGTGGTGGTGGAGATAAACGGAGATTGTGAGGCGTCAATAGCCTTAGCTATTGACAACGAACAAAATACGTTTAGAACCATGTCTTCACATGGGATCACCGATCAAACGATGCACTTGTCCAGCGAGATACAAAGGAAGTCTATTGAGTATGTCAATGGGATTATTGGAATTAAAGCAGCGGATCCATTCTGGTTGTTTTTCAAAGTTTAATTCTAAAAGTTTTTTTTGCATTAAAGCAGCGAAATTTCTTATTAGCCATGTTTTTCCTACTTGTCGAGCTCCCCGAACAACTAGCGGTGCTCGGCCACGACTATGAAGCCATTCTTTTAGGTCGTATATGCGAGATCGCTGCATTTGACTTAATCCATTGTATTTTCCCTTATTTTCTTCTTTTTAGAGAAAACTGTCAAAAGTTCGTGGTTGTTTTTTACAAAAACTGTCAAAAGTTCGGGGTTGTTTGTAACCGTTGCATTCTTGGCAGATGAGGAATGAGAAAAACAAGACTCAATGCGACCATTTCGCGCAGTTGGGATAAAAAGTCGCGAGGGAAGGTGATGGGGCCCTCTTGTAAGGTGGACCACCAGATGGGAGCATCAAAGTAGAGGTGTTGTACGAATAGGGTAAAGGAGGCGGAAACAAGGCTCCAAAAGAGGGTGGTGGCAACATGCCGACCCATATCGCGGGGCAGCGAAAGAGAGAGGCGTTTCCAGAGATAGGCTACGTTTACCCAGGCCGACAGGCTCGTCGATACCGCCAACATAGCGGGTCCCCATCCTAAAACAACGATAAAAAAGGCGTTTAGAATGAGGTTGATTCCGACGCTATAAAGGGTTCCATATGCGGGAATGCGGTATTCTTTTTGTGCAAAGAATGCAGGAGTGAGGAGAATGGCGATGGACATGGGAAGAAGTCCCCCAGCGTACCCAAAAAGACAAAGCGTAGTCTCCCATGTCGCCTCTGGTGTGAAAGCTCCGCGGCCGAAGAGGAGATTGATAATAGGGGCGCCAAGGACGAGTAGACCGATGGTACAAGGAATAATTAAGGAGGTCACCTGATAGAGGGCTGTATGAAAAAGGGTAAGAAATTTTTGTCGATCGTTCGAGTGACTCAATCGCGTTAAAGCGGGAAGCAGGGCCGAGCTGATGGCAATGCTAAAGAGTGCGAGGGGAAGTTGTTGGGGGCGGATCGCATAGGTTAGGTAAGCAGGACCTTCAAGGGAGGCAAAACGGGCAAATACGACATCGAGGGAGGTATTGATTTGGGCGGCGCCAATGCCTATGACACTAAAGGAAAACGAGCGGAATAAAGGGAGAATCTCCTTGGAGAATAAACGGGGAGAGAGCCACTCTTTCTTGTTGAGATGATGACGTAAGTAGTGAAAAGAGGGGCCTACGGTAAAGATCCATTGGATGCAATAACCAAAAACAATGCCCATTGAGAGAAGAGAAATGGCCTCAGATGGGACGCGATTTCGAAGAAAAAAAACGGTTGCTATCCAAATCACATTGAGAAGAGCGGGGGAGAGAGCGGAACGGAAAAAGCGTTGTTCACAATGGAGATACCCTGTTGAGAGGGTATGCAAGGAGAGAAAGAGCAGGCTGGGCAACATGGTTGCTGTAAGAGAAAGGATTTCTTTTACATGAATAGAGAAGAGTGTTGCGCATTGCGACAAAAGGAAAATGCCCAACGAGAGAAAGAGAAAAAAAAACCGATGAGAAAAGCGCCTGTATCACGGAGAAATAGGGCTGCCGCATGGGGATCTTGCTTTCGTTTCTCTTCAAAATAAGGAATGAATCCCGACAGGAGAGAGGCTTCGCCAAAGATCCTTCGGAAAAAACTCGCCCAGCGAAAGGCAATAAAAAAGGCAGCAATGGAAGGGTTGGTTCCAAACCAAAAGGCCATGGCCATTTCCCTTCCTAGACCGGTAATACGACTTAATAGGGTACCACTAAAAAAGCGGAAAGCCCCTTGTGAAAGGGTACTTGGCGTATCGTTGACCTGTTCTTTAAGCACGAGGTTCCCAACAAGGGTAGTGTTTTTCGCCTTCTCCTTCACTGATTTTTACGGCTTTAGGTTGGTTGAGGTTAAGAAGAAAGAGTTCGCAGTTTTCACCATCTGTTGAATTGAATGTAAGGTGGAGGCTGTTTGGGGCCCAGCTGGGATTTTCTTTGTTACCAGGACCTGTTGTGAGCTGTCGCTCCTCATTGCGAAGGAGATCGTAGATCCAAATTTGGCGAGTGCCTTCGACTTTGGCGCAATAGGCAATTTTTGTCCCATCGGGAGACCATACAGGAGCGGTATTTTCTCGATTGAATTTGGTCAATAACGTGGGTTTTTGGGAGGAAAGGATCCCGTTGGCAGGAGGGACCTCAATTTTGTAGATGCGAGGAGATCCATCTTGATTGGAGACAAAAGCGATCTCTTTTCCATCGGGACTGAAGGTGGGGCTACCCTGCGTGGCATATTTTGAGCCAAAAAGAAGGCAAGGGGTTCCGATCATCCCTTTTTCCGGGTGAAAGTATTGAACATAGAGATCGGGATTGCCATGGGCATCAGAAATAAAAGCGAGTTTATCTCTTTGTTTGGCAATGGCAGGCGTCAACTGATTCCCTGGAAAGGATAGGAAGCGCCTCCCATCAAACTCCTCTAGAGGAGAGGAGTAGATTTTGGGTTCTCCATTGTCGTAGGAGACGAAAAAGAAAGTGCCACTCATATGTCCCTTTGCTGGGGGGGAATAGATAGGGGAGATAGAATAACCGTTATTAATAGAAATTTTTCGTGCATTGTGACCATCCCAATCACATTCCCAAATTTCTGAAGCCCAACCCGATGGAGTGTCAGCAGAAATTTTTTTCGAATAGATGATGTGCGTTGTCGCCACCCCTTCGAGACCAAAGAGAGAGTAATGGAGGGTATCGGCAAGGAGATGGACCTGTTTTCTATCGTGATCGAGAATGCCTGTGAGTTGGAGGTTACCGACCTGGCGAATGGTATCGTTCATAACAGAGAGGACACATCCTTGAAGTTCTTCTCCATCTACTTGCAATTGAATAACATAGAAAATATTTTTTTGTTGCCAAAACAAAGGATCTCCTGGATTTCCAAAGCCCCATTTGAATGCGAGACGGTCGTATTCTTGATTAGAGGGAACCAGAGAGGTCATGCCGTTGTAATCCCAATCAAAGTGGAAGATTTCTTCGAGTTTTTTGAGATAAGGCTTGGAAAAACGGGAATTGGCGTCTTGGATTGGCGCCAGATAGGTAGGGATCAGCGTACTCTCTTTCTCCAAATGGACAAAGATCGTAGGTTCTGTTGCGGCCGAAAAATTGACCCCCGGCGCAAGAAGAGAAAGAAGAAGAAAAAGCCAAATTTTTCCCATAGGAGACTATCCTACAAAAATTCTCGATTAATACCAAGTCGTTGAGTCAATGAGTTTCGAAACGATCGTCAAAATCTAGCTCGCCAATCCAGGTAAATTTTCAAGGTTATTTCTGATAATGGGTATTAAATAAATAGTATATTATTTATTGAAAATAAAAAATATTATTACCATAATGAAGGTAGGACTTCTCCCCCTAATTTTAGGGAATCTAGGGAGGTTTTTATGGATAAATTATGTATATGGAGCTTGGGCCTCGCCATTGGTGTGGTCTGGGCAATCGGCGTATTTATCGTGGGGATTACCGCCATCTTCGGATGGGGAAATGCCCTAGTCGATGTGATGGGATCTTTTTACATTGGGTATCACGCCAGCTTCGGCGGAGCTATTATAGGCGCCATCTGGGGGTTTGTCGATGGTTTCATCGGTGGAGCCCTAATCGCCTTTTTTTATGATCTTTTTTGCCGCTGTCGCAAAGGTGAGCGTTAAGCATCACCCCACTGGCGTTGCCCAGTAAGAGCATTCCATTGAACAGACCGCGTCGTACCATCGGGGTTTTGCCCCTCGACGTGGTAGATAGGTAGAAAAATTTCGCATGTCCGCCGAACGGCAAAGTGTTGTCCAAATGCCGCTTCGGCGGCTTTTTGTATCTGTTTGCGGGAGAAGCGTTTCGGGAGACGCTGGGCATGTTGTAGTGGTTTTGTAGCGAATTTTTGTGCCACTTTTGTTACCGGATCGACCCAAAACTTCGGATTGGAAAAGTGCAACTGGACGATATTGCTGTGATGGATCGCTAGATGCTTCTTTTCCACGCTTTTGATCCACTTGGTTAGCTGTGCCTCTTCAATTCCTAGATCTTGTTTCAATTGTTGCAGCGTTGCCCATCCTCCAGAATGGCGCCCTAAAGCGGTTAGGAGTTGAAAATCTTGATGGTTTGCGCCTGATAGGATGCAATCGGCAAAACCATGGGTTGACTCCCATGTTTCGGTATCGAGGATCATCTCCCCTTCGGTAAGACTCCATAACAATAGCCCCTCTTCCGTCTTGTGGAAGGCATTGAGATATTTGACTTCCATCAGGAGGTAGGGATGGAATTGGAGGCGTGGTGTGGAGATTTTTGCTTGAGGGTAGGCCTTTCTATGTTGGGCAAGAATATGCTCGCGAGAAAAACGCGTTTCTAGCGTCAAAAAGTCTCCATTCTCGACATATTCATGAAGCGACGAACGAATCTCTTCCTGGTTGACGATAACCCAGGCAACAGCGGTTGCTAGACTCAAAAAAAGGAGAAGGTAAGAGACAATACGCATAGCATCAATCTTTTAGAGATAGGAGAAATTCGGCATTGCAACTGGTTCGTTTCAGCCGTCCAAGAATCAAATTCAGTGCATCGATTTGTGAAAGATCACTCAGAGCACGATGGAGTTCAATAATTTTCTCCAATTCTTGAGGATCGCAAAGCAATTCTTCTTTTCGCGTTCCACTTTTGTGAAAATCGATTGCGGGATAGGTTCTTCGTTCGGCAAGGCGGCGGTCGAGGACAAGCTCCATGTTGCCGGTTCCTTTAAACTCTTCAAAGATCACCTCATCCATTCGCGATCCCGTTTCAATCAATGCCGTTGCAATGATTGTAAGGGAGCCACCTTGTTGGACATTCCTTGCTGCACCAAAAAATCGTTTGGGCTTATGTAGAGCATTGGCATCGACACCACCCGTTAGGATTTTTCCAGAATGCGGTTGGACGGTATTGTATGCGCGAGCAAGACGCGTAATCGAATCGAGGAGGATGACGACATCTTTGCCATATTCGACAAGGCGTTTTGCCTTTTCGATGGCCATTTCCGTGACTTGGACGTGGCGTTCAGGAGGTTCATCAAAGGTAGAAGCGATCACTTCTCCTTGAACGATCTGTTGCATATCGGTGACCTCTTCGGGTCGTTCGTCGATGAGAAGGACGATCAATGTGCACTCGGGATTATTTTTGGCAATGGCATTCGCCATTTTTTGCAAAATGATGGTCTTTCCCGTTCGAGGAGGAGCAACAATCAATCCGCGTTGTCCCTTTCCGATAGGAGCTGCTAGATCAAGAGCGCGCGTTGTTAAGTCTTCTTTTGATGTCTCCATCAAAAGTCGTTTATCGGGATAGAGGGGAGTGAGGTTTTCAAAGAAAATGCGTTCACGTGCTTCTTCAGGAGAGCGTGAATTGATCTCATCGACCTTGTAGAGAGCAAAATATTTTTCCTTCTCTTTAGGAGGACGGATGGTACCGCTTAAAGTATCTCCTTTTTTGAGGTCGAAACGGCGTATTTGTGCGGGAGAGACGTAGATATCTTCTGGTGAGGGAAGATAGTTGTATTGAGGCGATCGGAGAAAGCCGAAACCGTCGGGGAGAATTTCCAAAACCCCTTCACCAATCAATATCTCTCGCGGATCTTCGGCGAGAAATTTGACGATTTCAAAGACCATCTGTTGCTTGGTTAAAGAAGAGAGGTGTTTCAAACCGACATTGCGACCATATTCGTTCAGTTCTTGAATCGACATGCGCTGGATATCAGCGATTTTGATCGGATCCTTCGAGGGTTCTTGGTCGGATCTTGGTCCTGGTTGAGGCAGGGGAGGAGGCTTGATGAATGAACGTTTTCGGAACTTATGGGGGCGGCGTTCCGAGGTCACAATTTTTTCCCGTTTTGCCATAGATTCTTCGGATTCCATGAATATTTATACTCCTTGAAAGATAACGCTGAAAATAAAGAACGGCATATCGTCTAACTCATGGGTCAGCTACGATGCCGATGGTGATGTTATCCGTTAATGGTTAGATATAATTTGTGCATATATGTGTTGAACTTGTTGAAAGAGCTGTTCTTCGGACCCATTGTTTTTGAGAATATAGTGAGCTCTTTGACATTTTTTTAATGGAGGCCATTGGTTTTCCTGGCGTAGAGAAAATTCTTTTTCCCCTTTTCCTGTTTTCTTGTGAAAGCGTTGGTAACGAAGTTGAGGATCGGAATGGACGGTGATGAAAACGTCGTAATCCTTTTCCCACTGACATTCAAATAACAGGGGGACTTCAACCACAAATAGCGGAAAGAGGGATTTTTCTGCAACTGTTTGATATTCCGAGTTAATCCATTGTTTGATACGAGGATGGAGAATGGCCTCTAAAGAGAATAAAAGTTTTTTATTTGGAAAAACTTTTTGTGCCACTTTTTTGCGAGAAATATCTCCCTTTTCTAGGACGTCTTCCCCTAATAAGGCAATGACTTGTTGTCGAATTTCTTGATCATGAAGGAGGAGGTGATGAGTGATTGAGTCGGTACTTATAACAAAGGCACCCAGCTGTCTGAAAAATTCACAGACCGTTGTTTTGCCAGAAGAGAGGCTGCCGGTAACAGCGACGCGAGTCAATTTTAGCACTCTTTCCAATTTTTGCCAACATGAATATCAACGAGTAAAGGAACACGGAGTTGTACGACTCCCTCCATCTCTTCGCGGACGATTTTTTGGAAGGCATCGATTTCATCATCCGGCACCTCGAAGAGAAGCTCATCGTGGATTTGAAGAATCATATATCCCTTTTTCTTTTCCTGATCCAAGCGGGATTGTACGTGAATCATCGCTTTTTTTATCATGTCAGCGGCACTCCCTTGGATGGGGGTATTGACAGCAAGTCGTTCTGCAGCGAAGCGGATTTGGGCATTTTTGCTGAGAATTTCCGGTAGTACGCGTTCTCTTCCCGTATAGGTGGTTGTTTTCCCAGTTTCTCGAGCTCTTTCCTTACAAGATTCAAGAAAGTTCTTCACATTTTGATATCGGGAAAAATACTTTTCGATGAAGGCTGCCGCTTCTTTGTGTGGAATTCCGATCCCCTGGGAGAGGCCGAATGCCTGTTGACCATAGATCACGCCGAAGTTGACCGCTTTGGCCTGTTGTCTTTGTTCGTAGGAGACCTGATTGACAGGCACTTCCCACAGTTCTGCGGCTGTTGCTGCGTGGACATCGACTCCCTTTTGGAAGGCATCGATGAGTTTCGGATCTTCGCAGAGGTGAGCGAGAAGGCGCAGTTCCATTTGTGAGTAGTCGGCTGAAAGAAAACTCCACCCCTTTTTTTCTGGTCGAAAGGCCTCACGTATTTGTCTACCCGCTTCGGATCGGATCGGAATATTTTGGAGGTTAGGGTCTTGACAAGAGAGGCGACCGGTTGTGGTTCCTGACTGGACAAAGGTGCAGTGGATGCGGTGATCTTTTGCCAAAACTTCTTGAGGTAAGGTTTCGATGTAGGTCGATCGCAATTTCTCGAGTTGGCGGTATTCGAGGATTTCGCGGGCAATGGGATACTCTTTTTCTAGGGATTCTAAGACGCTGGCACTTGTCGAGTGACCCGTTGCTGTTTTTTTCGGAGGCTTGATTCCCAGTTTTTGGAAGAGAATTTCGCTAATTTGTTTCGGGGAGTTGAGATTGAATTCTTCTCCACATAGGGAGAAGATTTTCTTTTTTTGTGTTGCGATTTGTTCGCGGATGGCTGTTCCTTGTTTCTCAAGGGTCGATTCATCGACGAAGATGCCATGCCGTTCCATTTTTGCTAAAACGGGGAGAAGGGGAAGTTCGATATCGGTAAGGAGGTGGAGAAGGTTGCGTTCTTGGAGTTGCTTTTCGAGTTCGATTTTTAGACGGATGGTGTAGTCGACATCTTCGCAGCAGTACTCTTTGATCGGTTCTAATGGGACATCGGGCATTTTTTTTGCATCGCGTCCCTTGCCGATCAGCTCTTCCAAAGAAATTTTTTGTTTTCCAAAAAGTTCCAGGGAGAGGGTATCCAGTGAGTGGCGTCGGCTATGGGCGTTAAGGATATAGGAGGCCAAGATCGTATCAAACCCGAGGTTTTTGACGGTGATCTCTTCGTTGGCGAGAATATGGATATCGTATTTGGCGTTGTGGGCGAAGAAGGCGATCTTTTCATTTTCGAAAAGGGTTTTTACTGAAGAGAGAACACGTTCTCGAGGGATGTTTCCATTTAGAGGGATGTACCATGCTTCGCCGGGGGCGAATCCCAAGCCGATGCCGACAAGTTCGGCTTTCATCGGTTGGTAGTGGGTTGTTTCTGTATCAAAGGCGATGATTTTTTGTGTTTGTAATTTCTTGATGAGGGCATCGAGGGCTTTTTCGTCGTTGATCAAATGGTATTGGGTCTCATGGATTGAAGAATTTTCTTTTGGAGACATTTCTTTTAAAAGAGAGAGGAAATGCATCGATGAGTAGAACTCTTGCAATGCTTTTGGATCCCCTTTTTGTAGAGTGTAGAAATCGGGCTCGTAGGGAATGGGCACATCGGTATCGATCGTGACTAGCGTTCGACTTAGCAGAGCGAGGTCGCGTTCGATTTCCACCACTTCTTGTTTCTTTTTTCCGGGGATCTCTTTTGGGTGGTCGAGAATGTAGTCAAGGGAGGGGAATTGCTGGAGGAGTGAAGCGGCAGTTTTAGGACCAAAGCCAGGAAGGCCTGGGATGTTATCCGACGAGTCGCCAACCATTGCCATCAGGTCGATGATTTTTTCTGGCGGCACGCCATAGGTTTCTTCGACCCCTTTTTTATCGAGAATGCGATTCTCTTTATGAGCATTTAAGAGGTACGTCTTATCGGATACCATTTGTGCCAAGTCTTTGTCCGATGTGCAGAGATAGGTCGAGAATCCGTGTTTCTCTCCCCATTTTGCAATACTTCCCATGGTGTCGTCGGCTTCGACACCTTCGATGGAGAGGAAGGGGATTCCATAGAGGGAGCAAAAATTACGAGCCTCTTCAATTTGGTCATACAAATCGGGTTGTACAGCAACCCGATGGGATTTGTATTCGGGATAGATCTCTTTTCTTTTTGCCTGATTGTTGGGACCATCAAAGACAGCAACGCAATGGGTAGGGGAAAAATCTTTAAAAATTTTCAGCAGTGAACGGATGAAGCCATAGAGGGCATTGGTGGAAAAACCCTCTGCGTTCGTCATGTGTGGGATGGCAAAATAGGAGCGGAATAAGAAACCAGAAGCATCGATGACGTAGAGTTTTTTCTCAGCCATGGGGGGTATACAAATAGGCAAGTGGGGAGTGTAATTCCGAAGCGGGATCTCCGTGGAGTGAGAAAGTGTGGCGGATCGCGCCATTATGTACCGCTTCAGAAGCATTAAAAAGTTGTTGGATCCAAGGCTCTTTCTTCATGGCAAGAACTTGGTAGGAATCTTCTTCGAGCCCCAAATCATTCAATAATTGTTTTACAGTCTCTCTCCAGGAGATGCCTGTTTCATCAATAAATCCAAATTCTTTCGCCTGAGCTGCGGGGAAGACCTCGGCACCGTAGACATCGATCAATTTTTCTCGATTCATGGCGGTGCGATTTTTTAAGACGATATTCACAAAATCGTCGTAGTAGTAGGTCATGATCTCTTCAAAACCTTCACCTTCATTGGGTTTCCACTTGCGGAAGGGATTGAGAGCGTCTTTGTCTTTTCCTTTCGCGAAGGTTTTGACGGGAATTTCAAATTTTTCCAAGACATTAGTTAGATTAAAGAAAGGGAAAGCGAGGCGAATTCCAACGCTTCCAACCAAACTCACTCCCGAAGAGAAAATTTTGTCGGTGGCACAGGCGATGTAGTAGCCTCCAGAGGCGCAAAAACCATCGATGTAGGCATACACGGGAACATCGTATTGTTCTTTATATTCTCGAATGGCGTGGTAGATTCCGTCAGAATCGACGACTGTGCCGCCCATGGAATTGATTCGGATAAGGAGCGCTTTTACGCGATCATTGGCCAAATCGCCCTCACGTGATTCAAGCAGTTGTTGTCGGATGGTTTGTTGGTTGAGTTTATCGGTTCCGATGAGTCCATCGATATCGATTTGCAAGATCACGGGTGTGGTGTGTGCAAGTTCTTTTCGTACTCCGTCAGCATTGGGAAGAACTTGCAGATCGTACTCTCGCTTGACCTCTTCTGTGTCGGATGAGAATAGGTTGATGGCGATGAGGAAGAGGATAATGGCGCCACCAATGGCAACCATGACAAAAAACGTTTTACAAAAAGCGCGCCATGCGGAGCGAACGATCGATTCTTGAGGAGAGGACATGAGCTATTCACCGGATAGAGAGTTAAAGAAAAAGGATACGAAAAAAGACGATTTTAATGCAAAGCAATGCGAGTGGATTTTCTGCTTCAATACCAAACGCGAAAGCCGCGAAGAAAACGCGAAGATATTGATTTCAAAATTTTTTTTCCTTGTCTTGAGAAAGGAACCCATTCCAATAGAAAATAGGACAGAAAAAATTTAAAAAAATAGATTTTAAATCCATTTCCATGGACAATGAAGATTAGTTTTAATATTCGTCATTCTGGAGGTTTAAATATGGAAGTTTCTCGCACAGGTTTATGGGCAAAACTCGATCAATCTATCCAAGAATTGCAAAAAAAGGAGCCTGGTCTTGAGATCAAAGACATTGGTCAAAAGTATTGGATTCAAGCAGATGGTTCTTTGCGGAAGAAGAACGGATTTTTTCGATTGGTCCATTGGCTTTTTCGTCGTTCGCAAACAGAAGAGCTAAAAAAAATCATGTTCTTATGTTCTCTTGAGCTACTCACAACGGGGAATAAAGACTACACCCTCACTGTAGAGAAAACACAAGGCATTGGTTTTTTGTTGCGTCAGATAGGAGAAAAAGTTGCAAAGGCTGCGCAAGACAACCCAACGAAATGGGAAAAAATCGACAAGGATAATCTCGCAAGTATCGATCGCAAAATCCAAGAATTGGTGCCGGTAGAGCATCAACCGGAAGATGGAGAAGGTGTGCCTCCATTACCGCCTAAACCGCCTACACCGCCTCCTTCCATCGATGACATTATGTTAAATCCAGGGCAATATAGCCAAGCCGATTTAGAAACACAGCATGATGAGCTTGTCAAACGCCTTGAGCAAATGGAGGCAACAGAAAGAAGCAAGACTCTTGGTAAATTAAAAAATTTTCATTTATCTTCGAGTGAAGCGACAACCCTGATTGAAAATTTGATCAAAGATCTGAAACAACCGACAACGGCAGATGTAGTGCCTGTTTTCAAGCATTGTAGTGAGGAAGATTTTCCTTATGAGACGATGGTAAAATGCTTCGGAAAGGAAACCCAAGGTGTTTGGAAGGGTGATTTTTTCTTGATCCATATGAGTAATATAAATTTTTCATTAGAAAAAGCTTTAGTTGCTGCAGCAAAGCAAGAGAAGGTTCAAGCTCTCCAGGTAGGAACACTGCTTGTGACACCGGCTATGCTTGAAAAGGTATTGGAAGCCAAACCAAGCATCCGCTTGGAAGGATTGGCTTTGTGTGTGCAGAGGGGGCCTCATGATACATGGGATTCCTTGATTAAAAAGCTCGTTCCACAGATGGCAACACCTCTCTCACAATTATTAAAGGGAAATTTTTCTCAAGCGGAGCAAGAGTGGAAGGAGATTAGAAACAAGCAAGAACATTTGGACGAGGTTAGCTTAATCGAAGTCATTTTGGGGGACTATTCGTCTTTTCAGCCTTCGGTCATTCTTTCTCTTTTGTATTTAGCTAACTCCTCTGAAAAAGTCCTTTTCCAGGTTTTACTTGAGGGTTGGACGCAAAAGATGCTGCATAATATTTCCAACGAATTAGACCCGACTATTGAGAATTGGATCATTGCTTTAGCTGCATTCTCAAAAAGGGATGCAACTCTCAACATTTGGAACAAGCATCCTATCGCAGAAAAGGTAGCAGAGCGGTTTGATGTGATAGGGATATGGTTGCTTTGGAAAAGTATTCCCGAGAATTTGCGAGCTCATCTGCCTCGGTTCCCTTTACGAATAGCAAAGGGAGAGGATGTAGAGAATTTTGCGCAAGGACTTAGAGGCGGTCATGATGAATTTTTGCAAGATTTGAAACAAATGCGAGTTGCTCGTTGGGTTTTTGATGGTAAGGAGGCGACCTATTCCATCAATATCGAAGATTTCAAGACGCTGCAAGAGAAGCTTATTGGTTCTACTCCCATCGAATTTCGGAACGTGAGTTTCTCTAATGCTATTTTAGCAGAATGCGAAAAAGCAGGGGTGAAAGAGCTATCGATTGTCGTGGATGAAGAGTCTGCGGAAAAATCAGAATGGGATTTCGCGCAATGTCCGAGTTTGGAAAAGCTTTCCATTCGAGCAGAACAGTTTGAGCCCGATATAGAAGAATCATTAAAAAAATTGAGCGAACTAAAAGAATTTTCTCTTCATCTTGTTCCTGGTAAAGAAACAGCTATGAATCTTCGTTATTTTGATTTGCTGAAAAATTTGCTAAAACATTCTAAGATCGAACACGTAGTGATTAAAGCGGACGACATCCCTTCTGATTCGGCTCGTCCATACATGACGCTATCTAGTCCTACCGAAGGTGTGCCAGACTCTTTAAAATCGCTTTCTTTGGCAAATGTCATCGTACAAGAAAATTTTCCATTTGATGCATTGTTTGCAGCAAAGAATTTGAAAGACATTCATCTGACTTTGATTCCCAATGATGAAGTCAATCATCAAGCCATTATAGAAAAATTGGATCAAGCGATTGAGAAAGGGGGAGACAAGGAGAGTGTTCGGGTATTTTTCCGAGTGCCTATTTTTACAGAAGATGGTAAGGTGTCTTCTTCCTATAGTAAAATATTAAAAGGGAATGAGCAGAACGCAACCTATGAAACAAAAGAGGCACAACAGCAGTTGATTAAGACGGTGCAACAGCGTTTAACGGGATCCTCCAAGTATTTGCAAGTCAACGAGAAGGGGAATATTTCTTATGTTTTTAACTCAGAAAGGGTGTAGAAACTCATTGAAATCAATGATATTTGAGAAAAAATCACTTTCCCACACGGATTCATCGACACCATTTGCATGAATCAAAACAGGCCGTATCGATAGATTCCTAGGGAGAGATAAACGACGCATTTTTTGTTTTACTTCATCAACGACTCTTTTTGTTATTTTCTGGGTATGAAACTTGATCTCACAGAGATAACACGTTCCAAATTTCGTTTGGATCATGTAATCAATTTGGCATCCTTGTCGATCATTCGCTTTACGCTGAAAAAATGGATTATCATTTACAATTTCAGAAGGATCGATACCAAGGATTTTCTGTACCGTTTTTCGATTGCTAAGGACAAGGTTTTCAAACTGAAGTCCCATCGCAGATTGCCATTGAGGCAGTAGTTTCAGCCCTTGTTTTTCAATTTTCTTTTTGTTCGGTTCAATATATTTGAGATAAAATCTTAAATAATTGTCCTTGAGCCGAAAATGGCTCAATTTCGAATCTAGACCCGTCTTAAGATGCCAGGTAAAATCGCGAGAAACAAATCCTGCCGTAACGAGGTCTTCCATGTATTCAGAAACCAGGCTATTTTTTTCAACCTTCAAGGCTGTGTAAATATCTTTAAGCTCACAAGGTCCCTCAGAAAGCCTTTTAACAATGGTTTTGTAAGTAGTGCTTCTGGAGGAGAATAAATCTGAAAAAATTCTTTCAAATTCACTAAAAAGAAAACCTTCTTTTCGAAAACATAATCTTTGGATATTTGTCTCGGCGCTTTGATTTGGTAAAATTTCTTCAAGGTAGCGTGGAACACCTCCCATTACAGAAAGTACTTTTAGCTTATCAAAAGCTGAGACTCTATTTTGTTCTGCATTCCAAAATTCATTACACTCATATAAGGGAAGTGCTTCCAGCACGATGTCTAAAGAGATTCTTCCCATAAATCCCGTACTGCTAAGAATATTTTTCTTCAATCCAACTGGAAATCGACCCACATAAAATAAGAACTAGCTGTGGGTTGTTTTTGAAGTAGAGATCCCAAGCCGTTTTGAGCTTGCCTAAAAACGTAGGATCTTTTGAACCCATCCAGCTAATTTCATCTAAAACAAGAACAATTTTTTCTTTTTGAGCCTGTTGTGCTAAATGCCAAAACAAATCCCCCCAGTCATCAGCTCTCGGAAGAGGTATTTTCATTTCTCGTTGTAGTTGACGAGCGAATTCTTCCTTTTGATCAATGGCTGAAATTTCTCTTGTCGGTGGAAGCCCAGAAAAAACATAATGAGATGTTTTCTGGGCAAATTCCTGTGCTAGACGACTCTTTCCAATGCGACGTCTTCCACGAATTACGACAAGACTCGCAGACTTTTTCTTAAAAAGTTCTCCAAGCATTTGGAGTTCTCTTTTTCTTCCAATAAAGGAGTGTTGCATGGGGAATCCATCATTTGGTGACGAGTAAATACTATCATTTTTACGTCACTAAATCAAGAAAAATTGATTTGGTGGTTTTTTTTAATAGACGTCCCGCTGATACCGATTCTCTTTACGCAGTTTTTTCACATAATTGCGGGCCTCTTCGTTGGAGAGGGTGCCGTGGGTGGCGATGATATTATGGAGGGTGGCGTCGACATCTTTTGCCATGTATTTGGCGTCGCCGCAGACGAAGAGGTAGGCGCCTGTTTCGAGCCATTGGAAGAGGAGGGCGCCGTGTTCTTCCATTTTATGTTGGACATATTGTTTTTCTTGGTTGTCGCGGGAGAAGGCGTAGTCGAGACGGAGGAGGCCTTGTTTGATATAGGCGTTCCATTCTTCTTCGTAGGTGAAGTCGTAGGCGCGGCGTTGTTCTCCGAAGAAGAGCCAATTTTTTCCTGTATCGCCGCGGTGGTAGCGTTCTTGGATGAAGGCGCGGTAGGGGGCGACGCCGGTGCCGGGGCCGACCATGATGAGGTTGGCTTTGGGGTCGTTAGGGAGGGAGAAATTTTTTGCAGGTTGGATATAGATGGGGACGTTAGGGAGGAGGGTATCGGTTACGTGGCATAGGTAGTGGGAGCAGACGCCGCGGCGTTCGTGGCCACCTGCTTCGTATTGGATATGGGCGACGGTGAGGTGGATTTCTTCTCCGACGTGGGATTGGGAGGAGGCGATGGAGTAGAAGCGTGGGAGGAGGGGGAGGAGGAGGTTACAGAGTTCTTGAGGGGAGATGGGGGCTTCGGGGTGATCTTCGAGGAAGTCCCATATTTCCTTTTGTTCGAGGTATT
>CALOCV010000014.1:0-7595 GCA_942491955.1 Parachlamydiales bacterium
GATCATATCAAAGAGGGGGATCATGTCTTTTTGTGGGTCGCCGAGGTGACGAAAGGCAAATCCTCCGATGCCGGAGGCGTAACAGTAGGGGAAATCGAGTTGTTCATCGGTAGCACCGAGTTCAACAAAGAGGTCAAAGGTTTGATCGAGTGCACGATCGGGGGTGGCGTGGGGGCGGTCGATTTTATTAATGACAACGATGGGGCGTAGTCCTTTTTTTAATGCTTGAGATAGGACGAAGCGCGTTTGGGGCATGGGGCCTTCTTGGGCGTCGATAAGGAGTAGGACGGAGTCGACCATTCCTAGGACGCGTTGGACTTCTCCGGAGAAGTCCGCGTGGCCAGGGGTATCGATGACATTAATCGAGATATCGTTATAGGGAATGGTTGTATGTTTGGAGAAAATGGTGATACCCCGTTCCCGTTCTTGATCGTAGGAATCCATCATCCGTTCTGCGAGCACAGCATTTTCTCGAAACAGTTGTGACTGGCGTAGGAGGGCGTCTAATAGGGTTGTTTTCCCATGGTCGATATGGGCAATAATGGCAACGTTGCGGTAATTATTAGGTAAAGGCATGAAAAGATGATAAAAGAAATCAGACGTTTATTTCAAGGATTTTCTTTCTGCTTGAATACGATAGCTTTAGAAAAACAAGCATTTGGAACAGATATATCCCCTATTTCAGGGTTATAGAGGGTGCTTAGATACCACCCAATGTTGGTGACTTTCCCTTTTACATTTTGATCATGAATCACGATTTCGTCTCCGATGTGAAAGGGGTAGGTGACGTGCACCATGAAACCGCTAAAAAAATTGGCGATGACATCTTGTGCGGCAAAAGCATAGGCAATTCCGCCGATGCCTCCAAAGGTGAGGGCTGCTTGTAACCCAATGCCACTGATTTGTAGTGCCCAAAGGAAGAAGAGGAATCCAATAAGGAGTGTGGCTCCTTTATCAATCGTTTCCAAAGAGAGTTTTTCACTTTTTTTGCCTTTGAGGATCCAATTGTGGAAAAATTTTTTTTTCCAAGAAAAGATGAGGAAGAATACTAAAGACCAAGCGAGCCAGGCGGTGATCCATCGGACGGCTGACAAGAAAGTAGAAAGATCTTGATCGGTTAGGATTTGTTTTACAGGGAGGGAAATGGCGATAAGCCAGGTTAATCCAATGAGAGGGAATGCAGAGGCTTGGAAAAATGTGGAGAGGAGGGAAGATTGATTTTTTTCAAAGTGTTTGCACAGGACAGGAAAAAGAAAGAGCCACAAAAGGGTCAAGAGAAAAGCGAGACTCAAGCAGAGGGCAATCATCCACTGTTGTGCAAGGGATAGTACATTATCCATGGACCTCATTGTATACCGTTCTGGTGTTATTAGGGAAGAGGGGTCGATTTTTCATTCACGATCGATATAGATGAGGTAATACCAAACAGGATAAATAATACCAATTCCGGTAAGAAAGTGCACAAATTGATCTTCATCTTTCTTTGCGCAATCTGTTTTTCTATCTTGCAAACTCACAAGAGTTTGCTGTGATCTCCAAAATAGATTTCACAAAAAAATCTTGAATCCAATTTACACATTTATTTACCCTGTTTGGTATAAGAAGGTTGAAAAACAAGAAAATCCTTGTCTTTCATTTTGTTGCACCATATAGAATGTGGAAGAATACAAAATAGGTGGACGATGGATTCCTTTCAGGTGTTAGTGGCATGTATTTGTGCGATGGTATTGGTTTGTAATGGTTTGCTTTTTGCTGAAGAGGGAAGGCGGGAAGTTTTGGACAAAGCTTTTTTTGCTGGGGGGTGTTTTTGGTGCATGCAGGAGGCTTTGGATAAAGTTGATGGGGTTGAGGAAACAACAGTGGGCTTTATTGGAGGAGAGGAAGAAAATCCAAGCTACCAACAGGTAAGTAAAGGAGAAACGGGGCATCTTGAGGCGATCGAAGTCATCTACAATCCATCTATTGTTTCTTATGAACAGCTTCTCGACGTTTTTTGGAATAACATTGATCCTACGGTAAAAGGGCAGCAATTTTGTGATGTAGGGGAGCAGTATCGCTCAGCGATTTTCCCGGCTAATACCAAACAGAAGGAAGAGGCTCTTGCATCTAAGAGAAAAATCGAGACGATGGTGCCTGTTGTTTATACAGAGATTATCGATGCGACACCTTTTTATCCTGCGGAAGAATATCACCAAAAATTTTATCAAAAAAATCCGGTACGTTATCGCGTCTACAAATATTGGTGCGGAAGGAGTCAACGCTTAGAGGATATATGGAAAAAAAAGTGAAATACCCCCTTTGGTGGAAGGTGAGTGCTTTTCTTTTTTTTGGCATCATTTTTGCTGGCTTAATCCTTTATTTCTTTTTCCCACATATTTGGTTCCAAATTCAAAATTATCAAGGGGTGGAAACGCCGTTTTTGCATCCCCCATAGTACCCAATTTGAGAGGCAAATGGATACCCATCTTAGGGCGTGTCATCAATTGGATGAATTTGCATCTCGCGATATCAGATTCGACGATAGTTCGGCTTCCACACGAACTACCATCAAATTATCTAAGAACCTGTTCAAAATCTTTTAGAACCTGTCTTCATACTTGACATATCTCAGCAATTAAAACTACCACAGAGCCCACAGAGAGCACAGAGAGAGGGTTATATTTTCATTCGACGAATGCCCTCTACCAATCGTTTCACATTAAAACAGATTTAATTTCTATAATTACCTGATCCTCTACAACTTCTTCAGACATGTCTGGATGCACTAAATAAATCTATATGTCCTCGTTCTCTGTGGGCTCTGTGGTAGTTTATTTTCTAAAAACTCGTTCAAAACCGTTTTACGAATAAAACGACAAAAGCAAAGATGACCATATGTAAACTGGTTTTTAAAACATATGAAATACCACAAATTCATCCAATGGATGACGTACCCTAGTCTATTGGCTTATTCTCAAGTTTCGTTATTAAAAGCTTAGTAAGTTCATCTTGGGGTGGTAATGCGTATTGCTTGATAAAAGTGAGCCATTTTTCGCGAAAAAGTTTTGGAGAGGGATTGTCTTTTGGCCCAATGTTAATGAGGAGAGCAATCCATTCTGAGTAGACAGAAAGCCATCCTTCTTGAACATGATTTTCTAAATAATTAACGAGAATATTTGTTGCCTCATCTCTCTTCATCAAAAGGGATTTGGTTGTTTTTTCTGCTGATTGATGGGTTGATTTAAGAGAAAAAAGAATTTGTACCACCTGCTCTTCGGTTATTTCTTTCTCGTTTTTTTGATTCAAGGTTTCCGAGGCAATTTGGTGAAGGAGATATGCTAAATCACCGAGGTAGGTCATTTCTTTCAAAGTAGGGCGATCGCTTATGCCTAGAGGAACTTGTTTTATTTGATTGACAAACGTTTGAAGCATGACGTTCATGGCGGCCTTTGGTACTCGACTTTGCTCGTTTCGGTGCTGTAATCGCAGCAAACAGGCGTAAAGGACTTGTGCATGTCGCTCGGAAAGAGAAGAAGCAATCGGATTCAAAACCGTCATGTATGTGGTTAACGGAATTTTTCTTTGATACGAAATCCAATCTGCATAAGAAGAATATAATGATAATATTTCTTTAAAGGATCTAAATGAGGCTGTTTTTCCTACATCCGGTGAGCTTTCTAACTGCTTGATTACCTGACTTAATGTAGTGAATATTCTCAAAAAATTTTCTTCCCTATTGTTGTTGATAGGGACAGTACTTTGAGAGGGTTCATATTTTAATCGATTGAGGGAGGAAACGTGAACAAGCAAGTTAAGAATTTGGAGCTGCAGCATAATTTCTGTAGTTTGATTTTTCCCGGTGCTTCTTGTTGTAGAGGGAGGGGATTGGATTACGGGCAAACGCGAGACAAAGGAAGGTTGAGGTGGTGTGCTAGAGGGAGGTTGAATCTCTTTTAAAACAGGACAGATTGTTCGAATGAATAAAGACAATTCGGTGATCTGTGACAATGAAGGTTTCCATATCTCATGCAAACCGGAGGGGTTCTTAAGGCATAAAACCCCTAGACGAACCATCGTATTGGCCTCGTTATTGAGAGGACGCCCAAGATACTCTTCTCCGATTTGTGCACATAATGCGGCGCCTTCATGATACTGTTTAGCTCCGATTTTATTTTTTAAATCTGGGAACAAGGTGTATGTCCTTGTTCCGAAAAAAGTTGCATTTTGTTGGTGAGTATGTTGTTGAGCAGTTGACATTGATAATGATTCCATTGCAAACCTCCTTAAGATATGAAAATGAAGAATCGATTCTTCGTATCCGATTCTTGTTTATATAATTGGGATACCCATCTCTATACCGAACAGGATTGGTATCATTCCAAAACGTTTCGCTCACTCATTTTCTGCTCATGGAGTATTTTTTGAAAGACCATTCCTAATCAAGGCCACAATTTTTTTTTGGTCGAGACAAATTTTTTTTTTGATGGAAGAGGTGGATTTCGTCGGAAACGGAACCAGAACGGTTCGTTGTACCAATCCAGGTAAATTTTCAAGATTATTTTGGGAAATTTGTTTTGGAGATCGTATTAGGGCGTGTCATCAATTGGTTTGGGTATATTTTACGCACTTCCTTCTCGGTAGTGATGGATCGCTTTCTTTACTTTTTCCCGCTCTTCGCTATCGCTTTTCTCAAGGTGTTGTAGGTAGAGGAGAGAGAGATGTAGAGCAGTTTCATCCGTAAAGGGAGCGTGAGCGGGATAGTTGGCAACGATATCTTTCCATATATCATGTTTTTCAAATGACCACCGTTTGGAAATGCGTTTTGCACCAGTTTGGAGTTCTTTTTCCCAGTGTTTTTTGTTGGTTGATGCGGGTTGTCGTGTTGTATCGTTGTTTTTTTCTGTTGGTACATTAAGGTGATCTTTTAAAATGTCTATGGCGCAAGCGCAAGCGTAGTCGGAATAGAAGAGTGTGAAGAGGCGTCGAGAGAGGGAGAAGAGAAAACGTTTGAAACCACGGAAATCGGGAACGGATTGAGCGGGTTTTACAAATGCAGCGCGGAAAAGGGCGAGGAGATAGCGTTTCTGTTGCCGTTGTGTTTTGAGGTCGAAACGGTCTGGATGTTTTGCTACGTCGAGCATTTTTTGTGGAGGAAACTCGGTGCAAAAAAGGAGGAATCCTTCGAGGCGGTTGGGATTATAGTACACAGAAGGCATGGCAAAGATAGTATCACAATTTCTTTTTTGGTATCTTATACATTATGATGCGCCATTGGTTTTTATACATTTTTCTCTTCTCCTCGATGGCTCTTCAATCCGAGACGTTGCGCCTCTCTTTCATGGGCCATATCAGCGAGGAGCACGTCAAGAAGACGATAGAGCAAGTGGAAGAGAAGGAACATGAAAGGGTCATTCTTTTTATCGATAGCACGACAGGTGACTTAAAGGCAGTTATTCAGTTAGCGAAAAGTCTGTATCAGGAGAAGGTAAGCAAGGGGAACAGAGGTCATTGCGTATATCGAGGACCATGCGTTGGGCCCTGCAGCGATCTTCCCTTTTCTTGCCGATACTTTGTACATTTCTCCTTTTGTCTCATGGGGAGATATATCCTATGAAACGAATGCGGTAGTGCCTCCACACGTTCTTAAGAGTCAAGTGCGTAGTTTTGTCTCAGGAGAGGGTCATCGAGAACGTCTTCTCCGTCTTCTTGCTGATGGAATGAGTGATCCTGCGATGATTCTCGTCGATGGGGATGGGTGGCGTGAGGGGACGAAAGAGATGGAGGAGAAGAGTCCTGTTCTCGTCTCTTCGAGAGAGACCCTTGTTTTGAATCACCAGCAACTTATTCAGTTGGGTCTTGTAGAAAAGGTATTAACTCCTGAAGCATTTAAGGAGATGGAAGGGTATAACCAAGCAATTTCTGGTGAGGATATTCTTGCAGAACCTCTCTCTCCATCAGCGTTGCAATCGGAGCTGATGCGATGGATTCGTTATACCGAAGAGGGACCTAACATCATTGGATGGATGGCAATCGATGATCGGAAAGGGATGATCAGTCAATCAACATGGCTTTACATCAAACAAGCTTTAGAGTTTTACAAAGAGAAAAAACCTTCTTTTGTCATTCTCAAGCTCAACACTCCTGGTGGAGAAGTTTTTGCTGCACAGGAGATCTGCAATGCCTTGCAAGAATTTGATACACAAACCCATATTCCAATCGTTTGCCTCATCGACAATTGGGCGATTTCTGCAGGAGCGATGATCGCCTATTCGTGCCGCTTTCGATCATATTGAAGTGTCAAAGGAGCGAGCATGGCGGGTGCTGCTGAGCCTGTTCTTTTAGGGGCGGAAGGGGAAATGAAAGAGGCTCTCGGAAAAATTAACTCGGTTTTACGGACCGATTTTG
The DNA here is from genome assembly GCA_942491955.1 of Parachlamydiales bacterium. GTDB lineage: Bacteria > Chlamydiota > Chlamydiia > Chlamydiales > CALOCV01 > CALOCV01. The sequence continues at coordinate 6,385 of CALOCV010000014.1, forward strand.
CGAATCGAGCGCGGTATTTTGATCGAAATCCATTAATTGCTGAAGCGATGGTCGACAAGGATTTGGTTCTCGTCTGGAGGAATGGTCGGGTGATCCAGCTCAATAATAATGAAGAAATTCGTTCGAGCGGGCCCAATCCCGATCGGGTGATTACGAGGAAGGGGAAATTATTGACTCTTTCTTCTGAAGAGATGATGGAACTTGGTGTTGCCGATATTTTGCTCAAACCTGCTTCAATGACACCCATTACTCCGCAAGAAAAAGAGCAAGGGGAGTGGCCTGCGAGCAAGAGTCTTCTTTTTACAGCACCTTATTTTTCTGCCATTCCCGATGCAAATATTATTGAGTACCAGATGGATTGGAAGACCCGTTTCTTTGTGCTACTAAGTCTTCCAGCGGTACAATCGGCGCTTTTTCTGGCTCTTCTTTTAGGGGCGTATATCGAAATGAGTACGCCAGGTTTTGGAGTTCCTGGTTCTGTTGCTGCCATTGCTCTTTTTCTCATTCTTTTATCGAGTTTTTCTTTACAAATTGCCCATTGGTTGGAATTGATTCTTCTCGTCTCGGGACTGTTGCTGATCCTAGCAGAGGTTTTTGTTTTACCAACATTTGGCCTTGTTGGAGTGGTAGGAGGGATTTTTTTCATCATTGGTCTTTTTGGTATCATGATCCCTGGCATCGGTTCCATTGATTTTCATTGGGATACCCAGCAACTCAATGCGGCCGGGCAATATGCTTTGATGCGGTTAGCTTGGCTTGCAGGGACACTTGTTGTTGCTGTCGTTTTTATTGCTCTTTTGGCTCGGTATGTGATGCCCTCATTCAAGGGGTTTCAACGGTTTGTTTTAATGGGACACGAGCAAGAAGCTGCGAAGGGGTATGTTGCAGGAATGGATCGCCTTGCGCTTCCGAATGAGGGAACAGAGGGGATCGTGGCAGCGACATTACGTCCGGCAGGGAAGGTGGTGATCGAAGTGCGCATTCATGATGCTGTAACGAGTGGGGGTTTTTAGAGAAAGCAAAATGGCGATCACTGTGGAGAAAATTGATGGGATCATTCTTGCTGTTCGGAGCAAAAGGAGAAAAAAATGATCATCGTGCCTTTCTTGCACTGCTGTTTCTTGGTCTTTTCTCATTTTTATCGAGTTTTATCTCCCCGTGGCATCATGTGGGATCGCAGGAGGGGTGGCGATCGTGATAGCGATCATCCA
>CALOCV010000015.1:0-206862 GCA_942491955.1 Parachlamydiales bacterium
AAGTGATGAGAGTTATCAAAAAAGAATTTATCTCGATAGAAATTACGTCGATCAATGGTCTTTTTTCAAGGATGTAAAAATTGTCCTTTTGACCATTCCTGCTGTGTTTACCGCACGTGGAGCCTATTGAGTGTTCGTTCGATTAGGAATTCCATTTTTTTTTATGTTATTGTGGGCCTGTTTGTGGCCTTTTTTTTTCCCTTCCGTTGTTTTTTATCCCTTTGCTCCTTTTCTCGTTATGATCAGTTATACCTATCCTTCTTCCTTTGGTCTCGTTTTGGCGATAGGGTGTGGATGGGTCATCGATCTTTTTTCGTCAGATGGAAGATTGGGGATTTATGCGCTGAGTCACGCTACAACACTCTTGGTTCTTTTTCGCCTGCGTCGGTATTTTTTTGCTGATCAAAAAACAACATTGCCTTTTCTAACAGCGTGTGCCGCTCTTTGCCTGACTCTCATCGAAGCGCTGAGTCTCACTTTTTTGGAAGGAAAGCCTTTTCCACTATCGATGAAATGGGTGTTTACCGATCTGCTTATCATGCCTTGGATCGATGGAGCATATGCATGGTGTGTATGGAGTTGGTCACTACAAGCTCTGTTCCCCAAAGGAATGCGAAGGGATTCCCGTAGAAGAGCCCTTCAGATGCGTTTTAGGCAGCGCACCTAACGAAGATTTTCGATACAATCGGCAAAAGCACGCGCCTTTTCGATTTGGATGTCATCGAGCATCTCCTCGATTTGTTCCTCGTCTGTAATACCATGTTCGTTCATGACTTTGGTGAAACTCTCGACGAGCGTTTCGCGGAAAAGACGAACGGCTTCTGAACGGTAGCGTAGGTCTTTGAGGGGATTGGGTTCCATTTTAGAGGCTTTTTCTTCGACAAGAGGAATTACCGCGCGATCTTTCTGTTCGAGATCGCGATAGATGGACGCCCATTCTGCTTCAGGAATTCCGTATTGTTGTAAAACCTTGTAGACTATGGGTTTAGGGAAAAATGAGAGGAGAGCTTCGCGCGAACACTCCATGACCATCTCTTTATTTTTATTTTGGATGTCTTTCCCATCCTCTTGACTCCATAACGGGAAGAGAGAGAAAAGAGAGAAAAAAAGGGTAAAACGATATAAAAAAAGCATTTCTTTACCTATTATTGTTGGTCTTTTCACGTTCTTTTTCTTTCTGCTCTTTCTCTTCTTTTGTCACCATAGGAAAGCAGCGAGGAAAGAATTGCGAGAGGTGGTTTGCTTTGATGTAGTTGAAGGCATTCCCAATGATAGCGGGGTTATAGACTTGGTTTTCGTAGAGAGTATCGATAAAAATTCTCTCAAGCATTTGTAGCCACATCTCTTTGGCAATGCGGTCGTTATAGGGGTAGACAAAGGGATTAGGGGTGATTGTTACCCCTCTGGATCGCATCATTGCAGGAACTTCTCTAGATCGTTGTTCCAAGGTATTTGCAATGGGTGTCCAGACGCTTTGGTTGACTTGGTTAAGACTAAGAGCAGAAGTGACAATGGTGTAAGGGAAAAAATTATCCTTCTCTTTTTCAAGACAGGTCAATGGATTTTCTTGAGAAAAAAGAAGAAGAGGGAATACCCCTATGAGCAGAGAGAAAAAAGCACGTAGCATACAACGACCTATCTTAGAATAAACCTATCAAGATTTCTGATTATAGGCCAAGTATAGATGTATATTTTTGATTTTTTTGTGTCGATGCAACCGTGGATCGGAAAAATTCTCAACCACCCATTCATTCAAGAAATGGGAGCGGGAACGCTCTGTATCGAGCGGTTTTCTCGTTATATGGAACAAGATGCTCTCTATCTAGTCGAGTTTTCTCAAGCTCTTGCCGTGCTTGGAACAAAGGCAGAAAGTTTGTCCACAATAGCCACATTGTCTCAACTAGAGGAGATGGCTCTTCTTGGTGAACAACGGATTTATAAAGAGTTTTTTCTGAAAACAAGCAAATTGCCTTCTAATGAGAAGAAATCGGCCTGTTGTTCTTATACGACATTTCTTCTCTCTTCGGTTTCTGACGAAACATTTCCCCTTGGCTTTGCCTCTCTAGTACCCTGTTTTTGGATCTATTGGGAGATAGGCCGTGTGTTTGATGGAAGGGTAGAAAAAAATAATCCTTATAAGCGATGGCTCGATCTCTACGCGAGTCCTGTTTTTGCAAAAGATGTTAGGACGATGCTCGACCTTTATCAAAAAATATGGAAAAAGGCATCGAGTAAAGAGAGGAATGAAATGAAAGAGGTCTTTGAACAATCGGTGCGTTTCGAGTATGCTTTTTGGAACGAGGCCTATTACGAGCAAGCATGCAACGTTTAGATGGAAAGATTTTAGCAGAAAAACTGGAAGAGCGTCTCAAGCAACGCCTTCTCTCTATCCAAGAGAGAAAGCCTCCTACATTGGTCGTTTTTTTGGTTGGAGAGCATCTTCCATCGCAAGTCTATGTGCGCAACAAACGGCGTGCCTGTGAGCGGGTAGGGATTCGCTTTATCCTCAAGACCTATTCCGATGACGTTACCGAAAAGGAATTAGTTGAAGAGGTCATTTGTATGAGCAAAGACGATACAGTCGATGGCATTCTTATCCAAACCCCTCTTCCTCAACACATCGCCTTTGAGAACGTGATCGATGCTCTCTCTCCTGAAAAAGATGTTGACGGATTTCATCCAATGAACGTTGGGAAACTATTACTCGGGCGCGAAGACGGTTTTGTTTCGTGCACACCCCTGGGCATCCAAACATTATTAGCTCATTATGGTGTTGTCCTTGAGGGGAAAAATGTTGTGATTTTGGGAAGAAGCGCCATTGTTGGTAAACCGTTAGCGGCACTGCTATTGCAAAAAAATAAAGAAGCCAATGCCACGGTGACCGTCGTTCATCGCGCAACCCCCAATCCCAAAATCTATACCCGGCAGGCCGATATTTTGATCGCGGCGATGGGAGCGCCTCGATCCATTCGCGGCGAAGATGTCAAAGAAGGGGTTGTCATCGTCGATGTTGGCATCAATCAAGAGAGTGATGCCACGATGAAAAGAGGATATCGACTTGTTGGTGATATCGACTTCCCCTCTGTCAAAGATCGCTGTGCGGCCATTACCCCCGTTCCCGGAGGCGTTGGACCTATGACTATTGCCATGCTTTTAGAAAATACGATGAAAAGCTATGAGAAACGGCATTTGGTTTAGTTTTGGAGTCAGGCCTGACATTCGGACATGGGTTCCAAATGTCCGAATGTCAGGCCTGACCCCAATTGTGTTGTTGATACTTCTCCTTGGCTGTGCACGACAGGAGCGAGGCATCACATCCTTTTCTGGTGTAGCCATGACGATTCCCTTTTGTGTGCAGATTGGCAAAGATCTCTCTATCCAAGAAGAAGAGTGCGCACAAACCCTTATCCAAGACGTGTTTGATCATATCGATACGACATTTAATCATTGGAATCCCCATTCCGAACTCTCAAAAATCAATGCTTTGCCTGCCGATAGGGATTTTCCCCTCTCGGAGGCAATGAGGGATTTTCTTCAGGAAATGGATGCTATCGTTCAGCTCACAGAGGGAAGGTTTGATCCCTCTATCGGGGCTTGGATTACTTTATGGAAGAAACGCTTAACAGAAGAAAAAATACCCTCTCCTGCAGAGCTCGCTCAATTCCATGGAGAACCAAGTTGGAGAGATATCGTGGTCCACGATGGGGTGTTGCGTAAAAACTATGGAACCATACAACTCGATTTCGATGGTGCGGTCAAAGGATATGCCGTGGATCTTCTTTTGGAACGCCTGAAACAACAACAGTGGGGAGGCGTCTATGTCGAATGGGGAGGAGAAGTTGCAGCTTCAGGGAGACATCCTTCGGGAAGACCGTGGCAGATCGGCATTCGAAAGTCCGATAGCGATCCTAGTCAACAACTCCCTATTGCCGTTGTCGCACTCGAAAATACCGCTTTGGCCACAAGTGGGGACGATTATCAGTCGTGGCAGATTGAAGGAGAGTGGTATACCCATATCCTCGACCCTACAGTAAAAAAACCTCTTCGCCAAAAAGGAAAAAAGATGGGTTCGATCTCCATTCTTGCCAAGAATTGCCTTCTTGCCGATGCCTTGGCAACCGCTGCTATGATCGCTGAAGACTTCGGAGAATCCGAGAAGTGGTTAAAAAAACTCTCTCTAACAACAGAGATCGACTATTGGCTCTGTACCAATGATGGAGTGGTTTCCAGTTCAATAGAACGCCATTTTCCTCCATAGAAACGGAGAGCATAGACGATCGACATCGCCACACTATTCCACAAGGCCAGGACGGGGACAAGAATGAATGGGCCCGATTGGACAACGATTAACCAGTAGACGGGTATAATCAATAGGAACCAAACCATGGTGGATCCCGAATAGAGAATGAAACGCGTGTCGCCTGCTGCTGTTAGAATGCCGACAAGAGAGAGGCGTACCCCTTCGAAGAAAATACCCAAAGCGACCAAAGGCATGAGATAAGGGAATGTCGGTCGGATCAACAAGAACACATCAGAAGCTGCATGGGTAATAAAAGGAGAGAGGATGTGCGAATGGAAAAGAGTCAAGGTCATCAACATGATGCACAACCAGAATAGGAGAAATTGGATCACTTTTTTCAACATAAAGGGAACGAGATTTTTTTGTTTTGCGCCAATCATATTCCCCGCAATCGTCATCGTTGCTTTATTCAATCCCTCAGGCAAGAAGAAAAAAAGCATCATAAAATTCTGACAAATGCCTCCAAGGGTAATATACGCTTCTCCAGCATGAGTCAACAGATAATAAAAAAGAGCATATCCACCCACTTCAATAGCCATGGCAATTCCATTAGGTAGACCAATTTTGATGCAATTTCCTAAAACGCGTGTGTCGATAAAATGCATGGCTGTCCCGCATTGTTGCCGATTCTTTTTTCGAAGAAAAAGGGCAAAAAGAATACCTATTTGGACGAGCTCTCCAATATTCGTAGCAATCGCAGCTCCTTTTACCCCAAACGAGGGAATCCACCCTTCTACGCCGAAGATCAAGAGCCAGTCAAGGAGTGCATTGAGGAGATTGGCTCCTATCGCAAGGATGGTGATCAAATGGGTTTTCCCCTGGGCAATAAAAAAACCAGTAATGGCTCCATATAGGCAATAACTCGGGCCAAAGAGCATGATCAGTCGGAAATAATCTTTTGTTAGTGCAAAAGAGGGATTGGATCCGTAGATCCAATCCGTTCCCCACCAAGAGAGAGGGAAGAAAAAGGCGAAGGAGAAAAGGGAAAACCAAATCATTTGCCAGACGGGATTTCCCATTCGATGGTGTTCTTTTGCCCCATTATACTGGGCAACAAAGACTTCAGAAATGCTTGCAATGGCAATCCATCCCATCAAACAGGCCCAACCAAGCGTTGCCCCATTGACGGCAGCGTTGTGCGCATCCATCGAGTATTGTGCAAGAAACAAACGGTCGACGAAGAGCATGGCCAACATCGCTAAGGAGGAGACCATGAGAGGGACGGAAATCTGGAAGAGCTCGCGCAGACTTCCTGGGGTGTATCGTGTAAGAGTCATAATAGAAAAAGAATTATTCTATCAAAGTAAAGAATTATTGAAAAACTTTATTTTTGTGTGGATTTGATCGAGAAAAGGATCGAGGTAAGATCGGTCTCCCTGAAAATCGTTGAGAAGCGTTTTAGCCTCTATAAGAAGTTGTTCGACCCACTCTTCTGTTTTTTTCAAGCCGAGAAGAGAGATGCTCGTTGCCGTTTGATTGGCAATATCCGAAGAAGTAGTCGTTCCATGTTTCTCTTCGCTTGCAACAACATCAACGATGTCGTCGGCCAGTTGGAAAGCAAGGCCAAGGCGTTGACCCCATTTCTGCAAGAGCTGCATGGTTTTGTCATCAGCATTTCCAAGTACCGCTCCAAAGAGAATCGCGGTCTCTAATAAGTCTCCTGTTTTTCTTTGATGGATCTCTTGCAGTTGTGTAAGAGAGGTGCTCTTTCCCTTTTGTGCAAGATCGAGATATTGTCCTCCTACCATCCCTTTGCAACCGCTTTTGTTTGCCAATCGCGAGATTAAAGAAATTTTCTCCTTTTCGTTGAGATGAGAGGCGTCGGCAAGAGTAGAAAAAGCAAGAGTAAGAAGGGCATCTCCCGTTAAGAGGGCTTGCCACTCGTTGTACATTTTATGTACGGTGGGCTGACCATGTCGAAAATCGTCGTTGTCCATGCAAGGGAGATCGTCATGGACGAGGGAGTAGGCATGGACCAGCTCTAGTGCTACAGCGGGATGGATCGTTTTGTTTTCGTCTGCATCAAGGGCTTTTGCTGTTGCTATGCAGAGAAGGGGACGAAATCGCTTTCCTCCCTTCAACACGGCATAGCGCATCGCTTCAAAGAGAGGAAGAAGAGAAGAAGGGGAAGTTTTTGGAAGAATGCTTCCAAGAGCCTGTTCTATTTTCTTTTTTTCGAAGGCAAAACAAGAGAGAAAAGAAGATGTTGTCATCAAACACGGCTCCTTTCTTCATACAAAGCCGGTACTTCTTGATGGAGTGAGATCCCACGCCCAACACACGCGTAATGGAAACCCCATGCCCTCATGGCTTCAGGATCGTATTGGTTCCGCCCATCGAAAAAAGCGTTACCCCGCATTTTTTTTCGCAAAACGGGCATCGACAGAGAACGAAACTGTTTCCATTCTGTACAAAGAATCATCGCGTCAGAGCCCGTTGCCGCCTCCTCTTCGGAATGCACGTAGGCCATCTGTGGACTGGGAGGGAAGATGGCTTGTGCTTTTTCCATGGCGATGGGGTCATAGGCTTTGCAGTAGGCTCCACGCTTTAAGAGCTGCTCAATCAGTCGGATCGAAGGGGCTTCGCGTAAATCATCCGTTCCTGGCTTAAAAGAAAGACCAAGAATCCCCAATCGCTTCCCCGATAAGCCCCCGGTTTCTGAGAAAAAATCGAGAATTTTTTGTAAAAAATGGTCTTGTTGTGCGTGGTTCACGGACGATATCGCTGAAAGAAGGGGAGTGGTGATATTTAGCGATTCTCCCTGCTTTTCAAGAGCCTTTACATCTTTAGGAAAGCACGATCCTCCATATCCAATACCTGCCCATAAAAAGGGGAGTCCAATGCGCGCATCGGTTCCAATCCCTAAGCGTACCTGATGGATATCAGCTCCCAATTCTTCACAGAAAAGAGAGAGCTCGTTCATTAATGAGATGCGTGAGGCGAGCATCGCATTGGCCGCATATTTCGTCAGTTCGGCTGAAGCCCGAGACATCACCAGCAGCCGTTCGTGGCTCACCATGAAAGGGCGGTAGATCTCTTTCATCATCTCTTTTGCTTTGGGATCTTCTACGCCAATGACCACCCGATCGGGTCGTAAAGAGGTTTGAAGAGCGTTGCCCTCTTGAAGGAATTCGGGATTGGAGACAAGAGCGAAAGGAACTTGTTTCCCCTTTTTCTTTTGGTATGCCATGAGGTGTCTTTGCATCTGGTGTGCTGTACCGACAGGGACTGTTGATTTGTTGACAATAACCCGGAAGCTCTCCATGTGGTCTACGATACCCTCTGCTGCGGCAAAAACGGCTTTTAGATTGGCGCTTCCATCGGGAAGGGGGGGAGTATCCACAGCAATGAAACAGACCGTACAAGAAGTGACCCCTTGTCGATAATCCGTTGTGAAGAAAAGGCGTCCAGCACGGGTGTTGTTTTCCACGAGTTCTTTTAAGCCTGGCTCATAGAAGGGGAGGACGCCCTTTTTAAGGGCTGCAATTTTTGCCTTATCAATATCAAGACACAAAACGTCGTGTCCCATCTCCGCAAAGCAGGCACCTGTGACAAGGCCGACATATCCAGTACCAATGATCAGAATTTTCATAGAAAGAAGAATACCCTTTTTCGGAAAAAGTGTCGAAGGGGACGTTAACGCAAAGAGAATAGGAGGATTATAAGGATTCCTTTTCTTCGCGACCTTCGCGTTAATAAAAGGATAACAAATAAAATAACGTTTTTTTGTTTTATTAATTAGTGAATAATAATTCTAGTTTGTTGATTTTATTTACTATACAACGAACAAAGTAGCATTAATTGTTTTTTATATATTTAAAACAAGATACTTTGTTATCTTTTTTCGGAACAAAGGAAACAAGGAAACAGTTTTTATGGAAGTTCACCCTACTTCTTTTTCGTACCCACCTACACCTGAACCAGATAGGCATGTGGAACATACTGCATCAAACAGGGATCTCGAGCTGGAAAAAGAAGAGTGTTTGAATGACATTCTACAAAAAATTAAGAACCAACAATTTTATCCAGCGCAATTAGAATATACCGTTTTTTGTTCCACTTATCCAGAAGAGCAAGAGAATAAAAACCAAGTTATTCAAGCATTTTTTTATAAATACATTGCTTTAGCAGACTTTAGGAATGCATGGGAGTTGATTAAAGGGCATTGGGGAGTCCGTTCGAAAGATTGCCAATTCCTAAAGTTAAAAGGCATATGGCAAGACGCATTAGTCATATACAAAGAACAATTCCAACCGTTTACCAATATCAGAAAAACTGCGGTAGATGAGACAGCATTACACAAGGAAACACAAATTATGGAAACGACTTCATCTACATCGAGTGGTGCTAGTATGAGCGCCATTTTGCAATTATCAGATAGCAGGAATACCTCAGACGAATACCCAGCAAGCACATCGAAAGGGGATGCAACAGAAAGCACATTTGACAAAGTAAAATTTTTGGAAAAAATCCAACAGAAAATCCAACAAAGAAAACTGTTTGGCGCCGAATTGGCTTGTGAAATAGCTTTGATAATGAAACCTACCGATGAAGACATTGTAGCTATTTTTGTTCGCGTATTAATTCAAAGGGGAGATTTTAAAAAATCATTGGAGATTTGCAATCAAGTATGGGGAGTTCGTTCCGAAAATACGACTTTCCTTAAGGTTCAAATGGAGTGGCAAAAGGCTCTCAAAGAACAGACACCATCTACCTCTTCCAGTAGCGAGAAAAGCGTCGTCACCAGAGATAAAATTTTTACAATGATTAATAAAGGACAATACAGAAATGCGATAGAGCTCTTAAAAACGCAACGTGTAACCGAAGAAAATTTATGGTTATTGGGAAGAGTTTATCTTGCACAATGCAAATATAAAAAAGCAGGTATATTTGCCGATAAAATTCTGCAAATCAGTCCAGAAAATATTCAAGCATTTTGTTTAAAAAGTCGAGCAAACGTGCATTCGCCTAAGAAGGCTCAAAAGGTGCTCAAATTGGCAAGAGAGTGCTTAAAAATATCCAAGATCCTAACAAAACCCAAATCTCGGAAATAGAAATAGGAATCGCTGAAAGCTGGATGTATCGAAGTATGGGGGATGTCGATAGAGCATGCGAGGCGAGCCAAAATGCTTTGGAACAAGTAGAGGGGAGCCAACAACAACAAGTAACCGTTACAGAAACTTGGCTTTCAGCCGCTTATGATGATGCTGTGACACAAAATACAGAGACTCTTTTATACGATTGCAGCGCAATTTTAGAGAAGAATCCCCTTCATGTAGAGGCGCTAGTATTGCAGGCATTAGCTTGGCATAAAAGCAAAAGGTATTCGGAAAGTCAAAAAAATTGTCTATTGGCCTATCAAACGAATCCAAAAAACTATCTCGTATTGGCAATCTCGGGATTGTTACTGTACTTGAATGGTGACACTGAGAAGGCTCTTGAACGGATATATGAGGCAATCTCGATCGATCCTCAATGTAGAATGGCTGTTGAAAGTCTCATCAAAATATTAATAAATGAAAAGAGCTATCGGGAAGCAAAAGCCGTATGTAAGGAATTTCTCGAGAACAAACAGGACTCAAAAATAAGCAATTTCGACGAGCAATTAAAAGATTTATTAGATAATGATCTGGGAAAATCGGGTTTCTATTATCTTCCTATCGACAGGTGGCTCAATCAAGGTGAATACAAAAAAACACATAATTATTTAGATAGCGTTCTCAAGCATGATCCAGAAAATCGAAGAGCTCTCTCCAAAAAAGCTAAAACACTCCTTGCAGAGCGTCGTTTTGAAGAGGCAAATTGCGTTGCAGAAACGCTTGGTTCTCTAGGGGTCGATCCAGTCTACGTTTTATGTCTAAAAAGCCATGCAGCAAGAGAGGGAACTAAAGCTCTGGAGTATGTACAAGAAGCAGTATACGTTCTGAACGGAATGAGTTTTGATGATAAGGCAAAGGAGGCAAAACAGATTGAGGTCAAATTGGCAAGTGGATGGGCTCTTCTTAAGAATCAGGATTATACTGAGGCTGCAGCTGCGTTTCTTACAGCACAGGTGTTGAGTGATCAAAATAGCATTGAAGCAACGATGGGGGAAGCATATGCAAATTATTATTTAGAACAATACAGTTATGTACTCGCTTCGATCGAAAAAGTTTTGTCAGATCGGAATGATTATGAAGCATTAGCGATAAAGGCTCGCAGTTTATACATGCTGTCAAAAGTAGGACAGGCTTATATAGAAAATGCTCATGAAACATCACTAGAAGCTATTGCCATGAATCCTGTTGCTTATGAGACTCTCCTTGTTTCCGCAGAAATTACTATTGAAAGAAAAAATTTTGAATCAGCGAGTGATTGGGTCAAGAAGCTTATCAGATTATTCCCTCATGAAGATGCGGGGTATCGACTCTATTTGGAAATGCCTAAGGCTTTTGAAGTTGATGAACTGGAAGTAGAAGAAAAAATCAAAGCACTCATTGCGAGACATCCAGAAGACCAGCATCTAAGAAAACGATTGGGTAACTATTATTTTCATCATAAAAATTATACGGATGCGTATAAGATTTTCGCTTCACTTGTGCAACAAGACGAACTGCCAAAAAACGAGATAGACGAAGAACTATATGAAAAAATAGCGGAGTGCCATTTTAGAAAAAAACAATATGAACTTTGTTTTCTTGTGCTTAATAACTTACAAGAAAAGAATGTGGATAACCAGCTTGTAAAAGAGCTACAACCTCTTGTTAGTCAAAAACTGGAACAAGAGAGAGAAAAAAAAGAAGAGGAGCGGCCTAGAAGAAAGAAAAGAAATTTATTGAATAAAATAGGTGGCCTATTCGGAGGGGGGAAACAGGGCGCACGACGGACTCAGGTAGATACGCTAAAATTAAAATCAGAACTAGCAAAACAGGATAGAAAATAATGACACCCACTTTTCCCACTATTCGTTTTCTTAATGTGATACCAGACGCTCTTTGTACTGGAAATTACACTAATGCCATTCGATTTCTGAAGAAACAACAAAACTCGGAACAAAAATATCTCTGGTTAGCGGAGGCATATCTTGGGCGAGGCAATCAGAAAGAAGCAGTGCGCTATGTCGAAAAAGCACTTGTTCTTAATACGAGAAGCATCCAGGCGTATTGTTTACAAAGCCGGTTGTATCCAAAAGATGCGCTTAACATCTTGCAAATCGCTTTATCTCATCTACAAACCATGGAAAAGGAGAACGTTTGTTCTCTCCTAAAAACTTATGGTTTAGAAGATGGTGATAGAGGCGAGGATCTTGAACCCAACAAAGAAGCCCATATTTTCGAAGGAAAATATCTGTCCATACTTCTAGGTCGTTTAGAAGATAGTTCAAAAAAAACACAAGAGTCTATACAAGGCGAGGTGTATTCAACCAACAAAGAAAGATTGCATCTTTTAGGTACTGTTTATAATGAACGAAGTCGTATGTATCGCTTGCAGGGTGACTACCAACAAGCCTTAGAGGTAAGTCAACAAGTCAATCAACACGATGGATTGAATATGCAAGGGTGGTTAGAAACAGCGCTTAACTATCTTGCTTTAAATCAAATAGAAAATGCTGTGAAAAGTTGTGAGCAAGCGTATCAACACGCTCCCAAAGTAGCGGAAGTGTGTGCTGTTAGAAGTCTTGTGTACCATTGTTGTGCTGATATGCAAGAAAGTAAAAAAATGTACGAGGAAGCATTGATGATCAATCCCTTCAATGCGCTTGCTCTTGCCTTGAAAGCAAGAGACTCCTCAGAGACGGATCTTCTACAAAAAAAATCTCGAGAAAAAAGCCCAAGATTCGATCCAACAATATTAGTCCCTTTTGAGCAGGCTCTTGACTCTCCCGTCTCTTTACAAATGGGTGACGCTTAGGTATTCTTTGCTTCCGAGGCCGTGATGAAGCAAATGCTACAGTTTCACGACAAATGCAAGGCCGCTTTTTTAGCGGCCGCGGGGGTATGGGGGCCTGGGCCCCCAGAAAAACATCCAATTTATTAGAATGCGATGTGCAATTTTCTGTTAAGAAAATTGCACATCGCATTCAGAAAAGATAACTCAAGGAATGCTATGTCAAATCGGGTGAAAATCGTTATCATCGGTTCCGGGCCCTCTGCATGGACAGCAGCAATTTATGCAGCACGGGCGAATCTTGAGCCTGTCGTGTATGAAGGCTTTTTTAGTGGCCCCCCAGGGGGGCAGTTGATGACCACGACCGATGTCGAGAACTATCCCGGATTCCCTGAGGGCATTTCTGGTCCCGACTTGATGGAGCAGTTTAAGAAACAAGCCGTCCGGTTTGGTACCACAGTGATTACGGACGATGTCATGCATGTGCAGCTAAAGGATCACCCCTTTGTCGTCAAAGGGAATTCCAATTGCCATGTGACCAACTCGCTGATCATTGCAACAGGTGCTATGGCAAAGCGCCTTGATATTCCCGGAACACGAGATGGCGAGTTTTGGAATAAAGGCGTATCGGCTTGTGCTGTCTGTGATGGTGCCATGCCCATCTTTCGGAATAAACCCCTATACGTCATCGGAGGGGGCGATTCGGCCATCGAAGAGGCAACCTTCCTCACCAAATTCGCTAGTAAGGTCTACCTCGTTCACCGCAGAAACGAACTAAGAGCCTCCAAAATCATGCAAGAACGCCTTTTTAAACACCCAAAAATCGAAGTCCTTTGGGATAGCGTCGTGGCACTTGTTGACGGAGACGATGTCGTTCGCTCCATCACCATACAAAATGTAAAGACAAAAGAAAAAACCACACACGAAGCTGCAGGACTCTTTTTTGGCGTCGGCCATACTCCCAACACCGCTTTTCTTGAAGACCAAATCGCATTGCATGAAAACAAATACATCAAAGTGAAACCCGGTACTTCACAAACCAATGTCCCCGGCGTCTTCGCTGCAGGCGATGTCTACGACTTCGTCTACCGACAAGCGGTAACAGCCGCAGGAATGGGATGCATGGCAGCTCTCGAAGCCGAACGGTGGCTTGCCGAAAAAGGGTACGCAGAGTAGAGGTTTTTTTTTTTGGCCCTGCCCCAAACCCCGCTGGGGCCGTGGGCCCCAGACCCCGCGGCAGCTTGCGCTGCCTTGCGTTATTTTCCCTTCGTTTCTTCGCTGTGCGATGAAACGAAGGGAAAATAACATAGTTGATCTGTGGTGGTTAGGAAAGGTATATGAAATATTGCATTTTCTTCTTATTTTCATTTACATCTCTTTTTGCGAGAGAAGAAATGCCTTGGTTTGAGCAGCCTTTTGAAATCCAAACGCGTCTGGATAGTCGTTACCAACATTTTTCTCAGATACAGCGCCCAGGTACGAATGTTGCCTATCACTCAGATGATCTTTTTGTTCGCCTTAGTGGAGAGGTCTCTCCTTGGCAAGATATCGATGCTGAGATCGAACTCAACCTCGCCCATACCCTACAACGGCAGTTCGCCTTTGACAGCTTTCGCCTTACGGGGCGTTATCTTTTCTATGACGATCTTCTTGGTGACCCCTTGAGTCTTGCTGCCGGTGCCACACTGACAAAAGCTTGGAAACACGCCGTGCGCGACCCCAGTACCTTCTACCACGGCCGCCTCGAAGCCGAAGCCCATTGTGCTATAGGCAGAGAAGTGCCTTGTGCACCCATGTGGCTGATGCGTTTTTGGACATTTGTAGCTCTCGGTATTGCCGATACAGGCTCTCCATGGTGGCGCTGGAACATTGCCTGGGAACACAATTTCTGCGATCGCCACTATTTACGCCTCTTCACCCATACCCTATGGGGGGCAGGTTCCGACGCTTTCCCCTCCCTTATCGACGATTTCGATAGCTACGGCCTCATCCACCATCAGTCCGTCGATATCGGCATCCGCTACTTTTATATCATCCCCTACTTCGGTAACGTCAATATCACCTACTCCTACCGCCCCTATGCCCTTAATTTCCCTTTATCCACCCATAACATCACACTACAATTTCTCTACATCATCGGCTTCTAGTAGTTCGATGGTGCGGGCGATCATGAGGCAGCCTTTTTCTAGGCGGTCGGTGCTGAAGTGCTCGTTAGGGGCGTGGATGGCGTCGGAGTCGAGGCCGAGGCCGAGGAGGACGACGTTATTATTAAGGGATGTTGTAGCGAGGGTGGGAGCGATGGGGATGGAGGCACCTTCGAGGGTATAGAGGCAAGGTTTTTGGTAGATTTCGGAGAGGGCTTGGGCGAAGGCTTGTGTTGTGGGGTGATCGGGGGAGGTTCGGAGGGCGGTGCCGTGGCCGGGGAAGATGTTAGAGGAGAGTTGGACACCTTTTGGGGTGAGGTTTTTGAGGTAGGAGACGATGGCGTTGGCGATGGTGGAGGGGTTTTGGTTGGGGACGATGCGGCACGATATTTTTGCTGATGCGGTGTGAGGGATGACGGTTTTGAAGCCTTTACCCGAGTAGCCGCCGGTGATGCCGTTGATTTCGAGGGTGGGGCGCAAGCTGCGGCGTTCTGCTGGGGAGAACTTGCTTTCTCCTCCGAGAGGAGGGCAACCGAATTGGGAGGAGAAGGTATTTTCGTCGAAGGAGAAATCGATGGCGGTTTTTTCTTTGTCTGTTAGTGGGATGATGTTGTCGTAGAAGCCGGGGACGGTGACGGCACCTGAGGCGTCATGGAGTTGTGCTAGGAGGGAGCAGAGTACGTGGATCGGGTTTTGTACAAGGCCGCCGACCATGCCGGAGTGGAGGTCTTGGTTGGCTTCTGTGACGGCGATTTCTAGGGTGAGGATGCCGCGTGTGCCTAGGGTGATGGCGGGTTGTGTGGGGGAGGGGATGGCGAGGTCGACGATGGCGACGGCATCATTTGCGAGTTCTTTTTGTTTTTGAGGGAGGATTTTTGTGAGCCCTGGGCTGCCGACTTCTTCTTCTCCTTCGATGAGGAGTTTGATGTTGATGGGGAAGGTGTTGTGGGTTTGTTTCCAGAGGCGGAGGGCTTCGAGGACGTAGAAGCATTGACCTTTATTATCTTGGGCGCCACGGGCGTAGACGTTGCCATTGCGTAGGGAGGGTTGGAATGGGGGAGTTGTCCATTGGTCGAGGGGGTCGGCGGGTTGGACATCGTAGTGGTTGTAGAGGAGGAGGGTAGGTTTGTTGGGTCCTGCTTCGAGGGAGGAAGCGAAGAGGATGGGGTGGTTATCAGTGGGCCAGAGTTCGGTATGAAAACCGAGACTAGCGAGGGTATTGGAGAGCCATTGGGCGCAGGCTTGAACGTCGGGGGTATATTGGGGATCAGCGCTGACGCTCGGGAAGGAGAGGAACTGAAAGAATTCTTGAAGAGCAGCTTCTTTTCTTTTGTTGTAGGCGTCACGCCATGGTGTAAGGGGATCTTTGTCCTTCATAGGATGCATCATATCAGAATGAGAAAAAGAATGCCGAGGAAGAGAAAGAAAAAGTAAAGAGAGAGGGTGACATAGACCTTGCGGTGGTGTTGTTGGACGAGGGAGGGGTTGTCGATCGCGCGATAGAGGAAGTCGATGCGGCTATGGAGAGATCCGTGGTGCCAATTGGGCTCATGATGGGTGTTGCCCGTTGCTTGGGCGAGGTGTTCGAGGGCTTGGGCCATGGTATGGGGAGGAAGTGGTGTGTGGAAGATGTGGAGATCGGCTTGTCGTTCGAAGAGGCGGGAGAAGGAGCCGAAGACGAAGCGGAAGTAGAGGGTGAAGAGGATGACGTAACCAATAAAAGCCATGAATGGGAGAAAGAAGTTCGAGGGAGATTGGGGTAGTGTTTTTATGAGAAGAGAGAGTTTTTCTGTATCGATGACTTGCAAGAGGAGGGAAAAGAGGGCGAAGAGGACGATGAGGCCGAGGAAGATAAAGGGGTAGAAGATAAGGTGTTTTCGGTAACTATGACCAATTTCGTGGATGAGGATCGCTTCGATTTCTTCATCGGGGAATTGTTTTAGGAGGTTTTTGGTGAAGAGGATGTAGCGGAAGGGGTAGATGGTGCCGATGATGGCCGCGGTGAGGAGGTCGTCCATGGGGGGCCAGAGGAGGATTTTGCCATAGCGGAAGTGGCAGGTTTTGCAGGTGTTTTTTAGGCGGTCGTATAGAGGAGAAGGGGGGAGAGAAGGGCATTGCCAGCAGGAGACCATGATCCAAGGCATGGTGAAGAAGAGGGTGAGGAAGAGGGTCAAAAATAGGAGGATGGTAGCGATGGTGGGGAGAGGGAAGAGAGCGAGGGTATCGATGAGGATGAGAAGGGCTAGGTAGGGGATGATGAAGGGGGCGATGAAGCCGACTTGGGTTCGAGCAAAAGAGGAAGGGGAGGAATTTCAGCCTCGCCAAGAGTGTTGTGCCCATCCGTAGTAGAAGGTGAAGAGGCCTCCAAAATAGAGGAGGAGGGGAGGGAGGATGGAGAGAGTTTCACTCCATGAGAAGGGGGGAATGGATCGATAGGAGGGGCCGAAGCCGAGGCCGAGGTAGAGAGTGAGAAAAAAGATGAGGAGGGTGGACTGGGCGCGATTGATGGCTGTTGGTTTAGGAAGGTGGGTTTTTTTTCCCATGGTATAGAGAAGGAGGAGAAGGAGGAGGGAGAGGCCGAGGAAGAAGGAGAGGGGAGAGGAGGCGAAAAGGGAGGGGAGATCGGGGGTGGAGGCGATGAAGAGGAAGAGGATGAGGAAGAAAAGGGAAGAAAACATGGAAAAAACTGTTTTTGTGGAAAAATCAGTATAGCAGACAAAGAATCGAAACAATAATAAAAAAATTTGTTATAATTAACATAGTGAGTTCAAAAGGGGGCATAATGATCGAGGGCATGGGAAATCGCCACTATCATGTTGAGGGTAAAAGAATTATAGCTCCTCAAAGTCGAGAGGTTCGTGCTGGAAAAGCGCAATCGGCCAAGGAATTCTATACCGCTCTTATGGAAATGGTAAAGAGTACGAATGCGGATGCCTTGCAGTATGGATGGGTGACGGATACGGCGACTGCGTTCACGGCGGTGAAGGCCAATTATGCTAACAAAGTTGAGAAGTGGCGTTTTTTGATCAATATTAAGGAAAAGCTGGGGTTTAAGGGAAGGACAGAAACCTTAGAAAAGGAAGCAGAAGCGAAAGAGGCTTTACTTGAGAACTATGGGGAAATCTATAAAAATACCAAGGAAAAATTCCAAAAACCGGATTTGCCAGAAGAAGAGAAAGCGTTTTTAGAAACGCGACTTCAGTCCATTGAAACGGCCAGAAAGCGAATGGAAAAGCCTTCCAAGTGAGCTCTAAGATGGTAAACAAAGTAGTATATAGGAGGAAATATGGAGATTGGTGGTACAGGCAAGTATTACAGGGTTACAGAGGAGGGGAAGATTGAAACAACAAAAAAGCAGGAGCAAACGGCGGAGCAGTTTTTTGATAAAATTTCCTTATTGTCAAACCAGCAATTACGAAAAAATACTACATCTACAGTAGAAACCGCATTTTCTGCAGTAAAAAAGGGGTATGAAAGCAAGGTAGAAGGGAGAAAATTCTTTTTTAGCGTGGGAAAATTTTTTGGTTGGAACAAGCCCAGTGAAGTGATGAGAAAAGGAGAAGAAGCAGAAGCGATTCTTCAAGACAAAGGTTTTATTGAAAAACAATCGATAGAACAACCAGAGAAGTTCTATTATTATTTGAATGATAAAGGAAGTTTTGCGAAGACAAAATTTAAGTTACAAAACACGGAAGAAATTTTAGAAAAAGCTATTCATAACCTTGAGGCCAAAGTAGACATGAAAGCACAGGTTAAACGCGATTTTAAACATTACAAAATGCCATTGGAATCTGTAATAAACAAATATGCGGATAAGGCGGAAAAAAATACGGTGCGGACTCAAATAACGGCGATGTTGTCTCGACAAAAAATTATCAATTTAGGAAAGAATCTAAAACGCGTTGCCGAAAAGTATTATGAACAAGAGGGGAGTGAGATGAACATTCAATCAGACCGATTTAAAAAAATTTATAATCCACCAAAAACGACAGAAGAGAAAGAAGAAGAAAAAGCAGAGAAACAGGAAGAAGAACGAGTGGAGCAAGCGAAGCAAGGGAATCAAAAATATAGCCGCAAAGCAGATGAAATACGGGGAAAATACAATCTTTCTAAGAAAGAGGAAGAATAAGATCGGTTGCTCCTTTGCTTTTGGGAGTAGATGTTATACCAATTCCGGCCAAACACAGAGAATATTTTCTCTGTGTTTTTTTTGTGTAACCAATAGATGTTCTTACCTACATTCCTACCACTCCAGCCAGATTTTTTTGGAATTAATCCTCGCGATGTGCGAATTTTCATGTATCATGTGGAGTGCGAAGGCCCTGCCGGCATCATATAACGCCAGCAGGGCCATCGCCCGGCATTGCAACCAATTTAGGTGCTTCAGGGAAGATGTGTGGAATTACAAGGGCAAGGCCTCCGCACTCCACATTTGATTAACGTCAATTATCTTTGCCGAATTCTTCCCTGCTCTGAGAGCTAGGAACAGAAGAAGCTCTGTAGCCTTAATCACTACTTAACCTCTTGGTGGCACACAATAGAAACTTCCCTATAGCTACTCTTCTTCATTGCCACCAGAATGTCTGGGGTGGACCCTAATCGTAGGACGGCTTTCACAGGCTTTGTGAGTTACACCAATCCCATGTGCGTAATTACAGCGTATTGACAAAAAAACCCGTTTGTCATATCATTGTAATTACAGAAGGGGAGGTTTCTTATGCTTGCTCCTGAATTCAACCATGAAGAGGGGGGAAATATGATCATTAAACAACTAATACAAAGCGGTAACAGCAAGGCAATCGTTATAGACAAGATGTTGTTACAAGCTGCTGGTTTAGATGAAAATGCTCTGTTTCAAGTGGTTATTAATCCAAATGGCGGAATGCTAATTCAGTCAGTTCAGGCTACAAATGAAAATTTAGTCAAATCAGCATTTAGAAAAGTCATGAAGAAAAACCATCATCTACTTAAAAGATTGGCGGATAAATGATTTTCTTGACAGTAGAGCAAGTCATTGATTTTCACACTGAACTCATTAATGAATTGGGAGGCGTGCACGGAATTAGAGAGATGAGTCTTTTAATTTCAGCTATTGAAATGCCAAAAGCCTCCATGTTTGGAGAATTTTTACACATCAGCATTTATGATAAAGCAGCAGCTTATTTATACCACATTGTTTGCAATTACCCATTTGTAGATGGTAATAAGCGAAGCGGTTTAGTAACAGCTTTGACTTTCCTCGAAGTAAACGCCGTAATATTAGAGTATGATGAAAATAAATTGGAAGATTTGGTCGTGAAAATTGCGGAAGGAAAAGCGGATAAAGGACTCATAGCTGATTTTTTTTATAAAAATCACCCTAAAGAAAAAAGCGCTCAAATATCTCCTATCGAAGAGCAAAAGAGTCCTAAGGTGTGAGTCTCTATGCAAAATTCGTCAATTTTCACACTTATACCATTTATCCTACATTTCTATCCCTTGAGCGAGTTTTTTTTGGAATAAACGCGATGTGCGATTTTTTTCATGACAATACTAAATAGTGTCGTCACAAGATTTTAACCCAAAGCACAAGGCACCTGATATGCACAGCCGCCAGGAAAGATGCTGTGTTTTTGGTATATCTCGTTGCTATCCCTCTCCATCGCTTGAGATGAAGGAATGCGTTCTCAACAAGATGACGCAATCGATAAAGATGGCTATCATAATTTCTTTTTACTTTTCTATGTTTTTGCGGCGGTATCACCACTTTCATTCCCTCCGCAATCGCTTGTTCGACAATAGCATCACTATCATAACCTCGATCCGCAAGTAAATACTCTGCGTCTATTCCCTTTATAAGGAACTCAGCCTGAGTGCAATCCGATCTGGTACCCTCTGTAATAATGACTCTGAATAATTTTTTCATTCAAATTATGTTATAATAATTAGTATAAAGTGAGGTTTTATGGATAGTTCATTTCAGCGACCAAGCTCGGCTCCAACTGACCCCTTGTTTTATGCTATTCAGGCATTAAATAATATTGAACATCCTAATAAACAACGAGTTGTAATTCAAAAAAAGGGAAGGAACTATATCGTTACACATCACGAGAAATCGAGCAAATCATCGAATAGTGTTTTTCTTTTTTTGGAAAAATTTAAAAAAAAATCTACTTCTCAATCAATGGATGATTTAAAACATCTCCGCGATATTTTCACCTCCCTCCAAACGAGAGTTCGAGAAGGGAGCATGTCTGAAGAACAGAAGAGCCATTACAAGAAAATTACGCAGGCAGCCATTGAAAGTTTAAAAAATCTCCACGAAGGATATCTCAATGATAGTACTGAGATGGGGATGATCCATCGGGATGACATCCTTGATGCCCTTGCTGTCGTGTATGAAGGAGCTGATAGTCTCAATGATCTTTTAGATCTCCGAATAGAAAGAGTCTCGGTGAAAGTTTTACCAACAGTGGGTAAGCAAATAAAAAACCATCAAATTCCTCTCTTCCGAGCAGAAGATCTTGGAGAGGTGCAACGATTGGTGCGCACAAAATTTGGAGATGTAACTCCCACTGTTCAGGAAATTGCTCAAGACCCAGAGATAAACAAATACCTTCTTTTAGAGGACGTTTCGTTGGGCAAACTCATTGAAACGATTTATAAACACCAAAAAACAGGAAAACTTCTAAATAACCGTTGTGTTTCTTGGTCTCTTACCAAATATCTAAGCTGGCAATATGGAAAACACCAAAAAGAAGGTGTCAAAAGAACAAAAGCTGTCGTCCGTTTCTTTCGAAAAATGCATATATCTTTATCAACTCCTATTGAGGGTAAACTCTATTCGTATCGAGAGATGCATGGTCGTTCCGTGCGAGACGAAAAAAGTCTTGACGAAGCCTTTCAGCGTCCTCTCACTTCATTAGCTCTAGGGAGGCTTACAGAACAAGCCCATCGAGAAAAAAATGCGATCATCTCTGAAATTGGGCCAACGGGATCTGTTGTAATGTGTAATTCCTTTTGTCGATTACGTATTAAAAACCTTCGAAGGGGTGAAGTTTCGAAAAAGATTCACATCACAGGAAAGGTGATGAGTCGAGAGGGTGAACACGTTCAAGCCGCTAAAGAAGAGAAAGGATATTCAGGAAAATTTCTTTTTTCACTTAAAAATATGTTTGGCAATGAAGACAGTGTAGACACCTCGTTTTCAAGGGGCTATGCATCGGCTTCTCATTTAGGAAAGGTTGAGGATGCAGAATACCTCTATCGCTCTTGTTTAACTAATGCCGTTAATCGCGAAGACGTTACGGTTGTTGTTCAACGTCTTGCCCCTGAAGATATCCACCACTACGTAGAGCCTGTTGGAGGGAAGGTGTTGAGCATGAGAGAAGCGTGCCAGGAATTGGAGAATAGGATTGGAGGAGCCTCTCTGAATGAGAAAAAGCAACTCCAAGAGCTCGTGTTACGATTTAAAAAGGAAGAAAAAGAGAGTCAAGAGTACAGTAAAAAGGGGGTGACAGAGATTCAGGGAACCCGAATGTCCGTCTCTACAGCTGCAACGAAACACCAGTCTCCACTTAGTCAGAATGATCGAAAAGTCATGATGGTAAAACACGAAGATGGCTCTATAGCCATCCACACGTTTATTGGAGCCGTTGGGGTGAATCGAGTCAATGTCACAGCTCAGCAGGGAGCTCATGAGATGGGCGAGGATGCGGGTTCTATGGGTTTTGGTGATGAAAAAATTCGCAAATCTTGGAAAAAGAGAGAAACACCAAAAGGGATGAAAAGCATTCTTGTTCGAGGAGAAGCAGGAAAAGAAGCTAAAGCTGGAGAAGATATCGGTGAATTTGAAAAAAGTGGATCCACGGTCGTTTCCATCTATTTTAAAAAAGATTTTCAATTAATAGAGCCTTTCAAACAATTTGCAGAAGAAGAGAATGTTGTTCGGTATAAAGAACAAAAAGGCGTTATTACTCGAGGGATCGAAGCCAAAGTCCCACTGGGAGAAGTTCTCGGTCATCCCACAAGCTACACTGCCATGAAATACATACAGAGACAGCTTGAAAAGAAAAGCCTGTCCCGTGACCGTATCATTTTTGACAATATCTCAGATCCCATTTCACAACACATCGAATCTCTCTTAAAGAATGCTCTGAGCGACGATCACACAGAAGAAAATGATGAAGTAGGTAAAGCTCTGCACAACGCGTGGAATCATCCCGATTCTGCAACAAAAAGAGAAAAAGAAATTTTAGAAAAAACGAAAGAGCATCTTTATAAATATGTCACTATTCGAAAAATCGCACATGCATGCTCAGCCGAGCAGGGTCTTGATCGAATGGATGGAGAAATTGATAGACATCTTAAAAAAGTAACGATTCAAGAAAGAGCGTGGTTGCATCAACAAATTGAAGATGTTTATAACGCACGTGATGCCATCAGAAACCGTGCATTGTGATCGATGATTATCCGAACCAAGCATCCGTTACCCCTCAGAAATCCAATTGTTATCGGTTCTTCCAAGCTACTGGATTTGTAGCTTCTTTCAACCACAGAGAAAACATTCTCTGTGGTTTTTTTGTAACCAATCGATGCTCTAGGCTGGCGACAGAGGCAAGGCCGCGCAAGCGGCCTTGAGGGGGTATGGGGGAACGGGTTCCCCCAAAAAAATGTCTCTATCTCAACTCCTATCCCTTTTTTTAATGCACCACGAACGCAAGGGTCCAGAGGGTGAAGGATTCGTTGATGGAGGCGAGGGTATGGGAGAGTGGGGAGATGGGGGAGGTTATGATAGAGAAGAGGAGGAGGGTGAGGCTGATCGAGAGGAGGGTAGGGATGAAGAGGTTAAGGAGGAGGCCGAGTGGGGAGGGAGATTTTGTATGGAGGAGGAGGTAAGGAGAGGAGAAGAGGGTGACGCTGGTGTTGAGGGCGAGGGTATTGCGGGTGAGGGAGAGGAGGAGGTAGCCTTGTTGGTCGTACCAGGGCATGGAGATTACGGTATGGAGGGGGCGTTTGGGGAGAAGGGATGTGAGTTGGGGTAGGGTGATAGGGTAGAGGAGGAGGATAGCGAGGGTAACGCCATAGCTAAGGTGGAAGGCGAGGGTATGGGTGGAGTGGGGGTAGAGGAGGGAGGAGAGGAGGAGTGCGAAGCCGAGGGAGTTGAGCGGGGTGGAGGGTTTTTCTATCCAGGAGGAGAGGAGGAAGATGGAGGCCATGGTGGTGGCACGGAGGATGGAGGGGGAGTTACCGAGGAAGAGGGCGTAGAGGAGGAGAGTGGTTAGGGTGAGTGAGGAGGCGAGGCGAGGGGAGAGAAAGAGTTGGAAGAAGAGGAGGAGGAGGGAGGTGATGAGGGAGAGGTGGAGTCCTGATATGGCGAGGATATGGAGGAGGCCATATTGTTGGAACGAGTCTTGGAGGAGGGGGTCGTTGATTTCTCCGGAGAGGAGGGCGTAGAAGAGGTTGCGGATAGTGGGGTGAGAGTGGTGGTGATGGATCCAGGAGAGGAGGATGTTTTGCATGTGGTGGCGGTAGGTGAGGAGTGGAGCGCCGTTGTTGAGTGGGGACCACTCTTTTTTTTTATTGGGTTGGAGGAGGTGGGAGTGGTGTTTAGTAGGTTTCAGGGTGGCTTGGGTTTGGAAGCGGGAGGCGTGGAGGGGGAGGGATTCCCATGAGGGGAATTGTTTTTGGGGGAGGTAGAGGGTAGCGGGGAAGTTGTGGTAGGTGTGTTGGTGGGTGGTGAAGTGGTGGACATGGGTATGGACGACCCAGCGGGGGCCGAAGGGGTGGTCTCGGAGGGATATTTTGCGGATGGAGAAGTTAGCGATGCCGTTGGTGGGTGTGGATGGAGGGGAGGGAAAGACGATATTGAGGTAGAGGAGGGTGGTGAGGGCGAAGAGGGAGCCGAGGATGGCTTTTTTCTTATGGAGGAGAAGGAGGGGGAGGAGGAACCAGAAGTTGGTGGATAGGGACCAGGCGATGGATCCGTAGTAGAGGGCTGGGTGGCGGTCCCAGAAATGGAGGAATTGAGAATAAAAACGGTGCGATTTTTGGATGAAAGTATTCTGTAAAAGGGAAACCATCCTTAGAACCTGTTCAAAATCTTTTAAATGAACAATCCCCTGCAATTTGCTTTGCTTAAGAAACTTGGTTGACATATCTCAGCAATTAAAACTACCACAGAGCCCACAGAGAGCACAGAGAGAGGGTTATGTTTTCATTCGACGAATGCCTTCTACCAATCGTTTCACATTGAAATTGATAAGCAATCCTCGGGCACAAGTTCCATAGAGCTTTAAATAAGATAGTCGTTGTGCTTCGTGTATTGGAGCTATTCCATTTACAGATTTAATACCAATTCCGGTAAGAAAGTGCACAAATTGATCTTCATCTTTCTTTGCGCAATCTGTTTTTCTATCTTGCAAACTCACAAGAGTTTGCTGCGATCTCCAAAACAAATTTCACAAAAAAATCCTGAATCCACTTTATGCATTTTCTTACCGGAATTGGTATAATTTCTATAATTACCTGATCCTCTACAACTTCTTCAGACATGTCTGGATGCACTAAATAATCTATATGTCCTCCCTCTGTGTTCTCTGTGGGCTCTGTGGTAGTTTATTTTCTAAAAATTCGTTCAAAACCGTTTCACGAATAAAACGACAAAAGCAAGGATGACCATATGTAAACAGGTTTTTAGAGAACGATTTCGTAGAGTCTTTTATCGGAGGAGGTTCGGTAGGAGAGATCGGAGCTATCTTCGTTGTGGGGGGTACGGATATGGTTTTTGGCGCACATACCGACCATACGATGAATGGCTTTTTTCTTACCTGGTTGGAATTGGTTTTTTTGCAGGATACCGATGGGTTCGATTTTGGGTTGGTATTTATGAAGGACAGTCCAATCGAATGAGAGTTGTTGTCGCAATTTTAGGGCTTCGAGGAGGGTTTGGAGTCCTGTAGAGAGTTCTTTTTCTTGATGGAACAGGTTGGATTGGGCTTCTTCTCTATTGCTATTGATGATGATGAGGTGGTTATAACAAACGGTATTGCCGTTAACGAGAAGGATTTTTTTTTCTTTGCGACTGATAGCATCGACTTCGCCGAGCATAGCGATGCCGGTATTTGACGGTTTTTCTGTGGGATTTGAGAGGTCTTTGAGTTGGTAGACGGAGGGGAATCTTCCTGAGTAGGCTTTATCGATGAAGACGATATCGGCAAAGATTGTGTAAGGGGGACGATCGTTATGTTCTCCTTCGATATGGACTCCATAAAGGTAGATCGAGTTGTCAAAATCCATAAAAAAGACCTTTAAAAAAATATTATACCAAAAAATCGCTTAATTATCAACTTTTTCGGTCGATTTATTAGAAGAGCACTATAAGAGTGTGAGAAAATAAATGCACCTGAAAAAAAAAATTGCTATATGCAATTATTAGGAGGTTTTCTAGAGATTCCATGGATAGTCATGTAAAAGAGTTTTATCTTCCTTATTCTCAAGATCCTACAAATGGACACTTCCATTCGGTGATTCCATTACACGGAAATCCGTCGATTTTATGGGAGGAGGTACAAGAGAAGGTACCCCATTTGTGTAAAGGGTGGTATGAGCTTGCTCAGCTTTCGACACTGGATCGGATTGAGTTTTCACGGGCTTATTGGTTAGCGAAGCTTCCGTACAATCCTATTGTTGCGAAGGGGATCGAACGTTTTTTTTCTTCATTGGATGACATTGGGATTTTCATGTTGCAAAAGCAATATGGAGAGCCCTATTGCGTGCATTTCGTGTATAGTTTGCAGAACAATGGAGGATTTTACCACGGGGAGATGGCTGCTGAAGAGGGAGCTATTGTTCGTTTACAGGAGAGTTTCCCTTCGCTTTTGCTTCCTGTTGATTATCTTGCATTTTTGCGTATCCACAATGGTTTTTCCAAATTGACGGATACGGGAGTGATCCCTGTTGACCAGGTAGAGGCGTCGTACACTTCTTTTCAGGCTTGTCTATCGGAGGCGGAGATGGTGATTACGACAAAGGGGGATCCGGTTGATGCGACGTGTTTGATTCCTTTTTACGAGTCTTTTGGGCGTCCTTTATTTCAATGTTTTTATGGTGGGTGGTATCCGGAGCAGGAGATGGGGAACGTTTATTTTTCTGGGGTTACATTTACTGTATCGGATTATACGAGTGATGATCCGATGGAGGAGAGTTTGGCGTTTCCTACTTTTCTCGATTGGTTAGTCTTTTATCTTGAGAAGGTTGATGAAGGGTAAATAGAGTTCTGGTTATATTCTCAGTGGATTTTTTGGATCTTTCTTGCTCTTTTTTTTCGGCTTCCGTACTCTCTATTTCCTTTAACTTCATGAACGTGCATGCATTATACGGTTCGGAAATTCCTTAAGGAACATCAAAGCGCCCTTTGTTTAGAGATTCTCGAAGGGGATAAGGGGCTGAAGCGGCGGATAGCGGTTCCTGAGGCGCATCGTCCTGGTCTTTTTTTAGCGGGGTACAAGAAGGCTCGGGCTCCGAAGAGGGTGGTGATATTGGGGCATGCGGAGATGGCCTATTTACGCGATCTTGACAAGGTGACGCGACGAGGCCGTTTGGAAGATCTTTTGGATCGTTCTTGTCCGGCTGTTGTTATAACGCGTTCTGCGCGTCCGATGAAAGAGTTGCAAGAGGTATGTAAGCGGGAGGAGATACCTCTTTTACGGACATCGATGGCGACGATGCCTTTCTTTACTCTTTTTTCTCGCATTTTATCGGAGGTATTCACGCCGGTATTGAGTTGTCATGGGACGCTTGTTGAGGTTTTTGGTGTGGGGTTGCTTATTTTGGGTGATTCTTCGGTTGGGAAAAGTGAAGCCGCTCTGGGGTTAGTTGAGAGGGGGCATCGTTTGGTATCGGATGATGTTGTCAAGGTGCGGAAACGGGAAGAGAGTTATGTTGAGGGGTTTGGAGCGGAGCTCACGCGCCACCACATGGAGATTCGTGGGATAGGGATCATTAATGTGGCGAATTTGTATGGAGCGGTCTGTGTGAGGGAATCGAAGAGGATTGATGTTGTCGTACAGATGGAGGAGTGGGACGAGAATCATTTTTATGATCGCATTGGTATTGACGAATCGTTTACGACGATGTTGGACGTCTCTCTTCCTTTTCTTGTATTGCCTGTGAAGCCTGGGCGTGACGTTGTTTTATTGCTGGAAACGATTACATTGAACCATCGTCTCAAGGGGATGGGGTATCATTCTGCGAAGGAATTCAATAAAAAATTATTAGAACTCACTGAAAGGAAAAGACCAAAAAAAAAGAAGTTTTTGGGAACGAGGAATGGAGGAGGATAGTTTATGGGAGAAAAAAAAGAACAAATTCTGCAAGGAATTCCCATTAGTCGGGGTATTGCTATAGGAATTCCTTTTCTTTTTTCCTTTCCTGAGGAGGGGGAGATTTCACTTTCTGCGGGCATGACATGTGAAGACGAGTGGGCGCGTTATCTTTTTGCATGGGAGAAGAGTCGGAATGAGATTCTTCAGCTTCGGGAGCAGTTACGTGAGGAAGAGGTGTATGAAGCGGATGCTCTTGTTGAAGCACAGCTGTACATCATGCAGGATTCATCTTTTACTCGATTGATTGAGAAGGAAATTGTAGAGAAGGGGCGTGGGGCGGTAGAGGTTTTTCGGGAACGGTTGGAAGCATTATCGCGGAAATTTCATTCTTTAGACGATGTTTTTTTTCGTGAACGTTTTAAGGACGTACAAGACGTGGGCAATCGCATTTTACGTCATCTTTCCGCATGGAATTTTTCTTCTCTTGCAGACGTTCCGAAGTCTTCTGTTATTTTTGCGAACGAGCTTTCTGCTTCTGATGCTGCTTCGGCGAAGTTGTCGCATGTTCAGGCTTTTGTTACCGAGGCGGGGAGTGCGCATTCTCATGCGGCGATTATTGCTAAGGCAAAAGGGATTCCTTACATAGCGAGTGTTCGATATGATATCGAACGGTTGAGGAGTAGTAAGGGGGTGATCATTGATGGCAGAACAGGGACGATTATTTTGGATCCTCTTCCGGAGACAGTGAAGAAGTATCGGGAGTTGGAGCGTGTTTTTCAGCAACAGCGGCGAGGGTTAGAAGAGAGGGCGAGGTTGCCTTGTGAGACACAAGATGGAGTGAAAATCTCTTTATTTGCCAATGTAGAGATGGTGGATGGGATTGAGGATCTGAAGGCGTATGGAACGGAGGGCATTGGACTTTTTCGGTCGGAATTTCTTTGGTTAACGAGGACGGTGATTCCTTCTGAGGAGGAGCAGTATGAGGCTTATTGTACCTTGTTACGAGGGATGGCAGGCAAGCGGGTGGTGATTCGCACGTATGATTTCAGTGGGGACAAACTTCCGCTCCGGCGGCAGGTATCGCCTCAGATAAAGGGGTTATTTGCAACAAGAGGAGGTGTTGGTCTTATGGATCAACGCGATGTTTTTGTGACACAGATGCGGGCCATTATCCGAGCGAGTTTTCATGGAAGGATTGACGTGTTGTTCCCCATGGTCTCGTCATATGAGGAGTTGGTGGAGGCTAAGCACCTTCTTTTTCAGGCGAAGGAGATGTTACGGGAAGAGGGATATACTGCGTTTCCTACGGTTTTTGTAGGTTGCATGATCGAGACGCCTGCAGCGGTATTGACGATGGATTTATTAGCTCAGGAGTGCGATTTTTTTTCGATAGGGACGAATGATTTGATGCAGTATGCGATGGGGATGGATCGAAGAAGTGCGATGGTGGAACAGCCCATGTTTGTGGCATTGATTCGGTTTTTGCAAAAGATTTTGGAGAATACTGTGATGTTTCACAAACCGGTGAGTATTTGTGGAGAGATTGCAGCGGATCCGCGTTTTATTCCGCTATTATTGGGGCTTGGATTTAGGGAATTTTCTGTTTCTATTCGGGCAATTCCTGTTGTGAAGAATATTGTGCGCAACACTTCTTTGGAGGGGATTAAGGATTGGGTTCAGGCGATTGTCTCTGCTTCTAAGGGGGAGGAGATTGCGGCGTTATTGGCGCGACAAGAGGAATGTGATACCAAACACAACAGATCGTTATTTTAACGCAAAGAACGCGAAGGAAGTAAAGAAAGAGGTCTTCGCGTTACAATACCAGCACTCTCTTCGCGTTAACGACTCTAGTGTCCGTCACCCCTTGATATTAGGGTTGTCGGAGCACTAAGCCTCTTCGGCAAAGCCTTCGAGAACCCGCTCTTTTTCGGGGTATTTGACGCGAGAATGTCCTGCGGCAAAGAGGGTTTTAACTAGTGTTTTTTTTTACAATAACGAGCTCTTGGAAGGTAAGGAGAGAGTCATCGAGTTGTCCATCTTCCCATTTATCGCGGATGAGTTGGTCTATCAAAGTAAGAAGAGCCTCTTCAGAGAACTGTTCAATGGAGCGAGAAGCAGCTTCGAAGGAATCGGCAATCATGATGAGAGCGGATTCTTTTGATTTTGGTTTAGGTCCTGGGTAACGAAATTCGTTTTCATCGACGAGAGATTTATCTCCCCCCATTTTTTCCAGTTGCTTTCGGTAAAAGTAATAAACGAGTGTTGTGCCGTGATGTTCTTTAATGATGTCGATGATCTCTTCAGGGAGTCCTGCTTTTCGTGCTAAGGCAACTCCTTCGGGGACGTGGGCCATGATCACTTGGGCGGATTCTAAAGGGGTGAGGAGTTGATGGATATTCATCTCTCCTACTTGGTTCTCGGTAAAATATTGGGCCGTTTCCATCTTTCCGATATCGTGGTAGAGGGTAGCAACGCGGCAGAAAAGACCATTGGCATTAATAGAAAGGGCTGCTGTTTCGGCAAGATTCCCAACAACAACAGAGTGTTGGTAGGTTCCTGGAGCTTCGATACTGAGGCGGCGGAGAAGGTCGTTATTGGGGTCCATGTATTCCATTAGGGAGACGTCGGTCATGATATGGAAGGCAGATTCTAAGAGAGGGAGGAGGCCAACGACGAGGACAGCTGTGATGAGCAAAAAGATGCTTGCACTAGCGAGGTCGGTGACAATTTCCAGGCTCCACAAGGAGTTTTGGTAGAGGTGGGTTGCTATGATGATAGCAATGCTACACACCCATGCTTTCAGGCAGACGGTAAAAATGTCTTTTCTACGGCGGATGGTTCTCATGCTAAGCATGGCAACGATGGAAGCAGACAGGTTGATGAGGACAAAGGTTTCATTTTCCAGAGCCAGGGACATCATTAAGATCACGGTTAGGAATCCGCTGATGAAAAGGGCAACGCCGCTATAGATGAGGCTGGATAAGAGGATGGCAGCGAAAGGAACGAATAGAGGAAAGCGGATATCTTCGATGAAAGGGGACTGTGAGGAGAGAAGAAAGAACTCGCCAATTTTGGCCAGTCCCATTGTAAGAACCATGATGGAGATGAGAAGGAAGAGTTTTTGGTTAGAAAAGAGGACGAGAGGGTGGTTGTAATAGAGATAAGCTGTGGCGAGGGCAATGAGGATGAAGGTCATGAAGAGGCTGCCGAGAATGGTGAGCGGGTGCCATAAGTTCCTGTTATCGGCTAATGCTTTTTTCATAGCTTGCAGCATCATCAGGTGACGCGCTGCTACGCGTTCTCCTTGATCGATGATACGGTCTCCAGCGAGGACATGGGTTTTTTTGTTGGGGATTTGTGATTGGATTTTTTCTCGAAGGGCCTGTTGAGCCGGAATATCTTCTTCAATTTTCCCTTTTTGTTCGCGGAAGAGGTTTTGCAGGAGGGGGCGACTTTCTGAGGGGATATCGGCCTGTTGTATGACGGTTTTTACGACTTGATTCCAAATAGGGGAGGGTAAAATGCCGATTGTAAGATCTTCGTTAGAAGAGTAAGAAGAGTAATGGTCTGTTGGCAGGCCTACTTCTTTCATTTTTTGTATGGTAAAGGGGTCTGTGAAGCGGTTTTGTTTTAGGAGAAGGAAGACCTTATGAGCACTTTGATGGAGGGATTCTAGGGATGGTCCATCTTTTTTACCTCCATCTGTCTGCGTGTGCAGGGAGGGATCGAGATACTCTTTGTAATGGCGCCATTCTTTGGGAGATATTTGGTAGATCTTGCCGACATCGCGAACGGCTTCTTGTTTGAGGATGATGGTGGCCTCTTCATCAAAAAAATCGAAATCGATTTGGGAGACGATATAGCGAGGGGCGATGCTATTGAGTTCTAGGATTTCGACGCGGACTTCACGAAAATGAAGGAAACAAAAGAGGATAAGAAAAAAAAACAGGCCAATGATCCAGCGGACTGTGGGATTTTTATCAAAAAATCCCTGTTCTCGAGAAAATTGTAGATCGTTTGTATCAACCCATGGGGGAGGGCTTTTATGCATGAATATTCTGCTTTTTGGCCAAACAACCGCATTGTAGCAAAAAGGTTGTTGCTAAGCAAACGAGTAGAAAGGAAAGATGGCCAACAAAACCGTATCTTGGTAAAATAAGGTCTGACTTAGTGTTTTTTTCTAGGATTTGTTATGAATAATATTCCCTCGACAACAAGTATTTTCCTTTCTAGACAGCATTTGCTTCATCCGACGGAGAAGATGACGGGAAAAGAGGCTCGCGATTTGGCTTCCGCCTCTACGGAAGAAAAAGTCATGATTGCTGTTGCGTATACTTTGATCGCATTGACGGGGATTGGTTTGATTGCGATTGGAGTCTATTTTTGGAAAGCAAGAGCAAAAGTCACACAACTCAAGACAAGCGATTTTCCGCGGGTGCCGAGACCTCCCAACCTAGAGATACACCAACAGCGCCTACGCCGGCAGGAGGGCCAACGCCAACAGGGCCAACGCCAACAGGGCCAACGCCAACGGGAGGGCCTAAACCTAAACCAGCACCAATAAATCAAATTGTGGTAGGGATGAAAAAAGGGATTCAGGGCAACAACAATACATGTGCATTGGATTCTCTCTTTTTTTCTATGTTTGCAGGTTCCAATAAATTAAATTTCCTCTTTGAAGAGAAGGAAAGAGATTCAATCGAAGTAAAGGAAGTTAGGGAATATTTAAGACAAATCAGTGAGGGATTGCATTCGAATCACGGATTTGTTGGTCCACAGCCGACAGCTAACATTCGCAAAATTCTTTTAAACGATGTTCAAGAAGATCGGGCATCTCCTCATGTAAATATTTCAGAGGTGATCATTCCAAGACTAAAGCAATTGCTAAGTATTACTGACGAGGAAATACAAGATTTTATACTTAAGTTTCAAGGAGGTAAGAAAACCTTAGAAGCGCTCATTGAATGGAATAAGGGAGAGGTTAAAGAACTTTCGTTTAATGCAATCCGCGACAAACAGCCAAAAATCGTTTTTTTAGGTATTACACGTTTTGGAGAGAAACAACAGGATGATTCAATCGGTATACCAACAGAGATTGTACTAAACGGAGTTCAATATGTGATTCAATCAGGGTCATCTATTGATATTGCTCATTATTTTGCGGTTGTTATAGGCAAGGAAGAATGGTATCAGCAGGATGATCAGGCTGATCGAGAAGCTGATCCAAGTATTTCACCAGAATATGATTGGATAGAGAATGAATATGGAATACAGGTGCGAGTATTAAAATCAGAATGCGAAATGAATATTCCTGAAGTGAAAATATGCGCAGAAGAAGACAAAAAAACATTTCAAAGAAATGTTGATTTTCTTGTTCTTGTTCGAAAAAATTAGGACGTATCATCAATTTTCCACCTCTAATTTATCGATCCAATGATGAAAGAAAGTAATAGACCAAAGGTCAAGCTCCGTAGGGTCGCGAAGAAAGGGACGCACGTCCATTTTAACTTCTTCTAAGAGCCTGTTCAGAATCTTTTTAATAAATAAATTTCAATCGATAATAATAAAAAACTACCACAGAGCCCACAGAGGACACAGAGAGGGTTTTATATCTTCATTCTGCGAATGCCTTCTACTAGTCGTTTTACATTAAAATTAATAAGTAATCCTCGAGTGCAGGCTCCATAGAGCCGTAAATATGACAATAGTTGTGCTTCATGTATTGGCGCTATTCCGTTCACCGATTTAATTTCTATGATTACTTGATCCTCTACAACCATATCAAGACGATAGCCACAATCCAACATGACATCTTTATAAAAGATGGGTAGAGGTTGTTGTGCTTCAACTTTCAACTTCCTTAGCCTTAATTCATAAATAAGACAAGCTTCATAGGCTGATTCAATCAGTCCTGGCCCCAGGGCACGATGTACATCGACAGCAGCCCCTATGATCGCACCTGTTAAAGGATCAGTTTCTGTCCTTCAGATACTTCAGAAACCAAATAATTAATAAAAAACCTCTCTGTGTTCTCTGTGGACTCTGTGGTAGTTTATAATCTTTTCACAACCAAAACAGCAAAAGCAACTATAACCATATGTAGACTGGTATTTAGCTTTCTTTCGCAATTTTTCCATAACCTACGGCACTTCTCTAACCAGGCGAAAGAACGTTCCACAACCCATCTTTTAGGAATTATTTTAAATGTATGAAGCTCGCTCCGTTTTGCAACCTCTACTTTGCAGTGGAGAAGCTTTTCTACATTATTTGCAAATGGGTCCCCACTGTAACCTCCATCTACAAGAACGTTTTCTACATCCGATAAAACATCTTCATGCAATGAAAACATTTCCAAGGCCCCGCCTCGATCAGTAATATTTGCAGTCGTGATATGAATCGCATGCGGCAACCCTTGTGTATCGACAGCAATATGACGCTTGATCCCTGATACTTTCTTCCCTGCATCATAACCTTTCTCTTGAGCTGTATCAGTATTTTTTACGCTCTGTGCATCAACAATAATAAAACTAGTTTTTTCTTTCCGTCCATTGCTTTGTCGGACCTCTCCAACCAATTTTTTTTAAAATTTTTTCAAGAGTGCTAACTGAGCTATCATTTTTCTTTTCGCTCCAGTTCTACTTTGATGCGAATCACCGATTCGGGATGGATATGAGAGGAAAAAAGATTTTCTTCTGTGACTTGTAAAAGCGCTTCCAAAGTATTTGTCTTGAGAAAGGCTGATCGAATGGGCGTTTGTACCTTTTTTTTCTTTTCGGTAAAAGTGATGTTAAAACCATATCTTGATAATTCTTCTGTCACATTGTTTGAAAACATGTTCCAATCAAAAGATGGGTTTTTATCGAGCAATGTAAAATCGAGATCTTCCGAAAAACGATCGAGCCCATAGAGAATACGAAGGGCTGTTCCTCCATAAAAGGCAGCATGCTCAAAAAATTTTCCACGCCAAAGGCCAAGAAGGGTAATTTCTTGCAAAACTTCTCGAAGGGCTCTTTCTGTTTCGGTTCGATTTTCCATTGAATACTTTTTGAGCATTCTTTTTACAATGTCATTCATAACTACTTTTCCTCTGGTGTATGAGCCATTTATGCAAAAAATGAAGAGCGCTATGTGGGTGTGCTTGTTCGATTTTTTCAATCTGTCCTATGTCGAGCTGAAGTAGATCTTCTTCTTGAATTCGAAAATCTTCTAAAAGAATTTGTTCCATTTGATGCATACTCGTCACTTTTCCTCGCCGTAAAACCAGAAGATCCGTTAAAGCCTTTTCTGGTGTGGCGATGAAGGGATGTTCATGAGGAGAAAATGTTCTGGTTGTAATACCAATGGAATAATTTTGGGGATGGCAATGAGCATAGAGGAAGGAACCAACAGGAGTTCGAAATTCTTTTGCTATTTTCACAGTGACACTTGTCACTGCCTCAACATGTTCGGGGATCAGTCCATACATTTGCAAAGCCCATTCCAGTGAGACATAAGACGGGCCATAGATGAGGTTGGCTAACAACTCGGGGCAATAGGGGTGATGGCGAAAATGCGGTCCAAAAAGGTAAAGACCTTTTCGGATGCGAATCAAAGCTCCAGTCTTTAACAAACGCGTCAATTTTGCTCGGGGAGATCGGTAGTTGCGTAAACAGTCCATGACGAATTGGTAATCGAGCTCATTGCCGGGCGCTCGCTTGCGCAAAAGTGCCATTGCTCGATCTATGCCTTCGATATTTGCCATAAAAACCCTTTATGTATTAAATTATGATACATTTATATTTTTTTTGTCAATACTATGATTGAAAGTGACTACATTTAAAATTTTTAATTACACCATCGAATCTATAGTTTCTTGTCTTCTAATTGTTTAAAGAATAAAATAGCGCTATGCAAGATGATTGGGATCAACAAAGTTATCACGAAGAAGAGCCTGAAGAGAATTCGTTTGTCGATTATGATAACATCTTTGATTCTCGGACGAGCCAGATCGATGACGAGTTGAATGAAAAGCTTGAAAACGCCTTTCACGCCCCTACATCCCAATTTTTACTTCACGAGATAGCCAAAATCGCTTCGGAGCATGATCCGATCGATTTGGCCTATGCAGCGACGAAGTTGCCGACGATGGGGCGGTA
The DNA here is from genome assembly GCA_942491955.1 of Parachlamydiales bacterium. Taxonomy (GTDB): domain Bacteria; phylum Chlamydiota; class Chlamydiia; order Chlamydiales; family CALOCV01; genus CALOCV01. The sequence continues at coordinate 35,750 of CALOCV010000015.1, forward strand.
TGTCATCTACGAAAATCTGCCCGACCTCCAAAGTAAGATGATCTTCATGATCAATGTAGGGAGCAATACCCGCTCGGCGATTTTCCGGCAGATCCGCGACCAAGAAATCAGTGATTTGTTGGAGAACATGCCTCCCGATGAGGCTGTATGGATGTTGGATGACATGTCAGATCGGCGGATGCGAAGGATTTTGCGGTTATTGACTCCCAAAAAAGCGGCTAGGGTTATTGAATTGCAGAAGCACGAGCGTCACAGTGCTGGGCGGTTGATGACGAACGAATTTTTTGCCTTTCCGATGGAAACGACGATCGGGGAGGTGGCTGCAGCGATACGGAATAATCCGGGTATTGATCTTACGCGATGGATTTTTGTTTTGGGACCGAATGGGGAACTTGTTGGATATGTTCCAGAGAGAAATCTCATTGTGAATCCTGACAACCTTCCTTTACGACAAGTGATGCGCCCTATTCTTCACAAGGTTTCTCCAGAAACACCGCGCGATGAGGTCGTTGACCTTGTCGAGAGGTATAAAATTCCCGCTCTTCCCGTTGTGAATGCCAATGAATTTCTCGTTGGTGTTGTGACTTATGAAGATGTTGTCGAGGCAATGGAAGATATTGCTGATAAAACCATCACGAGCATTGCGGGAACTGCGGAAGATATCAGCGAACATGAGCCTATTGGTCGACGTTTTTTGTGGAGAGCACCTTGGTTGATTGTGACTCTTTTTGCAGGGGTTACCTCTTCGGCGATTCTTTCTCATTTTAGCGATCGTCTTTGGTTTGCCATCGTCCCTTTTTTCGTTCCTCTTATTGCGGGGATGTCGGGTAAAGTGGGGATTCAGTGCAGTACGCTTCTCGTGCGAGGGATGTCGACAGGGGAGCTCTCGTTGGGGTCTCGGGGGGAAGCGGCAGTGAAAGAGCTAGGCATTGGATTATTGATTGGTGTCTTTTTCGGCATTTTATGTGGCTCAGTGGTATATACGTTGAGTTCTTTAGGTGCCTATCCTTTGGGTGCGGATCCGATTGCACTTGGGATTACTGTCAGTAGTGGTCTCTTTGCTGCCTGTATTGTTGCCACTAGTTTAGGAACGTTCTCTCCTTTTTTCTTCTCAAATATGAATATCGATCCTGCTGTCGCTTCAGGTCCTATCGTTACCGCATTTAACGATGTCTTGACTACCATCGTGTTCATTTTTACTACCTGGTCTGTTAACATCCTCTTGCAGTAACAAAAGAGGTAGTTATGGTGATCACAGGAATTTTTGTCCTCCTTTATGGTGTTTTGGTGATTTTAGGAGGTGTTATCGGTTTTCTGAAGGCGAACAGTTTGGTTTCGCTTTTAATGGGAGTCTCTTTTGGGATTGTCGTTGCCGTTTCTGGCTATTTTATTTTACAAGGTAAGACAAGAGCTCTTTATTGGGCTTTTGGGTTTTCTCTTATTCTTTTGGCCGTCTTTCTTCTTCGTTATTGGCAGACGCACGCGATGATGCCGTCGGGGATGATGGCCATCTTGAGTTTTATCGTTTGTGTGATGCTCTTTTTGCAAAAGCTGCAGTTAAAATAGAAATATTTTACTAAAGCAAACTATTTCTTAGTTTCGCCCTCCAAAACTTGGGCGAGGGGGAGGGGGTGTCTCTTATTCAAGATCTTGAATGCGATATCCGTAATGATAATGGCAGCACCGATGCCGCAGGCAAAAGCTCCCGCTTCTGAGCCCGCAGCGATGAATATAACGCTTGCTACAACGGCAAGAGGGATATGCCACCAGGCGAAGGCGTTTTTGATCTCGATAAAGAGCTCTTTTGCTGCTATTGCTGTTTTGATGATTGTGGCACGAATGGCAGCGGGTTGTTTTTTTAAAAACCCAGGGATTTGACGCACCTTACCAGGAATTGCCTTGATGGCACCTTGGATATTTTGTACCCATTGGAAAAAATTAGTTGAAGAGACATTATACATTTGAGAAAGAGTTTACAGGAATAGAGGAAAAATGAAAATCCGAGAATGGGTATCTCTTTTTTTGTTGCGATTTTCTCTTTTTGGCAAAGCGGTTGTCGAAGAGGTTTTTATCGTATTCCGTTATTACCTGCGTGATAGGCGTTTTTGCTGGATCGATCTCTATCTATTGCGAAAGAGTTTCTTTCGTTCTCCTTTTACCGTGAGCAAGCGTTTTTTGCAAACAAAAGGGGAAAAGCAGATCTATGCCTATGGTGAGACCCCATTGACGACGGGAGAGCAGATGGTAAAAGCTGTCTTGCTAAAACCAGATGATGTCTTCTTTGAGCTCGGTATGGGGCGGGGAAGGTTTTTGTTTTGGGTGCATGCTTTTGTAGGATGCCGTTGCATTGGCATTGAGTGGATTCCCGAGTTTGTCAACCATGCCGAAACCGTCATCAACAAATTCCAACTTAATAATATCGACGTGCGAAACGAGGATTTTTTGACGACAGATTTTTCCGATGCAACCGTGATTTATCTCTACGGCACTCTTCTTGAAGAGAAAGAGATCCACCAACTCATTGAGCGCTTTTCTCGATTGAAATCGGGAACAAAAATCATTACAGTCAGCTATTCTCTCAATGAGTTTTGCCAAGAGCCCTTATTCCATTTAAAAAAAAACCTTTCGGTTGCATTCCCTTGGGGAAAAACAGAGGTTTTTTTGCAAACCGTTCAGGAACGATTTTAATGTGGAGTGCGATGGCCCTTGCCATCGCCTTCAAACGGCGGCAGGGCTTCCGCACTCCACAAGAAGGTTTCTATCGCGTTGTTTCGCTTGCGGTGCGATGGCGGTTAGATTCGGCCTGGTCGAGCTTCTGATTAGCTTCGTCTTGCTTCCGTCCAGGTTGTGCCGCTTCTTGGTTCCACGTTTCGTTATTATTGCGAAGGTGATCGAGATCGGTCATTTTCAGCTGGCGATAGCCCCCGATTTTTGTGGAAATAAAGTCTTGACCCGTTTTAGACACGTTGCTGAAGCTGTCGAGGCTTTTTGCTACGTTGGCTACCTTAGGACTTGATGACATCGCCAAATTGGCCATACCGCCTGCAGCAAAAAGAGCGGAGGTGAGAACAGCAGCACCAAGCTCCAGCTTATTTTTATATGAGGCTTCGAGACGATCAACGGCTTTGCGAAAAGCCTCTTTGCTAATCTGTTTGGATTTGTTAAGAGAGCGTTTGTATTCTCCCATGTAACGGACGTATTCGGAAAAAAGAATATGGATCTCTTCAAAAGAGAAAGGCTTCCCTCGTTTCTCTTCTTCTTTTTCGGTGAGCTCTAGTAACTCTTCCTCTTCTTGTGTCGGAACATAGGCCGATTTGAGGTGTTCGATCGCTTTATCTGCTAAACTGGGAGCACCAGCAACCTCTTCAGCCTGATCTCTGAAGATAGCGCCGGCTGTCGATTCAACCGTTTCTGTGACTTTTGGAAAAGATTCGTCGATCTCTTCATAGGGCAAAAAAATGCCTTCCTCTAGGTCTGTTGCATCAATACTTTCAATACTCATCATTTCCTCCGTTATCGTCTAAAAATTGCGGTGTTGGTTTCTTGTAGTCCTTCGATGGTTTCACGCATCTTCTCGTAATACTTGCCGACATGCTTAAAGGCGTCGCCCATATTGCTGATCTCTTTATTCGTCTTATCGAGTTGATCCCGATACTTCTCTTTGACATTCACGAGATCCCCTCGTAAATCGTTACCTCTTTGTTTAAAAAAGGCATTCGTTCCCGATGTGCTGGCGCGGCCGAGTCCTAGAGCGCCCTGTAGGGCACCAAAATTCCCTGAAGCCAAGGCAGCAACGCCGCCAACAACGAGGGCTCCTACGGTCATGATGCGATCGGCCCAAGAGGAGATTTTCTCATCTTCAATGATATTAACGAGTTTTTTGCCGATCTCTTGTAACTGTTTGTTTTTGTCGGCCAATTTTTGTTTGTTGCGCCCCAGGTCTTCGACACTCTGTTTCGCTTTTTCTTCTCGGCCGCTGATGCGCAGTTTGTAGGCGGCCATGACGAGCTGTTCGATTTGTTGGTAGATCATGACGGGGTCTTCTTCTCCCTTCTCCAGAGCAGAGAACAGTTTTTTCGCTTCGCGGAGGGTTTTTTTGGGATCCGAAGGTGTCTGCTTAGGAGTATCGAGTTGGGGTGTCGTGGTCTCTTGTGGTGTATAGAAGTCGTCATCGGTGACGCTTTCATCTTCGCCAAAGCCAAAAAAATCGGTCACTTTCTCCCACATTTCGGAACAAAATTCGGTGAAGGCATTGGCTTTCTTTTCTCGAATGCCGAAATGTGTATCGACTCCTTTTTGCGCATGAGGATGGACGGAGCATGTCGATTGGTAGGGATTGTAATTTTCGGGAACTACTGAAGGAGTGACGCGACGTTCATCCCACTGGATATCGTCTAAGAAAAAATTTGCATCGATATTGCTGTCATCAAGAGTGGTATCAAAGTCAATGGACATGGTTGGCATTCCTTTTTTCGTAAAGTGTGATTCGATCGAGCAACGGGGGGGTGTTCTCGTTGATTGCGCGCTTTTTTGCTTCGACAAGCGCTTTTTGTGCCTCTTTGTTTTTGCCCATACTGATGCAACATTCGGCTGCATGGAAAGGGGGACGAGGATCTTTTGTTGTTGACCAAGCGTCAGCAAGAATAAAAGCTTCTATCGCTTCCTGATAGGCCTGAGACATTTGTAAAGAGGCACCCAAACCAAACCAGATACGAGAGTCTTCAGGAGCAAGGGCTGTAAGCAGGCGAAAGGTGTGCACGGCATACGGGTACTTTCCTTGTTGAAAAAGCAAATAAGCCATCCCATAGAGCTCTTCAAAAGTTTCTTCCTGTTGGTGCATTAACCCCTTCCTGAACTAGAACGTGCTTTGTTGATTTTATCCTCATGCAATGGTTTTAAAATGCTTCGAACCATTTGATAGGTTTCGTACCGCTCGTTGGTGTACCGGGTGATCATTTGTAGCTGGAGGTCGTTGTCGGTGTTGTAGTCGTCGATGGTGGTACGCATATTCTCAATCAGTAATTCGCGTTCGTGGTTGGTGTATTTGGTTTTTTCGGGATCGAGTTCGACACCCAACTCTTTGGCTTTTTTGAGCAGCTTTTTCACCTCTTTATTCTTGCTGATATCGAGATCTCCCTCTTTATCGGTCAATTGGTTGAGAAGCTTGAGGAGATGGTTGAGTGCGCGTACCTTATCTTGTTGCTCTTTGAGCTTTTTGTACTCGGCTTCTACCTTGTCTTCTAAAATGCGGATCCGGTCGGTCGATATCAAAAGAGCGAGCTCTTCTAGGCCAAGATCGTCATTGATCGGAAGATCGGATGAAATAGCATCAATTATGTCACTGTCGACTTCTTCGATGGCATCAGACATAGTTCACAATCCCTTTTAATTGAATGGCAAAGACTACTCTAACGCATTGCTTTTTTTTTTTCCACTTAGAACCTTTGGGGTCAGGCCTGACATTCGGACATTTGAAACAAACCTTTGGGGTCAGGCCTGACATTCGGACATTTGAAACAAATGTCCGAATGTCAGGCCTGACCCCAAACTCAAATCTATAAAAGGCTTTTAAAAAATAGGTCGTGTGTGAAAAATAGACACACAAAAATGGATGGTATTATGGAAAAACAAAGAGAGCATTGGGGATCGCGACTGGGTTTTATCTTGGCCGTTGCAGGGTCCGCTGTTGGGTTGGGAAACATTTGGCGCTTTCCCTATGTCGTAGGAGAGGCGGGAGGATCGGCCTTTATCTTGGTTTATTTTCTTTGTCTTCTTCTCGTAGGATTCCCCGTTTTGATCGCAGAAATTCTCATTGGAAAGACGTCCCAGAAAGACCCATCAGGGGCTTTTTTAGCTCTCGGAGGGAAACGGTGGCAATGGGCGGGTAAGCTGACGATTTTGACGGGATTTATTGTGAGCTCTTTTTATAGTGCTGTAGCCGGTTGGATTTTGGGCTATTTTGTCGAAGCGATGCGCGATAGTCTGACCCATTTCCAGTGTGCTGAGGAGGCACAAGATTTTTATTGCCACCTGATTCAAAGTCCCTATTGGGTTCTTTCGTTTCATTTTCTCTTCGCCGCTCTTTCTACCTTTGTGCTCTATTTTGGAGTGCGTCATGGAATCGAGAGGGGTAACAAGATCATGATGCCCCTGTTATTTTTGATTTTGATTTTCATCGTGATCAAAGGGGTTCTTTTGCCAAATGGGTTCGAAGGGGTTCGTTTTTTGCTGAAACCCGATTGGACGATTCTAACTCCAACGGCGATCTTATTGGCTTTGGGGCAATCGTTTTTTACCTTGAGTTGTGGACAGGGGACGATGGTGACTTATGGGAGTTACCTTTCTAAGAAAGAGAACATCATCAAAAATTGTTTTCCGATTCTCCTAATGGATACCCTTGTAGCCCTTTTGGCGGCAATTGCGATTTTTGCGATTGTCTTCTCTGTGGAGAGAGACCTGATCAGGGCGAGGGTCTTTTGTTTCAAACACTTCCTCTGGTCTTTAGCCAGATTTCTGGAGGGTATTATTTAGCCATTCTCTTTTTCCTGCTGGTTCTTGTTGCAGCGCTCTCTTCGGAGATTTCAGCCATGGAACCCACCATTGCCTATCTCATCGATGAGTGGGGGTGGAAGCGGCACCGTGCTGTTGTTGGTTGTGGGACGGGGGTTTTTTTGCTAGGGATTCCGAGTGCTCTTTCTTTTAGCTTATTAAAAAATGTCACCTTCTTCGGAAAAACATTTCTTGGATTCATCAGTTTTGTATGTACCAGTATTCTGATCCCAATAGGAGGTCTTTTGGCGGTCCTCTTTATTGGTTGGCAGTGGGGTCTTCGTCCTGCGCTGAGCCATTTGCAAGAGGGGTCACAAAACTACTATGCAAAACATCCTTGGATTTTGATCTATTTGCGTTGGACAATCCGATATATTGCCCCCATTTTGATCGCGATCGTCTTTATTCAGACACTCCGTTTAGGATAATGCCATTTCTATTGAGAAACTTTGTCAAAAGAAAGCAAGAATCCATGCGAAGAGCGCGAAACAGTCCAGGGCTTTTCCCCTTTTTTAATCCCGGTAGGAAGGGGAGAATTGTTTTTCGATTTTTTGAATTTGTCGTTCAGAAAGCCCTGTTATAGAGACAATGTCCTCTATAGAATTTCCCAATTGTAGCATTTTTTTTGCTATTTCTTGAGTCGTCTCTTCACGCCCCTCTTCGCGTCCTTTGGTTAGACCCGTGACTAATCCTTCTTCACGCCCCTCTTCGCGTCCTTTGGTTAGACCCGTGACTAATCCTTCTTCACGTCCTTCTTCACGTCCCTCTTCACGTCCTTTGGTTAGACCCGTGACTAATCCTTCTGTTAGCCCTTGATTGTAGCCAGCTTCTATACGTGCACAATCATCCATGATGGACATTTTTCGACGGTCATAGATGAAGAGCTCCTCTTTTGACCAATTGCACTCATTCACAATAGAAAAGGCCTCTTTGATCGCCTCTTCTTGAATAACGTGAGGAATGGCTTCGATGTCTCGCGCATTTTTTAAGAAATAGATCCACTTATCCCCAATGGTGTGGAGATCTTCTTCTCTCTTTGTAAATTTGGGCAATTCGACAAAGGTAAAGGCAAAATCGGTCAGGAGATGTTCACTCGATTCGACTTCAAGAATGCGGTGATTGGTGATGGGCGATGCACCCGGGTGGAAAGCAAAATTCAAAATACCTAAGAAAATAATAGGTCTTAGTCGATCGTAGGATTCTCCTGCATTGAGTTGGCTCGAATAGGCTTTTGAAGCGTAGTAGAGAACGCGACGATCAAAATGCTCCTGTCTGAGGACTTGCATTTCCACAATGTACTCCGATCCGCATTGATCGCGGCAACGGACATCGAGAATGGTTTCTTTGGCTCCTTTGATATGAGGGGCTTGATGGGGATCGAGTAAAATGACATCGGTAATTTGTTCATCCCCTGTTCGGTTGAGGACGCTGTTGAGGAAACTAATGAGCAACGCTTTTTTACTATCATCGCCAAAAATTTTCTTAAAAACATAATCGTTTGTCGGATCGAGAAAATGCATGAATAACCCTATGGTAAGTGAGTGGCTATGATAGAGGAAAAATTTTTAGTCGAAAAGAACTTTAATATGCATTTTTTCCTCCATTGAGAGCGAGCAAGGGAGTTAATATGCAACGATTACGACGAAGGCCAACTTCCTGGAGTTGGTTATAGAGGAAAAAATGCGTAAGGTAAGTTGTTTTAGGGTAGTTGAAGGTAGGCACGCATGATCGCACCATCTTCGCTCGGTGTAAGCTGGAAGCCCTCTTTTTTGCAGATAGCAATCATACCGGTGTTCTCTGAAAGGATGTCGGCATAGATGTGTGTGATATTTTCTTCTTTCGCTATGTGGAGTAGGTGATGGACGAATTCTGTTCCTAACCCGAGATGGTGGTAGGCATCAGCGATGATGAGAGTGAGGTAGGCCTCTCTTGTGTGAGGAGTTCGGCTTAACTTCGCAACGCCAACAATCCTCCTCTCCCCTTGTTGGGGATCGTCGATTTCCGCAACGATAGGCATCTCCCGATCATAGTCGGTAAAACAGATGCGAAGGAGCCTCTCGTGAGTGACGCGTTCGTCTAAAGCGATAAAGGCGAAAAAGCGTTGTCGAACACTGTTTTCCGAAAGCTCTTTATGGAAGGCAACGAGCAAAGGCTCATCTTCGGGAACAATGGGTCGCAATGTGATAGGAACGCCATTTTTGAGTCTCCAATCTTTTACATAATTCATCGGATAGGGGCGGATCGAGAGTTTGGGGAGTTCGTGAATCGCCGTGTCGGGGGGAGCAAGAATAACGCGGGCGTCAAGAGCAATGATTTCATCCGGCGCAGCAAGAAGGGGGTTGATATCACACTCGACAATCCATCGATTTTCTGCAACGAGTTGTGAAAAGCGGACGAGAAGGTCTTCAAGAGAATGGAGATTGACGGCTCTCTTCCCTCGTACGCCTTTTAAGGCTTCATAAATCTTAGTTTTTTCCATTAGAAAACGTGCAAGCTTAGGTGTGAGAGGGGGAAGGGCAAGAGCACGATCGCGAAAGACTTCAACAAGCTGTCCCCCCATACCAAAAAGGACAACGGGACCAAACTGGGGATCGAGCGAAGAACCCAAGATCAGTTCATAACCCGATTCTTTGTCGATCATCCGTTGAACAGTAACTCCTTGAAAATGTTCCTCTCCTTTTTTTTCGGCAACAGAGAGGTAAATCGATTGGAAAGCTTCTTGCACCTGTTTGGCCGATGCGAGATTGAGTTGAACGCCTCCAACATCCGTTTTATGGGTAATGGTTTCCGAAAGAAGCTTAAGGACAACGGGATAGCCGAGTTCTTCTGCTTTTTCAACGGCTTCTTCAATCGTATGCGCTACGAGAGTTTGGACGACGGGGATACCGTAAGCGGAAAGAATGCGTTTGGATTCATATTCAGAGAGGATAGTCCGTTTTTCTTGACGGACGATCTCTAACAATTTTTGGACTTCGCGTTGGCGTTGTCGATCTTCAATGTTTTGCGTGATGAAAGATTCATAACGTCGAATGGTCGGCGTTTCGTAAAGGCGACGAAGACTTCCTTTGAGTTTCCACATAGCAGCAAAGGTTTTGGCAGCATCATCGGGATAGGAAAAGGTGGGAATGTGGGATTGTGTCAGGATTTCGATCCCTTCACTCACTGTATTTCCACCCATCCAGCTCGCTAAGAGCGGTTTTTTGAAGGAGAGTGCGTGTTTGCGTAGCTGTTGTGCTGTTGTTGTCGGATCGGTCATATCTTGAGGAGAGAGGACGACAAGGATGCCGTCGGTCTGTTCATCTTTTGCAAGAACGTCGATTGTTTTCACATAGCGCTCAGGTGAAGCATCTCCTAATATGTCAATGGGATTGCTATGACTCCAGGCAGCAGGGAGGAAGGCGTTGAGCTGTGTCTCCGTTGTCGGATGAATAGGGGTTAACTCGGCACCATGAAAAACCGTGGCGTCGGTGGCAAGAACGGCAGGTCCTCCTGCGTTTGTGACGATGGAGAGGCGTGGTCCTCGAGGAAGGGGTTGTCTTCCAATGGCCGAAGCCATGCTAAAGAGTTCATGGATAGTATCGACGCGTAGGACACCTACTCTTTCAAGAGCGGCATCAAAGACTTCGTCGCTTCCCGCAAGAGACCCTGTATGAGAGGCTGCTGCTTGGGCTGCCTCTTTGCTCCTTCCCGCTTTGATGACAATAATGGTTTTTTCTAGGGCAATTTCACGGGCAGCACTCAAAAACGAACGGGGATCGCCAACGGTCTCCATATAGAGCAAGATGCTCTGGGTATAGGGATCCTCTCCGAGATAATCGAGAAGATCTCCCCAATTGACGTCGGCCATGGAACCGATCGAAACAAAGGAACTGAAGCCAATTCCCTCTTGCAGACTCCAATCGAGGACCGCCGTGCACATGGCACCCGATTGGCTGATGAAGGCGATGTTCCCTTTTTGGGCCATGCCGCGCGCAAAAGTTGCATTCAAGCCATAGATGGGATTCATGACGCCGAGACAATTGGGACCGATGATGGGCATGTCGGCGGTTTGTGCGTATTGAAGGAGCTCCTTTTCAAGGGCTTCACCATGAGGGCCCATCTCTTTGAATCCAGCAGAGATGATGATAGCGGACTTGACTCCGGTCTCGACACACTCTTTGACGATACCGGGAACAGTGGGGGCTGGGGTTACGATGATAGCAAGATCGATCTCTTTTTTTATCAATGAGATCGATGAGTATGCGGGGATGTTTAGGATGGAAGATTTCTTTGGGTTAATGGGAAAGATCTCCCCAGCAAAGCCCCCTTCTAAAAGGTTTGCCATGATCGTCCTTCCTACGGAATTCGGACGGTCCGTAGCACCGATAACGGCAACCGTTTTGGGGTGGAAGACGGCGTCGAGCTTTCTTGGTCGATGACGCATGAAATTCTGTACAGGATCGGTAGGGGATTCTTTCATAGGAATGGCCGCAAAAACCGCATAGTAGCATACCGAAAGGAATTTGGCACGCTTTTTGCACCATCTTTTGTAGGGGCTTTGTTGCCTCAAATTAAGGAGAAAAGCATGGTTGGCAAAAAAACAGTAAAAAAAGCGACAATCTCTGAAAAAAAAGTAGAGAAGTCTCCTAGAAAAGAGAGGGGGATAGGAGCATCAAAACCCGAGAAAAGAGTGGTAACGGCAACGGGTTGGAAAAAGATGCAGTTGAAAAAAAGTCTTAACACGAATAAGCAGAAGAAAAAGAGACCCATAGCGTAAAGCGTAAATTATGCCTTCTACTAATGGAGATTCACGGACCGTCATCATCGTGCAAGCGCGCATGGGTTCGACGCGTCTTCCGAACAAAGTATTAAAAGAGGTGCACGAAAAGCCTCTTTTGGGATACTTGCTCGATCGCCTCCGCCGCGTTAAGAATGCAGATGCCCTAGTCGTGGCAACGACGAATGATCCGCTCGATGATGAGATCGTCGACTTCTGCAATGAAGAGGGGATTTCCGTTGAGAGAGGTGAAGAGGAGAACGTCTTGGATCGCTACTACACGACGGCGCTCTCTTTCTCTGCTGATGTGGTTGTTCGCATTTGTGCCGATTGTCCCTTGATCGATCCTGAAATTGTCGATCGCGTGATCTCCTTCTACCTGGAACACGAAGGAGAGTACGATTACGTCTCCAATGTGGTAGAACGCACCTTTCCAAGAGGAATGGATGTCGAGGTGTTCAGCATAGAGGCTTTGGAAAAGGCGTGGAAAGAAGCCCATTCGACAGAAGAGCAAGAGCACGTTACCCTGCACATGATGAGACATCCCGAGCATTTTCGCATAGCAAACATCTCGGATCCCGAGAAAAATCTCTCCCACTATCGCCTGACTCTGGATACCTTGGAGGATTTTCAATTGATTACGCTTCTCTTGAATGAACTCTACCAGGAAAATCCTGCATTTACTCTCAAAGACCTTCTTGCTACACTGGAGAAGCATCCCGATTGGATGCAAATCAATGCCCATATTTCACAAAAGCCCCTCTCCTCTACATGAATGATCTCGACGCCTTCGGCATTTTTGTTGCACGTGCTATTGAAAGACATGCGCGTCTCGTAATGGAATGGAGAAATGATCCCGTTTCGCGGAAATATTCGTTCCATACGGAAACCATTCCCTGGGAGAGCTTTTGGCCCAGCTATTGTCAAAGCACGCACGCTCTTCCCGATGCTTCCCCTTTCTTTCTTGTGGAACATAGCGTTCCCGTTGCTTTTGTCTCGTTTCGCCCTTTTGACGTCCCCCCTTATTTTCGAAAGGGATGTGAAATTTCTATTATGGTCGATCCGAAGAGGCGAAGAGAGGGTATCGGAACCAAGACGCTTTTTTTTGCGCAAAAATGGCTCAGCCAACAAGGGTATGACGATCTCTATGGCCTCGTTCGAGAAGAGAACGAAGTCTCTCACCATCTTTTTAAAAAGCAAGGAGCTAGGGATCTAGGTGGTGGTGTTCACGTTGTTGAGGAGACTCAGGAGCGCGTAGCCATGCGTACCTATTGTCTTGCCTTAACACCCCCTTCTTTGCGGAAACAGGGGGGTGTCTATGTCGTTGCCGAAATCGGATCCAATTGGTTTGTTCCAGGCTCATCGCCCGAAGAGGAGGAAGAGCGCATTCAACGGCTGATTGATGGCGCTGTGGAAGCCGGGGCCGATGCTGTGAAATTTCAAGTGTTTCGCCCCGAAACGTTATACGCTCCTACAGCGGGATCGGCAAAATATTTGGAAGAGCAAGGAATTTCCGAATCGATGGAAGACCTTTTTTCTATGTTGTCTTTTCCCTATGAAAAAATTCCTCAGGTGGCAAAGTATTGTGAAGAAAGAGGGATCGACTTCTTAGCCACCCCTTTCTCTCCGGAAGATTTTGCTGCTATCGATCCTTATGTGAGAATCCATAAGCTGGCTTCCTATGAAATCGCGCATATCCGTTTATTAGAGAAGATGGCAGAGTCACAAAAGCCTCTTTTGCTTTCAACGGGAGCTGCAACAGAGGAGGAAATCGCCTGGGCTGTTCAGACTTTTCAAGAGAGAGGAGGAAAGGGATGCACTCTTCTACAATGCACAGCAAAATATCCCGCCCCTTCTCCAACACTCGATTTGCGCGCGATCCCTTGGTTAAAAAGGCGGTTCGGCCTCTCTGTTGGGCTTTCCGATCATAGCCGAGATCCTCTGATAGCTCCCTTGGGAGCTGTGGCGTTAGGAGCCACAGTCATTGAAAAGCATTATACACTCGACCGGCAGTTGCAAGGTCCCGACCACTCTTTTTCTGTTGAGCTTAAGGAATTGCAGCAGATGGTTTCGGCCATCCGCTCCATGGAGTCGTCACTAGGACCGGGATGGAAGCGGATCCATGATGAAGAAGAGGAGCTTCGCTCCTTTGCTCGCAGGGGAGTACAGGCCATACAGCCGATTTCTTCTGGCGATGTTTTACAAGAAGGGGTCAATATTGCAATTTTGCGTCCAGGAGGGCATGTGCTGGGAATCCATCCCCGATACATCGATGTTATGCAGGGGAAGAAGGCTAAGAGGAGCATCCTTTTAGGGGAAGGCCTTCAAGATGGGGATTGGCAATAAACGCGATGTGCGGTTTTTTTCATGGCAATCGCACTCCACATGATACATGAAAATTCGCACATCGCGTCAATAATACCAATTCCGGTAAGAAAATGCATAAAGTGGATTCAGGATTTTTTTGCGAAATTTGTTTTGGAGATCGCAGCAAACTCTTGTGAGTTTGCAAGATAGAAAAACAGATTGCGCAAAGAAAGATGAAGATCAATTTGTGCACTTTCTTACCGGAATTGGTATAACCACATTTTTACCGTCGTTTACGTCTTTTCCCTTTTGCGAGGCAGTGCCATGGAAAGAGCTTCCTGAAGATGGTCAACGGGAAGAAGGGCGATTTTTTTGTGGAGAGCAGGGGAGAGATTCTTGATCCCTTTTTTTGGGAGGATACATTGCTGAAAACCGAGGTGAATCGCTTCTTTAATGCGCGTTTCGATGCGCGTTACGGGGCGGATTTCTCCGCTAAGGCCAACCTCGCCAATAAAAAGTGTATGGGGATCAAGGGGTTGGTTATGGAGCGACGAGGCAATCGATAGAGACAAGCCGAGATCAGTAGCAGGTTCCGTGATGCGGATACCACCGACAACAGAAACGAAGACGTCGCATCGTTGAAGGGGGTAACCCGCTCTTTTTTCGAGGACAGCAAGCAAGAGAGCCAAGCGGTTGGGATCGATACCAGCGCTCCTTCGAGAAGGAGTCGCATAGGCCGTTTCCGCAATGAGCGATTGGATTTCGATGAGCAAAGCTCGAGAACCTTCGAGCGTCGGGATGATGGCTGAGCCAATCTGGTGGAGTTGTCTCTCTTGTAAAAAAAGAAGGGAGGGATTGGGGATTTCGACAAGCCCCTTTTCCGTCATCGAGAAAATGGCAACCTCATCAGTGGGACCAAAGCGATTTTTGACGACGCGGATCATACGGAAAGGGTGCTGCTTATCTCCTTCGAAATAGAGGACGGTATCGACGAGGTGTTCTAGAACACGAGGGCCGGCGATCTCTCCCGCTTTGGTAACATGACCGATAAGGAAAGTGGTCATTTGAAGACCTTTGGCCAAATGCATCAACTCAGTGGTGATTTCGCGCACTTGAGAGATGGAACCGGGAGAAGAGGGGAGATCGCTTTTATAAAGGACCTGAATTGAGTCGGCAATGAGGATATCAGGTCGAAGTTTTTCAATGTGGTGGCGGATGGCTGAGAAATGTGTTTCTGAAAGGAGATAGAGAGAGGGTGAGTCAATCCCAAGGCGCTTGGCACGAAGAGAGGTTTGTTCGGCAGACTCCTCTCCACATATGTAGAGGACCGTCAAACCTTGCGAAGAAAAAGAGTGAGAGAGTTGAAGAAGAAGGGTTGACTTTCCAATGCCGGGGTCTCCTCCGACAAGATTTAAAGAGCCTGGGGTAGTGCCTCCACCAAGAAGACGGTCCCATTCAGGAATCGTTGTTTTTACGCGCTGAAGAGATTCAACGGGAATCTCTTTGATTAGGAGAGGACGGGATTCTTTTTTTAATGAGGAGGTAAAGCGAGATGGAGGCGGGGGAGCTTCACTT
This sequence comes from Parachlamydiales bacterium, assembly GCA_942491955.1. Lineage (GTDB taxonomy): Bacteria > Chlamydiota > Chlamydiia > Chlamydiales > CALOCV01 > CALOCV01. The sequence continues at coordinate 50,937 of CALOCV010000015.1, forward strand.
TCTTCTTGCAGAGTATTCCACTCGTGACAAGAAGAACATTGTCCCACCCATTTTTGATGCTGTCCGCCACAGGAAGTGCACGACCAAATGGTTTTTACTTTACCCATAATCCTTCATTCTGAAGCTGTTGTATTGCATCACAAGCAGCGGCCTGCTGGGCTTCCTTTTTCGAAGAGCCAACACCTGTGCCAAGAAGCTCTTGGTTTTTATAGACGCCAATGCGGAAGTCTTTTTTGTGGTCAGGGCCATTGGTTTCTAGGTTCTCGTAATGCGGGGTCATCTGGTAGTTTTTTTGGCACCAATCTTGAAGAGTTGTTTTCCAATTCGAGGTGGGTTGAGAGAGCAGTTTTTCCATGGTTTCAGAGAAATGGGATGTGAGAAATTGGCGAACGGTGGAAAGATCTCCATCAAGGAGGAGGGCTCCTATAAGAGCTTCAAAGAAATCGGCGAGAATCGAATCTCTCCCTCTTCCTTCATTTCTTTGCTCACCTTTGCCAAGAAGGAGGTATTTTCCTAAATCGAGTTGCTTGACGTAATGCGCACAGGCCGCAGCAGAAACAAGGGTGGCGCGCATCGTTGAGAGATCTCCCTCAGGTGTTGTTGGGTGCTTGAGATAGAGTTCCTCAGCAATAAGGAAACCAAGGACGGCATCGCCCAAAAACTCGAGACGTTCATTGTAGTTGTCAAGTAGATCGTTTTCGTTAGCAAAAGAGCGATGAATGAATGCAAGGGCGAGCAGGTCGGGGTTTTTAAATGTGTACCCGACTTTTTTTTGTATGGTTTCAAGATTTTCTAAAAGGGGACTTGGAATGTTCATGGGTAAGAATCCTACCCATTTTGGGATTTTCCAGAAAGCCTCTTTAATCGACTATTGAGGGAGTAGTAACTCCATCGTTCTGAACCATCGGGACACAACCAAAACTTCTTCCAGGTGCGGGTGATGAGATTTGAAGCCTTTGTAAGCTTTCTTCTGTTTTTTTGCTTTTCCCATTCAAGTAGAGTCTTTGCACCCTCTTTTACATTTGGTTTCCAATTCCACGCTTTTAAATCGGCTTTTTTGTTGAGAGAGCCGTTGAGGATAGGGCTAAATACCGAAGTAGCGATCAGTACGATGATTTCAATGGGGGTGACTATAGATAAGAGACCGGGGAAAAAGAGGAATGGAGTAAATACATAGTTCGCAATGTCCAACACGGTTTGTTTCCAGACGGAATTTTGGCGAATGTGTGCCAAATTTTTCAGAATGACAAATTTCCGTTGTGCACCATATTGTTTTGGTTCTATAGCAGAAGGAATTCCTTTTTTCTGTGCGAAAGTAGGGGAGAGCCATTCAAAGCGGAGGGAGATAATAGAGGAACAATGCTTTCCATGGCTGCCTCGGAAAGAGCCTTCGATAGGGTCTTTTTTGGAAAGGAAGAGCTCTGGTGTGTGATGCAGGCCAATTTTTCTGTTCCATTTCATTATTTTGGTCGCGAGGGTCGTTTGATTCTCTTTTACTTCGGCAATGATGCGGTCGATCTCTTCGGGAGAGAGGTTATACTTCTGTTTTTTGGCTTCAAGGGATAGGCGAAAGTATTTGATGCTGGCATCGGGAAGTGGATGGAACAATCGGAAAAAAGGGCTTTTTTTGGGTGCAACTGCTTGCAGAATGTGCATGGCAACGAAGAAGGCAGAAAGAGAAGAAGAAACAACATTACCCCAAGAAAACTGGGGACGGTAGTGAATGGATGAGATGAAAGTGCGTAGAGATTCCATAAAGAAAGAATTAAAACATTTTGTTGGATTTAATGCAAGAAGGGGTTCTAAAAGTGTGGTAGGGTCCAGCAAGATTTTTGATGTTTTTCGCGGCCTTCGCCTTGCAATAATAGACATTTTGCATCATTCATTTCCTTACACTACGCGATTCGAATGGAGACGATCTTTTGCTCTTCAAGAGGTTTGTGCGATTCGTTCACAGGGACGCTTTCAATTTGGTGCACGACGTCCAATCCTTTGACGACCTCACCAAAGATGGTGTGCCGGAGATCAAGCCAGGGTGTGGATGTTGTGGTAATAAAAAATTGGCTTCGATTGGTATTCGGGCCGGCATTGGCCATGGCCAAAAGACCAGGCTCGGTAAAACGAACGTCAGGTGTGCATTCGTCCTCAAAAGATTCTTTCCAGATCGACTCACCACCAAAACCCGTTCCTGTTGGGTCGCCTCCTTGGATCATGAAATCTTGGATGACGCGATGGAAGATGACTCCGTCATAGTAGTGATTTTTAGCGTGCTTGAGGAAATTTTCACACGCCTTGGGAGCGATATCAGGACGAAGTCGAATATGGATTTCCCCTTGCGTTGTTTCAAAAATAGCCAAGGGAAAGGTTTCTTTATCCTCTTCTGTCGAGTAATGCGCAACAAGAGGAAGAAGGGGGAGAAGAGAAAATACCGTGACGCTAGATACTTTGGGAAGCGTATCGAAAAAAAGAGACAACATAAAAATTCCTTTTTAATCCATTTATACCAATTTCAATACACAAGCACACAAATTGATCCGCATATTTCTTGCTAAATCTATTTTTCTATCTTGCAAACTCACAAGAATTTACATCGTTCTCCAAAAACAATTTTTAATTCAATTTGTGTCTTTATTTTTTTCCATTGGTACCAATCTAAAAGATCCGAGCATATTTCGCAACATTAAGTTGTTTGGGTATATCTCCCTTTACGGAGATGTGGACAAAGCATGAACCTGTCCACAAAGTGCTTCGGCTATTATAGGAAATACGACAAGTTATCGGGGTCTTTAGAACCTGTTTAAAATCTTTCTAATCCTGTATAAACAATTATTTTCCAAGACAATTGTAGGTATTTTATGCCCCATTGCTATCCTAGCGATATGGATCGTGAACAGTTTAACAAAATTAAACCTCTTCTGGAATCTGCAAGAGAAAAAAACACGTCCTAGAGCGGTCGACTTATATGATGTAATTTGTGGCATTTCATATGTTTGAAAAACCAGTTTACATATGGTCATCCTTGCTTTTGTCGTTTTATTCGTAAAACAGTTTTGAACGAGTTTTTAGAAAATAAACTACCACAGAGCCCACAGAGAACACAGAGGGAGGACATATAGATTGTTTAGTGCATCCAGAAATGTCTGAAGAAGTTGTAGAGGATCAGGTAATTATAGAAATTAAATCTGTGAATGGAATAGCTCTAATACACGAAGCACAACGACTATCTTATTTAAAGCTCTATGGAACTTGTGCTCGAGGATTGCTGATCAATTTTAATGTGAAACGATTGGTAGAAGGCATTCGTCGAATGAAAATATAACCCTCTCTCTGTGCTCTCTGTGGGCTCTGTGGTAGTTTTTATTGCTGAGATATGTCAACCAAGTTTCTTAAGAACCTGTGAGAAAGTTTAAAAAAAAAATGGTTGGAGAGGTCCGACAAAACAATGGTCGGAAAGAGAAAACCAGTTTTATAATAATTGATGCGCAAAGCGTTAAAAATACCGATACAGCTGAGAGTAAAGGGTATGATGCAGGAAAAAAAATTTCAGGGATAAAACGACACATCGCTGTAGACACCCAAGGATTACCTCATGCAATTCATATAACTACAGCAAATATTACAGATAGGAAAGGAGCGCTAGAAGCATGTTCATTGAAGAAGAGTTTTTTATCTGAAGTAAAAAACGTTTTAGGTGATGGAGGATACTCTGGAGAACCATTTTCAGATGGTATTCAAGAGATATTGGGTTGTCCAGTAGAAATAGCCAAGAGAAATGAATTGCATACTTTTAAAGTGATTCCCAAAAGATGGGTTGTGGAACGTTCTTTTAGCTGGCTTGAAAAGTGTAGAAGATTATGGAAAAACTGTGAAAGAAAGCTAAATACTAGCTTAACTATGGTAGTCTTAGCATTTGTAGTTCTTCTTTTAAAAAGATTTTAAACAGGTTCTAAGCAAGGCAAATTGTAGGGGATTGTATCAATGAAAATATTTTATAATATAACCTCTCCAAAAGACTCAATTGTCGAGAAAATGATCAAAAGGGGAACGGCTCAATGGCGCTATGGTGCACGGCATGTTGGTCTTGCAATCCAAAATCACCACCCTTTCTCTCTTTTTGATAGAATCCAACACCTGGTTCTTGGGGTTCTTGAGTGCATTCCTTTGATCGGTCTCGGCGTAGTGATTGCTGATTATGTTGTAAATCGATGAATAGTCATGGAGTTGCAGCGAGTATTCTTAAACAAGGCTTTTGTCGTTTTATTCGTAAAACAGTTTTGAACGAGTTTTTAGAAAATAAACTACCACAGAGCCCACAGAGAACACAGAGGGAGGACATATAGATTGTTTAGTGCATCCAGAAATGTCTGAAGAAGTTGTAGAGGATCAAGTAATTATAGAAATTAAATCTGTGAATGGAATAGCTCCAATACACGAAGCACAACGACTATCTTATTTAAAGCTCTAAGGAGCTTGTGCCCGAGGATTGCTTATCAATTTTAATGTGAAACGATTGGTAGAAGGCATTCGTCGAATGAAAATATAACCCTCTCTCTGTGCTCTCTGTGGGCTCTGTGGTAGTTTTTATTGCTGAGATATGTCAACCAAGTTTCTTAAGTAAAGCAAATTGTAGGGGATTGTTCATTTAAAAGATTTTGAACAGGTTCTGAGTGCATCGTTTATCGAGTTGGATTTTTGGCAAAAGTTTGTGGAATAAGGGAGATAAAGTAAAAATTCTTTTAATATATGTGCCAATTTTTTGGGTTTTGGTAGCTTTTTTTAAGGTTTCGTCGCCCCATTTATTGAGTTGAGAGAGCTGATAGGCAACGCGTTTTCCCGTTTCTATCTGTTCTGCACAATCGTATGGTGTCCAATTTTCAAATTTTTGTGTTTTACAACGAGCCGATTTCAGAGTTTTTTCTTGGAGATGGCGCCAAGTAAAAATGAGTTTTGTCAGAGAGACGGAATCCCCCTCCTTCGGTTTTTCTTTTGCGAGTGTGAATCTTCGTCCTCCTCGCTTGCCAATGCTGGGGGAGAGTTGTATCACGAGTTGTTCAAATTCTACAAAATTTCTACAAGATGTGAGTTGAGAAGAGAGAGATTTTGCGGTCATAAATTCTTTTATATGCAATAATGGGGTTGTTTTGGAGAATAGCTTAGGAAATTTGTATTTAAAAAGAAAGTTTTAATGGATTATGGAGCCTTTTTTGACCAAACAAACGAAACAGTATTGGGCCCGCCTTATCTTTGAAAAGGCGCTCAATGCCTTGATTTTTTATTTTGGTTGGGTTCTTTGTATCTTTTTTGCTGCAAGTCACGAACCGTGGTGGGGCATTGGCATAACTAGTATTTTCCTTTTTTTTCACTGCTTGATGACGAGGACATTAAAAAAAGATCTGATTCTTATAGGAGTCTTTGTTATTCTCGGCTTTTTTGTCGACTCCCTTTATTCCATCACGGGCGTTGTCGCCTATGAATCGCCTAACCCCTTCTCTCCTCATTGGGCTCCATTCTGGATACTAACGATTTGGGCTGTTTTTGCCGTTTCCATCAACCATTCAATGTGGTGGTTAAAAAAACGTTATTTTCTTGCCGCTCTATTGGGGGCTTGGGGAGGTGTAGCCAGTTATGTTGCAGGGGAGAGGTTGGGAGCTGCTCATTTTCCCGAATCGTATCTGAAGAGTGTTTTGGTAATCGGTGGTGTTTGGTTTTTTCTTTTACCGCTGTTGATGACTTTTTCTGTTTGGCTCGATCAACGCTTTCCTGATAAATACTGAAACAGCTACAATTTTCTCAAATTTTTTTCTGAGTTGTATCGATCATGATTCGTCTTTTACGCAGCCTTCTAAGCCCTATCATTAGTATCGCTCTGCTGATGTTTGGGATGGGCTTTTTTATGAGTTTTTTAAGTCTTTCTCTCAATCAGCAAGGGTATGCCGATCGCATTGTTGGATACATCCAAGCTGCGTTTTTCTTTGGTGTTATGATAGGAGCCCTTTATGTAGAGAGACTGATTCGACGGATTGGGCACATTCGTGCCTATGCCACTTTTGGCAGTATCTGTGGTGCTTCGGTCCTTATGCAGGGGATTATTCCCTCGTTTTGGGTGTGGATGGCTGCTCGTTTTTTTACAGGTCTCTCTTCAGCTGGAATCTGGATTTGTATCGAGAGTTGGCTAATGGAGATGAGCACAACGCAGACTCGGGGTAGGGTTCTTGCCGTCTATATGATCGCCTTTTATTTTTCTCAGGCAAGCGGGCAATTTATCCTTGATTGGGTCGATCAGACATCACTCATTCCATTTCTCGTAGCAGGTTTATTGGCTATGATTTCTGTGGTTCCCGTTTCCCTCACCCGCTACCCCTCTCCAGTAGTGACAGAGCCAACGATTCCCAATATATTTCACATTTTTTCCATCTCTCCTTTGGGTGTCAGTGGTTGTTTTCTTGCAGGATGGTTGCTTAGTGGGATTTATAGTTTTACTCCCATTTTTGCAAGGGATATGGGTCTCTCTGTCCCTCTTGTTATGAGCGTAACCATTATGGGGGGAATGGTATTGCAATGGCCGATCGGGAAGCTTTCGGATATCTTTGATCGGAGAACGATTCTTGTCCTTGCGAGTCTTATTTTGGTGATTCCTAGTTTCTTGATTTTTCTGTTTCCCCATCAAGAATCTTTCGTTCTCGTATTCTCCTTCCTATTAGGGGGATTGAGTTTTACTCTTTATCCATTGAGCATCACACAAGTTTGCGACCATTTCGAAGCGCATAATATCACAGCCATTACGGGTATTCTTTTATTGGCATATGGAGCGGGGTCGAGTACTGGACCTCTATTGGCTCCCTTGTTCATACAACCTTTTGGATCGGAATTTTTGTATATCTATCTCTCGTTAATTAGTCTGTTACTTGCGGCCATTGGTATGGCCTCGATTCTCTTTGGGAAAGCGATTCCTCAAGAAGAACAGCAAGAGTATGTTCCATTACCGAGTAGTGGGACAGCCGCTTTTGAGCTCGATCCCCGTTTTGGTGACGATTCACCTGATGAATGAGATCGGAGCGATTGGATTCGTCAAGAAAGCGACAAGCAGAAGGAGGAACAACGTAAAGGCAATGACACGGACCTGTTGGGGAAAGGCAAGTTTTGCGATTTGAGGATGAGAAGAAGGCATGGGGGCATTCGTTGTTGGTGGAGTCATCATCCCGTGTTTGATCCCTTTGCGAACCATCCAGGAATTAATGGGATAGGTCGTCATCGAACCGACGATCGTTGCCAGTGACATAATCGCCCAAAAATAGGGAGTAAAAGGGTTATCGCCTTCTGGAAGAAAATGCATGCCGATGACCATGATCGGAATCATTCCTACCATGACCATGTTCATGGAAGCAAATTCGACAAAAAACGTTTTTCTAACGGCCATCCAATAGTCTCCTTGGAACATGGATAGCATGAAGAGGGCTTGGAAGAGGAAGAGACCAACAATGAATGCCGAACCGTATTCAATGAGTAAATCGATTCCATTCGGCAGTCCAAAGTGGTAGACAACGGCAGCTGAGAGGATGATGCCCGTTGCATCGCCAGCAACGCAATGGACTAGGGAGCCAACGGTTTGTTTCCAATGTGCTTGGATGTAGACATCATGTGTTTTGGGGAGAGGTTGTCGGCATGTGAGTAGATAGACGAATAGGCCGATGGGTCCGGTATAGGCAATGACGAGGATCCAGGCGAGTTTCATTACCCAGAGGGTTGGGGTATTGAAAAAAAGATCCCATATGACAAAGATAAGAGAGCCGAGGGTAAGGATGTACCAAAGAATCAAGGCACCGAGTAAAAAATCCATATTTCTCCTGATAAAAAGATTGGTATTTTTCCTTTCTTCCCTGTACCGTCAATAGCATATGCTCAGAATTCTTTTCTTACTTTTTTTTGTATGTTTGTTTCTCCACAGTGAAGAGGGCGTCAAAAATTCCAAACCTTTTCCTGAAGGAGTTCCAGTTGCAGAAAAGTGGCTCCAGCTCCTAGATCAAGGGCAATATGCAAAAAGTTGGGAGGAAGCCTCTTCAGAGCTGCAATCCAATGTTACCCAGGAGCAATGGGTTTTTGCTCTTGAGACCGTTCGGGGTCCATTAGGGCATGTTCTTTCCAGGGAATTTATCGATAGTCAGTGGGATGTCGACCAGGAAGGAGAGTGGAGCAAAGAGACTTTAGTTCTTAAATTTCTTACCACCTTTGCTGAGGCGAAAGAGGTGGATGAACAAGTTTCTTTGGTTCGGTATGGAACAAGAGAATGGAAAGTTCTCGGATACCACGTCGATTAGCCTGATATCTGAATATCGGCAGTTCTGGTATACTCGCTCTTTAGCGCTTTTATTTTTAAGGATATTATGAATCATTTTGTCAAAATCGTTTTTTGTTGTTTTCTTACCCTTTCATCAATTCTTATTAGCGACGACGCCTCTCTTTCGTATTCCAAGCGAAAGATGGTGGGAGATTTGGAGTTCATTGCTAATACTTTTGATGTGCTATATGCACCAAAGGATTGGAAAAGAAGTTATTCAGGATGGGATCTTGATGAGGAATCGCAACATGCGAAACAAGAAATTCTCTTTCATCCCAATCCAAAAACAAAGGATTTTTATCGCGTCATCAACCGCTTTATTCGTTCGACAAAAGACTATCATTGTGCTGTTGTCTACTTCTCAACAGAGGGTGCCTCTCTCCCTTTCCGTGTGAAAGGCCTCAAAGGAAAGTACTATTTCATCTATATTGATCGAGCGCGTCTTCCTAACGAAGTCTTTCCTTTTGAACTTGGCGATGAGCTCATATCTTTTAATGGGACACCGACAGATGTTGTTGTTCAGCGCCTTAAAGAAGAAGAGTGGCATTCCAATAATCCCGAAACCGATCAGACATTTTCCGAAAGGATGCTAACAGAGCGAATGGGATACTTAGGACATTTTGTTCCTCAAGGTTCGGTAAACATCGAAGTGCTTGTGCACAAAACAGGTCGAATTTCCTCTTACCAACTTGCATGGGAGTACCACCCAGAGCTTGTTAGAAATCCTCTTGATCGGGAGGAATGGAAACCCAAAAGTCTTGCCCCTATAGCCAAGAAAAAAGAGGAAGACCTTTCCTCACAACGGCCCCTTTCTGTGAAGAATCGTAGAGTTTGTACGCCGCTTTTCTGTACACAAGAACGCCATCTTCGACGCATTGAAAAAGAGCCAGGCTTTTTAGGGAGTCGGAAAAGTCTACTGCCTCCGCTTGGAGAGGTTATGTGGGAATCTTCTGACGACCATTTCTTCCACGCCTATCTATTTCAAACAGGAGAACAGGGTCCTCTAATCGGTTATGTACGCATACCGAGTTATGATGGAAGTCATGACCAGCTCGAGGAATTTGGACAAATCATGAATTTTTTTGAACAGTATGCCAGTGCCGTTGTGATCGATCAACTCGATAATCCAGGGGGCAGTGTATTTTATCTCTATGCCCTAGCTGCAACGTTGACGGATAGGCCTTTGTTAACGCCGAAACACCGCGTTTCCATTACCCAAGAAGATGTTTTGTACGCATTTACGGCCCTTCCCGTATGGGAGGCCATTGAATCCAATGAAGAAGCGGTTAACTTTTTTGGAGAAACGTTTGACGGATACCCCGTCACCTATCAACTTGTTCGCTTTCTTATCGACTACAACCGCTTCATTATTGACCAGTGGAATCAAGGAAATTTATTGACCGATCCTCATCATTTGGAAGGAGTGGATCAGATCAATCCACACCCACGGTATCGATTCACAAAACCCATTATCATGCTCGTGAATGAAGATTGTTTTTCTGGAGGTGATTTTATGCCTGCAATCTTACAAGACAATCAACGGGCGACGATCTTTGGAAAAAAAACGGCTGGAGCTGGAGGCTATGTTCTCGACGTTGCATTCCCCAATCGGTGGGGTATTGCTCTTATTGGAGTTACGGGATCGATTGCAGAGAGAATTGACAAAAAGCCGATAGAAAATTTGGGCGTAAAGCCCGATATTCCCTATGAGCTCGATGAAGAAGATCTCGTTAATGGTTACCAGGGCTATGTTTGTGCTGTGCATCAGGCGTTAGATGCCATGCTTGGTAAAAATTGACGGAAGCATTGGTTCAAAACGCGCATTCGTTTAGAGTAGAGTTAACAAGAAAACAGGATCTACAGAATCGACTTCATCGTGATCCTCTATTTCTTTCTATAAGGTTTCAACGTGTATAGGATGGTGGGGCATGCAGCCTTTGATTTTCCAAGATGTCGCTGTTATTCTTCTTCTCTCGGTGGGCGTTCTCTTTCTTTGTCACCGCCTTCACATCCCATCTCTTGTCGGGTTTCTCATTACAGGCATTGCAGCAGGACCTGATGGGTTAAAACTCGTAGGGACGACAGAAAACGTTAAAGTATTAGCGGAAACAGGTGTTATTCTTCTTCTGTTTAGTATCGGGATGAATTTTTCGATTCGAAAATTGTTTGATCTCAAACGTTTTTTCTTCATTGGGGGTCCACTACAAGTTCTATTGACGGCATCCATTGGATTTCTTGCTGCACAGGTGATCGGCAGGCCGTTTGGAGAATCGATTTTTTTAGGATGGTTGATTTCGCTAAGTAGTACTGCGATTGTCTTGACTCTATTGGAAGAGAAAAAAGAGTTGTCAACTCCTCAAGGGAATGTGGCAACCTCTGTTCTTATTTTTCAAGATGTTGCTGCTGTATTAATGATCTTGTCGACGCATTTTCTTGTTGGAGAAAAGTCGATCGTTTTTTCGCCTGAAATTTTTGTGGATCTGGGAAAGGGACTACTACTCCTTATCTTTGTCTTTTTTGCTTCGGAGAAAATGGTTCCTTGGCTTCTATACCATGTTGTACGAACCCGTATTCGAGAGCTTTTTCTTTTTACCGTACTCTCCCTTTGTTTTGCTGTTGCATGGCTCGCTTCTTTCGTGGGTCTCTCTCTGTCGATTGGGGCTTTTTTGGCGGGATTAACAATTTCTGAGACGGAGTATAGCAATGAGGCAGTAGGGGATATTCGCCCTTTACAAGCCCTGTTCACCAGTTTCTTTTTTATTTCCATAGGGATGTTATTAGATTTTGACTTTGTCATTCGCTATCCCATGCTCATTTTTCTTTTAGCGGCAGGTGTCATTTTTTTAAAAATCGTGGTTTGTTTTCTTGCAATGATTTTCATCGGATTACCCATTCGTATTGCTGTGACTGTGGGTTTTTTCCTTGCTCAAGTAGGAGAATTTTCCTTTGTACTTGTCGAATCGGGTATTGCGGCAGGTATAGGAACCGATTACCACTATCAGCTTTTTCTGGCTGTTGCATTGTTGACGATGCTCGTTTCTCCCTTGTTGATCGCGCTAGCGCCACATGTAGGACGCTACATCTCCCAATGGAAATATTGGCCTGAAAAGATCAAAACGGGAATCACAACATTTCCCAAGGGGAGTATTCCTCTTTTTGATCGTGCTCATGTCATTATTGTCGGTTATGGTCCTTGTGGTGAGTATTTAGCAAGAGCGTGCCGAATTGCTCAAGAGCCTTATGCCATTTTAGAAATGGACCCACACATTGTACGAAGAGAGAAAAGGAAAGGAGAGAAAATTTTCTTTGGGGATGCAACGCATGAAAATGTTTTGCACAGTGTTCATATACAAGATGCGGGTGTTCTTGCTGTGTTAGTTGATGAGCTGGCTGTTGCGCAATGCCTTGTTCGAATGGCAAGGCAAATCAATCCAAAGCTCTATATTGTTGTTCGCATGCGCTCGATGGAAAAAATGAAGATGATGCTCGATCTAGGAGCTGACGATGTGATACCCGATGAATTTGGCACGTCCGTCGAGATTTTTACACGCGTGATGAAACATTGTCATGTTCCTGATGAGGAAATTTCCGCTTTCGTGAACGAAATCCGAGAAGAAGGGTATGAAATTTTACGACCACTTCATCAAAAGCGTTTTCTAGCCGATATCAACCTTGTTTCCACTGAATTAGAGATTGAAGCTTTTCGGATTCGAGAGGGTTCTTTTCTCTGTGGAAAAAGTTTAGAAGAGGCTTCTTTTCAAAGGACACACCGCATTCACGTGGTGATGGTAAAACGAAAAGGGGTAGTATTCTCGCAGCTAGATCCAAGTTTAGTCTTAGAAGAGCGTGATATCCTGATCGTTGTAGGAACAAAAGAACGCTTACGAGAATTCGCTGAATACTTATACCAATCCTAATATACCCAAACAACTTCAAGAATTGGGTTTATGGCTTTGAAAAAAACCCGGATCAGTTGTTTGGGTATAATACCAATTCCGGTAAGAAAGTGCACAAATTGATCTTCATCTTTCTTTGCGCAATCTGTTTTTCTATCTTGCAAACTCACAAGAGTTTGCTGCGATCTCCAAAACAAATTTCGCAAAAAAATCCTGAATCCACTTTATGCATTTTCTTACCGGAATTGGTATAAAGTGGAGTGCGAAGGCCCTGCCTTCGCGTTCTTCGCGTTGAATAGACTCTGGATTTTTTGTAGCCAATCCGTTAACCTTCTCTTGTGTCAGGAGTTTCTTTTGAAAAGATCAGCTTGAACGAATTCTTCTGAGTTTTGCTTATCAAGCTCAGAAAAAAGTTCCCTCACATCTCCAGAAAAATAAAAACAGAGTGATCGTTCTAGCAGGGCCTACCGCTGTTGGAAAGAGTGATTTTGCGATCGAAATCGCTAAAAAAATCGAAGGAGAGGTGATCTCCGCCGATTCGATGCAAGTCTATCGGGGAATGGATATTGGTACAGCAAAAGTCGATCCCGTCGTGCGCTTGGAAGTTCCTCATCATCTACTCGATATTCGAAATCCCAGTGAGCCTTTCAATGTCGTCGATTTCTACTACGAAGCTCGACACGCGTGTCAAGAAATACTGAATCGGGGAAGTGTTCCAATCATTACCGGAGGATCGGGATTTTATCTCCATGCATTTATCTATGGCCCTCCAAGTGGCCCTCCTTCCATTCCAGAAGTACGAGAAAAGCTCGAGAAAGAATGGGAGAAATGGGGCGCTGAATTTCTCTTTTCACGGCTTAAAAAAATCGACCCCGCCTATGCAAAAACCATCACTCTTCACGATCGCCACAAGGTGATCCGTGGCCTTGAAATCATTGAGTTAACAGGAAAACCGGTTAGCTACCTTCCTTGGAGCGAGCGGCGAAGACCTCAAAATTATGATTTTCGTTGTTGGTTTCTCCATCGTCCGCGAGAAAGCCTCTACCAACGGATCAATGCTCGTTGCGATGCCATGCTAGAAGCTGGTTTTTTGCAAGAAGTGGAAGAGTTATTGGAAAAAAACATAGAAGAAAATCCTTCTGCAGCACAAGCGATTGGCTATCGTCATGCTATTGCTTATTTGCGAAGCGAACAGGGGCCCGAGGCTCATGCGGCATTTGTCCGTGAGTTCAAGCGAAGCTCGCGCCAATATGTCAAAAAACAACTGACATGGTTCCGGAATAAAAAAGAGGCTATCTTCCAGTGGCTGGATCTTGATTTGCATGACAATGAAGTGGCTCAAGAAATGGTCATTAACGATTATTTTGAAACGCGCTAAGAATGTGATTGGGGCGTGTCATCAATCGTCTAAGAACCTGTCTTCACACTTCAAATGGCATCTCACGTTATCGGATTTGATGATAAGTCGTGTTCAGCTTTTCTATCTTGCAAACTCACAAGAGTTTGCTTCGATCTCCAAAATAAATTTCGCAAAAAAAAATCTTGAATCCAAGATATCTTATTATGTCTTTCCGCTGGCATCTTTTTTTCTAGTCATTGGTATTACTTTTTGTTTTTATTTTTCTATATCTCTTTGATAGTGATCTTTGTTCGAATGAATAGGATTCAATTTGATAAAAAAGATCTTGATTCAGTTGTCAAGAAAAGAAAATTGATTTATGATGCTTGTAAAAATATTTACCATTCAAAACCATATAAGGTTTTTGATAAATAATTGACTTGCAATGAGTTTTTCTCTGCACAATTCTTTCCCCTCGGGGGAGGAAAACTTACCTTAAAAACGATGCAAATAGAGAAAAATAAAATTTTGCAACGTTTCAATGAGACATCTTCTCATGAAGAATCTTCAAACCCCATCTGTGCCCCATATTGTGCTTAAACAAACGAATTATTCTCCCTTTTGTTGTGTTTAAGTGTGATCTAAGGTACAGATAGGGTTCAATCCATACCAATGTGAATGGGTGATTTGATGACAACACAGTCAGAAAAAATAGTAATTTTAACAGAAGAACCAACACCATCTTCCTTATCAACAGAAGAACCAAAAACCATCGTAATTCCTGAATTAGATGAAAAATTAAACTCTCTACAAACCGATGATGAATGTGTGGAAACCATTCTTCAATTTATGGAGCATATTATCCGCCAAAAAGGCGCCCCCAAAATAAAATGGTTTTGGGAGGCAAAAAAACGGTGTGCGCACCTCCTCAAAACCGGAAAAATTGGCCCCCGTTCGGCTCTTTTTTGGAGTCAATATGTCGATCTCACTAAAGAGGCACATGCTGTAAAAAATTTTCTTGAAGAACAAGGTCGGTTTCATGCCGACCAAATCGAAAAAGCCATTGCAGCTATTGAAAAAGGGATAGAAGAAAAAGAATCTCTTATCCTCCAAACACCCGTTTTTTCCGACGGAGAATTCCCACAAGTTCTCGATCGTATCGATGTTTATCGAAATCGACAAAGAGAACTCAATATCTTGAACGCTTTTGCAAGCCGAATCCATGATATTCGAAAAGAACTGATCAAGACCGAAATGCGTCTTCGAAAAAAAAATCTCTTTTTTCAACGTCTTTCTCAATTAGGAGATCAAGTTTTTCCACCTAGGAAAGAGAAAATTAAAGAACAAAGTAATCATTTTGAAGAAGATGTAAAATCGTTTTTTAATGAATACTTTTCTCAATCTCAGGACTCCTCTCCACTCTATTTTCTTCGAGAGCAAATAAAAGCCCTGCAAACCTTCGCCAAAGTAATTACCCTCAATACACGCGCATTCAATGCGTCTCGCTCTCTTTTGAGCCAATCGTGGGATATTCTTTCGCAAAGAGAGAAGGCATTCCGAAAAGAACGAGCTGTGTTGCGACAAACGTCTAAAGCACATCGTCAAGAAATTGAAACCCACCTTCAAGCGATCTTCGATCATCAAGGACGCGAGGGATTTTCTCCAGAACGTGCCCTCGATCAAATCGAACATATCGCAAAAGAGATGAAAAATATCGAACTTGAACATCATGATGTCAAGGCTTTGAAAGAGCAAATGTATGCTCTTCGTCAACCCTATTTCGAAGAATTAAAAGAAAGAGAAGTAAATCGGAAAAAAGAACTGGAAAGGGAGAAAAAGCGGAAAGAGCAAGAAAAGAAGGCATTTCAAACCATGCTTTCCAATCTCTGCCAAGAAGCCCCAGATTTTTCTCTTGAAGATCTAAAAAAGCAGTTGAATGATATACGAAAGTCCATGCAGAAACTTTCGCTTCAGCCCACGGAACAAAGAGAGTTTCTTTACTCTTTAAAACGCATCGAAGAGATTGTTTTAGATAAAACCGAACAAGAGATCCTTTCCGATGATGATCGGGAAGCTCTTGACACCTATCGGAAACTTTTACAAGAGCGATCACGGCGGCGTCAAGAAGTGAAAAATCAAGTCGAAGAACTTCGCCGCGCAGCGGGAAGCTCGGGGCTTGATTTTGCACAGGCTATGCAATACCAACAACAATTGCAAGAAGAGCGTGAACGATTAGAAAAGATGGAAGAAGGGATTGTTGAGATGGAAAAAAAGATCGAAATCCTTCAACAAAACGTCTGATTTTCACGGACTTTAATCGAAAATGTCCCCATATTTATAATACGGGGGCATTTTCGATCGTTTGATCCCCGGAATTTTCTCTTTGCCAGAAACCAATTCTTGAAGTTGGCGGTGGTGAACCCAAATTTTGATTCACCTGATAATCAAAAGTTTGTTAAGCTGTCTGCATAACTATTTGGTATAAGAACGATCTAACGATAGACACGATGTAGAAAATTGGAATGGAAGAGACTAGAAAGAATCCGAATTTAGCTCATTTCAAGTATGAAGACAGGTTCTTAGATGTGGAATAATACCAAATAGGGTCCAGAATAGTTACGGATAGGATTCAATCTCCCCGTGACGCGAAAAAGGCGTTTGTGGTATACCCACGTTAATATGAGGTGGTATTATGGCAACAAAAGCATTTGAAGATATTGTCACAAAAAAATTGGATGAAGCAGGAATTGGCGTTAACGGCAACAATCCTTGGGATATCGCTGTTACAAATCCCCTCTTTTTTGAACGCGTTGCACGAGAAGGATCCATTGGCCTCGGAGATTCTTATGTCGACGGTTGGTTTGATGCACCCAAACTCGACGAAACGATCCAACGTATCCTTTGCTCGGATTTGCAGCGAAAAGGGATTCCTTTAGGACAACTTGTTCGTCTTCTTTTTGCTTCGTTTGTTTTCAATCAACAATCGAAAAAACGTGCAAAAGAAGTTGGAGAAAAACACTACGACTTAGGTAATGATCTATTGGAAAGGATGCTCGATAAACGACTCGTCGAGCCTCGTGGATATTGGCGAAAAGCCAATAACCTCGACGAAGCACAAGAGGCCAAACTCGATCTCATCTGTCAAAAACTCTCTCTTCAACCCGGGCAAAGAATTCTCGATATCGGATGTGGATGGGGAAGCTTCCTCCTTTATGCCGCAGAAAAATATGGGATCGAAGGAGTTGGCATCACCATATCCCAAGAACAAAAAGAATATGTACAAGCAAAAGCTAAAAATTTCCCCGTTGAAGTCCGCTATCAAGATTATCGCGATGTGAATGAAACCTTCGACCATGTCGTCTCCGTCGGACAATTCGAACACGTCGGTTACAAAAACTACCGCACCTTCTTCAATAAAAAGTTCGTCAATGCCTCCATAAAGATGGACTCCTTCTTCTACATACCATCGGAGGCAACAAAACCACGTACACAAGTGATCCATGGATAGAAAAATACATCTTCCCTAATGGAAAGATTCCTTCATTGGTTCAAGTAACAAAAGCCTTTGAAGGTCTGTTTACCATGGAAGATTGGCATAATTTTGGCGCCGATTATGATAAAACACTAATGGCCTGGCACCAAAATTTTGTCCATCATTGGGATCAACTTAAAGGAAAATATGACGAGCGTTTTTATCGAATGTGGCGCTACTATCTCCTTGCCTGCGCAGGAGCTTTCCGAGCAAGGAAACTCCAACTGTGGCAAATCGTCCTCTCCCCAAAAGGAGTGCCGGGGGGATACCTTTCTGTCCGATGATTGGGATTTTCGGAGGGACCTTTGACCCAATACACTATGGGCATATCCATCTTGCTCAATCGCTTGCTCAAAAATATTCACTAGAAGAGGTGTGGTTTCTCCTTGCAAAAAAAAGTCCTCTAAAAAACAAGAGCCAAGAGACTCCTTTCGATCATCGTGCTGCCATGGTTGCGCTTGCTATTGAGGACATTCCCAACTTTTTCCTTGTTGTTATCGAAAAAGATCTTCCTTCTCCATCATATACCGTCGATACCCTCCGCTTCATCCAACAAAAAGAACATCGCCCCCTTGCTCTTATTTTGGGACAAGACGCCGCCGTTTCTCTCCCTCAATGGAAAGAACCAGAAGAAATCTGTCAACGAGCCACCCTCCTTGTTGGAGGGAGACCCGCTAGCCCACCGATCGGTACGGTTAGCAAGCACCCAATTCTTTACAAAGCCATACAGAATGGATGGACGCAGATTCCATTAAAAGAAATTTCTGCAACCCATTTGCGAGAACGCTTTCATCAGGGAGAGTCTTGTGACGGGCTGCTTCCTCCAAAAGTGGTGGACTATATTTACAAAAATGAATTATACTCGTGTTCTATAAAATAAATTTTTCTGAGTAATGGAAATACAAGAACATTCTTCTCATGCTTTGATCGCCGATCTCTGCCAAGCCATTTACAATAAAAAAGGGAAAAACATCCTTGCCCTCGACCTTCGAGGCATCTCGACAATGACCGACTTTTTCCTCATCGCCGAAGGTTCCGTTGAGCGACATGTAAAAGCTTTGGCCAATGCCATTCTCGATGCCCTCCATCAATATCAAATCGAACCTTTACATGTTGAAGGAACCTCAACAGCCGATTGGATCGTCATCGATCTCGGAAATATCGTTATCCATCTCTTTACACCCGATCTAAGACAAAAATATGCCTTAGAAGAACTTTGGCACGATGGCACCATCGTTGATGTGCCGATCACCCTACAAAGTAGAGGAGAAAACGAATGAAAAACCATCGCGTCGTCGTTACAGGAATGGGTCTCGTTTCCTGCCTAGGAAATGACATTGAAGAGTTTACTCAAAACCTTCTTGCAGGGAAATCGGGCTCTAAAACCATTACCCATTTCGATTGTTCCGAATACCCTACCCACTTCGCTTGCTATATCCCCGAATTCGATACCGAGCACTATATCGATAAAAAACAGGCCCGTCGTATCGATCCCTTCATCCGTTACACCTTCGTGGCAGGGAAAAAAGCTCTCGAAATGGCACAGGCAAACCCAGAGCAACTCGATCCCACCCGTTGCGGCATCCTCATCGGTTCCGGTATGGGAGGAATGCAAGTCTTTGTCGATGGCGTCGATACTCTCAAAGAAAAAGGCCTTCGCCGCCTCACTCCCTTCTTTATCCCCTATATCCTAACGAATATGGCCAGTGGTCTCCTCGGCATGGAACTCGGTTTCCTGGGACCCAACTACTCCGTATCCACCGCCTGCGCTACCGCAACCTACGGCATCGTCAATGCCGCAAACCATATCCGCCGTGGCGATGCCGACCTCATGCTCTGTGGCGGCGCCGAAGCCGCTATCCTCCCTATGGGTATCGCCGGCTTCTGCGCCTGCAAAGCCCTCTCAACAAGAAATGATGCTCCAGAAAAAGCCTCCCGTCCCTGGGACAAAGACCGCGATGGTTTTGTTATGGGCGAAGGCGCCGGTGTTCTCGTCCTCGAATCTCTCGAACATGCACAAAAAAGAGGGGCCCCCATCCTCGCCGAATACCTCGGCGGTGGCCTCTCCTGCGATGCCTACCATATGACCGATCCCCGCCCCGACGGAGAGGGAATTGCCCTCGCCATCCGCTCCACCCTCGATGATGCCCATATCACCCCCAATGATGTCGGTTATATCAATACCCACGGTACCTCGACCCCCGCCGGCGATATGACCGAAATCCGCGCCTACAAAAAAGTCTTCCCCAATCCCGAAAACATCGCCATCAACTCAACAAAATCCATGATCGGTCACCTCCTCGGCGCCGCAGGCGGCGTCGAAGCCATTGCCACCATCCAAGCCCTCCGAACAGGAACTATCCATCCTACCATCAACCTCGATAACCCCGAACCCGATCTCGCCCCCTTCCATGCCCCCACATCCCCCTACACCTGGAACCCTACCGTCGGTATCTCCTGCTCCTTCGGCTTCGGCGGCCATAACGGCGTTGTTGCCTTCGCCCCCTGGCGCGAATAATGTTTTTTGGGGCTCTGCCCCAAACCCCGCGCTTTATGGGGCTCCGCCCCAAACCCCGCTTGGGGAGCATGGCTCCCCAAGACCCCTGCGGCTGCTTCGCAGCCTTCAAGTTTGTCGCTTGCTGTGACCTTTGTTTCTCTGAGGCCTCTTGGTTTTTTCGAGAAAGCTATCGCTTTCTCGAAAGAATGCCATCGCACGAACGTGCCGTTCCGCGCGATAAGCCTCCTCCCTTCGGTCGAGCGGTTGAAATCCGAGTTGCGCAACTCGGGTTTGAAGATCGTAGCGGACCGATACCTAAACAGCAAGCCCATAACAAGCTGACGTCATAAGCTTAAGACAAATGGAAGGCAGCTTTAGCCGCAGGGGGTTTGGGGGAACTGGTTCCCCCAAAGGGAACTGGTTCTCTCAAACTCTAACAAACGTTGGTAGTGACGGGGTCGACCCAGCGGTTGTGGGCTTTGATGAGGTTAACGAGGCGGTCGTCGGCTTGGTCGAAAGGGATACTTTTTTCGACGCATTGTTTTCCGACGTATAGGTCGATCATTCCTGGTTTAGAACCGACGTAGCCGAAGTCGGCATCGGCCATTTCTCCTGGACCATTGACGATACATCCCATGATAGCGATTTTGACGCCGGGGAGATGGGAGGTTCGTGCGTGGATTTTTTTTGTTACTTCTTGTAGGTCAAAGAGGGTTCTTCCACAGCTGGGGCAGGAGATGAATTCGGTTTTGAAGGTGCGCATGCGCGCGGCTTGGAGGATACCAAAAGCGAGGATACGGTTGAAGGAGATACCGTGGGGGGTATCGAGGAGGAGTCCTTCGCCCCACTTATCGCAGAAGAGGGATCCTGCTTCCATGGAGGCTTCGAGGATGGTGTCTTCTTTTTCTGAAGTGTAAGAAAAATGGAGAATAACGGGAAAGGGAAGGGTGTGTTGTTCTACGAAGTGGAAGAAGCGGCGGCAGAAGGGGACTCTGTTTGTAGAGGGGGATAGGAGGAGGTAGGCAGGGGAGAGAGAGAGGAGTGCATTCCATTGTTCGGAAGGGTCGTTGTCGGTGATGCGGACGACATAGGGGGTAGGGGAGGTGAGGGAGAAGGATTCGGTTTTTTGATGGGTGATGGCTTCGGAGAGAGAAAAGAGGGGAGTGGTTCTTCCGGTTCCTTGAAGAGAGAGAACTCCAACGCCGATCTCTTGCAACGGTTGAAGGGGGTTATTCAAGGCAGAGGAGGGAAGGTAGATGGCATCTGCACATGACATGCCTAGTTTTGGGGTAAGGGATGTGCCTTCGAGTCCGAGATCAGGGTAAAGGGTGGGGGAAGAGAGGTCGGATTCTTCGACTTTTACGAGTACCGAACCATCGCGATGGAGGGAGACATTGCGTGGAAAGGAAAGAGTGCGGCGTTCGGCTTTTCTTTTGAGATCGAGAAGGGGATCGATATCTGAGTGGGTGCGTTCTTGTGTAAGGCGGATGAGGCGTTGGCAGGGGTCTATTTCGTACCAAGGATCTTCTGTCAAAGAGACGCGGATGGTATCGCCGATCCCATCGAGAAGAAGAGAGCCCGTTCCCATGGCTGATTTGATCCTACCGTCTTCCCCTTCTCCCGCTTCGGTAACACCGAGGTGGAGGGGATAATCCCATCCGAGTTGGAGCATTTCTGCGACAAGGAGGCGGTAGGCTTCGATCATGACCTGAGGGTTCGATGCTTTCATCGAATAGATGATGTCGTGGTAGCCGAGTTTCCGGCATACACGGGTAAATTCAAAGGCCGATTCGACCATGCCCATTGGCGTATCGCCGTAGCGGTTCATGATGCGATCGGATAGGGAGCCGTGGTTGGTGCCGATGCGCATGGCGCGTTTGAGGCGTTTGCATTTTTCAACAAGAGGAGTGAATTTCTCTTCTAGTCTTTCGATTTCGGCAGCATAGGTGGCATCGTCGTATTCAATGACTTTGAAAGTAGCGCGTTTATCGACGTAGTTTCCGGGGTTGACACGCACCTTGTCCACAAAGTCGACGACGCGCATAGCGGCAGGAGGGAAGAAATGGATATCGGCAACGAGAGGGATGTCATATCCATGGCGTAGGAGTCCATTTTTGATCTCTTCGCAGGTGTCGGCCTCTTTCATTCCCTGTACTGTGACACGAGCAATTTCACAACCGTAGTCGGCAAGGCGCATGATCTGATCGATCGTTGCTTTTGCATCACGTGTGCTTGAAGTCGTCATCGACTGGATCCGTATGGGATTCTTTCCCCCTACGCCAATGTTTCCTACTAAGACTTCTCGTGTTTTCCAATTTGAAGGCATGATTACCCTTTCAAAAAGGCTGGTTGTTTAGAGGAATTTTGGCTCTCTTTTTCGGAGGACATTTCCTTGCTAAATTGCTTTTTGATGGTATCGTAGACGGTGTCTCTCTCTTGTTGGGATTGGAAAACCCAGTAACCCACTTTTCGTTCAAATTCATAAAAGCCAATGGCATAAATTTTAGCTTCGGGCGTGACTTGTTGATTCTCTTTCCCCATGGTCCCGACTTTAGCAAGGTTAACCGGGGAAAATCTTTATAATGAACAAATTGCATGATGGGACTCCTTTTTATAAGGGCACGGAAATCGTAACAAAATTCTATATTTTCTAAAAGGCATTAAGATAAACAATCCTAATTATATGTATCCTCTGCATCATCCGATTCTTTGCCTTTACCATGAGGATCCTTGCCAGAAGGTGCAATAGGCATGTAACACTCCTCTCGATCGGCTTGATTATAAAAGTCTCCTCTTGGCAATCCAGTTTGGTAATCGTCTTCTTGATTCGAGACGGTTTCTGTAGAATGGATAGGCTGTGTTTGATAATCTTCTTCACTAGTTGGTGATATAGTGGAGGCGGCAGATCCAAATGGTTGATAGGCCTCTTCTTTCTCTGAGGATGATATCGATGTGGGTGAAGCTTTTCTTGCAGAAGAATAGGTAGATAGCTTGCTAAAAAAACCGACTCGTGTTTCTGAATTCTCCTTAAATTGTTTAAAATGGTCTGCTTTGAGCATTTGTTCTGCTGTCCAGCGTTGTTTTGGATCTATTTGAAGAAGATTTTTAATAACAAAATAGATAGAAGTCGTTTCAGGATTTTTGAGTTCAGGTATGGTATTAAGGGCATCTTGTATGGTTTCCTGGAGTTTTTCTAAGGTGTCATTGGTTTCAAAAAATGTTTGTTTTGCTTGCACATTCGGAACAGGAAGATTCAAGAGAGAAACAATGGGTTTTTCTTTCATAAATTCTAGCAACAGGGCTCCAAGCGACCACATATCTAAAGCTGCGCCGTCGACTTCTTTACAAAAAGGCTTTCGTGTCACGGAACTAAAGAGACCTTCTGGAGCACGATAGCGATAGTCTCCATCTCCTGGATAAATGAATTTAGTTGTACTTTCTTTTGCACAGCCAAAGTCGGTGATGCCAATTTTTCCCTCTTTGCTAACAAGAACATTGGCCCCTTTAAGGTCTAGGTGAAAAATGCGAGGGGATTTTTTACTATCACGATGGAGATGGTAGAGGCCTATACCTATATCATGAGCAATATATTGCGCATATATTGTTTGATAGGTCGATCGATCTTCAGGGGGAAAGAGGGTTAATTTTGTATAAACATTATCCACACTACCTAAACCCGCTGGTTCCATAAGATGAATCAATCGGTTATTTGCAGGATCGCGGATGGTATTCTGAATGGGCCAAATGCCTTCCCCTCCTGATTTTTCCGCCGCTGTTTTCTGCGTATTGGCTTCTTTTTCAGAAGCTGTGCAATTTGCCTCTCCTTCAACCACTTTAGCGACGAAATAACAACCGGGATCCATCTTCCAACAAATGCGAATTTCTCCAAAATTGCCTTTTCCAAAGACTCCTTTCTCATTAGGGACCCAACGTGGATTTACAGGGGAACCGGTATTGATTTTTTCGGGAATTACTAAACCTGTTTCCTCGCACACAGATTTTCTTTCTTCTACTTGGCTAAGATCGAGCCAACCATATTGTCCCTGTCCAAAGACACTTGTAATTTGTTTTTCAATAGGTTGGAGTTCAAAGCTAGCTATCGAACTTGCACGGCCGTTATATATACTTTCACGATCCAACAATCGATCCCCATTCCGTCCTCGGCGTGTAAGAATGACGGCACCGCCTCCAATACCGACAGCGATGACGACCCCTGCTACCACGATGATCACGATGGTGAGGGTGTTATTCCCTTCACTACTCGACGAATTTCCTGCTGGTGCTGTTGGTTCTGTTGACGAAGAAGAGGGGGGCAAAGAGCTCGAAAAGGATGGCTCGCTGGTAGGAAGAGAGGATGAGGTGGGTACATTTGAAGAAGAAGAAGAAATATCGGTGGGTAAAGAAGATGAGAAGGAACTTGAATGGGTAATTGAGGAGGAAGAAGAAGGGGAATGAGACGAAGTTCCTGCACTATCTGTTGTAGCAGGGGTGGAGTTTGATGGATTCATCGAAGAGCTCAAACTAGAAGAAGCCATGGAAGACGGGTTAGAACTAGAAGAAGCCGTGGAAGACGGGTTAGAACTAGAAGGAGTTGTGGTGGAAGAAGAAGAGGTTGGGATTGTTGACCCTGTTGTTGCTTCTGTTGGAGGGGGAATTACCTCGATAAAAAAAGTGTTATTTGCAAAGCCCCCAAAGCCATCGGTTCCCGTTGCAATGACGATATGAGGACCTAGATGCTCCACAGTAGGCGTTCCCGAAAATGTGTTATTTACAAGAGCTAGCCAATTGGGAAATACTCCTCCAGAAAGGTGAATCGGGTCTTCATCGGGATCGCCAAATGCTTCCGTTGTGTTAGGTGTGAATGCAAAGAAATTTCCATAAGAGGCTGTTTGGTTACCAATGGGATTGGTTGCGAAAGGGTCGCGATTCAATACAGTAATGGTAAAACTCCTGGGATGCGTACCACCAATGCCATCGGTGACACGAGGTGTTACCGTGTGCACTCCCTGATCTCCACTTTGAGGGGTGCCGTAAAGACTCAAACCAAGGATGTCATAAATGAACATCCCATTAGCAGTTGGAATATAGAGCCAATTATTTAGGGAAAAAGTGCTGGCTGGGGTTTCTGAGAGGGGGAATCTTCCCACAATTTGAGGAGGGGAGGGATTTCGTCTGATGATGACAATTTCTTGTTGTCCGGCAGAACAGTAGCTGCCGATAACAGCCCCGCCGCCAGAGGAAATAGCACAAGCACTATTTGAACCCTCATCGAAATTTTTGACAAGAACGGGAGTAAAGCCATCAAATCTGACATAAAGTGAAAAGCCATTAAAACGTTCAGCAGTATCGATGTACGTAACGGGAGACTGTCTTAACGTGCTTACGCCAAGAGGAATATCTCCGGAAGGGATGGTCTCGAGTGCTTGGGGATATGTTGTATTAGTGACATCGAGGATGCGTGTGCCTTGCTGATAACCATAAGGGATGAAAAGCAAACCATTTTCGCTGATATGTAACTCTCGGGCCGTTTCTGTATTGTTAAAAGAACTCACGATCGCAGGGGAGCCAGGATTACTAATATCGACACCATAGACCAGGGGACCTGAACGTTCATTGATCCAAATGATATTTTCCGTTTCTTGCAAAGCAATGAATTCGTAGCTGCCGGGAAACACGGTTACAGGACTTGGAGAAAGAAGATTGGAGATGTCCACCACGCGTAGACCTCCGAAGCATGAAAGAAACGCAGAAAAAGCGTGGACAACACCATTACCACATAAGTCACCATGTGTATAGGTGCCGAGAGGTTGCGGATTGTTGGGATCCGAGACGTTCCACACTTGGAAAGGTTCATAGGAAGGAAAGGCGTAGAGGATCTTTGTTGTTGCATTCACAAAAACTTGATTGAAACCGCCAGTGGAAAAATGGGAGCGAAGGGTTCCTGCTGTAAAATTTTCCATGACAAACCCTGGTTTAGCGGCAATATCAGGGAAAAGGACGTGTCCATCAGGATCTTCGAAATGATCGACAATATTTTCCACTTCAAAAGAGTCTCCGACATTGAGTACGATATTGGAGAATTCTTCAATCAAGTCGGGAGGGTTGTTTTGTGCGCGTGAAAAGCCCCACATCGAAGAAAAGACGATACATGCAGCTGCATGGGAGGAGCTGGCACTGTAGGATAAGGGAGACAGGGCTATACTTCCAAGAGCACCTGCTGCCCAAAGGGGAAGATCAGGTCCAGTGGAGTAGAGGTTGGATGAAGTAAGAAAAGGAGTCAAAGTGGCGTTGGAAAGGGGGAGTAAGGTCAATAAAAGAAGTTTGCCTTTGTGCTTTTCTGCGAACTTTGAGGAGTGAAAGAGGGGCTTTAGGGGTAAGCGCAATGTTCCAGTGGCTTCGCCAAGTGCTTGTGCGAGGTAAAAAAGATCATCAAAAAAGACTTCTTGAAAAGGTTTTTTAGGAGTGGCATCTTTTGTACAAAAAAAATGCGCTTTTCCGGTATCGAGATGGTTAAAGCGGAAAAGGATGCCAAACTCTTCTGTAAGGCAAGAAAATAGTTCCTCTTGAGAGAGATTGGTATAGCCCCATGCTCCGTTGTTGTGGAGTTTGTAGAGAAAAGTGGGTTTTTCTTTTCGAAGATCTTTGATTTCCCAAATGTCGCAATCGGATCGATTTGCTAACCATTCGTGGAGTGTTGTTTCATCCTGGAAAAGAATTTTTTCCTCCCAGGAGGTCGATGTATTGCGGAAGGTGATATTCAGAACGCATTTTCCCTTTTCTTTGGTTAGTCGTGCCGATTTGAAGGTGCAGGAGGGCAATTGCGAGGCAATGAGTCGATTCCAAGCGCTTTCAGTGGCATTGCTGACCCGAGGATCCGTTTGTTTAGAGTGGGAATCAAAAAGGGGAATTGGTTGCACAGGCCGAAACCACGAACCAACAATAGGCAAAGAGGAAAAAACGTTCATTTTATCTCCTTAAAAAAGAAACTAATGCTAATGAAAAACGGGAGGTTTGTTTTCAAAAGGCGAAGAGATAAAAGAAAAGTCGGCAAGAAATGTAACTACGAGAAGTAACAATGTACTCCTCTAGTAAGTCTTCTGTCAAGGTGAAATAAATAGATCCCCACCACTTTATCCCAGGAAACACATTCACAGCGGGAATGGCTCTAAGAACCTGTCTTCATACTTAAAATGAGCTAAATTCGTCTCCTGGAGAGAAAATGACTGTGTTGCCTAATTCGTTTAAAAAGGTGAAATACAAAACGAAGAACGGTTGCGGTTAAGATAGCTGTGTCAGAAAAAAGAAAGGGTCTTCCCTTTTTATGGGGGATTTTCTTTGCGTGCCAAGCGCGCAACAAATCTTTGCGTACCCAGAAAGTAAGACTTCCTCTTTGAATCAGAGATTTGTTATACTGACGCCAATTACGTTTTTGAGATTTCATAAGGGTACTCCTTTGAGTTTTAACTGAACCTAGGAGATTACCCTTATTTTTTTGCCTTGAAAAGAGAATTTTCTGGAAAAATTCTCTATCGCGAATTTTTGCCCTAGGAATTAGGCAACACAGTCGCATTGGAGATAACCTTGACTCATTCCTACCCAAGCAATATCAATCTCGAACAAGTGGCGTACTTGTCACTATTTTTTTTACACAAGAAAAATTTCAAGAGGGATTATATACCCAAACAACTTCTGAACGGGTTCTTATACCAAATGCGATAAGCTTTTCTTTTCTTTTGTTTTCTTTTCTGCTATCTTTCTACAGAAGAACTCCTTGGAATAACTAGAATAAAGGGATTAAAATGAAATTTTTTTTACACAGTACTTTGATAGTACTACTCTTTACAACCGGACTTAGTGCTCAAGAAACGGAGAGCACTGAAGAGAAAAAACATGTTCCTGTTGGAGAAAGAAGAGTCTCTCTTGCAGAAGAGATGAAACTCTACGAGCAACAATGGGAAAAAATCAAAGAATACTTTGCTGAACAAGGGATCGCCTTAGGTGAAGAAGGAATCGTTCCAGAAGAAGTCTCTTTACCACAAGCTTCTGAAAAAACGGTGCCATCCTTGCATCGCGTTGCTGTAGGAGGTTCGCAACCCTCTACCGGCATTCCTCATAGTTTGGGCGCTTATTATATTCAGCATGCAGGTGCCCATTACTATCCTGCTGTGGTTGCATTTGATGGTTCCACTGTGGAGTTGCACGACGGCTCGATTTGGTCCATCCGTATCGCTGATCGATTGGCAACATTGAATTGGTACACCAACGATCCTATTTTGGTCACACAAAATAACGATTTGTTTTCTTTATACAAATATCGTTTGATCAATATGACAACGGGTGCTGCTGTTCGTACCAATCTCACCCTGGGTCCTATTTACAATGGGGTCTATACCTATTGGATCACTTGGATTGACTACGACAATCGTTTGGTTTTTTTAAACGATGGATCCTGTTTTCAGGTTTCGATTTGGGATAATTCTTCTCTCCATAAATGGATTGAAAATGATACGATCATCATCGGTGTGAATAGCCAGTTCGATAAGAGTTGGAATCCCCATATTCTTTTGAATGTGACTTGGGGCGGTCACGTCAAGGCAGAAGCCCGTTATTAATGACAAGGGGAGGAGTTCAGCTCCTCCCTGTAATGAATAGGAGTTTGGTATGGTACAAATTTTAGGTGCGCAATTTCATCATCTTACGTCGCGTCTTGAAGAGCCTATTGATTCGAACAACAACCCGAATCACAATCCTTTAGAAAACTCACCTGTGGAGAATGAACCCAAACAGGAAAACCAAGGTTCTGGGATAACGTGGAAACACATAGGGATTGCATTGGCGATTATCGCAGCTGTTGGTGCGGCTATTCTTATCCCTACGGCTCTTGTATTTTCTGTGGAAGTCCTTCTTATAGGAGGCCTTGTTGCTGCTCTTGCGGCGATAGGAGCCGTTTCATCCGTTTTTGCTGTTCCCTCTCGATCTTATGTCATAGGTCATCGACCGAATCGTTCATGGTATTTCACAAATCCTTTTGTCGTTCGTGGAGGTGGAGGAAGAGAAATTCCAGGAGCTGCTAGACGAGGTTTTTGGTCTTCTATGTTCTCTTCGGGAAGAGAAGTGCCTGGAGACGGAAGAGGCGTTCCTGCTCGTGGGGGAGGAAGAGGTGGTGTTCCTGCAAGAGAAATTCCTGGAAGAGGAGGTCCCGCTCGGGAACCGGCTCCAGCGCGTGGTGGTAGCCCCGCTCGTGGTGGTGGAGATTCGGCAGGTGGAAGAGAACCTCCTGGTCGAGGATACCGTCGTTAACAGCACAAGAACGGGTCTTATACCAAACGCGATAAATAAACGCACAAATTGATCTCCATATCCAAAACAAATTCCAAAAAAAAATCTTGAATCCAATTTATGCGTTTATTTATCGCGTTTGGTATTAGAGTCTTCGTGTCTCATCGCCTCGAGGTTTTGAAAGAAGTCTATTGCTATATTTAAGACCCTTAACACCGCGGCGTTGAAGAGGGGTTCCATGGAGTTTTTCGGGGGCGTTTTCTAGCTCTTCAATGTCGTTGCTCTGTAGGTGTGTTCCCAAACCCTGATCGGATGAGAATTCGGCATGAGAAGAGAGGAGAGTGCGTGCATTGTGAGGGCAGACATCTTGGCAGACATCACAACCAAAGAGGTAGCCTGGATTTTTTTCTTGAATCTCTTCGGGAATGGGGTCTTTAGATTCAATGAGATGATAGGAGAGGCACCGTGTTGCATCGAGAGTGTACGGTGAGATAAGAGCTTGCGTGGGGCAGCTATCCAGACATCGTGTGCAGGAACCGCATCGCGGAAGGCGGAGTTCGATTCTTTCCTCGGTAAAAGAGAGGGTCGTTAGCAGACCTGAGATGAGGATAAAAGTACCGAAGCGCCGGTGTATGAGAAGAGTATTTTTCCCCATCCATCCCAAACCCGCTTGGACGGCTAATGCTTTTTCTAATAGGGGAGAGGAGTCGCTAAATCCTTTGGCAATCTCTTTTTGACCCGTTTTTTCTTCGAGCCATTGAATGAAATTTTTTAATCGTTTTCGATGGATGTGGTGGTAATCTTTTCCTCGTGCGTAGGAAGCGATTAAGCCAGGTTTCTCTTTCGGATCGATTTTCTCTTGTTTGTAGTAGGAAACAAAGAGAACGGCCGTTTTAGCTCCTGGAAAAAAAGCTTGAGGGTCGATGCGAGCGCGATTCTCCATATAAGACATCGACCCATGATATTCCTTCTCGAGCCATTGCAGATAGGAGTCGATCTCTTCTTGTGCGATTTGAGCCGGCGTAATGCCAATGTCATCATAGCCAATGGTAAAAGCTTTCTCTCGTAATTCTTCGAACGAGAGGCTCATGCTTTTTTAAGTAAAAACTTTTTCATGAAGCGAGTCATTTTGCTTTTGGATGGTTGAGGGGGTGTTCCCTTTCTTCCATTCGCGACTTCGTGAAGGTTTTCTATGGCAATAAATGCATGAGGGTCTTCTTGTAGGATAAGCTCTTTTAATTCAGCAAGTTGAAGTCTTTCTGCAATCACGTACAAAATCTCTCTTTCACGTCCTGAAAATCCCCCTCTTCCATACATGATGGTACACCCTAAACCGAGTTCATGAATGACGCGATATGTAATTTCTTTGGAATGTGTGGAAATGACAATGACCGATTTGGTTTCATCGAGTCCAACGATCACGGCATCCATTACTTTGATGACCACTAGATAGGTGATCAACGAAAGAAGAGGAGGATGCCAATCTTGGAAGACGAGACCTGCTG
Source organism: Parachlamydiales bacterium (assembly GCA_942491955.1). Taxonomy (GTDB): domain Bacteria; phylum Chlamydiota; class Chlamydiia; order Chlamydiales; family CALOCV01; genus CALOCV01. The sequence goes on from CALOCV010000015.1 coordinate 81,320, forward strand.
CGCCAAAAACAAAGACATTACAAAAGAGGACGACTTGTCCGACAGTAAAATCACTTTTTTTATTGAGAATGATCCCAAGGACTTCGGTTCCATCAAGACTGCCTCCGGTCCGAATAATCAAGCCAAGTCCAATACCAAGAATGGCACCTGCAATAACAACCACCTCCAAAATTTCCCCGTGAAACTCGAGGTGGGGGAAAAATGTTGAGAAGACCCAAAGCCAAACCGAGAAGACCATCACGGCGACAAACATGTGAATAAGGAATACTTTCCCAATAAAGCGGTATGCAAGAAACAAAAAGGGGAGGTTAAAGAGAATTAGAAAAAAGGGAATCATATTCTTTCCAACAAGAGTTCCACAGATCATTGCTGCACCGACCATCCCTCCATCAATGAGGCGATTCGGAATGAAAAAAACGCGAATCGAGAACGCTGCCAATAGAGCCCCGATAATCATGATGAAATAGAGAAAAAGCTCTCCTTTCCAAGATTTGGCGGATGTCGATGTTTTCATAGTACGGAATCCAAGGGGTCAAGATTAGGATCTAATACCAATCCTAATAAATAAGAGACTAGTGTGTGTCGGCAAAAAACTAGAGGAGTGTCTCATGATACTGATTGCGTTGAACGATATTCAGCCTCACCCACGAAGTCCAACGTGTTTTGGCTTCTGCATCGCTCATCCACTACAACGATCCACCAATATAGATAAGCTTTAAGAGTCGATGCGAATGAATGCGTGTTCAACGCATTTCGCGGGAGACGGGACTCGAACCCGTAACTTCCGGCGTGACAGGCCGGTGCTCTAACCAGTTGAACTACTCCCGCAGTGATTCATATGATGGGCGCAACAGGACTCGAACCTATGACCACCTGTGTGTAAGACAGGCGCTCTACCAACTGAGCTATGCGCCCACACAAAATTCGGTATTACGATAGCCTGAAAGAAATTAAAAGACAAGTGATTTTCTGGCCGTTGATGTCTCGATCAAAAAATCGTCGCCAAGCTAGAAAAACTTTCAGAACCTGTCTTCACACTTCAAATGGTATTACGTTTTTCAATCGCCTTGGGTGCGGAATGTAGGGTACATCAGTTTACCAAAATTTTCCGGAGAAAAGAGAATAAAAAATAATAAATTTGATACAATGAAGTGGTTTTCTCGGAAAGACGCCAAGAAGATCCTGGCCCAATTTTTGATTTGGTCACCATAGGGCGTGTCATCAATTGGATGAATTTGTGAATCATTGTAAATACTGCCAGACAGAATTTTAGCCAATTGGCAACACGCCCTAGTTTTGCAAATGCCTTAAGAATGGATTTTTATGAATAATACCTCGTCTCTATTCCGCATCTTTTTCTCTTTGGAACATTTATTGCACCCCATGAGTCGAGCAAAGGACAAGCAAGATTTATCTAAAATTGCGACGAAGGAAAAAGTTCTTACAGCTGCCCTATACGTCTTATTAGGGTGCACAGTGCTTGGGTTTGTTGTCGTTGGGGCTTATTTTTGGACAGCAAGGAAAAAAGTAATCCAATTATCATCGAGTGATTTTCCGAAAGTGCCTCGACCACAAGCACCGAGTCGATCGACTACACCACCTCCAAAGCCGAGATCTACACTATCCCCAAAACCGTTAGAAACCGTACCTCCTCCCAAAGAAATAGAAAAAGAAGAAAAGGTAGCAAGGCAGGTTCATGCAGATGAGTTTGATTCCTTCCTCTTCGCTCTCTTTACCGAAACGGATCGCCTCGATTGCCTTTTTAAAGAAAAAAACAATGATACCGAAGAGGCAAAACAGGTAAGATGTTATTTACGACAAATTAAAAAGGAATTGGAAGGGGATAGGGGGAAAATGAATCCAGAATTAACGGCAAAGATGTATGGTATCTTGTTGAGAGAGGTGGAAGGAATAGAGCCATTACATAATAAAACCCTCGGAGATCAAACGATCATCGGGATTCAAATGATTCCAGCTTTGCAGAAGCTTTTACAGATTGGTGTGAATGAGATACAAAGTTTTGATATTTTCGCTCCTACCGGTTTGCTTGATTTGGATGACTTGCTTCGAAGTGGCGAAGTGTGGATGGATTTAGATTTGAAAGGCATTAAGGAGAGCGAGCCCGAAATGGTTTTTTTTAACATTCGCCGTCCTAAAAAATCGGAAGGCTGTTCGTTTGTTCAGGTTCCAACAGAGTGTACATTGAGGGGAGTGGAATATTTTGTTCGAGGGGGGGCTTTTCAAACCAAGGACAACCAATTTGTTGGTATTCAGATGAGAGAGGCAGAGTGGCGTCAACAGCTTAGTAAAGTTCCGGAGAAAGGAGAAATGCATTCTGTAAAAGAGCTATGTCTATGTACGGAAGAAGATAAAGATACATTTCAGAGAAGAATGCATTTGTTAATTTTGGTAAAAAAAAATAGTGTATCTCGGTCGTGAATGCAAAAAGGTTCTATACGATGTATACCCAAACAACTTCAAGAATTGGATTTATGGCTTTGAGAAAACCCATAAATCCAATTAGCGACTTTGCGTTTCCATTTTTTTAGGCAAAACTTCTCCGACAAGACCTTGCTTTATACCAATTCCGGTAAGAAAATGCATAAAGTGGATTCAGGATTTTTTTGCGAAATTTGTTTTGGAGATCGCAGCAAACTCTTGTGAGTTTGCACTATAGTTTATAGGTTTTCGCGTTGTCCATGGGGTGTTTTGAGAAAAAAAGGATTGAAAGAGGCTTCAATGTGGAGTGCGGAGGCCTTGGCCTCCGCTGTGGTAGATGCCGGCCCCGCCGGCATCATTAACGCCGGCAGGGCCGGCGTTTGAAAAGCGATGGCAGGGCCATCGCACTCCATATTACAGCTAATTTCAATGTACCTTCGGGAAGGTGTGAGGAATTACAAGGGCCTTGGCCTTCGCTGTAGAAGATGCCGGCCCTGCCGGCATCACTGCAGATGGCGAGTTCTTTAGCTCGAATAAAAGCTTCTTCTTTGCAAAAAGCATCTCTCCACGAATCGAATATCTGAAATAAAGGTTTGAGTAGGTTCTTAGTGTTCCTTTAGTTGATTAAATAGAATGACTATGAACCTTACTATTTTTTCCAAAAAGAAAAATTTCTCCTAACTAAAAATCCTATAAACTATAGAGCAAATTCTTGTGAGTTTGCAAGATAGAAAAACAGATTGCGCAAAGAAAGATGAAGATCAATTTGTGCACTTTCTTACCGGAATTGGTATTAATTAGTTTTTGAATTTACTTCGGTATCATACCAATCCTAATAAAAATAAATCGAGAGAGGGCAAAGGCACCTCTGATTGTCTTCAGTCCTTGACAAATAGAAAAGTATCGAGTATCAATGTTGGGTTTTTGAAAGGTTAAAACATGTTTTACGGAATGTTTGCATTTATTCTTATTTGTGGCTTCATAGCCCTTTTCTTTGGTCTCCTCTTTATTCGTTCTATCTTGTCACAACCAACAGGGAATGAAGAGATGAAGCGGATTGCACAAGCAATCCAAGAGGGTGCCAATGCCTATCTCAATCGACAGTATCGCGTGATTACTTTGGTAGGCATTGTGATCTTTTTGTTGCTTACCTGGCAGCTTGGCCTCCATGTGGGTGTTGGCTTCATTATAGGAGCGGTGCTCTCTGGTCTTGCTGGATATGTTGGGATGCACGTCTCGGTTCGTGCCAACGTAAGAACAACAGAAGCTGCAAGAAAAGGATTATCACAAGCGCTTGATGTCGCCTTTCGAGCCGGTGCTGTGACGGGGTTGCTCGTCGTCGGTTTAGGCCTTTTAGGAATCACCTTTTATTTTCTCTATCTAACGCTTGCTAGGTATGATGTGCGCACCATGATGGAGTCTCTTGTTGCCTTGAGCTTTGGAGCCTCTTTGATTTCCATTTTTGCTCGTCTTGGTGGAGGCATATTCACAAAAGGAGCTGATGTTGGAGCTGACCTCGTGGGAAAAGTGGAATCGAATATTCCCGAGGATGATCCAAGAAATCCTGCTGTCATTGCGGATAATGTTGGCGATAACGTAGGAGATTGTGCAGGAATGGCTGCCGATCTTTTTGAGACTTATGTTGTCACTCTTGTTGGATCGATGCTACTCGCCGCGATTTTTTTTAAGGGTGCTATTCTGGAAAAATTGATTCTGTATCCTTTGGCAATAGGTGGTGTATGCATCCTGATGACCATCATTGGGACTTTTTTTGTTCGTTTAGGCAAAACAAACAACATCATGGGAGCCCTGTATAAAGGATTTTTTGCTACAGCGATTCTTTCGGCAGTTAGCATTGGTATTCTCACCTATGCGTATCTCGACAAAGGTGCATCCTACCGAGTTAACGAGACCACCTTTACCAATATGAACCTTTTCATTTGTGCCTTGACTGGCCTTTTTGTTACAGGACTTTTGATGTGGTTGACCGAGTACTACACCTCGACGAAGTATCGTCCCGTTCGGAGCATTGCATTCGCTTCTACTTCGGGACATGGGACGAATGTGATTCAAGGTCTTGCTATTTCCATGGAAGCAACCGCTTTGCCCGTTCTAGTCATTTGTGGAGGAATTCTCGTATCGTATCTCAATGCAGATCTTTTTGGTATTGCTATTGCAGCGACTTCGATGTTGGCATTAGCTGGAATGGTCGTCGCTTTGGATGCCTATGGTCCTGTAACCGACAATGCAGGAGGGATTGCAGAGATGGCGCATCTTCCTGATGAAATTCGGACAACAACGGATGCATTGGATGCTGTTGGGAATACGACAAAAGCGGTAACAAAAGGGTATGCGATTGGATCCGCAGCCTTTGCAGCTCTTGTGCTTTTCACGGCATTCATTGAAGATTTGACCTATTATTTCCCCAATCTAGAATGTAATTTCTTTTTACAAAATCCGTATGTCGTTCTCGGGCTTTTTATTGGAGGTCTTCTTCCCTATCTCTTTGGTGGAATGAGCATGATGGCAGTCGGTCGAGCAGCTCAGGCGGTTGTTGCCGAAGTGAGGCGGCAATTTTCTGAGATCAAAGGAATTATGGAAGGGAAAGCCCGTCCCGATTATGGACAAGCGGTCGACATATTAACACGGGCAGCGATCCGTGAAATGATCGCCCCCTCCCTTCTTCCCGTTCTTGCTCCGATCCTTCTCTACATGGTGATCCATTTCATAGCGGGGCAAAAGGAAGCTCTGGTTGCTTTGGGCTCGATGCTTCTTGGTCTTGTCGTCACTGGGATCTATGTTGGCATTTCCATGACAGCAGGTGGTGGGGCATGGGATAATGCTAAAAAACTCATCGAAGATGGGCAGCACGGAGGAAAAGGAGCTGAAGCCCATAAAGCGGCTGTTACAGGAGATACTGTGGGAGATCCCTACAAAGATACTGCTGGTCCAGCTATCAATCCGATGATTAAGATTGCCAATATCGTTGCCTTGCTTCTTTTAGCGGTATTATCACAATATTTTTCGTAAGGGTTCATTGATGCGCAGAAATCCTTGCTGCCGGCATCTTGTTGGCCACTATCTTTTCCCTGAGATCGAGAGGAGGAAGCAAGAATTTTGCCAGAACCATCATCCAGAGGCTTCCCTGATTTCCTTAGGGATTGGTGATACGACGCAACCTTTGCCCAAACCGGTATCTCGTGCGATGGCAGAGATGGCTATGCAGTTAGGGGAGCCCGAGGGGTATCGAGGGTATGGTTCCTCTCAAGGGAACCTCTCTTTGAGAGAAAAGATTGCATCGATTATTTACCAAGGTCGCGTCGAGGCTGATGAAATCTTTATTTCGGATGGATCTAAGTGTGATATTGGCCGTTTGCAACTCCTTTTTGGTTCTTCTCTTCGAATCGGTGTTCAAGATCCATCCTATCCTGTGTATGTCGATGGATCTGTTTTAAGTGGGGGAGCAAGGGGGTATGATCCAGAAAAAAAGAGATACCAGAATATATGCTATCTTCCTTGCACACCTACAAACAATTTTTTTCCTTCGGTAGATGATGAAGAAGAGATCGATCTGCTTTATCTCTGTTTACCAAATAATCCAACAGGAACCGTGCTCAATCGCACACAAGTTCGCGCTTTGCTTGATTCCATTAAAAAAAAGAAAATTATCACGGTCCTCGACACCGCTTATGCTGAGTATATCCAAGAGCATGATGTTCCCAAAACATGGTACGAATGGGAGGAGGCGAAGTCTTGCGTTATCGAGACCGGCTCCTTTTCAAAAATGGCGGGTTTCACGGGGGTTCGTCTTGGTTGGGTTGTGGTTCCGAAAGCAGTGCGGTGGGAGGATGGCTCTTCTTTGTATGATGATTGGGCACGTCTGCATGGAACGATCTTTAATGGCGCCTCCAATATTGCCCAAGCAGGAGGAGAAGCCGTTCTTGATCGATTGGACACGGAGATACGGGAAAATATTGCCTACTATTTAGAAAATGCAAGGTTGTTGCGCCAATTCTTTCTCGAACAAAAAATCTCTGTTTTTGGAGGAGTCAACGCACCATTTGTTTGGGCCTCTTTTCCAGAGTTTTCCTCTTGGGAGGCTTTCCAATGGCTGTTAGAAAAAGCTCATCTTGTAACGACACCAGGAAGCGGTTTTGGTCCTCATGGAGAGGGATTCATTCGGTTCAGTGCTTTCGGAACACGAGAGAGCCTTCTCCGTGCCATTGATCGCCTTCAAAACCTCCTAAAACACCCTACACTGAGTTCAATATCATGAAAAAAATTTGGTTCCTTTTTCCTCTCCTTCTTATCACCTTTCCTCTTCAGGGAATGGGGCTAAGTGGCATATTTAAAGGGGGGTATTTCGTCCCTCACGACAGAGAGCTTCAAGAAATTTATCATGGAGGTTTCTTTTTTGAAAGAGAAATCAACTATGCAATTACCTCCAACATCTTGACTTGGGGAAGTGCTGGTTTTTTCAGAAAATGTGGAGAACTGCACGAAACGCATGAAAAGACGCGATTGATGCTCATTCCTGCCGGTCTTGGCTTAAAGGTGCGTCTTTCTCTTCCTCTTCTTTCCATGATTCGTTTTTATGCAGGAGGGGGAGTCCAATACATCTATGCTAGCATGAAAAATGAGTCAGAAATCGTGGAAAAGAAGATTCATAACCACGGCATTGGATGGGTTGCCAAGGGAGGAATTCAGGTAGCTGTTGGGTTTGGCGTCGTGTGCGAAGCCTTTGCTAATTATATGGATGTGAAGGCGACATTGCGTGATGTTCATCATGGAGAAGAGGAATCTCTTAAAACAAACGTAGGTGGATGGGTTATTGGTCTCGGCGCTGGGTACGAGTTTTAGGTTTGTTTTAAAAGTTTATTTTTATTATAATTTCTCTAAAAACTATTTGAATTAGGGCAAATCGTGAATATTCCTCTTTTTCTTCTCATCATCTGCCTATTGCAAGGGCTTTGCCTGTGGCTTGGGTCGCGAGAGGGACGCAAATTGTCAACAAGTAAAGAATATTTTTTAGGAGGGAGAAAAATTTCTTTTTTTCCTCTTATGATGACCCTTATTGCGACCCAATTGGGAGGGGGACCATACTGGGTTCTGCAGAAGAGGCATATCGAATCGGGTGGGGGGTTCTTTTTTTTCCTTTGGGCTATGCCTTGGGTTTCTTGGTCCTTGCACTTGGCATCGGGAGAAAAATGGCTCAATTTCCCGTTTCGACAATTGCGCAGCTATTTGAGGTCGCCTATAACTCTTCCCTGTTGAAAAAGATCGCCTCGGCTCTCTCCATTTTATCTCTTTTCCTTGTTCTCATTACGCAAGTGCTTGCCATGAAGAAATTAATGGTCAGTCTCGGTGTTTCCAGTGAAGCACTTTTTCTTTTCTTTTGGGGCATTGTCATCCTTTATACCGTAATGGGAGGTTTTAATGCTGTTGTTGCCACCGATGTCGTGCAAGCTCTTTTTTTTATTGCTGCCTTTGCCATCGCTTTGGTAAGCCTCTATTGGACGCAACAAACGCTTGCATGGGGCGATTTTTCTTTTCCTGAACAAGGGGGAGGAGAAGTCGTCTCTTATGCGAGTTGGATCCTCATGCCGTTGCTTTTTATGATTTTGTCCCAAGATATGGGGCAAAGATGTTTTTCTGCTCGATCGGGCAATGTCGTCTCTCTTGCCTCTGCGGGTGCGGCGATTCTTCTCTTTGTCGTCTGTTTGATTCCCATTGGTTTTGGTGTACTCGGGAAGGCGTGGGGCATCCCCATTCCTGAAGGAGGGAGTGCATTGCTTGCTGTCGTTGGAGCAACGACATCGCCCGTTGTTACGGCCATTGTCGGAGCGGGTTTATTGGCAGCAATCATCTCCACAGCCGATTCCTTACTCAATGCGATCGCTTCGAATGTCACACAAGATTTTGTATGGAAGAGAGGAGGAACGATTCTTTTTTCACGTACTATTTCCGCTGTGCGTGGGTTAGGTGCTTTAATCCTTTCTTATGCCTTTACGAATATTGTCGGTTTAATGGTCGTCAGTTATGAGCTCTCCGTCAGTTGTCTTGTCGTTCCCGTTATAGGGGCCCTGTTTCGGAAGCACAACACGGCGATACCCGCCTTTTGCGCCATAGTGGGAGGGGTGATCGGTTTCCTTCTATTTCGTTTTTGGATCCCTCCTCTTCCTCGAGAGATCGCAACGGTTCTTCTCTCTTCTTTTGCTTATGGTCTCGGTTCTCTGCTTTCTTGGATCCGTACAAAAGACTCGCTCGAGCAAGATTTTCTCCAGCAGAAGGAAACGTCGCCTCCAGCACTTCAATGAGATCCCGTGTTTGGCGTCGTTTTGAATTTTGCCCAACAGGGCATCGGCAGACAATGCGGGCAAAACCCTGTTGTTTGGCAAAGTTACGGATCTGTTGTTCACCGATGTAGATCAATGGACGGATGATGGTGACACCATAGTCGTGCATGGTCAGTTTGGGAAGCATGCCAGCACATTCTCCTTTGTGCAAGAGATTGAGAAGGAGGGTTTGCGCATTGTCATCGCGATGGTGTCCAAAAGCGATCGTGGTCGCGCCTATCCGTTTGGCTGCTTCAAAAAGAAGAGAGCGTCTCTTTCTTGAGCAGGGGTAGCAGGCGAGAGTCTCTCGTTGTTGGGATGCTGTTTCAATGGTGAGAGGGATATTTAGTGAAGCACAGATCGATTCGAGATAGGGAACCTCCACACCGGCGCCACAAGAAAAGGTACCCGTCACATGAACTGCGTGGAGAGAGTAGGGAGGAAAACCCCTTCCCGAGATAGCATGGAGGAGATGGAGGAGTGTTAGGCTGTCTTTCCCACCGCTGAGGGCGATGGCAACCTTCTCTACTTCCTGTACCATTTGGTAATCGTGGAGAGCTTTTCGCGTAGCACTTTCAAGTTTGCGATAGAGTTGTGTAGGGCGTGAGGAAGTCATTGACGTTAATGGGTAAAGGAATATCTGTTATCAGCTCGAATGGTTAAACCTTTCAAAAATTTCTCTTTTGATAAAATGACGTGTTTTTCTCTTGAAGGATCGATCACTTCCACACCTTCATCAGTGATGGCTTGAACAAAGACATCGGTGCCATAGAATTTTGTAATTCCCGGGCATTTATCACGGTTAGGGAGCTTTTCTTTGTTATAGTAGCCTACAACACCTTTGAATTCTGCTAATAGAGGGGTACGTTTGATGGTATCGAGCAGATTTGTCTGAGCCGTATTCTTGAGCTTTGTCAAAGCCTCTTCATCGAAAGTTTCACCTTTTGCTTTGTAGAGAAGACGGAAAACGTCGTATCCATCGCTTTTGAAATCGGTGTTTTTTTGATACTCGAGTTCTTTAGAAATGCTCCCTTCAGGATAGGGAGTCGTAGAAGGTGGAATTGGTGGGGTGGATGGAAGATTCCCTTGTTGAAGGATGTGTAATTGGATCTTGTCGATCAGGGTTTGTGTCGTATCGTGATAGTCCGCTGTTTGTTTCTTTGTTTGATTGTTGATCCATTTCACAAGGCTTTTTTTATTGATGTAAAAGTCGTTATTGTGTTGATCTTGAACACGCACAACGACAGAACACAGCCCTAGCCATGCAAAACCATTGCGAAGAGCAGCCGCCCATCGATGGTGTACCCTGACTCCTCGATCATCGGATCCATTCGTCAAGCGAGCGCGTTCAGGGGAATAAATGGTAATCGAGTGTGCATATTTGGGGATTTTATCCATGTACAAACCCTTTCGTTTGATTGTAAATGATTTTTTTTTGATTGTCAAAATAAGGATGTCTCATCCTCTTTTGCGATATACCAAAAACGATGAAATGATTTATACTCTTTTTCATTTAGAAAAGAACAAGTGAGCCATTCATGCCTGCACAAGAGAAAATCCAACGCAATGACCCATGTCCTTGTGGATCAGGGAAAAAATATAAGCAGTGTTGTTTGAAAAAAGAGGGGCCCAAGCGCTCTTTTAAGGCCAAAGTTCTCTCGAACCGTCCGAACCCATCTCGATCTGAAGACGAGCCCATGGCGCCTCCACTAGAACAAAAAGTCGATCTTATGGATCGTGCTTTTGGGAAGGCCTTGCAGCAGATGAAGGAGCCTTTTATTGCGAGGGAAGATGGTGAGGCAGGGGAGAGTGATCTTAAGGGGAAAATTTCGAAAAAATCAGAGTAATCGCTTGTGAGGGAAAAGCTTATTTTGTTATAAGTACTGCCGTTTTTGCTAGCATAGCTCAATTGGTAGAGCACCCGACTTGTAATCGGACGGTTGTGGGTTCAAGTCCTACTGCCAGCATTTTCTTGGGGGTGTCGCATAGTGGCAATTGCAAGGGACTGTAAATCCCTCGACTTCGGTCTTCGTCAGTTCGAGTCTGACCGCCCCCAAACCTAGTTCTGAGTGGGAATTTTCTTCTTTACCCACTTTCTCTAAAATCCTCCAATTACGCAAATTTTACGCACTTGATTGCAGCAAACAGCAGCTATTTTCTGTTACTTTTCTTTCAGATCATTTTATTTCTTAGAACCTGTTTAAAATCTTTCTAATCCTGTATAAACAATTATTTTCCAAGACAATTGTAGGTATTTTATGCCCCATTGCTATCCTAGCGATATGGATCGTGAACAGTTTAACAAAATTAAACCTCTTCTGGAATCTGCAAGAAAAAAAACACGTCCTAGAGCGGTCGACTTATATGATGTAATTTGTGGCATTTCATATGTTTGAAAAACCAGTTTACATATGGTCATCCTTGCTTTTGTCGTTTTATTCGTAAAACAGTTTTGAACGAGTTTTTAGAAAACAAACTACCACAGAGCCCACAGAGAACACAGAGGGAGGACATATAGATTGTTTAGTGCATCCAGAAATGTCTGAAGAAGTTGTAGAGGATCAGGTAATTATAGAAATTAAATCTGTGAATGGAATAGCTCTAATACACGAAGCACAACGACTATCTTATTTAAAGCTCTATGGAACTTGTGCCCGAGGATTGCTGATCAATTTTAATGTGAAACGATTGGTAGAAGGCATTCGTCGAATGAAAATATAACCCTCTCTCTGTGCTCTCTGTGGGCTCTGTGGTAGTTTTTATTGCTGAGATATGTCAACCAAGTTTCTTAAGAATCTGTTTAAAATCTTTCTAATCCTGTATAAAAATTGTTTTCAAAACTTTGGAGGCAATGATGGCTCACTCTTATCCAAGCGATATTTCTCGAAAGCAATTTGACAAAATCAAACCTTTGCTTGAGTCTGTGCGAAAAAAAACACGCCCTAGAACCGTAGACCTTTTTGATATTTTTTGTGGAATTTTATATGTTTTAAAAAGTGGCTGTCAGTGGCGTATGTTGCCAAAAGAATATCCTAAATGGGAACTTTGCTATTACTATTTCCAGTTATGGAAAGAAAGCGATGATAATTCAGAAAGCATCCTTGAGAAAGTTTTAAAAAAAAATGGTTGGAGAGGTCCGACAAAACAATGGTCGGAAAGAGAAAACCAGTTTTATAATAATTGATGCGCAAAGCGTTAAAAATACCGATACAGCTGAGAGTAAAGGGTATGATGCAGGAAAAAAAATTTCAGGGATAAAACGACACATCGCTGTAGACACCCAAGGATTACCTCATGCAATTCATATAACTACAGCAAATATTACAGATAGGAAAGGAGCGCTAGAAGCATGTTCATTGAAGAAGAGTTTTTTATCTGAAGTAAAAAACGTTTTAGCTGATGGAGGATACTCTGGAGAACCATTTTCAGATGGTATTCAAGAGATATTGGGTTGTCCAGTAGAAATAGCCAAGAGAAATGAATTGCATACTTTTAAAGTGATTCCCAAAAGATGGGTTGTGGAACGTTCTTTTAGCTGGCTTGAAAAGTGTAGAAGATTATGGAAAAACTGTGAAAGAAAGCTAAATACTAGCTTAACTATGGTAGTCTTAGCATTTGTAGTTCTTCTTTTAAAAAGATTTTAAACAGGTTCTAAGGGACAAAACCTTTAAACGTAAGTCCTTTTTGTCTTTTAGGTCTCTCAGGTCCTTTTCGTCCCTTTGTCCCTTTTAGTACGATGAAAAGCCTTTTCCGCCCTCCCAAGGTGTCTATCAAGTCTGCTTTCCTATTCGGAAAGCGGACATTATTTTCTCTATAGAAAAATTCTGGACAAAAAAGAATATAGATAAGAGGATGTTGTTGATTTAAATCCATAACAAGGAGACAGGCATGGAAGTTGGTGATTGCTCATACTCTGAGGTTTATTTTGAAAATTTAGGAGATAATGCAACGAAAGATGAGGATTATTCTTATAATCATGATCCAGTTTGTCACGTTGCAAAAACGATAACATTTGAGATCCTGAAAGGATGTTTACTGTGCAGTATTTTGATGAACAGGGAAATATGACTATTCGTAGTGGTGGTACTCGAGCTTGGAGATGTAATAATCCTGGAAATCTTAGAAAAAGCACTTATAGTACAGGCAAGAACAGAAGATCTATAGGCGTTGCGGGTTTCGGAGAGGATTTTTATCCTGTTTATCCTGATTATGAAACTGGTCATGAAGCTTTAGTTGTCATGCTAAGGGGTTCTGTTTATTCTCCTCTTACATTGCGCGCAGCTATAAAAAGATATGACAATACAAACCCTAATTATATTAATGAGATTGTCAAAATCACAAAATTTGACCCAGAGAGGACTATTGAATCTCTAAGTGACAAGGAATTTGAGATATTTTGGAAAGCAATAGAATTCGTAGAGAAATGGAAAGAGGGCACCGAAGATTTTATCGAGAAATGGATAATTTTAGGTGTCCACAAGAAACGAGGTGTCATTTTCGAATATCTAGTTCGCAAATCTCCAAAAGATATGTGGATTACAAAAGAACAAGCAATTCAATTTGCATTAGAAGGAAGGCTTTATGCTGTAATTGTCCATCTGAAAAATGGAACGAATTATCTCCGTCCTAAATATAGAGAAAAGCCGTTTGAAATCATTGTATGAGGTGGAAGTAACCGATGAAATTTAGATCTCTAATACTTTTTTCTGCTTCTATTATCTTTATAGGATGTGAAAACAAAAAAAATGATTTAAACTCTATAAAGAAAGAATTTTTAAATAAAATTTTATTGTCGGAGATAGAAGAAAGTCCTTTCAATATGCATTACAGTATGAAAACTGTTTTTTTCTCAAAAGATCTTGTTAGCCTTTTTGGTGAAATCAATGTCTATGATTGTATGCCTCATGGTTGGAAGTGTTACGAAGGAAAGACTTATATCAAAATAAATGGGGAATTCAGGGAAATCGCTTTGGAGGATCTTTTTACATCTAACAAGCAAAAAGAATTTTTGCGAAGCTATTGTGAAAATTGCTTAAAAAGAGATTCTATGACCTATTTTGGAGGAGATAATCCTCTTAAAGAAAAACTCGCTTCTGAAGATATCCAAACTTTTGTTATTGATGAACACTCTCTAAGTATTATTTTCCAACCTTATGTTGCTGTCAGCAGTGCTGATAGTCCCTGTATTATAAAAATTCCCTTAGAGGATCTTAAAGAACATTGGGACTCTGGGAATATTTTGTTTCCCTTCCTGCAAGAATTTAGTAAATGATATCTAGTTCTAGAAAAGTTGTCTAAGCATTCATGGAACTGGAGTCTTTTGAGTAACATGATGGAAGTGAGGAATTAGTCAGCATCTCCTCCGTCACCCCCATTGCCTCCGATGCCATAGACGCTTCCACCTCCATTACCACCGTGGCCGCCATGTTGCCCATTTTTGCCGTCCTCTCCGTCTTCTCCATTCTCTCCATCTTCAAGATAGCTTGAAGAGCCATGTTCTCCGTCTTTTGTCCTGGAGGGTTGTTCAACATCATTGGAAATTCTTCTCGTTCCATAGGCATTTAATGAAGAAAATGTAATGAGCATACATCCAATGAGCATACAAAATAAATCAGTCATTTTCATTTGTTAAAATTCCTTTTAATAGGGTTACTTGCTTTTACCGTCTTGTCCGTCACTGCCATTGCCAGCGGGTCCTCTGCCTCCCATGCCGCCTAAGCCCCCGCCTTGCGAGCCATCTCCACCGTTTCCTCCATTGCCACCCCTGCCATATTGGCTATCTCCTCCATTACCGCCGTGGCCGCCACGCCCAGAATTGCTGTTCCCGCCATTCCCTCCGTTACCACCATCCTCATGAATGCTATTTCCCCCATGGCCACCATTACCTCCATCTCTTGCATGCAATGCTATTGTTGCGTTCATGAAAACAACCAAAGAAAGCAAAATTTTTAGAGTCATATTTTTCATCCCGCATCTCCTCCATGACCGCCATTACCACCGCTAACTCCTCCATGTCCGCCGTTGCCACCATGTCCTCCATTGCCAGAACCACTATTCCCGCCATTACCACCATTGCCTGCGCTTCCAGGAGAATGACCTCCATGACCACCATTCCCTCCATTAGCAGCTTGTAAATCTGCTGCTAATAACAACGCCAATAAAGAAAAGATTAACAAAATTTTTCTCGATTTCATGAGCTACTCCCTTTTATAGCACAAGTGAACGGACGGTAGCATTTTTAGGAATTGTTTTCTATATTTCATGAATTCATCAATCCGGATGAAATTGCGTGAACAAATAACCTCATTCACTTCTATTTTTGTAGTCGTTGTAGCTCTTTTGGGCAGTGTCGTTTATAGTTTGATTCCCATATCAAATCAATTTTTTCTTGCTGTTGGAGTCTTTTCTTTTACGATGGGCCTTTTTAACCTAATGCAAATCTCCACAGGGGTTCTGATCCAGAATCAATTGCAGGACGAAAACAGAATGCTTACTACAAAGCAAGTTTCATTTTACTCTCGAATAGGAATGATTACTTCCCTTATTGTTCTCCATTGGTTGTTTGCATGGAATTGGGGGATCATTGATATCTATGGGTTATACGGGAGGATAGGCGTTTGTATTTTTGGTTTGATTCTAGGATGGATGGGGATAAAAAAATGGCTGGGCAAACGACATGCGCTTGTTAATGAGCGAAAGGCAACCTCACTGAATGTAGGAGAATCGAGATGACAACAGAAGGAGAGAGGCTCTTTCCTGAAAAATTACGACCGGGTGATGAGGTCCGTGTAATAGCACCTTCGAGGAGTATGGGGATTATTTCTCATTCTGTCCGTTCGCTGGCGAAACAGCGTTTAGAGGATATGGGGCTTATGGTGAGTTTTTCAAAGCATTGCGAGGAAAGGGACAGTCTTGACTCTTCTGCCATTTCGTCGCGGTTGGAGGATCTACACGAAGCATTTGCAGACAAGAATGTCAAAGGCGTTTTGACTACGATTGGTGGATTCAACTCCATCCATTTGCTTAAGGGAATTGACTACCGGTTAATCCACGAGAATCCGAAAATCCTGTGTGGCTACTCGGATATTACAACGTTGCAGAATGCGCTCTTTGCAAAAATAAATCTTGTTACTTACTCGGGTCCGCATTTTTCGACTTTCGGTTGCCTTAAGGGGATGGACTATGTGGTCGAATATTTTAGAAAGTGTCTTCTCTTGGAAGAGAAGGAGATCACGCTGCTCCCTTCCGACTTATGGAGTGATGATGAGCAATGGTATCTCGACCAGGAAAAACGTACGTTTTTTCCGAATGGTGGTTATTTTCCACTTAACACAGGGACTGCTTCTGGAATGGTGATAGGAGGTAATATTGATTCGTTCATGGTTTTACAGGGGACAGAGTTCATGCCTTCTCTTAAGGGGACAATTTTGTTCTTAGAAGATAACTTTCCCCTGACTGCGGAAGTGCTTGACAGACAACTCCATTCGCTTGTTTTGCAAAAGGAATTTGCCTATGTCAGAGGGATTGTCTTTGGGCGTTTTCAAAAAGCGTCAAAGATTACACCAAATCTATTGCGAGAAATTGTGCAAAAAGAGGAAGAGCTGCAAGGTATTCCCATCATCGGAGGAGTTGACTTTGGTCATACCCTTCCCATCTTCACATATCCTATCGGAGGAGATGTGAAGTTAAAAGTGACTTCAGAAGATATTGCAATCACTTTAACAAAAAAATAAGGCGAGTCCCTTTGCTGAGTATGCATAATTATTCATTAGATTTTGATTAGGAGTGCCTATTGAGACGAGCAAATTGAAACGTCCGCGCAAAAGGAAGACCTAGGAGTACTTTGGATATGTCGGCTGAGAAATTACGCAAATTTTATGTACTTGGCCACAAACAAGTGGAGCAAAAGGGCACAATCCAGCATAATAGTTTGTTTGAAACACTTTGATTTTGCTGTGATTCTGTGTTCTTGCTTGCTAGGGATAGCAGAAAGAGATCCGACAGTAAATTCTTGGTCTTGGTTGGTTTGAGGCCTACAGAGGAAAAGGATTGGGTTCTGGATTTCTACTTGGTTTGTTCTATAACAAATAGTTGACATCAATGATTAAACAGTTTTCCTTAGTAAAAGGCCTTACAGAGTTTGCCTTACCGTTCTTAAAATGAAATGAATCAACAAAAAAAAGCAGCTTTCATGGTTTGTGGCACCCACAGTGGTGTAGGTAAGACAACAGCGAGTTTCGTTATTTTATCTCTTCTTAAAGAAAAAAGATATACAGTCCAGCCATTCAAACAAGGACCCGATTTTATCGATCCAGGTTATCATCAGTTTGTTACAGGGAAAAATTCGATAAACTTGGATTTTTGGATGATGAGGCGAAAAGAAATCATCAACAGCTTTCACGAGGCTATGCAAGATGCTGAAATAGGAGTTGTTGAGGGAATGGGAGCTATCTTCGATGGTCATAACGGAACATATGAAGGGTGTGGAGCTGATTTGGCCTCTTTACTTTCGATTTCGATGGTACTTGTGGTCGATGTTTCTGGGATGACACGAAGTGTTAATGCACTTTTACAAGGATTTATCGACTATCTTCCTTCTCTTTCCATTGTAGGTATTCTTTTTAATCGTGTAGGAAGCAAAAAACACTATGAAATGATTCTTGATACTTTATCTCCTCGATTTCGTTCGTTATCTATCGGTTATCTCCTCAATTTTCATTCTGCAAATATTCCTGAAAGACATCTGGGTTTGCTTACTATTGAAGAAAACCAGCAAATGCAAGAAATCATGAAACCATATCTCGAGCTCGCAAGAAGCACTCTTGCACTAGATTCTCTTCTTCAAAAAATTCTTCCTTTAAAAAATGCGATCATCAAAAGAAAGGCGAGCTCTGTAAAAAAAAATCATATACGTATAGGAATTGCTCGAGACAAGGCCTTTTGTTTTTACTATCAAAAAAATTTAGAAATTTTGGAGAGAAGTGGAGCCGCTCTTGTTGATTTTAGTCCTATAAATGACACAACTCTTCCAGATGATATTGATGCACTCTATTTAGGAGGGGGGTATCCAGAAATATTTGCCAAAGAATTAGAAGAAAACCAGACCTTAAAATCGCAAATTGTAAAAAGGGCTGATGCAGGAATGCCCATTTATGCTGAGTGTGGTGGATTTATTTTCCTTTGTAAGACACTCATGTTAGATGATTCGACGAGTTATTTGATGGCAGGAGTGTTTCCTTATACGATTCGATGGGACAAAACATTTCTTGCGATTAAATATGTGAGAGTGAGAACAACACGCGGAACGATACTTGGTCCTAAGAATACTTTCGTCCAAGGCCAAGAATTTCACCAGACACGCGTAGAGAAGCCAACCGCAGAATATTGTGGCTCTTATGAAGTGACGAGCTCTACTCAGGAACATTTTTTTGAGGGATATTGTACAAAAAATGTGTTAGGCGGCTATATTCACCTCTACTTTCCTTCCAATCCGAAGATAGTAGAAAATTTTATAAAAAAAGGTGCTCTTTATCGAAGACGAAGGCATGCTTTATCATTTTCTTAATCGAAAAGTCATTTTTTTATTCGTTTTTTGTTTTCCAGTACAGGATGTTTGGAGCATTGAAGAAAAAGTAAAGGTTGCTGTTGTTCATTTTAAACCAGACCATAGAGAGGTTGAAGCCAATATCAACCGATTAGTACATTTAGCGGAAGAAGCTGGGAATAATGGTGCTAAAATTGTTGTGTTTCCAGAGCTTGCAACATCAGGTTATTCCTATTTTAACAGGAATCAGATACGCGAAGTCGCTGAAGAATTTCCAGGGGAGACGACAAAAAGTCTTGGCCGGGTAGCAAAAAAATATGGATTATACATTGTTGTCGGAGTTCCAGAGTATAGCAGTTTGACAAATCTTTTTTACAATTCTTGCGCTCTTATTGATCCCTATGGAGAGATTGTTGGTATATCTCGAAAACACTCTCATTTAATGGAATCTTGTTGGTGTGCTTCAGGAAATGGACATGTTCCTATTTTTGACACAATATATGGAAAAATAGCCATTTTGATTTGTGCAGATTTACATTTCTCTGATCTCGCAATCCAAGTATTTCGTGAAGATGTCCTGTTTTTGATTGCACCGACAAATGCAGGGGTGAGCACAGATTTGTTGAAGGCTAGAGCTGTTGAAGGTCGCTGTCATCTTCTTCTTTCTAATCGCTATGGAAATGAAAAAGAAGCTTTTTCAAGTATAGAGAAATCAGAACAGTTCAATGAGGACACTTTAACGATAATTCCTCCTTTTCCGTATGATTTTCAAGATGGGAAAAGTGTGATTGTGGATATGCAAGGTCAGATACAAGTCATGATCGAAGATCCCTATGATTCTATTGGTTATTGTGAACTTTTTTTTAAGGATAGGCCAAAAGAGACTGTAGTGAGAAGATCTGACTTGGATGTTATTTTAGAAAAATCAATTATTGTCAATTCAAGGCGGTTCCAAAAGGAAGAAAAATCTTCTGAAAACTATGTTAAAGGAGGAATGGAAGCAGATTCTGATGGCAATGTCAAGGCATATGGAGAATTGGGAAGAACAACCACAGACAAAGATTCTAGTGACACGATAACGCTGTCAGGAGAGATTGATTCAGACGGAAATTATGCTGTGCGGGGAGAATATAAAAGTACTTGGTAATATGTATCGATTGATTGCTGCTCTGCTTGTTGTATTCGTTCTATGGATCCATTCAAATCTTAACGGAATAACAAAAATATCATTTAATGTTGATAAAGCCGGTATGCCTTTTTTTGAAGGTTGTCTTGAAGGTAAAACATTTCCCGTATGGTTTGACTTTGGATCCGCATCTTCTCATTTCAGGTCTGAAAAGGTGTCAGGTAATGTTAAACAAAAACTTACATCCGAAGCACGACTTGTAAATAATATTACGGGAGAAAAAGAAACTCATACCGAATGGAAAATACAAGGATTGCAAATCAATGGATATACTATTCCGTTTATTATTGCAATAGAACAAACAGAAGATTGTCATTATTTTTCTGTGAATTCGGAAAATGATATTTCACAACTTTCTGGTACAGAGCCTTATCCACCTATTGTATTAGGTAATCCTGTTTTTGCTCAAACTCCTTTTCTTCTTGATCTTATGAACAAAGAAATGATTATTTATGAAGAAAATGATTCATATGTTGAAATGATTCAGGGATGGGTGGAACTTCCTTTAAAAAAAGAAAGAGGAATGTATGTTGTTGTCTTAAAGAATGAAGATACGCCTTTATTACTTTGCGTAGATACGGGTTCTACTGTGAATATGTTTTTTAATAAAGAGGAGAAGAGTAATAAGAACTTTCTTCTCAAAAAGACGGATATTCATATGTTGAAATACCAGGATTTTCTATTGGACGTCGGATTTTTTTATCAAATGTCAAGAGAGGATGATTCTGCGATCAGCGGAGTTCTTGGAGCTCCTTTTTTTAAAAACAGACCCGTATTGATTGATTGTAAGAAGGAAAAAATGTTTTTCCCATTAACAAGTCAATCTTGAGATCTTGCAATGAATATTTGGAAGCAGATTGAGAGAGGTTATTATGGCGGATAAAGAAAAGCAAGACATTCATAAGATTCTATTGGCTGCCCACAAACGAGGCGTGCAGCAGGCGATTGATCTCTCGATCCGCACGGGCGTGCCGCTTGTCATAGAAAAGAATGGGAAGATTATTGAAATACCACCAAAGTACAAATACATTCGGGTGCCCATTGAGGCGGACAAGCCTAAGCGTCCGCACAAAAGGAAGACCTAGGAATTTCTTGGATATGTCGGCTGAGAAATTTACGCAAATTTTACGCACTTGGCCACAAACAAGTGGAGCAAAAGGGCACAATTCAGCACAATAGAGTCTTTCGAAAAGGATTGATTTTGCTGTGCTTATGTGCTCTTGTTTGCTGCGGTCTATAGAAAGAGAACCGACTGTAAATCCCTCGACTTCGGTCTTCGTTGGTTCGAGTCCAATCGCCCCCAAAAAGGACAAGGGACATAAAGGACCTAAGGGACCTAAAAAAAGAGACCAAAGGGACAATGTTTCAGTTTGGTGTCTCTTTGGTCCTTTTCGTCCCTTAAGTCCCTTTTAGTACGATGAAAAAATCCTTCTTACCACCCCATGGTGGCTATCAAAGTTTGCTTTCCTATCAAAAAGCTGAAATCGTTTACGACGCTACCGTTTATACCAATTCCGGTAAGAAAATGCATAAAGTGGATTCAGGATTTTTTTGCGAAATTTGTTTTGGAGATCGTAGCAAACTCTTGTGAGTTTGCAAGATAGAAAAACAGATTGCGCAAAGAAAGATGAAGATCAATTTGTGCACTTTCTTACCGGAATTGGTATTACTTCACGCAAAGGTTTTATCGAAAAGGGGATCGCACGATGGATCAAATGGTTCAGGCGGCGCGTTCGGGTAAGCAAAACATTGCCGAAGCCAGTCAAGCATCGGGAACATCGAAAGAGATGGAGATTAAGTTGACGAATGTCGCTCGAGCAAGTCAAGAAGAGTTATTGTTAGATTATCGGGATTTTCTTCGGATTCATCAACTCGAAGAGTGGGCAAAAGATCACCCCCTTACAAGTCGGTTGCGTATTTTATGTAAATCTCCTCAACCCACCTACACAACGTTTCAAAAAGGGATAGAACATTCCGAACCAGTCATTTCCGCCAATGTCATCATCGGTTTAATCAAAGTAACCAATTATCTTCTTGACCAGCAAATTCGTCGGTTAGAGGAAGACTTTTTGCGCGAAGGAGGCTTGCGCGAACGGATGACCAAAGCCAGACTTGCTGTTCGCAATCAAAGAAAACGCTAGTCAACATCTCCTCCATTACCCCCATTGCCACCCCTGCCATATTGGCTATCTCCTCGATTACCGCCGTGGCCGCCATGCCCAGAATTGCTGTTCCCATCATTCCCTCCATTAGCAGCTTGTAAATCTGCTGCTAATAACAACGTCAATATCGGATGGCAGGTGCAAGATTATTTGTATCTGTCCTTCCAGGAGATGAGGACGAAATAGAAGAGCTTTACAAGAGGTGGTATTAATTCAAGTCTCTTTGCTTAGTGGGAGATTCTCTAGTTCAATAATATCGGCCTTATCCGCTTCCAATTTTTCTAGGTGCTTTCTATTATTGTTAAATTCTGTGTAACGTTCCAATGCTAGTTGTTCGGCTATCTGTGCTGAAATTTGTCCTGAATGATTCAAAATTGCTCTATCATTAAATGAAAGAAAGGCGTCAAGTTTATCAGCCCATTCGTTCATGGTCATAGTTTTACGTCTTTTAGCTTGATCTTCAGCATAGTCTAGATACATCGTAACAATTCTATTAAGTTCATTAATTTCTTCTTGAGAAAGATAGTTTTTAGCAATCGTTATATCGCCTTGACGAACTCGACTTCCCTTCCAGCTGGTAAGACCCATATTTGGTAGCTGTGGATTTGCACGATGACAAATTAGTTCGGCGGCAGTATGTCCAGTCAACGCCCAAAACATCTTATTTTGGACCTTTTTAAAGAAAAAATGTGCTTGACCGCTCTTAGGGTCGTAGTCTACAGCGGTTGTATAGATATCTTTTACTTTTTGATAGAATCGCTTTTCAGAAGCCCGAATTTCACGAATTCGCTCAAGCAATTCATCAAAGTAATCCCAACTTCCAGGCTCTTTAAGACGAACATCGTCTAGTATGAAGCCTTTAACTAGATATTCTTGCAAATGAGATGTTGCCCATCTGCGAAACTGGGTGCCTCGTGCAGAGCGAACTCTGTATCCAATTGCCAAAATGATGCTAAGCTCATAGAGCTTTACCTCTCTTTGTATGTTCCTATTTCCCTCCTTTTGAACTAGTAAGTAATCCTTACTAGTTGAGTTGGGATCTGCCTCATTTTCTTCGTAAATTCTTTGTATATGAAGAGTTATGTTCTGGGGAGTTGTTTGAAACAGTTCGGCAATTTCTGAGCGAGTTAACCAAACTGTTCCTTCTTCGGCTTTCAATTGAACAGAAGTCTTTCCGTCATCAGTTGTGTAAAGGATAATTTCGCCGTTAGACATTGACTGCTTCTTTTGGATAAATTTTAGAAATTATCATACTTGCGATAACTAAATTTTCCCAGTCAAAAGTTCTGAATCCGTCCAACCGCCCTCAATAAAAGAACAAAGGGACAATGTCTTTCAGTGAGGTGTCTAATAGGGTCCCCAAAAATTAGACAACCCATTTTGCCTCTTAGGTCCTTTTTGTCGTTTTCGTCCCTTTAATACGATGAAAAGTCTTTTCCCTCCTTTAACACTTCGATTACTGCTTTTAATTTGAATTCGGGTGTGTGCCGTTTTCTTTGTGACATTTTTGCCTCCACATTTTTGAGAGGCTATAAGCTTAGCAAGTGGTCCTATTTTGGGGGACCATTACACTATTTTAAACAGCTATTGATAAGGAGGTTTAGCGGAGTTTGTCATCAAGAGATTTCCAATCAAAAGTTCTGACATCGTCCGGTCTCTCCCAAAAAGGAAAAAGTGCGTAAAGCCAGTTACTCAGCAAGTCGTTTCAAAGCGCCTCCATATTTCTTATTGACTCTTTTTAAAGAATTTGAAAATTGCTTTTTTCCCACCTTACTCTTTACTGGCGTGACAACAATGGTGACACCATCTGGTGTCGAAATCTGAAGTAAGGTTTGCTCATCGATTCCTAAAAGTTCTAGAACTGCCTTTTCAATCACTAGGGCATAGCTATTACCATGCTTCGTCAGTTTTTTAGTAATCGTCATAAAAGCCCTCTTGTTTGTATATCCTTATGTATATTCATTGTATCAACACATTAATTTTCTATCAAAAGAAATTAATAACCAATAATTTTTCAAAATATATGATGAATGAACGGCAAAGTATTGATGAAAATCCAGTAAATGGACAAAAAACAACGTGTTGCGTTATTTGCGGTCTACCCTAGATCGAGTGCACCTCTATTTTGGGCGCTACCTCAATGGAAAAGTTGACTGAATTGGCGATGAAACACTTGTGATGGGCTTCGTCGTGGAGCTTTGTGGCAAGATCGAGGCGGTCGGGGTCAGAAATGGTAATCGTCGGTTGCAGCGTCGCACGGACAAACCGACCGCCTCCAGATGTACTGCTATCAACCTCACCTGATATCTGGTCTTGATAACGTGTAACGACAATTTGATTTTCCGAACAAAGATGTAAATACCAAAGCATATGACACGACGATAGAGAGGCAAGAAACCATTCTTCTGGGTTATATTTCGTCGCATCTCCTAAAAACTTCGGATCAGAAGATCCTTGGATGTCGGGTTTGCCCTCAACAGAAACGACATAGGAACGCTCATAGCTGCGGTAGCTTTCCGTCCCTTGCCCACGGTTTCCCGTCCATTCGACCTCGAGTTGGTAATGGTGCTTTGGCATGGAGCATCCCTGTTTAGAGCTTGATCGCTCATCATAGGCAGCCTAGTAAAATCGTTCAAGGGCTTTTGCAAAAAATGCGATTTGCTTTTAACCTCTCCATAAGAGAGTAAACTTAGTGAAGAGAGGGAATGATGAATCGATGTTATCCGTTATGCATGGCTTTGTTGGTAGTGATGGGTCTTGGTGGACCGGTGTTTTCGGCTACGACTGAAAATGACCCTCCGGTAAACAAGGCGTTGGAAAAATTAATGGAAGGCAATCAGCGCTACATCAGTGCATCATCCGTTTGTCATGAAGATTGGACGGCAAAGCGAGCGGCCCTTGTGGCAGGTCAAGCCCCTTTTGCTGTGATTCTCGCCTGCTCCGATTCACGGGTGCCACCGGAAATCATCTTTGATCAACCTTTAGGAACTCTTTTCGTCGTTCGGGTGGCGGGGAATGTGGTCGATGATTTTGCCATTGGGAGCATCGAATATGGCGCCAGCGTCCTCGGAGCCAAACTGGTGATGGTTCTTGGTCATACTCGTTGTGGTGCCGTCGATGCCGCTTTAAAGGGATTAACCTTCGATAACCATATTCAAGAGGTTTTGAATGCCATTCAACCCGCTGTCCAAGCGACAAAAGGGGAATCGGGAAATCTCCTCGAGAGAACGATTAAGGCAAATGTGAGACATGTTGAGGAAAAACTAAAGAGCTCTAAACCGGTCCTTGCTCCATTATTACAAGAAGGAAGATTGCATATCGTCGGAGCCTATTACGACCTGGAATCGGGAAAAGTTGAAATCCTTGACAAAGGATAGAATGGATTGGGCTTTGCTCCCCGAAATTGGGCTCATTCTTGGAAATAATGAAACGCAAATTTCTTTGCGTCTTAGCGACTTTGCGTTTCCATTTTTTTAGGCAAAACTTCCCCGACAAGACCTTGTTTCAACCAATTTTTGAATTTATTTCGGTATAACAATCCAATTTACACATTTAGTTACCCTATTTGGTATAACTCAATTTTTTCTCCACGAATTATTTTCCTCTCCAATGACTACTGATTTTTCTTTTCGATGATGGATGTTGAATATTTACCCTCTATCAGGTAATTAAAGAATAATACCTATTCTTAAAAGCTGTCTGCTAAAGATAGGGAGTTCTTGTTTTCTGTAAAAAAGAGGTTTTTATGGTTCTTCCCTTGTCCACAAGAGTAACTACTAGGCAATTTTCTATTAATATGGAGCACGAGAAAAAACTCTATCATTGCACCTTAAATATTGAGCAAAAAGAACTTGAGGAGCTTTCAGGTAAAATTCTATCTTCTTCTGAAGAAAAAGACTCCCGCTCTTCTATGGAAAGAGAGTATGACGTTATCCGTTCCATCGTCGAAAAGGCTTTTACTCGAGAACTTGGGAAGATGAGAGGGAAGAAATTTTCCATCGATGTGAGCAAATCTACTGAATCAAAGGAGCCAGCACGAGCTGTGGTTCGTGGAGGAGACCGTCCTGAAGGATTCTTCGATGTTGAGCTCAAGAGAACAGAGATGGGGGCTACTCCCTGGAAGGCCCTACGTATAGTAGAAACAACAAACCATAAAACTCTTCTTGAGAGATTTAATACGGAGAGAGTAAAAAAACAAGGTATTTTTGGAAAAATCGAACAAATTCTAGATAAATTTTTCCAACTGTTAGGAAAGAAGTTCGCCTGTATCGATCGCTTATGGAGGGGAATAACAGGACGCCATACCCTTCCATGGAACATAAAAGACTTGGTCGCTGTTTGTGATTACGGGGAAGGTTCCGAGGTGAAAATGGAAGAGGCCCTAGCATATATGGGGAGGGCAGTAAAATCAACAGAGCCGAAATTGTCTAATCAGTTACTTCAAGCTTCCCGCATGAGCAAAAGGGTGCGAAACAGGAAAAAACTACCAGAGGAAGAGAAAAAATTTTCCAAACGATTGCAAGAACTTCCTCCAAGCTCTTTTTCTGATGAGGTACTCTTCCTCCCCTACTTCTATGGAACAGCAGAGATGTTGGGGAAGGTGACCCGGACAGAGAAGGGGTACTCTCTCCTAATCGTGAACTTCACAGACGATGTTAAAAAAGAACTTAATCTGCCTGAGGAAATAGAGTCGTTGGAAGTTACCGATCTTGAATTCACTGATATTGAAAACATCACGAGGCAAATGATTCGTGGAGAAAAAATTGAGTTAGAAAAACAAAAGAAAAAAGGAAAATGCTTGCAAAAAGAGGGTGAGAAGAAAGAAGACACCTTCTCTTTACTCTCGGAGATGGTCTCACGTTCGATCGGGAATAAGGACGAATATGAATATAGCCAACTCGGCTTAAAGCTACGTCTCTTTCTCGACATTTGTAAGGGGACAGATAAATGGTTGCAAGATCCTGATTATCATGACCTTGTCGAGCGGTCATGTTATGCTCTAATGGATGAGGCAAAACAGAAAATCTCTACCTCTACCATTCCAAAAACTCTCAAAGACACAGATCTTGGAAATATTGAAAGAGAGTTGCGAAAGATTCTTAACTTAACAGAAGAGCATCATCCCCAGGTGCCCGAAATCACCAACTACACCTTGGCTAACCTTGGGGGCTCGTCATTCCCTCGTATCGACGAGGAGCCAACACAAGTAGGAACGCTCTCTCCTAAGGAACTCACTGCCGACCTCTCAGTGCAAAAGGGAATTACAAGGGGTACCAATGGCTTGCTTCAGGACATCAAGGATAAGCTGCAATTTGTTCCCACACTCCCTGCAGAAATAGAGGGGGAGATCAAAAAAGAACTTAAATATATGCCTTACCCGTTTACCGATGCGACGATTGTGAAAGATGCTGAAAGAGCACTCTATTTCCCTTCTATTTCTAGCGAGAAATTCGGCCTCTCGAGAGAAGAGCAGAAAGCTCTTATCTACACCTTGCATAGCCAAAAAACAAATCCTCCTGCTGAGCGTGAGTTTATCACAATTGCCAATCAGGAGGAAAAAAAAGCCCTTGCACACTATACCCTCCAGGCTATTCTCGACAATCCGAGGATTGGAAGGAGCGAAACTGCTCAAGCATGGTTGATGAAACAGCTGTTTGTTGAGAAAAGAATCGATACATTACTTGCTGATGATCAGGGGAAGCGCATCCTTAAAGAAATTGGGGAAGAATTTAAGAGAATGATTCCAAAAATGATTGAGGTTCCTCGAAAAGGTGCTATCGACAAGGAACAATATGCTGGGGGTCTTTTCCTTCTCCGTCTTGTGGGGGAAATCGACTATTATGCTAAGCAAAAAAATATCGATCTTCAGCTTTTTAATGAAAAAGAAACTAACAATTACGAAATGCTTGTTACCACGATTACTCGCCTTGCAGGACAAGATGATGCGCGATCCAATGAAATCAAAGCTCTTGTCATCCCCGAATTTATCGGGATGATTCATGACAGGATCGCTACAGGATTATTGAGTAAAGAACAGATTCCCGAACCCCTCCTTGGCCACCTACTGAGCGCGATCACGTACTGTCGTAGAGAAGGGGTTGCATCGCCATTCCTTGCAAGTAAGGTGAAACAGCTCGAACCCTTCGTCTTTGCCCTTGCAAAAGAGAGGGTGGAACAGAGTCAATTTGATGGGGTAAGAACCTATTTAAATGATATTGATAGTGAACTCGCTGGAGAAAACATTCAATGGCAAATAAAAGAGTTTCCCATATTACAAGCCCTTCGTCATGGACAGAAGATTGAACTCGACTTGTTGACCGGAGAGGTTTTCTCCGGTGGTAAACGGGTCGGTTATCTTCCTCAAGAGGTAAAGAATCATGAAGATCTTATCCGCCTCTATCCGAAAGCTGGTTCACTTCTCTGGGTTATCGAACGTTCCGATGACGATCCTTCCCTGGTTGTCTATAGCCCTCCTGAAGATTCCACAATTCGGATTATTACCAAAGATGGAGCTTTCCAATCCATTGAGAAAAAATTCTCAAATGAGAAGGGAGAGGTTTGGGGTGTCTATCACCATTTTCCTGCACAAGATGCTGTAGTTGAAGGGAAACCTGTCTCTGGTGAGGAAGATGACCTCCCCCTAAAAGTCGCTCAGGCAATACGAAATCGATTTTGCTGGGTATCGAAAGAGGAGAATGCCGTTTTCATCACCGAAGGGACTGGCAAGTATTTTGGGGTTTTTGAACAACGAGAGGGGGAGGATACAAGAGTTATTTTAGCCAATCAAAAGACATTATTAAGCCCTGAAGAGAGTGGCTTACGTCGTTTTACCTCTTTTGACCGTCCGGAGAACATGTTGCTCTACGGAGAAAAGGGGGAAACTTCTGAAGTCGAGTTCCCTCTTCTCCGCATGAACGCTTCGGGGGTGCCTCTATCTTACACCTTGAAAAAAGAGGGAAATAATGTTTTTGCCGAATCACCCCTCTTTGCAGGTTGGAAGCTTGCACCATTCACAAAGAGGCCTGGACTCCATAAAGGGGATCGAATCGGTTCTCTACTCGCTCCAGCGATCCCTCCGGGATTTACAACATACCAACTTCTCGAAAAGGGAAATCGGCAAAAAATTCTTCTCCTTCATCGCCCCCTTAAAAGGGGAAAGAGTGTGGAAGGGACTCGTGCTAAAGGAACATACCGAACAAAACGAGAAGATGTTGCAGATCAAAATACTGTCGTTTTTGAGTACAACCTCAATCCTGAGACCAACCGCTTGGAAGCTTCAACGGCAGAGGGATATCTTCAGCTAGCTTATATCTGCTTTGCGCACAAAGAGTATAGCAATGCCCTTGCATATCTTGAGAAAGCACAGTCTAGTACAGGCGATACCAAAAAGTTTGCCCAAATTTTCAAGTGGATCCAAGAATGGGATGATTCTTCCGATCTAGGAAAAGCAACACAGCTTCGGCTTCTTTGCTTTGCAGAGCGGGTGCGAGGGGAGGAGAAGATCCGGGAGAAGCAAAAAGTCAAAACCAGAAAAGAGGGTAATAAGATTGAGCCCGTAGGAAAGAGCCCATACAAAGAAAAAATTCAAGAGCTCTCTTCTTCCATTAGCAACACAGATTTTCCCGATCCCATTGCTTTACGGCAACGAGATAAGGAGACACTAGAGCAGCTTGAGATTGAGTCGGTTCTTGGAAAAGAAAGTACTGTAATGGAGAAGCAAATTTCACAACTCGAAAAAAAATTGGGTCTACCAAAGGATGTCTCCCTTACGGAATCTCTTAAGGTTGACACCATTCCATTGCAAGAGAAAACCATCATTGGCGAGGCCTATTTCGAACGAATAGGATCCTCTTATTTTAAGACAGAACATAGGATGTATCCCAAAGTAGAAACAAAGTTTTTTGATGAGACAAAAGAAAAAACCAAATCGAAAGCGACCAAACGCTTAGCCGATGAGCATAAGAAGGATTTTGAAGTTGCCCAGAACATCGTCACTGTTGAGGCAACAACAACAAAAAAAAATGCAGAGGAGCTGCAGAAAGACCTAGAGAAAATTCATGAGAAGTTTGTTGAAGAAAAGGAGAATGCTCTTCGAAGATCTCTCACTTTATTAGAAGGCGTGGGAGGCGCTGGAGCCGCAGTGATCGATCGGGCTATCGGCGACGAGGAGTATGCCACGATCGATTCCCTCGTCGAAATTTGGCGTCGAGGAGATCTCATGGACCCTACAAAAGGGAAAAAGGAAATACGAAAGATCGCCAAGAGAGATATTAAAGAGGCAGAGCTACGAGATATTGATTGGATTGTGACCCAGTACCTTGCTGCTGTTGCTAATCTGCGCCACATAGAAAGAACACAGAGCGCCGCGAAAGATTACATTGCTAGCTGCCAAGCAAAAAAAGAGGGAGACCCTCGACTCGCCCAGGATCTCTACAACCTTGTCTCTCATAAACGCCACTATGCTCTCTATACACAAATGAGTGATTTGCAGTTTACCGATGTTGTCTCGGTCATGAGTAAGAATGACGAGATCAAAAAAAGCATTTTTCAAACAATGAATCGTCACTTCTCCATCCCGGAAGAAGCTGCTAGTGTAAAAAATCAAATCCAAGATGCCATCAACCATAAATCGGACCTCTCTGTTCTTCGCATTCTGGAAAATAACAAGCTTGTGGAAGAAATTTTCAAAGATATCCAGGCAGACCCTCAATTTATTCGAGATCTTTGTCAGCAGGCGAGTGATCGAGATTATCGCCACCTCCTCTCTATCGAACATGCATGTGAACTGACGCTTCGACAGGCACAGGTAACAATTCTGCGAGAGATGGTGAGCAATCCTAATGTTGCCAGTCAGCTTGGGATGGGAGGAGGAAAGTCGAAAGTCATCACCCCCCTTCTCGCCAAGGAAAAAGCGACAGGGAAAAATCTTGTCTGCATCGTCCATCCTCGAGCCCTTTCTGAAACGAACCGACGAGACCTGGACAACACCAACAGGAGACTCTTCGGCCAAGAGATGTTCCATTTTGATTACAACAGATTTTCTGCTCTGGAAGCAGAAGATTTACGCGAAATTCGATACAAACTTTTGCAAACAATCGATTCTAAGGGCTTTATTACCGCGACGAAAAGTAGCCTTCTCAGTTTTCGGAATAGCTATATCTCGCTGATTGAAGAGATTTCTACAGAAGATCCTTTGGATCTTGCCAAATGTGCTAAGGCAGAAGAGATGGCTAAAATTCTCAAGATCTTCAAAGAACGAATGGATGTGGTATCTGATGAAATTCACGAAGTTCTCAATATCAAGGAAGAGGTGAACTTTGCCGCTGGAGACCGAACACGCATTAATCAAACAAAAGTCCAAGTTGGCCTTGCGTGCATGACGGCCATTCTCCAGTCGAAACCGGGTGAACCTCTCCATATTCTAAGAGAGGCTCTGGAAAACAATTCGCAAGCTAAACTTTCTCCGAAGACTCGAGAAGGGTTACTTGAAAGCTTAGCAGAAGCTCTTCTGCAACCTGACGAAAAAAATAAAGAGATGGTGAATTATCTCGTGGGCAAGAGAGAAGACAAACCACAAGAGATGAAAAATCTAAAGGGTGACAACAGGGATAGATATAACGAATTGGCTTGTCTACGAGCTTTTCTCCGGAAAGGATTTCAGTCGACCCTAAAAAAAGAATGTTTAGTCGACTATGGACGAGATCTTACGCCGACACCAGGGAATGAACCGTTTACTATTCCGTTTAAGGGGAGTAACAGCCCCTCTCGAGGGTCAGAATTCGAAGATGATATCGAAAGAATTTGTTTTACCTTTCAGGATTATGCCTACAAAGAGGTCGATCAGGCCCTTGTGCAAGATTGCGTGAATACCTTTCTACAAGAGATGGATAAGGAATACAAAGAAAAGAAAAAAAAACAACCCGGTTTTCGCTACGCACAAACACAAGCGTACATGGATTTTACCGCCATTATCCGGGCCATGGATCCAAAGAAAGAGCTAGGCCTAGTTGATGACCTCAATTTTTACGGAGAGAATAGCAAAACATCAAAAGCAGTAGCGAAATTGGCGAACGGCATTAACAGCTCATCACAAGCACGCGTCGGATTCTGCGCAGAATATACGATGAAGCATCGGATGAATGTCTTTCCACGACAAATAAGTTCTCGTGCTGACGATTTGGTGGACATGTGTCACAGTTTTAGTGGATTTACCGGTACACCTTGGAGCCAACACACCTTCCACGATAAGATTCATACAGAAATCAACTGGGGTGTCGATGGGCATACTTACCAGATTCTCTTGCACAAAAGCCCTAAGGTGAAAAAGATCCAATACAACCCTGCATCACCATTACAATCTTTTGCAGATCTTACTGACAAAGGTTACAAAGCTCTTATCGATACGGGAGCCTATCTGCGTGGGGTAGAGAACGAAGACTTTATCGTACAAGCTCTGGATAATGCCGAAGAGGGGAGTGTTGGAATTTACTATGATGAAACAGGAACCCTTGTCGGTAGGAAAAAAGGGGAGAAAGCGGTTCCTCTCGACCAGATGGAAGAGGGAGATCTCGAGAAAAGGATTACCCTCTATGACCAATCGCATACTGTGGGTACTGACGTCAAACAGGCAAAAACTGCTGTTGCGGCAGTAACAATTGGTGGTTCTACACCCATTTACGAGCTGTTTCAAGCTGTTTGGCGTATGCGACAGATCGATCAAGAACAAGCCGTTGAGTTTCTTATTTCCGATGCAGTAGAATCGCTTATTCGAGAAAAAATTGGCAAGCCCGAGGGAGATCTTACGACAGAAAATATCCTCCAATTTTGCCTTCTGAACCAGGCAGAAATTGAGGCGGAGGTCAACTATCGAGCCGAAGTGGGGAAAATTGGATTAAAAGGCCCTCAACGGATGTTCGATGAAATTGTCGACATAGGACAACGTCTCTCGCAAGTCGATGCGCAAAATAAAATGAAAGAGATTTTTCCCATCTTTAGAGAGAGGCTAACAAAAAATAAGAAACCAGTCGAAGAGGAATTTGACGAATATGCAAGCCCTACAAAAGGGGCAAAACCAAACGCTGTTCTTGATTATATAAAAAAAGAAGAAGCCCTAAATCTCGAGAACATTGCGGAAAAAATTCCTCTCAGCCACGCGTCAGTGAAAGGCGATATTCAGCTCGTGTCTACAGAAATCAAGAATCGTCAGCCGATGCCGGAAAATTTGGCTCCTGAAGAAGTGGTTCAAGGTGGCGAACGCGCAGGAGGGATGCAAGAGGCCGAAGCCGAGGCGTACGTTGAAACAGCTTTTGAATCCTTTACCCCTGAAGAAGAACCTCCAGAGCCAGAACCCGTAGAAATCCAACCCTCTCCCGGTGGAGGTGAAACACAAATGACGGGAAATCCCATTCTTCATGAAGAACTAAGGGAGTTGGAAACTTTGGATGATGCTGCATTACAAGCAAAAGCAATAGGTGGCTATCCTAAATATTTTCAAGTAAGTAATATGGTTCCCTTGCTGGGAAAGGAATTTTTTGTGGGAGGAACCTACGAAGGGCGCATGCCTAGAGATGCTTTGGATGAGAATATGCCTAATGAGGAAAAAATACAAAGAGAACGAACTCTTCTTCATGTTGAGCGGCTACCCATTAATGAAGCACTATTTATCAAATCCCACCAAGGGTGGCGTGTCATTTTTGGAAGCACCCACGACTCTTATCCCTCTTTCTCAACCTTTCCTGCCGAGACCAGGACTCCCTGTTCTTTTGTCGCAGTCACCGCGGGAAAACCTGTTTTTCTCAATAAAAACGTCAACTTTGACAAGCTTGATCCAGAAGAGAAAAAAGAATTTTTAACACTATATACGCAACTCAAGTTCTTTAAAGGAGAATTTGAGTATAGTCAAGACGAACTTGCCGTCTTGAGAGAATGGATTGGAAGGTTCCCCAGTATTCCACTTGTACGAAGTTACTATGAAACACAGATAAAGGGAACTTTATCTGCGCAGAAACAGAGAATGTACACAAAAAGTCCTCTTCGGAACCTCTTTGATATCATGACGTAATACCAAACGAGATAAGGATTAGGATCGGTGTCGCGGTATAACATACTCCTTTGTCGTAATGCTCTAGCATGTTATGTTGCAGAGAAAAACCGCCGAAGGATGGTTTTGTGCGTTATTGTCAACAATGCATCTTTTTTTTTCTGTGCGTATTTTGTTCGTGTTCTGTGGAAGGCTCTTTTGATGGAATGGTCTGGGTCCCCGGAGGAGAGTTTGCTATGGGAAGTGATGCTGTCGATGCCAAAGAGGATGAAAAACCTCCCCATCGCGTTCAAGTCGATGGATTTTGGATCGATGCAACCCTCGTGACCAATCGAGAATTTATGCAGTTTGTCGAAGAGACGGGCTATGTAACAACCGCAGAGAAGACTCCCACAATCGAAGAAATCATGATCCAAGTCCCTCCTGGGACACCTCTCCTGTCGAATGAGGCTCTTGTCGCCGCCTCGTTAGTTTTTCAACCACCGAAAGATCGGATCTCTCGCAGCACCATGCACTTTTGGTGGGCGTGGGTTCCTGGCACTAGTTGGCAACACCCCGATGGACCCAATAGCTCCATTGCAGGGAGAGAGGATCATCCCGTGGTGCATGTCTCGTGGTTCGATGCCGTGGCTTATGCCGAATGGGCGGGCAAACGTCTCCCTACTGAGGCAGAATGGGAGTTTGCAGCAAGTGGAGGACGAGAAGGGACGATCTATACGTGGGGCAATGAGCCTTTTTCGGAAGAAGAGCCACAGGCAAACATCTGGCATGGGGAATTTCCCTATCACAGCACAAAACCGGGTGGTTATTTCGGTACAACAGAGGTGAAATCTTTTCCACCCAACTCTTATGGGCTCTATGATATGGCGGGAAATGTATGGGAATGGTGTTCTGATCTCTACCATCACGCCTATTATCAAGAAGAGAACCTCAGAGGAATTTCACACAACCCTAAGGGACCTACAACGAGCTTCGATCCTAAAGAACCTTATGCCACTAAACGCGTGCAAAGGGGCGGGTCGTTTCTGTGCCATAAAAGTTATTGCAAGGGATACCGCATCAGCGCGCGTATGAAAACATGTTCCGATACCAGCTTAAGCCATACGGGCTTCCGATGTGCAAAAGATCAATAAAGGATTGTAAGAAATAATGAATATGTGTCTATTCAAATCTATATTTTTGGGAATGGTGTGGCTTTTAGGAAGCTTCCATTCTCTTAGTGCAGCTAATAAGCCGAATATCATTATGATCATGGGCGATGATATTGGCATGTGGAATATCGGTGCTTATCATCGTGGACTCATGGCAGCAAAGACTCCGAATATCGATCGATTAGCGAAGGAAGGAATGATGTTTACCGACTACTATGCCGAAGCAAGTTGCACGGCAGGACGTGCCAATTTCATTACTGGCGAGCTTCCGATTCGTACAGGACTTACTACAGTGGGCCAAGCGGGTGCATCGCTCGGGATGCCAGCCCAAGCACCCACAATCGCTACAGTGCTTAAAAACATGGGTTACGCCACCGGACAATTTGGTAAAAATCACCTAGGAGATAAGAACGAATTTTTGCCCACCCTTCACGGTTTTGATGAATTTTACGGCTATCTCTACCATCTCGACGCGATGGAAGACCCCTTCCATCCCAATTATCCCCAAGAATTAAAAGAGACAATTGGTCCTCGCAATGTCTTGCACACGTGGGCAACGAGTGTCGATGACCCAACGGTCGAGCCGCGATGGGGAAAAGTGGGAAAACAGAAAATTGTCGACGAGGGCCCCTTGCCACCTCACCCCATAGAGGGCATCAAGCTCAATATGGAGACGGTGGATGATGTCATTTTAGAAAAAGCCTTTGCCTTTATCGACAAAGCTCATAAAGAGGGAAAACCGTTCTTCGTCTGGCTTAACCCGACGCGGATGCATGTGTTCACGCACCTCTCTCCCAAGTACGAGTCGATGCGCAATGCCGATAACGGATGGACCATCTCCGAAGCGGGAATGGCCCAGTTCGATGACATTGTTGGTGCCGTTATGAAGCACATTGAAGAATTGGGCATTGCTGATAACACGATCATTGGTGTAACCACAGATAATGGCGCGGAGACGTTTACTTGGCCCGATGGGGGCATCAGCCCTTTCGCGGGTACAAAAGGGATTGCGACCGAAGGTGGTTTTCGCGTTACTATGATCGTTCGATGGCCGGGGCACATCCCTGCAGGAGAGGTCGAGAATGGTCTTATGTCGGGTTTGGACTGGTTCCCTACTCTTGTTGCTGCTGCAGGCAATCTCAATATTATCGAAGAACTCAAAGAGGGAAAGACCCTCAATGGGAAAAAATATCAGGTTCATCTCGATGGTTACAACCAACTCGATATGCTGACAAAAGGAGGGGAATCCAACCGCAATGAGATCTGGTATTTTACCGAATTGAATCTTGCTGCAGCGCGCATTGGCGATTATAAGTACGTCTTTATCACACAACCAGGGGGATGGTTTGGCGATAAGGAACATTTGGATTGGCCTCAAATTGTGAATTTGCGATTAGACCCCTTTGAAAGAGCAGGA
This sequence comes from Parachlamydiales bacterium, assembly GCA_942491955.1. Taxonomy (GTDB): domain Bacteria; phylum Chlamydiota; class Chlamydiia; order Chlamydiales; family CALOCV01; genus CALOCV01. The sequence goes on from CALOCV010000015.1 coordinate 117,594, forward strand.
CTAAACCAATCTCTTATGGCAGCCAATTGGTGGGCATTTCAATTTTGGCGCTATGTCTTTGTTCAGAATGAAGTGGCGAAGTTAGCCAAGACAGCAGAGGCTTTCCCTCCGATGCAAGAAGGGGCGAGTTTCAACCTGGAATCGGTTAAGAAGCAAATTGAAAAGGCAACCAATTCTAGGATGGGCAATTAGGTACCATGCAACAAATAACAAAAAAAAAACTCTTCACCGTTTTTCTCGGGATTGTATTGGTTGCGATCCTTTTTTATGTATCATTCCGTTCTGTAAGCAAAGATCCTTTGCCCTCCTGGAATGAGGGAGCAACAAAACAGGCCATCTTGCAGTTTGTTCGCGATGTCACGCGGGAAGGGGGGCCCTATTTCATTGAGCCAGAGGAACGAATTGCTACCTTTGACAACGATGGGACGTTGTGGACATCGCATCCGATGTACTTCCAGTTATTTTTTGTGGTGGACCGCATTAGTCAACTTGCACACCAACATCCAGAGTGGAAAAGCACACAGCCTTATAAAGCGGTATTAGAAAATGACGCAAAGGCATTCGCTCATTTTGGAGAAAAAGAGATTCTCGAAATGGTGATGGCAACCCATGCCGGAATGAGTACAGAGGAGTTCGAGCAAATCGTAAAAGATTGGATCACCCATGCCAAGCATCCACGATTCCATCGCCCCTTCACGGATCTTGTCTTTCAGCCTATGCTCGAGTTGCTTAAATATTTAAGAGCAAATGGTTTTAAAACTTATATCGTCTCTGGGGGAGGCGTTGAATTCATGCGTCCTTGGACCGAAAAGGTATATGGAATACCACCGGAACAGGTCATTGGATCGAGCATCAAAACAAAGTTTGAGATAGAGGGAGGAAAACCGATCCTCTTTCGCCTTCCCGAAGTCAATTTTATCGACGACGAGGAGGGGAAGCCCATCGGCATCAATCAATACATTGGCAGGCGGCCCGTCTTTGCCTTTGGCAATGCCGATGCCGACATTCCCATGCTCGAATGGACCGAAGCGGGCAAAGGCAAGCGGTTCGTGGGGTTGGTGCACCATACCGATGCCGCGCGAGAATACGCTTATGACAGAGATACATCGTTTGGGCGTTTAGATAGGGGACTTGACGAAGCGAAACAACGAGGATGGACCGTCGTTGATATGAAGAAAGATTGGAAGGTTATCTATCCATTTGAACAAAAGTGACTGCTCCTTCGCCTTTAGGCGACTATAGTTTATAGGTTTTCGCGTTGTCCCTGGGGTGTTTTGAGAAAAAAAGGATTGAAAGAGGCTTTAATGTGGAGTGCGGAGGCCTTGGCCTCTGCTCTATAGTTTATCCTGACTTCAGCATTTTAGGTTACCCTTGAACTCGATTTCCCTAAAGTAGCCCTGCCTTTTAAAATGTAGTGCCCTAAATAAAATAGATGTTGACTATATATGGCAAGCAAGCTAATATCGTCGTATGTTTATTCGAGTAAAATCCACAGCCCATCCGCATAAAAATAAAGTTCAAATCTGCGAAAGCATTCGCCAAGGTTCTAAAGTCAAGCAAGTTATAGTTAGACATGTTGGTGTTTCACAAAGTGAAAATGAGCTTGAAGAGTTAAAGAGGCTTGCAAAAACACTAATAGCTCAAATAGAAGAAGAAAGAAAAGGTCCGTTTCTCTTTTCAACGGAAAACTTAAACGGCAAGAAACCTGATGAGCTTTGTCTTGATGTTACTGCTGAAAAATTGAAGAACCTAAAGAGGTCTCAGAGTCACTTGTTGTAGATCTCAATGATCTTTTAGAGCAAAAAAGAATAGTTGAGGGATTTCATGATGTTTGGGTATCTTTTTAACTCTCTAGGTTTCAATAATATACTTACGAAAAAGAAAAGTGAAGTCCTTAGAGCCTGTTCAGAATTTTTTTAATAAATAAATTTCAATCGATAATAATAAAAAACTACCACAGAGGACACAGAGAGGGTTTTATATCTTCATTCTGCGAATGCCTTCTACTAGTCGTTTTACATTAAAATTAATAAGTAATCCTCGAGTGCAGGCTCCATAGAGCCGTAAATATGACAATAGTTGTGCTTCATGTATTGGCGCTATTCCGTTCACCGATTTAATTTCTATGATTACTTGATCCTCTACAACCATATCAAGACGATAGCCACAATCCAACATGACATCTTTATAAAAGATGGGTAGAGGTTGTTGTGCTTCAACTTTCAACTTCCTTAGCCTTAATTCATAAATAAGACAAGCTTCATAGGCTGATTCAAGCAGTCCTGGCCCCAGGGCACGATGTACATCGACAGCAGCCCCTATGATCGCACCTGTTAAAGGATCAGTTTCCTGTCCTTCAGATACTTCAAGAAACCAAATAATTAATAAAAAACCTCTCTGTGTTCTCTGTGGACTCTGTAGTTTATAATCTTTTCACAACCAAAACAGCAAAAGCAACTATAACCATATGTAGACTGGTATTTAGCTTTCTTTCGCAATTTTTCCATAACCTACGGCACTTCTCTAACCAGGCGAAAGAACGTTCCACAACCCATCTTTTAGGAATTATTTTAAATGTATGAAGCTCGCTCCGTCGAGCAAAAGAGCAACCCAAGAAATTTTAACTGCCGATTTTGGTGTCGATATCCATCTTGATCGCATATATCGCATGATGGATTCACTTATCGAAAAGCAAGATGAGTTCCAAAAAAGAATTTTCAAGTCTACTCAATCTCTTTGCTTCGAAAAATCAACATGACATTTTTTGATGTCACAACGCTTTACTTTGAAAGCACAGAAGAAGATGAGCTTCGTAAATTTGGTCATTCGAAAGATCAAAAATTTCACTCAGTTCAAGTTGTTATGGCGTTAGCTACGACTCAAGATGGCCTTCCAATAGGGTACCAAGCATTTCCTGGAAATACTGCTGAGGTTTCTACACTACTAAAATGTCTAGAGAACTGGAAAAAAATCTTCCGATAGGAGATGTGACGATCATTGCAGACAGAGCCATGATGAGTGTGAAAAATTTACAGGAGTTAGAGAAAGCAAACATAAAATATGTAATCGCCGCGAAGCTGAAAAAACTTCCTAAGGAGGTTAGGGAAGAGATTCTTAAGGGTGATGGAGTAAATATTTATTTTGATAAGGATAACTACAAACTCCAGCAGCATATCTTACCGAACCAAAGACGTTTAGTTGTAACCCATAGTGATAGGAGAGCGAAAAAAGACAAGCTTGATCGAGAAAGGGTTTTGGATAAGATTCAAAAGAAAATAGGTTCAGGAAAGAACATGAAGAAGCTGGTTTCAAACAGAGGCTACCAGAAGTATCTAAAAGCGGAAGGAGAAGGGAAAAATCTCATTAGATAATGAGAAACTTGCAGAGGAAGAGAAGTGGGACGGACTGCATGGATTGATCACAAATGATGGCGAATCAGATGCTCTCGAGCTTCTGCAATATTACAGAAGATTGTGGGTGATTGAGGAGTCGTTTAGGATTCAAAAAACAGATTTATCGGTAAGACCCATTTATCATTTCAAACCAGAGAGAATAGAAGCTCATCTTCTTCTTTGCTTTCTAGCCTTCACTCTCATTAGGCATGCGGAGTATCGCATCGAGCTACAAAAAGAAAAAGTTTCGATTCAGGACATGAGAAGGCTCCTTTGGAGGACTCAAGTAAGCATCTTAAAGGATCACAAAACAGAAAAGTTATACCGTGTGCCGTCAAAGCCGAATCAAAAAACAAAAGATTTACCAAACATTTGGCCTTGTTAGAAATGAAAAGATTGAATTAATAAATCAGAGGGCGTAATGCCCAAAATTCACCTCTTCCTGGGAGAATGGACTAAAATGCGAAGTCGGGATTAACCATAACGTCACAAGATGAGAATGGAAATGTATGCAGACATGTGAGAATAAGAAGGAGGGCAGTACACATATGGTGTTTAGAGATGCCTGGGCGAAGGGGATGGGAACCGACCTTTATGGAAGGGACTGATATAGAGCTTATCGATTTGTTACTTGAAAGCTTTCCATGGGCTCTAGCTCCACGCTAAAATTTAGTGTAACGGACTTTTGGGAAAGAGCACTAGGTCAAGAGTCAAAGGTGTAGGCGTGCTGTTCGATGTATTGGATTTCGAGATCAAGATCGGTGGGGCAAGGTGTATTCGTATAGTTGTTATAAGCATCCATCCAATAGTTGCGGAAGAATTCTGGAGACATTTCTTTTGTTTCTTCGGGATGAATAACAAGAGGTAAAGAGATTGAAATCAACTGGTCGTTGATCCAAGCCGCTAACTCAAAGGTTAATGTTATAATCGATTGACTGTTATTAATAATGCGATGTTTTTTATGAAAGAAAGCACGAGAGTATGTAATCAAAGCCTGTCCCGATGTTATTTTGATAGCTAAGGGTTTTTCGATTTTATGCGATCCCATGGGATACGCATTAGGGCCTGCGATATGTGGGGGAGTAATGATTTGTTCTGTAGTACAAGCAACCCTATTGAAGACGATTCCTGCAGTATCGTTTTGAAGAGTGTAATAGGCTTTGGTGCTATCAAAAGTAAGATCCATCTTTTTTTCAACGATTGTTGTTCCTGTTTTTTCCTTCCCCGTTAACTGTATGGTTGCCATTTTTCCATAAGGCACATTGGGTAAGAAAAGTGCCTTTGGGAATTCATTTTTTTTGAATGTTTGATGGAAAAAAATTTGTTTACCTAAAAGGAAATCGATGGAAATTTCGTCAATATTATTTTTTTGATGTTTAGGAAGGATGGTATCGATACGCATTTCAATAAAAGCTTGTCCATATTTTTCAAATTGCGGTGGTTTGGTTTCATTGACACAAAAATGATGATGAGAAACGGTACTATAAAAAGCCGTTGAGATCTTATCTTCTGTGGGATTTTCGACATTTATTTTGAAGATATCTTTGCTAGCAATATCACTGGATCCCTTTAGAGCATAAACAAAACACCGCTCTAGAATCGAAGCAATCGGACCAATTACGGGAATGATTTCTACAGCGCCAATGATCGTGTGGACCGCGCGTTTTTTTCCCGATGTTTTGTTTGCTTGAGAAAAGTGGCGCAAAGCGTATTCTGAAGCAAATAATGATTGGAAGATTTCCCCTTTAGATAGGTCATAATCATTAAGAGAATAATCGGCCATGTGATGGACTCCTGAAAGATCTGCATAAAATAGATATTAGTAACAATTATAATTTTCTGTCAAATAAAGAACTGCGTTGTGTAGGAGCAAAGTAGGAATTTCCGCACCGAAAGCAACATAGAAACTTCCTGGTATGTCATACGTAAACAGCACAGCAGTCAACGGATAGTTTTGCAAAAGCCTCTTGAGAAAAAGCTCTCGATCCATTAGAAGCATTTTTATGCGTATCATTGCCATCTTGGTCATCTATCTGCAGGCGTTGATCCAAGGGATTGGATTCACAACGATCCCTGCGGCAGCGAATTTTCTTACCGATCAGCAGGGATTTGCCTTCACGATTTCGCAATATGGCTCATTATTCATCCCCATGATCGTAGGGGCTGTGATGGCCTCCTTCGTGGGCGGTGTTCTGGCCAAACGGTATACGATCAAAAACGTTTTGTTAACAGCAGGAGTGTTGAATGTCATCGCCATGTCTCTCATTGCTTTGAGTGAATGGCAGATCGATACACCTTCATTTAGCTACCCTCTCCTTCTCAATGCAATGGCATTCTTGGGCGCGGGCTTCGGAGCGAACATCACCGCTTTAAATCCCTTTGCCGTTCACTATTTCCCCGATCGTGCGAGCACAGCTCTAACAGCTCTTCACTCTTTTCTCGGCATAGGAACGGCGATAGGGCCGTTATCACTGAATCTATTTTTCGCATACAACTGGTGGTGGGGAGACCCTTCTTGGATTGCTCTTGCTTATTTTATTTTGTTGCTTTTGGCATGGGGTTTTTTGCCAAAAAAGGCTCCGATATCCGAGTCACAGGCCGATCCCTCGTCACAACATATCTCCCTTCTTTCTCTTTTTGTGGCCATCGCCGTTCTGTATGGGTTTACCGAGACGACGTTTGGCAATTGGGCTACACTATTCTTGCATCAGGAAAAAGATTTGAGTCAGATCGCTGCCAATGACGCTCTTTCCATTTTCTGGGGAAGTCTAACGATAGGACGGATTATCACGACGTTTCTTACATTAAAAATTCCTCCGCGTTGGATCTATCGTCTCTTGCCCGTTATCATTCTTGTGAGTCTTGTCGCCATACAAATGATCTTTTCCGTCTCTTCTGCACTCATTGCCTTTGCACTAGCCGGTTTGGGATGTTCTGCCTATCTCCCCTTGACGGTGAGTTTTGGTGTGCAGAACTTTCTTAAAAACCCTTCTTTTGCTTCCGGGCTTCTGATTTCGACCTACATGATCGGCTATGGTCTCTCAGCAGAAGGGATCGGCATTTTTCATCAACTCGGTTTAGTGACGTTGACGAGCATCTATTTTTGGCTTGGCATTCCCGTTCTTTGTTTAGCTCTTTTGTGCTATGTGGGGACAATCAAAAAAGGAACCTCTTCATGATCCGATATGTTTTATTTTTTTTAGTATTCTCTTCGATGGTATGGGGTTACCCCGTTGTCAAAAACCCTCCCTATCCCGTGAAAGAGTCGCCTCAACTCCCTTTAGAAGTCTATGACCCAGCATTTGCAGAGATTTTGGGAGTGAAACCCGAATTGATCCACCTCGCCGAAGGATTTGGATTCACCGAAGGGCCGGCTTACGTTACAATGGAGGGGAGTGATGAGGGGTATCTCTTCTTCACCGATCAGATCTATGACAACATCCTCGTCATGCGGTGGCACGGCTTGAATCCATATAATAAGATCACACCGCTCTCTTGGGATACGCCTGTGATCTATCGCCACCCATCCAATATCGCCGATGGACAAACGATGGATTTGCAGGGGCGTCTTTTAACGGCTGAGACGACGGGGCGCCGCGTTTCCATCACCGACCTCGATGGTGAGGTGAAGACCCTTGTCGGTTTTTATGAAGGCAAACCGCTCAACTCTCCTAATGATCTCGTTGTCAAATCGGATGGAACGGTCTGGTTTACCGATCCGAGTTATGGGTGTCTTCAATTTCCTCAAGAGTGCTACCTGCCTAATAACGTCTATCGCTACGATCCCAAGACCGATGCGTTGACCGTCGTCACAGGCAACTTAAAGATGCCCAACGGGATTGCTTTCTCTGTCGATGAGAAAATTCTCTACATCATCGACAGTGCAGCCATTCAAGCGCCCCATACCTATTACGAAAAGTACCCCCACGCCATCTATGCCTTTGATGTGATTGATGGAAAAAAGCTTGAGAATCAGCGCCTCTTTGCTACCGTCTCACCTGGCTTTCCCGATGGGATGCGGCTCGATCACCATGGAAACATCTATGTCGGTGCTCTTGATGGAGTTCAGGTCTTCGATCCCCAAGGGAAAATGATTGGGAAAATCTTGATGCCCAAAGAGACGGCCAATCTCTCTTTTGGTGGGAAGGAAAACAACATCTTGTTCATTTGCTCATCGAACTCGCTGTGGGCCATCAAACTGAATACAAAAGGGGCAAAACCCGTTCCAATGATTCGTCAAAAGTGAGTTTTCTATGCCACATTGAGGGCCGGGAATGAATTCCTCCTACTTGGCTCGATGAACCCAAAAAAGTCTTGCAAGCGATCGAAGATTTTTGTATACCAAAAGTAATTCAAAAAAGGGGCTGTGTTGCCTAAGGCAACACAGCCCAAAAAAGGGATAGATATGTCAGAAACGTACCATCAACTGTTGCAAGCCTTTGATAAGGCAATCCAGAAAAAAGCCAAAGGGAAATTTGGCAAGAGTGAAGTAAAAGAGATCTACAAAGTGGCATCAGAACTCTTTGATGTCGATGTCTTTCTCGACCAGAAACAACTGGAGAAGATTCGCGACAAATGGGTCGAATTGGCAGAAGGGAAATTGGATAAAGCCAGCGCCATGAAAAAACTTCAAGGAACCAGCCGCGCCGAAGCGATCCAATCCGTTTTGCTCTCTATGCTCTGATAACGCGAAGAGAGCGAAGTTTCTTACAATCTCCGTTTATCACCACCACCACTTCACCCCAGGAAACACATTCACAGCGGGAATGGCTCGTATAAAAAAGTAGTGATAAAATGCAAAAATTTTTGTACAATAGGTCGTTAATCCTTAAAAAAAGTTGGGTAATTATGGAATCTTCACACTACGTAGCCGTTCTCAAATTGGTCAATTGTTATGTGCCGATAGAGGTCAATGGTAATCAAAAACAATTTCTAGCTAATACTCAAGAAGATCTTAAAGCCACACAGGTTGCAGCACAAAGTTTTGCTGAGCAATGGCGTATTCCCTACAAATCAGACCTTTTTTTAGTAACCGAACAAACGCCGATCATCACTATTGTTCCGTATGAGGGTAAATGGTGTCCGGCTAAAGCCCTTTCAGATGGGATACAGGTGTTAAAAAATTTTGAAGGACAGGAAGAAGGTGGTTTAATTGGATCGAAGGAGTGGGTTACGATGATAGCTCAATCAATTGCCATTGGTTTGCACGCAGATTTCCTTCCCCAAATAGGTGAGGCTATTCAATTAGGATAAATGGTATAACTATTTGTTAACATCTTAATTCTTCTTGACAGAGGAGGATGGGTCCAATCCCATCGATCATCTCCTTCTGAGGTGAATCGAAGAGTTGTCAAAATGGAGGGTGCCTCTCCTTTTTGGCTATTCTTCGCATCTCTACACATTTCTTGAAGAGCGGTAAGATAATCCCGACTTCCGCATTTTAGTCCATTCTCCCAGGGAAGAGGTGAATTTTGGGCACTACACCCTCTGATTTATTAATTCAATCTTTTCATTTCTAACAAGGCCAAATGTTTGGTAAATCTTTTTTGTTTTTTGATTCGGCTTTGACGGCACACGGTATAACTTTTCTGTTTTGTGATCCTTTAAGATGCTTACTTGAGTCCTCCAAAGGAGCCTTCTCATGTCCTGAATCGAAACTTTTTCTTTTTGTAGCTCGATGCGATACTCCGCATGCCTAATGAGAGTGAAGGCTAGAAAGCAAAGAAGAAGATGAGCTTCTATTCTCTCTGGTTTGAAATGATAAATGGGTCTTACCGATAAATCTGTTTTTTGAATCCTAAACGACTCCTCAATCACCCACAATCTTCTGTAATATTGCAGAAGCTCGAGAGCATCTGATTCGCCATCATTTGTGATCAATCCATGCAGTCCGTCCCACTTCTCTTCCTCTGCAAGTTTCTCATTATCTAATGAGATTTTTCCTTCTCCTTCCGCTTTTAGATACTTCTGGTAGCCTCTGTTTGAAACCAGCTTCTTCATGTTCTTTCCTGAACCTATTTTCTTTTGAATCTTATCCAAAACCCTTTCTCGATCAAGCTTGTCTTTTTTCGCTCTCCTATCACTATGGGTTACAACTAAACGTCTTTGGTTCGGTAAGATATGCTGCTGGAGTTTGTAGTTATCCTTATCAAAATAAATATTTACTCCATCACCCTTAAGAATCTCTTCCCTAACCTCCTTAGGAAGTTTTTTCAGCTTCGCGGCGATTACATATTTTATGTTTGCTTTCTCTAACTCCTGTAAATTTTTCTCACTCATCATGGCTCTGTCTGCAATGATCGTCACATCTCCTATCGGAAGATTTTTTTTCCAGTTCTCTAGACATTTTAGTAGTGTAGAAACCTCAGCAGTATTTCCAGGAAATGCTTGGTACCCTATTGGAAGGCCATCTTGAGTCGTAGCTAACGCCATAACAACTTGAACTGAGTGAAATTTTTGATCTTTCGAATAACCAAATTTACGAAGCTCATCTTCTTCTGTGCTTTCAAAGTAAAGCGTTGTGACATCAAAAAATGTCATGTTGATTTTTTCGAAGCAAAGAGATTGAGTAGACTGAAAAATTCTTTTTTTGGAACTCATCTTGCTTTTCGATAAGTGAATCCATCATGCGATATATGCGATCAAGATGGATATCGACACCAAAATCGGCAGTTAAAATTTCTTGGGTTGCTCTTTTGCTCGACGGAGCGAGCTTCATACATTTAAAATAATTCCTAAAAGATGGGTTGTGGAACGTTCTTTCGCCTGGTTAGAGAAGTGCCGTAGGTTATGGAAAAATTGCGAAAGAAAGCTAAATACCAGTCTACATATGGTTATAGTTGCTTTTGCTGTTTTGGTTGTGAAAAGATTATAAACTACCACAGAGTCCACAGAGAACACAGAGAGGTTTTTTATTAATTATTTGGTTTCTGAAGTATCTGAAGGACAGGAAACTGATCCTTTAACAGGTGCGATCATAGGGGCTGCTGTCGATGTACATCGTGCCCTGGGGCCAGGACTGATTGAATCAGCCTATGAAGCTTGTCTTATTTATGAATTAAGGCTAAGGAAGTTGAAAGTTGAAGCACAACAACCTCTACCCATCTTTTATAAAGATGTCATGTTGGATTGTGGCTATCGTCTTGATATGGTTGTAGAGGATCAAGTAATCATAGAAATTAAATCGGTGAACGGAATAGCGCCAATACATGAAGCACAACTATTGTCATATTTACGGCTCTATGGAGCCTGCACTCGAGGATTACTTATTAATTTTAATGTAAAACGACTAGTAGAAGGCATTCGCAGAATGAAGATATAAAACCCTCTCTGTGTCCTCCTCTGTGGTAGTTTTTTATTATTATCGATTGAAATTTATTTATTAAAAAAATTCTGAACAGGCTCTAAGGACTTCACTTTTCTTTTTCGTAAGTATATTATTGAAACCTAGAGAGTTAAAAAGATACCCAAAAACATCATGAAATCCCTCAACTATTCTTTTTTGCTCTAAAAGATCATTGAGATCTACAACAAGTGACTCTGAGACCTCTTTAGGTTCTTCAATTTTTTCAGCAGTAACATCAAGACAAAGCTCATCAGGTTTCTTGCCGTTTAAGTTTTCCGTTGAAAAGAGAAACGGACCTTTTCTTTCTTCTTCTATTTGAGCTATTAGTGTTTTTGCAAGCCTCTTTAACTCTTCAAGCTCATTTTCACTTTGTGAAACACCAACATGTCTAACTATAACTTGCTTGACTTTAGAACCTTGGCGAATGCTTTCGCAGATTTGAACTTTATTTTTATGCGGATGGGCTGTGGATTTTACTCGAATAAACATACGACGATACTAGCTTGCTTGCCATATATAGTCAACACCTATTTTATTTAGGGCACTACATTTTAAAAGGCAGGGCTACTTTAGGGAAATCGAGTTCAAGGGTAACCTAAAATGCTGAAGTCAGGAGGTGAATCGAAGAGTTGTCAAAATGGAGGGTGCCTCTCCTTTTTGGCTATTCTTCGCATCTCTACACATTTCTTGAAGAGCGGTAAGATAATAAATACCGCCCTTTCGGATATCTTCAGAAAGCGCGGCAGCATAAAGATCGGCGCGTTGTTCGATCGTTTGATCGGACAGGCTGGTGGCAATGATGCGGCAAATTTTTGCGGCGGTGCATCCCATAAGATGGACTGCTAGCCACGAAGAAAAGACTTGGCTTGCCAAAGCAACTGTGACTCCATACCCACACAGTCTCGCTAAAGCGGCTGCTTTTTCTTGTTGGATCATTCCCACACACCAATCATCGAAAGCTAAATGACCACATTCATGAGCAATTGCGAACTGATGGGAGGAGGTGAATTCCTCTGTAATTTGCTTGACATAGCGCAAAGGGATGTAGATGATGGGACGGTTTCCATAAACAAGAGAGCCCCTTGTACTAGGTAGACTGCTTTCTTCACTTGCTCGAATGGCGATGTTAGTGGAATCGAGTCGGCAAACATCTCGAATAAACGATCGAATGGTTTCCTCAACAGAAGGAGGTACCGACTCTCCTTCTTGTAGAGCTTGTTCATGGCTTGCAATGTTGGTTCGGCAAGCTCGTTTTTTTATGTTTTCAAAACAGGTAAAAGTCCAGAAAGAGGAGAGAGGTTCCGTCAAAATCGAAAACATGCATTACCTGTAGTTGCGACCGTTGAAACTTATTCTGCCACCCACTCTTGTTGGGGAATTAGCTTAGAAAACCAATAAATCGCAGCAAGGCTGGCAAAAAATCCAGGGATAAGGGGAGGGACATCGTAGCCGGAAAGGAAGGGATTGAGCATAGGCCAAAGAAGAACAGTCACACCACCCGTGACAATACCAGCAACAGCCCCTTGCTTTGTCGCTTTCTCATAGTAAAGACTCATGATGACAAGAGGGCCGAAAGAGGCGCCCAAACCCGACCATGAGTAGAGAACCGTATCGAGAATGGTCGCGCTTTTGTTCAGCGCAAGAAACATGGCAACAATGGCCACGCCAATCACAGCAATGCGAGAGATCTTTAATAATTCTTTAGAAGAAGCTCCTGTGCGGAACCATCGTTTATACAAATCCTCGCTGATGACCGATGCAACAACGAGAATCTGCGAGTCCATGGTCGACATGTTCGCAGCCAAAATGCCACAAAGAATAAACCCGGCAATAAAAGGGTGAAAAAGCCCTTTTACCATCTCGACGAAAACAAGTTCAGGATTTTCCAATCCTCCAGGGAAAAAGGCTATTCCGATAATCCCTACTCCAATTGCAGCAAGCAAAGCGAGGATTTGCCAACTCATTCCTACCCATTTCGATTTGTACATCTCCTTAGGGTCGCGAAGGCCCATAAACTTGGTCAATATGTGCGGCATTCCAAAATATCCAAGCCCCCAACCTAAAGCAAGAGCAACAAGAGCATAGAGCGAATTTCCATAAATAATGGAGAAAGGGGAAATGGAAATCCCCTTCTGTTCAGCAATCCAGGAGATTGTTGACCATCCTCCATCGATTTTTGTGTAGGCAAGAAAGGGGACAAAAACGATGACTGCTAAGAGAAAAACGCCCTGGAAAAGGTCTGTCCAAGCAACCGTCACATATCCACCGTATAGGGTGTAGATTACGGCTACAACTAAAGCGACTCCTACACCAATGAGATAGTGGAGCTGAAACACCGATTCAAACACCATTCCCATAGCAATAAGGCCAGCAGAGAGATAATGGGTAAGGAAAATGATCAACATCACGGCACTCAACAGACGGATCAAACCCGATTGGTCATCAAATCGTTTTTCAAAAAAAGATGATAGAGTATAACACTGGTACTTTTCGGTCATAGTGCGCAGTTTGGGAGCGACAAATTGCCAATTCAAAAACATCCCTCCCAAGAGTCCAATCGCAATCCCTGAACGAGAGAGACCAAAGACAAAAATGGTCATGGGGAAGGCCATGAATAACCATGCGCTCATGTCACTGGCATGTGCCGATAAAGCCACCAACCAATAATTTAGGGAGCGGTTGCCCATGATGAACTCTGTCGACGAAGTCTGCTTTCTATGAAAATAGAGCCCAAAGAGCAAGAGAAGGAGGAAATAGCAAAAAAACGCGGCGAGACCAGCCCAATTCATAACAGATCCTTGAAACTTGGACGAGTATGAGCGATCACTACAGAGAAGTCAAGTTTTCATTCCATCGTCTGGAAACAGAGGATGACCAAATCCTCCGAAGAGGGATTCTTTTTTGTAAGAAAATGTAACTCGTTGCGCAACATCGTTGTTACCAGACTCAATCCCTCACTTGCAAAATGACGCAACACTTTTCCAATCCATTTCTCCATACTTTGTCGGTGGGGAAAGAGTTGTATCAGCGGTGTATTAACAATAAAAAACATGTCTCCCTGTTCATAAGAATGCGTGCCTCCATCAAAAGTAAAGAGATTTTGTTGGTTCATCGACCAATGCAACAAGGGAGAAAAATGTTCGTTAGAACAGGAAACGGTGTGTTGGGAAAACAGGAACGAGACCTGCACATGAGGGAGAGAGAGATTCGATGTTTTCTCTTCAAGTAAAGAATAAAGGGCAGGAAAACCGGGTTCCTTTGCTTCAATACAAATAAAAGAACTCTCTTCAGCAGAGCGTTGTTCCGCACGAAACAAAAGATTGCGGCTGGCAACACCCGTTGAAGACTTGACGATTTCTATTGAAAAATATTCTTTTGGTAACCTTTCTAAGGCCCGTTGAAGCATGTAGTGTTGGAGTAAAAGAGAACATTCGTATTCTCCATAGAGTCTCTCTCTCGCTAAAGAACTCTCTTGCAAACGGGACATGGTCTCTTCCAAGCACTCACTTAATGTATTCAATGTGTTCGACAATTCATCAACCTCTTTTGGGCCTTCAACAGAAATCCGTTCTCCATACTCACCGGCTGCAATGGTTAGCGCCGCCGCATTCAACTTCCTTACGGGACGACTGATTTGATTCGCTACATAGACAACGGCCACAATCAGAATGAAGATGGTTAAGCCGCCTCCAAAGACGATGATTAAAAGGGCTTTCTCTTGCTGTTTTTCAATAAAACCCAAGCTAGCATCGATACCAAGAAGACCCACAACATCACCCTCTCGATCGAAGATAGGAGCAAAGGCCGACATCATGGATTTTTGCGAGGTCTCCGCCTGATAAGGATCCGTAACAAAGGGTTCTTTTGTATAGACGATCTTCTCCTCTCCGAAAGGATGCGTTGCAGGGAGGTTCCTTTTTTTGCTCGTTGGCGACGGGGTATCCATAAGAAGAAGGCGTTGCTTCAAAGGAGAGGTGTTTTTCTTTTTATCTTGTAAGAGGGGACTTTCTACCGATTCGAAAGAAAAGAGATAGATTTTATTGGCGGGAATTTGTCGTTGGATGCGGGAGAATATCTGTAAAAGATTCTGAAAGAGAGGCGAATCGCGCTTTCGCGGGTCTTCTCTGTGCTGAATCAACCATTGGATCGTTTCTCCCTCTATCGGCTGTGCCGCGGTAACCACAACCGAACGAAGATGCGATTGAAAGGCTTCTAAAATTTCTTGCGACCATTTGCTGTAAAAAAAAGAGGAGAGAAGAACCATGAACAAGATCAAAGGAGGGAGGAGGCTAATCAACAACTGACGGCGTATGCTCATTCTGCCTCTCGATCTTTCAAGGAGGGTCTTTGTGGTAGAAAAGTTGCGTAAAGGCGCAAGAATCTCCACGCAACAGAAGGAGATTCTTCAATCAAGCTATGGAGGTGTGTCCGGGAGAGAGTAAAGAGTTGTGTTGGCGTTCGACTCGTGGCATAGTAAGAACGGTTATTGAGATTGAATAACGATTCATCTCCAAAAAAAATCGGCGTGGTGAAGAAGGCCTATCGAGCTTTTTTCCGAATCCAATAATTCGACCTCTCCCTGGCCGATAAAGTACATTCTCGTTGCCTCTTCATCGTAAACAAAAATGGGATCATTGGATCCATAGATTGTGGTCCCTAGTTTATCTGCAATAGCAAGCAAAAGGTTAAGGTCTAGCTCGCGAAAGGGGTAGGTCTTTTTTAGGAGAAAGGCCTTTTCAATGAGAGTAAATTTTTTCATTCTTCTAAGAGCTCATAAGCAAAATGGTGAAAAAGTTCGTTTTTACTCATCATCCGATTGCGTAAAGATTCTTTCCAACCTGGCAACTTCAATTCATACTTAAATGTTGCTGCAATGATTTGATCAGCAGGGGCAGAAGAGTGATCCAGTTTATCTAATAATTCTTCCAATTGCAACGATTTGTACCCCTCTTTTGTGAATTCCTGCAACTTGATCGATAGGGGAATATCTTCGACCAGCACTTGTAAATAACGAAAAACAGCGGGATCACAACTGCGCTCAATGGCTTCAACAGCTTGGTTGCGGATTTTAGGATTTCGACTCCTAAGGGAGCGGGCTAATAGTTCGCGATCTTCCACCTCTCCTGTGATTGCAAGGAGCTGAATAATGAAATCCATCGTCGATTGGTATCCCGTTTCAAGAGCATCGACGAGAACGTGCAAATCATGTTGCCGATATCTTTTCTGAATGGTCTGCGCATGGTAGAGATAGAAGAAGGCTCTCTCTACTTCTTTCTGTACAAGGGGTTGTATGCGGGCTCGGAGTTGTGGGAGGGAGAGTGCACCCAAAATTTGTGCTGCTAGGAGACGACACCGGTCTCCAAGAGAAGTGTCATCAATAAGAAGGAGGAGCATGGGGACCGTTTTTAGGCCCATCTGTAGCACCACGGATTCAAGCGCTCGCCGCTCCCTGGGACGCAACGGAATACTAGCTAGGATCATCGCTCGTGCATAGGCCGAATCTTCGAGTTTTCCCAAAGCTTCAATACAGGCAATACGGGTATCGGGATCCTCGCTATGCTCGAGTAATTCGAGAAGAATAGG
This sequence comes from Parachlamydiales bacterium, assembly GCA_942491955.1. Taxonomy (GTDB): domain Bacteria; phylum Chlamydiota; class Chlamydiia; order Chlamydiales; family CALOCV01; genus CALOCV01. The sequence goes on from CALOCV010000015.1 coordinate 133,914, forward strand.
TGCCTGCCTTCGACAAGTCTTGTCCATCGCCATGGCAATCGCTTGGGATGCTGTTCTCACAATGATCGAGTCGAGATGCTTTAAATAAGGGATTAGAAGATCGACTTCATTGGGTGTGGCATCGATCATCAAAATACGGATTCCCATACAAACTTCGTGAGAATTCGATGAGGTAAGCAGCTGTTGTAGGCGTTGAATGGCTTGTGTTCGATTATCGCGCAGTGTATCGAGGGATAGGTGAGCACCCGATTTTTTTAGAGCAGCAATGGCAGCGGATCGTTTGTAGATATGAGGGCTGGCTAAATCTTCAAGGACTTTTTCTGGATGGAGCAATCCTTTTTGTGCGAAATAAAAGAGAATCGATCCACAGAGATTCTCATCCTCTTCTTCTCTGAGCCATTCTTGGAGATGATCGAGGACGATGGGGTGTTGATCAAAAGCACTGGTTATCAATTGGTCAAGAAATACTTTTTTCGTTGAGGGATCCATTTCCTTGGCAAAGGAAAACAGTTTTTCCAGTATGGAGGGATCTTCAAGAGCAAGCAAACCTTGGCAAGCGAGAAGTTTCTCTTCAGGGGACTCGTGTTTGACAATGGCAAGCATGCGGAATTCGGCTCCTCTTCGTTCTCTCGGGCGCATCTGCAACAACCACTGTTTTGTCGAACGGCTGAAGTGAATGGCATTGTCGGACAAATTTTGAAAAATTCCTTTTAAATATTCAGAGCGGATGACTAGCGTCACAACAATCCAGACTAAAGAGAGAGTCAATCCGATCCCTTTGCTGATTGAGGCAAAGAAATAAAGAATAATCGAACTGATCAAAATTCCGATAGGTTCAAAAAAAGATTCAATGGCAACACGGATTTTGTATTTGATCTTTGATGGGACGGCGTTTAAGAGGATGTTGAAGTTGTTATCATCGATGACCCATAGCGTGCCATCAGTGACAAAAAAACCGATGATGGGAAAGAGCAGCGTATGGTGAAAAATCCAACCGGTGAATGTGAAGGATAAAAGGATTGGAGTGATGGAAAGAAGGGCTCCTATCCCAAAACGACGGGCAAGCCGGCTGTAGATAAAAAGTCCAAAGAAAAGATTGAAGAGACTTACAGAAAGGACAAGCTTTCCCATGAATTTCGTTAGGGCTAATTGGGTGCCTTCGCCATAGGAGAGGAGTTCCTCATTTTCAGTAAATGATTGATCAAAAGCCGAAAAGTAGTTGAATTCAGTAAGAAAATTGCAAAGTTGCATCAAAAGATTGCCTATCAAGAGTGCCAATGTGATGCGGGAGCGAAAGATCCACTGAATCAGAGCAAAAAGAGTAAAGGTTTTCCCCGAAGAACTTGTCTCTTGTTCCGATTCTTCATGAATGATGAGAGGGATGAAGCGGCGGATGAGTTGGGTGGTAAAAAGGGCGCAAAGAATCATTACAAGGAGGAAAAAAAGCAGTTTTTCCAAAGAGAAGATACCTGAGCGCATCAATAACCCTGTCGCTGCAATCCCTAGAAAGATAAATGTTGTGAAGAAGGTATAAATTCTCTTGGCATCACGAATGTGGTGGTATTCGTCAACGAAGGTCCAATAGGAAGTTAGGCCAAAGGAAAAAAAGATGTATCCAAAAATTTTCAATACATACCAGAACGGAGGAAATAACTGAAACAGCTGTGCTTGTAGGCAAAAAAAAGTGGTTCCATAGAAAAGGATGCCTATGCTAATCAGGGTTAAAAATGTGCGATAAACACCTAAGCGGTGGAGGGCGAAGAGAAACAGGAGAGATAAAGCAAGCATAATCCCTGCTGTAAGACCATAAGCAAGCGGTAGTGAGGCCGCACCGATATGGATGATAAACAACGCATCGCTGAATTCCATTCCGCTCGAAATGACAAGCGACCAGATGAAGGCAAGACCCGAAAAGGCAAGGGTATTACGTCCCTCTCCCGAATAGAGACAAAATATGCGCTGAAGCGCTCCTTTCATTGATATCCCGATTTGCGAGGTTAAAGAAAAAAATTATCCGGAAAAGAGAGATTCCCAACAAGGGAAATTGTAAGGATAGGGAGATTTAACGCGGTTTATGCAAAGACAAGGAAAAAATGCGTAATGCGAGTTAGTAACTCACCTTACGCATTTTTTCCTCCATTGAGAGTGCTGCGGCGGCCAATCTACCACCTATTGCTCCTCAACCAACTCCAGGGAGTTGGCTTTCGTCGCAATCGTTGCACCTTGACCCCCTCGCTCGCTCTCAATGGAGGAAAAAATGCGTAATGCGAGTTACTAAATAAAGCGATTTTTTATATTATATGCATAATTTTTATGAGGATTTTCAGTGGAATCATTCAATCTTAAAGAGATCTTGCAGTCTTATCAACAAACGCGTCAAAAAGAAAACCAAAGACCTTTTGTTTATTTTCGAGGGAAAACCATCCTTGTTGTAAATCCAAAAGGAGAATTGAGTACTACCTATCTCTCTTTTTTTGAGAAAATTCGTTCTATTTTTTGGAAGCCGCAAGAAGGTGAACGGATTTTACCTGTTTTGCAAGCGATGAAGAAAAAATGGAATGCTTTATCTGTAGAAGAGAAAAAACAAGTTGTGGATCATCAAAACTCTCTTATTCAGCGATTGGAGAGAATTTGGAAAGAAAAGGGACAAAGTCCCGCTTTGTTTGCAGTAACGCAAGCACCAATAAACGAATCTCCAAGACAACCTCCTGTAGAATCGGGTCCGATTCGGTCTCTTCTCTCTTCCATTTCCTCTACGCATAACTTACATCTCAAAACGGAAGCAGAGACAAAGCGCATTAAAAAGGAAGTGGCGGCGGCAAAAGAAGAACTATGGACAAAGTCTCTTCAGACAACAGAGAAAGAAGAGTGGACTCCTGCTGAGATAAGCCACTTTCAAGAGATTCTTTTTGGTTTTGATGCTCCTTTTAACAAGGATTCTCATCCCATTGTTACAAAGTGGTGCGAAGCGACTCCTGAAGGCTTATCGTTTTTTTTGCAAGCGTTGCTCTTTAAGAACAGCCAAGCTGTTTTAAAACAAATTTTTCAAGCGGCTGAAAACGAAGAGAATCCCCAGATATTAGAGCGTTTATTGGGTGCTTTTCCTTCATATACTGGAACGGAAGATTCTGCGGAGCAACAAAAGTGGTATGGATTCGATTGGCAAAGTCATTTTCTTTCTCTTTATAATGATAATTCGTCGTGTATTCTTACGATCCTAAAAAAAGTTTCGCCTGAAGCTCAAAAAGCCTTTGTTCGGAATTTTTTTGGCTATATGACCGAACGGTATGCTGTTCTTCCAAATGGGAGGTCTGATACTAGCGATTTTTCTCTTAAAGATCGGACAAAAATCGACCCCATTCTTGAGTCTATTCGCTCTTTGCCAGAAGAATTGCAGGAGGAAGTGATGCGTGCAGTGACACTCCCTCAGGCCAATCCACGCGTTGAGTTGCTTTTAATCCTTGCAGAAGAAATTTGTCCTGATGCGTTACTTCCTGAATTGAGCAAAAAAATCGATGAGCAGTTGAAACAAATAACGATTTTGGAGGTCATCAATCAGGTAAAGGCCTCTTCTTTTGAGGGAGAAGCTCCAAAACTCTTGCGAGCTTTTATTCGTTTGAAACATCAGAAAGGATTAGAAGCGTTTTGCGAAGCATTGAGAGAGAATGGATTTGAAAGTTTTATTTTAGCCCTTTCGAAAGATGACGGAAATGTATTAAAAATATTTTTAGATAAAAATTTTAAAGCAGTCTCTTGGTTGGAGAAGGATTGGTTCGTAAAAAAAAAATTATTGAAAAAATTTGATGGTGGTGCAGGTGTTACGGAATCGTTTTTTGTCGATTTTCTATTGGAAAACAATAAGGTAAGAAAACAAATCTTTCAGGATGCCAAAATTTCAGATGAAGCCGCGGTTTTTCTTTTTGATCTGGTTTCCCAAGGATCTAAGAGAAAAGAAATATTGCAGCAACTCGATGAATTACCCAGTCGTTGGTGGGATAATTCTAATCTACTTACTCTTGATGAATCGATTCGAAAGGATCTTCTTTTAGATAGCTTTCAAAAATACTGGCCAATGGAAACAGGGAAATCTTGCTACCATTCTCATATTCAAAAACTATTTCAATCTCTCTCGCCGAAGGCAATCACGGAATTGGTGCAACAAACACCAGCTGAGAGTTTAAAGAACATTTTCCTAGGAAGAGTGAAATCGGCACAAAATTTCGATTCCAACCATTCGATTTTGCATGATACGAGTTTGTCGTTGGAACAAAAACAAGCCATCCTTCGAGGGCTTGTGAGTTCTTCCCAGTTACCTGAAGGTTTTACTTGTTTAGATCATTCTTTCTTTTCTTCAGAAAGCTACTTTTGCGATCTTCTTCCTAAGGCATTGCCCTTCATTCAGGATGTACCCCAATGTATTGATAAGATGAGGCAGGTGGCAAATGGGGGCAAGCAAATCATACAAGATCTCGCGAAAAAAGCTAATAGAGAGACAGACGTAGCATGGTTGCAACCGTGCATCGAAAAACTAGGAGAGAAGACGTCTTTATCCGCTTCACTATTGTGGAGCAAACAGAACATTCCTTTTTTTCGTTCCCTAGAAGAAGAAAAAGTGAAAACGATTCGATATGACAACCTTTCTCCTACATTTTGCGTGATGATCGGCTTGCAAAGAGGAGATGTGGAACAGGTAGCAGAAAATATCGACAAGATCGAAGAAAAAGAGGCATTGGATTCGATTACTCGATGGTTTTTTGAAGATGTGCAAGTGCCGTATGTTGTAAAATTATTGCGAAAAAGCACCGAATTTCCACAGCTACGTGCGTTATTTTTCTCTTTTAACGATGCGGGGCGTGTTGTAAGGGGGATAGATCATCTTTCTCAAAATCGAGTTATAGACGTTTTACGGGCACTCAAGCGGGTAGAATGGCAGACACATCGGGAGATAATACGCCATTTACCTGTATCCTCTCTCCAAGAACCTGCACGCAAATGGAAGATATGGAAAGCTCTTTCTTCTTACGAACAGCTTTGGTTGTGGGATATTTTTAAGGAATGTTTTCTCGAAAAAGGGGAATTAAAAGCTCTAGAGGGATTGCACAACGGTTTTGATTTTGGTGCCTTAGTGAGAGAAATCGACGACCCTTTTTTGATTGCTCTCATTCTCAACGGTGTGCTTCCTCTTTTCGTGAGTAAAAACAATCTACTCAATACGCCCCAAGATCAAGATTATTTGCTGTATACAAAACTATTGGACGCCTTAAATAACAGGTGTTGGAAGTTGTCTCTTGCTTTGCCTTTTCTTTATGGGTTAAGCGGGCCTCTCTTTTTTGCAGATGTTAAAACGCTCGATGAGACTCAGTATGAAGATTTGAAAGAAAAAGCCAACACCCTCGAACAACAAATCATAAATTTAAATTTGTTTAGCAGTCCTTTTGCCTCATCAATGACTGATGAGGAGAGAGTGAAAGCAACATGGGAAAAAGCCAAAGGGATTGATAAAAATCTATTTTTAACACCTTTAGTGCAGCCTTCCCTCGGAACGGTCTCGCATCATCTAGGTGAATATGACAAATGGGATTTATTGGGATATTTAGCCTATCCCGAAGGGATCCAGACGATTAAAAAGGTTTTTGAAATGTCAATAACCACGAAAGTTCAGGAAGAGATTGAACAATTTTTTACCGGACTTTTGCAAAAAGATATTGATAAAGAAGTTAAAAAGGCTATTGAAGAGGTGCTTCAAGATCCAGTACCACTCACGCATCCCATTTCTGGTAATCCATTTGGGGATTATGATATCACCTTCCAAAGAGAGAATAAAAAACTATTTGGGGGTCATCGAGCTTTAGTAACGGATGTAGTACCAAAAGAAAAGTTAGATGCATCAATAGGAATAGCTGTGATTGAGATAACACCTGAGCAAGAAGCTGAGGTGAAGAAAATTTACCGCCGTTACACAAGGGATGAAGTCATTCAGGATCCCGGTAAACTCAAAGCAGGATTTTCAGATTGGGAGGGCTTGCGCAACGATGATCGTTATAAAGATTGCACTTTGATAGCGAAAAATGACAAAGACCAAAAGATGGAAATTCGTGCGCATCGTTTTGTTTTAGCTGGAGCTAGCGAGTATTTTAGAGTCCGATTTCATACACCGATTGGTGAAAAGCGCGTCGAATATCCCGTTGAGGGCGATCCCGATACGATTCTTGTTTTACTCGATTTTCTTTATACAGGGAAGTGGCCTAATTTTAGTGAACTTCAAGATGAAGAAAATTTCAAAAACGTGCTCGATTATTACGGTGTCGATGTCCATCAAAGAAGTGAGCACAAAATTTAGGTATTATCTTATTTTTCTATTTGGAAATTAAACCGTGATTCATGGTTGATTCAATAGACTTCTTTCGAAACTGCAATCCCGTGCCTCTGCCTGTGCCCGTGCCTCTGCCCGCCCTTTCCCGATTAAACTTTAAAAGAAATTAATTGGACTCATTTCTAAGAGTTGAGTTAAAAATGATGCTTCCATGGGGGCGTCATGAAATACGAGCAAATACGAAATTTCTCGATTCTGCTGCTTCTCCTCTACCGTTAATGGCTTTTTCTTACTCGATTTCTTTGGTAATTTTGTATTGCTTTGTAATTTCTGTATACCTGTATATCCACTATCGGTGACTCCACAACGATTTTTTGTCCATCGGATCCTACCTCATTTCCCGAGAAAATTGTACCTAGGTCCTACTAGGAAGTGTAATATTTAGACCCTGCAGAATTTCTCGCTGTGGTTTTGTAACCTCGGTTAGAATGTGGCCGTACTTACCGGAGTACTTCACTTTCATTAGTGTCTCCATTTCTTGTAAAAGTTCGCGAACGTGTATCGCTCAATAAGACCAGATTTTCCCATCTCTCTACGCAAAGCGCTCATGTAAATGAGAGCGATGAACTGCACAAAGAGCCTACCATCAACGGTGCCTGCGCTGTGCATCCGCAATCGCTTCATATCTAACTGATTTTTCAAGTCATCGAAACACTTTTCTACCACATCTTTGTCTCGGTAGATTTGCAAGCACTCTGTCGGGCTTTTGACGCTATTCGTCAGCAGCGCTTGAAATCCAGCATAGCGCTTAATGTACTGATTCACAGTCTCGGTATTGTACGAAATCTGTATCCCTCGCTTAGGAGTAGTCTTTATTATAAAAAATGTATCATATACTTTTTGTTCCGCGGTTGCTTCCTCTTTTTGTCCCAAAATGACACTGACTCGTAAACATAAGTAATCCCCGTGGTCTTATTAAGTTGATAGATGCGACATGACATGGCTAATCCTCTTTTCATAGGTATAATTGTGCCTATGAAAAGGAAAAAAATCAAGTCGGAAATCAACGTAACCGATTTTTATTCAGTGTATTGCAATGTACCTAGGTACAATTTCTTCGGGAAATGAAGTTAGTAATCTTTCTAAGATTCCCAACTCCCGTTTCCGGCCAAAAAAGGGATCTTTCATAAGCGCTCCTAAGATGGATCCATTTATGCCATAATTTTGTCACGAAATCTTATTTTTTCTATTTTTGTGACAAAATGGTTTGGGTCAGGCCCGACCCCAACTGCCGCACTCTCTGGGAGGCAAATCATTCCACGAATCTCCGCAAGGGCGTTGGAGTTTGATGGCGAGGTTCAGGGACCAGCGAATGCCTGAATCGTCTTCGCGTCGCTGCACGGAGAGTTTCATATGCCAGACGGAGCGGAGGGTGGTGAGGAGGTCGATTTCAAATTCGTTATAAGGAGGTTGGTTGAGACGGTGCCAGCCGTGGCGTGATTTCACATGAAGAGCCCAGTTGGGACGGAAACGGAAGAAGAGGTGAAGGAGGAAGGTATCGCGTCGGTCAGAAAGCGAAGAGTCGCGCAAGGATTGTTCGCTGCGGAAAGAGTCGAGGATAAAGTTGGTTTGGTCAGCCTTTCTCCAGTAGTATTTGCTTCTATGGCGGTATTCTGCTGTGAAGGCGAGGTCGTCGGAGATGGTCCATGCTGTGCGGTAGTTGAACGCATCGAGTTGGTTGAAGGTGCGATTCCAGATGATTTGAAAGACGTGACGAAAACGGCTCATTCCTTCGAAAGAGAGATCGGTATAGATTCTGGGGATTGCATCTTGGATGGTCTGAGTATCAAAAAAACTATATGCATAAACGTCGAAATAAACCAGGCGTTGGACTCCCAGCAAAGAATTTTTGGTTAAGAGCAATTGGCGAAGGCCGAAACGGAGTTGATCGAGGCGGAACCAACCATCCGTGATGTCGAAGATGAAATGATCATTGGGATTTGTCGTTGGAAATGTAATGTATTGGTAATTAGCGTAGGGTTCCATCACATGTTTGTAATCGTTGTAGGGTTTGGAAAAGCTCGTATAGATTTCGTTGCCAAATGTTCCGGCGATGACCCAGCGGAAGTGGTCTTGTGGGCCATCTCCGTAATGGATAAAGGTTCCATTGGCATAAGGAGTGATCGTAACGGGACCGAAGAGGAGGGGGCGATAGAATCGGGGCAAGTATTCAAAGCGAGTGGAGCGGTAGTCGGAGACTTGTTCTTGTTGGTTGGCGTATTTGAATTCGAGAAATGACCATTTAATGAGGTTGGAGAAGATGATGCCTGTTCGGCCGATAGTAAAGGGGCGATAACTTGCTGAAAGAGTGGGGAGTTCTTGTTTAAGTGTTTGAAAGGTGTTGACGCGTACAATCGTCTGAAGAGAACCAATCCATTCATTCTCTTGCCAGCGTAGAAGAAGGGTTGTTGGGTCCGCTGTCTTGATATCGATTCCACTATTCGTATAATCGGATGGAATGTCGCGATCACTCATCTTATCCCATGAGAGATCGGCAAGGAATTTATCAGCAAAAGAGCGATGAGTAAAAAGACCTTGAAAGCGGAAGCGATTGGGGCGGTTGGGATTGGAAAGCGAGATGTCGCGGGCGACATAATTGATCATTTCGAAATGGGTTTGATGATCAGAAGAGTGATAGTGGGTCTCAAAACCGCCTCCTAACCCCCGTTTTAGACTGAGTTCTAGGCGGAGGAAGTTCTTCCACCGATACCAGGAGAAAATTTCATAAATGAACTCAACGCGCGTTCCTTGTCTTCCACCAAAACGGAGGTTGTAGCGAAGAGGGGAGTCGTGCCATGAGTCGAGATTGAGACGCATCCCTGGGAGAGCGAGGATGGGGAAGTCGAAGACGCGAAATTGGATATGCGAAGCAAACAATTGATGGGCGGCATTGAGTGAAGCTTTTGTTGCTGTGATGCACCACTCTTTTTCACGAAGTTCCGACGTCGTGAAGTAGGCATCGTAGAGGATGTATTCTCCATCGGGACAAAGCTCGACGATGCGCGATCCAAAAAACCAGGGTTCGACCCCTCCACGGACGTTATAGAGGAATCCCGATTCCTTTCTTACGGAATAGCTCATTTGTTCAGCGAGAAGGACGGCATCGCCATAGTCGAGGATAATATCTCCTTTTGCTTGAAGAAATTCCTCTCCTTCGCGTTCACGATGGTAAATAATCTCTCGCGCTTGGAGACGAAACTGGCTACACTCAACGATGCCTCCTTGCGTTGTCGAGAGTATTCCATGGCTCCAGGTGGGGTCTTGTAGTTGGAATTTGAGCCTCTCTTCTTCTTGGGAAAAAAGAGCGGACCCAAAAGCAACAAGACAATAGATAAAAAAAATGCGATTCATTGGGTGGCTCGCATTAACAACCCTGCGAGTGCATATTTATTCATGGGGTTCCCGAAGCGAATGGCTTCTAGTAAAAGAGCAATTCCTTTCTTATCTTGTTCTCGAGCAAAGGTCTCGAATGCTTCGATAAGAAGACCCGACGTCTCTTCGGGAGTGAGTGTGTAGGGATCTCCCACCTCTCGCAAAGAAAGGGGGGTTAATGGATGAAACGAAATCAGATCGGTGTGGTACTCTGTTTCTACCCATTTTTTCAGCAAATCTCCATACGGACCTTCTTCACGCAAACGAAAAAGAGCAAGATTGCAATAGTTGCGGATAAGGGGAGATCCGAAATGCTGTTGGTGTTCTTTTAAAAGAGCAATGGCTCCTGGAGTGGCAAGACGTTCGAGGAGGTGAATGGCACAGGGAACGAGATCGTGTTTTTTGTTTTCAAAAACAAAACGAACCAACATCAGGAAATCCTCTTCAGAGAAATCAATGGCTCTCTCCAAAATTTCTTCTTGGAGGTGAATCATCTTCTGCATCACCAGCGCTTCTTTGTCAGGGTCTCCTAATGCGTAGGAGACGTGCTTCCACCAACGCAGGGAGCCCCCTTCGGTCGTTTGGGGAATCAGAAGAATTTCATTGGGATCGATGACAACGATCTCTTTCAATGATGGGAGACAACGAGGATCTCTTCTCTTCAGTAGAGCAAGAGAGGCATTGATGCGTACAGAGGGATCGACATCGTTCAACAAAGCGACTAATATCTCTTCGGAGCCATTCACTTCTCCTAATAGATAGATCGCAAAAGGGTTTTTTCCTTTTGCTTCAAAGAATAGGTAGTCGCGACTTCTCGTATGCCCCAACATGTAAAGAGCAAAATGGGCTGCAAGACGCACAGAGGAGGCACTGGATAGTGTGAGATCTTCCAAAAAAGGCGCGGCATTGACTTGATGGAGGTGGCTTAAGGCCATGGAACACGCCTCTTGTTGAGCCGGATTGGGAGAGCGAGAGAGGCGGAGGATGTCCGAAACGAGATCGTCATGACCAAATTGTGCGGCGCTCAAAATGGCAGCTGTACGTACCTTTTCGTGGGAATGGACCAACATCTTCCGCAAGGATTGTGTGGCTGTCGGTGTGCCGATCATGGCAAAAAGCTGGGGAAAGATGAAATGAAGGGGTGGAGGGAGTTTATTCATCAGCGTTTCTATGAGAGGAATCACAGCAGGATTTTTCTCTTTGGCAAGAACAAGAAGGGCTTCTAGACGGATCAAAACATGGTTGGAATGGAGGGCGGGTTGTAGACGTTTTTCTGTATCATCAGAGGGGTAGCGTGAGAGGAGATGCAAAGCAAGCATCTGAATTTCAGGAGAAGGATGGTGAAGAGCCTCCTGTAAAAGGGAGATGGCGCCCTCATGCATAGCAATAGAGGCTCCGAAGAGAGAGAGAATCGCCTCTTCTTGTGATCCTTTATGAAATCCATTTTCCATCAAGATCATTCCCATCTCTTGGATGAGATCGTAGTTGGCTTGATCCTGATTGTGGATGCGTTCGTGATAGAGCTGAAAAGCAGAATCGATCTTTCCCGCCTTGAGCAAGAAGAGAATATGATTTGCCGTGAGACCCACATCCTCCCCCTGAATAGGCGAAAAGAACAGAAAAACTGTGCCAATAGCTATGAGCTGATGGGTGAATCGAGATAATCCCATATGTCGACGCCTATTGTTCGAAGGAGGGTTGCAACAAGCTGAATTGGAAGACCCATCACATTGTAAAAGCATCCTTCGATTTTTTCCACAATCAGACTGCCACGGTCTTGAATGGCATAGGCTCCTGCTTTGTCGAACGAGTTATTTGCACGAATGTAGCGGTGCATCTGTTTTTCGGTTAGGTTTTGCAACAGAACACGTGTCGAGGCCATTTCTGTCTGTTGGCGATCCTTTGTCGTCAATGTGACGGCCGTCATGACGGTATGCCAGTTTCCGCACAATGTCTGTAGCATTGCAAGGGCTTTCTCCATGGTTTTAGGTTGTCCAAAGATCTGATCATTATAGACGACAAGAGTGTCTGCGGTGAGAATAGCATCTCGAGGATGCAAAGTGAGGAGGGCCGATCCTTTTCCCTCCGAAAGAGTGCGGATGTGTTTTTCTGGGCCTCCTTCGTAAACGATCTTTGACTCGTCAAACGGAGAGTGTGCCACATTGAAAGGAAGAGAAAAAAAACCGAGGATTTCCCTCCTGCGAGGAGAAGCAGAACCGAGAATCAAATCCATGATTTATTGCCCATTTCCATTGCGTGGCTTCCATGTATCCAAGATCACTCCACAAGAAAGGATAAATGTTACCGCGTCATTGACACTCATATCCAGAAAAATGACATCTTTTTGCTCAAACATCAACATAAAGCCCATCATAGGATTCGGTGTTCCTGGAACAAAGACCGAAATTCTTTTCTCGTGCCCATCAATGGATTCTACAGGGATCGAATCTTGAGAGATCAAACCAATACTCAAACCCTGCTGAGAGGGGAATGGGATAAGGACAACTTGTTGAAAAGAGGTCGCCTGCGGGGAAAGGAGCGTATGGACCACATCTTGGCACGCCTTATAGATTTTGTTCACAAAAGGGATCCGATGTAAAAAAAAATCACCAACCCGGATAAAGTAATGAATCAACACCCAACGACCGATTAATCCCATAAGAAGGATAAACAAAAAAAGTACAATGAGAATGACAATTTTACTAACCAAACGGAACACTTGGTCGGCAGAAAGAAAAAGGAATGGAGATCCAAAGAGATTGTAATAACGCAACATCTCTTCAACAAAACCTTGGAAAGGTTTTGTTAATAAATTAATAAAAAAAACGACAATAACTGCGGTTAGTGCAACAGGAAGGAGAATGACAAGACCTGTGGAGAAATATTTTCTCATTCCTCCTCCTCATCATCGTCCTGGTCTCGATGCCATTCTGCGATCTTTTCTCGAGCCTCTTCTTTGCTGTATGCCTTAAAAGGGGCCATGATGACGCCACACGAGATAGTATATTTGAGAGCATCTTCGACAGACATCTCCAAAAGAACGACATCCTCTGGTTTATAGAGCATCAGAAAGCCCGATGTAGGATTAGGTGTTGTTGGAACAAAAACAGCAATCGAATGGGCGTGTGGGGTTCCCTCTAAACCAGAAATCCGTTCTCGAGTGACAAGACCGAGCGAATAGGTGTTTTCGTTGGGAAAAGGGACAAAAACAACTTGTTTGAATGAGCGACGCTTGGCTCGGAAAATGGTCTTGATCACATCTTTCGAGGTGTTGTAAATGGTACTGATAAAGGGGAGTTTATGGAAGATTTTTTCCGTAATCCGAATGAGATAGCGCACAAAAAACAAACGTGCAATGAAACCGATACCGACCGTTAAAAAGAATAAGAAAAAAAGAATCAATACTTTACTGATCAAACGCCGCAGCTGTTCGGCGGTTAAAAACCAAAAACCTCGCTGGAAAAGGTTATAATAATCAAAGATTGCTTTAACCATTCCAGCAAAAGGATCGGTGAGAAGGTTAAATAGAAAAAAAACAATGATAAGAGTCAAAGCTAGGGGCAGGAGAATCGCCAACCCCGTGATGAAATACTTTCTCATCGCCTCTTCTTCCTTTTTTTCTTCACATTCACTGGCTTTTCTTGAAGCAAATACCACTGATGGTCGAGAAGAATCAAGTCGACCTCTTGTGAAACTACTGTAATCGAGTCGCCAACACGATATGTTGCACCGCTTTTTCTCCCCTCATCACCATCTTTACCTCGTCGACAACAAAATATTCGTCGCCGATCTCACTGATCGGAACAAACCCTTCCAACATGAGATCAACAACCTCGAAGAAGAGACCAAATTTTTTCACCTTTGTGATTAGAGCTGGCCAAGAACGATGAGGATCCTCTCTCTTCATTTCTTCAAGTAGACGGAGTTTTTTTCTCAAGATCACAGATCCTTCCGCTTTCGCGGAGACCCTCTCTTGGTCGGAACAAATAGAAGAAATTTCTTGCAGGTGCTCCCACTCGTGCTCATTGCCAAAAAGAATCCGGTGAATCACCAGGTCGATATAGCGTCGGATCGGGCTTGTGAAATGGCAGTAGTGAGATAGGTTCAAGCCATAATGGCCAATATTATCAGGAGAATAGATGGCAAGACGCATCTTCCGGATGTAATGGGTCGCAAGATGAGGAGCATAAGGCCCTTCCTTCGCTTCATCAAAAAGGCGTTGCAGATCTTGTACCGTTGGATTGTCGGGCAATTGAAAGCCGAATGAATGGGCGAGCTGAGCAAACGATCGGAGATTCTCTTCTAAAGGCTTGTCATGAATCCGATAGGCAAGGTGTTTTCCTTCGTTTGCCAAATGTTCAGCAACGACCTCATTGGCTTTTAGCATAAACTCTTCGACAATCTGATGAGTAATATCATAGGGAATTATTTCGGTTCCATAGGGCATCCCTTCGTCGTCACAAAGAACAATAAGCTCGGGAAGGGCAAACTCGATTCCACCTCTCTCATAACGCTTTTTTTTCAGCTTGTGACAAAGCTCCTGCATTAACAACAACGTGGAAACAAAAGGGCTTTTTTTGCTTCCATCAAGCACTTCTTTTGCCTCTTCATACGTGAACCTTTTTTGGCTCCTTATAACCGTTCGAGCAATGCGGTACGAGGTCATCTCTCCCGAAGAATCAAAATCGACAAATATGGTGACAGCAAGACGATTGACAAGAGGTTTTAAGCTACAAAGTTCGTTGGAAAGCTCCTTAGGAAGCATAGGAACACATTTTCCAGGAAAATAGGTGGAATTGCACCGCTTGCGTGCTTCTTGATCGAGAGAAGAATTCGGCTTCACATAGAAGGAAACATCGGCGATATGGACTGCAAGATGGTAGTTACCTAGCTTATCTTGTGAAAGACTGACGGCATCATCGTAATCGCGTGCTGTTGTGGGGTCAATGGTAAAACATTCTAAAGAGCGGAGATCTTCTCTATCTTTGAAATCACTAGGCCCTACCCGCGTTCCAAATGCTTGTGCTTCGGCTATAGCGGGATGAGGGAAGGTCTCTCGCAATTCATATTCTTCAATCGCTACGGCAATATCACAAGAAGGGTCGGAAATGTTGCCAAGCAAATGAGAGGGGGTACATACCGTCTCGGTGTCATCCGTTCCCCAATCGAGAACTTTCATCACCAAGCGGTCTCCTATGCGGATTGGGTGTTCGCGATCTCCTTCGACGGTAACACGACGTTCTCGACCAAGGAGAGGGGCATAGGCGAGATAGAGATTCTCTTCAGTCTGTTCGGTGATGGTTCCTGCAAGATGTGTTCGCGAACGTTCGAGAATGGTCGCGATCCGTCCTTCAGGACCTTTTTCCGATACAGGTTCTCCACGTACTAATACTTCAACGCGATCGCCATCGACGGCATGGTTGATGCAGTGGCGGGGGATAAAGATGTCTTGAGGGTAGCGCACCTTGTCGTCACATTCGACAAAACCAAACCCTTTTGGGTGGAGCCGAAGCCGTCCTACGACATATATTTTTTCTCTTTTTCGTGTAATGAGAATGCGTTTTCGATGTTTTTGTTTTTGGGGAAATTTTCGTTTCACATTTTCTCTTCAATAATCACACAGTAACGATAACAGAAATTTTTACGAACGTCTAGATAAAAATGGGGGAATCTTTTAGAATGCATGCTTTATTTGAGGATTCTGATGACAAAAAAATACTATCCCAAAGAGTGCGAAACCAAATGGCAAAAGATTTGGAAAAAAAAATAAAACTTTTTCCTGTGATGTCGATTCAAAAAAGCCCAAGCAATATATTCTCGATATGTTTCCCTACCCTTCTGGGTCCGGCCTACATGTCGGACATGTCGAAGGATACACCGCTACAGATATCCTCTCTCGACACAAAAGAAAACAAGGATATAACGTCCTACACCCAATGGGATGGGATAGTTTCGGTCTTCCCGCAGAACAATATGCAGTCCGTACGGGGACGCATCCCGCTATCACAACAAAAAAAAATATTGATAATTTCCGTCGCCAACTCCAAGCCCTCGGCTTTAGCTACGACTGGGACCGAGAACTCGCAACCAGTGACCCCAAATACTACAAATGGACCCAATGGATTTTTACCAAACTCTTTGAACAAGGCTTGGCCTACGAAGCCGAATTCCTCGTCAACTACTGCCCTAAACTCGGTACCGTCCTCGCCAATGAAGAAATCGAAGAGGGACGCTCTGTCATCGGCGGCTTTCCCGTCGAACGCCGCCCTCTAAAACAATGGGTCCTCAAAATCACCTCTTACGCCGAACGCCTCCTCGAAGATCTCGACGAACTCGAATGGCCAGAAAGTGTCAAAAAACTCCAACGCAATTGGATCGGGAAAAGCGAAGGAGCCATGGCCCATTTCGTCGAAGAAAAAACCCGAGAAACGTTTTCCATCTACACAACAACACCTCAAACCCTCTTCGGAGTCACCTACGTCGTCTTTTCCCCAGAACACCCCCTCGTCAATCGGATCACTACCCCAGAACATAAAGCCGTTGTCGATGAATACAAAAAAGAAGCAGCCAGAAAAAGCGATATCATCCGTACCGACCTCAATAAAGAAAAAACAGGGGTATTCACCGGAGCCTACGCAATCAATCCCGTCACCGATGAAAAAGTCCCTATATGGGTTGCCGATTACGTCCTCATGGGATATGGAACCGGCGCCATCATGGCCGTCCCCGCTCACGACGAACGCGACTTTGACTTCGCTAAAGAATACGACCTCCCCATCCGTATCGTCGTCGACCCCGATACCGAAGATCAAGAGCTCCACCAAAATGTTCTCACCGCCAAAACGTGTTGGATGGGAAAAGGAACTATGATCCATTGCACGCATAACGGCTTTTCCCTCAACGAATTGCCTTTTGATCAAGCCAAAGAAGCAACCATCCATTGGCTTGAAGAGAAAGGAAGGGGATATCGATCCACACAATACAAACTCCGCGATTGGCTCTTCTCAAGACAACGCTACTGGGGAGAACCCTTCCCCCTCCTTAAATTTGCCGACGGTACCATGCGCCCCTTAGGCCTCGATGAACTTCCTCTCATTCCTCCCGACCTCAATGACTTTGCCCCCGCCGGCGATGGGAAAAGCCCCCTAGCAAAGGAACGCCATTGGGTCGAAGTGACCGACCCCGTAACAGGAAAACCCGCCCTCCGCGAAACCGATACCATGCCCCAATGGGCAGGCTCCTGCTGGTACTACCTCCGCTTCTGTGACCCCCACAACGAAACGGAAGCGTGGAGCTCTCAAACAGAACAGTACTTGATGCCCGTCGACCTCTATGTCGGAGGCGTCGAACACGCCGTCCTCCACCTCCTCTACGCCCGCTTCTGGCACAAAGTCCTCTACGATTGTGGCTATGTTCATACAAAAGAACCCTTCCCCTGTTTGCGCAACCAAGGCCTCATCGTCGCACGCTCCTATCAAGATGCCCATCACGCCTACGTCGATCCTATCGATGTCATCCAAAAAGGCAATGACTACTACCATAAAAAAACAGGAGAAAAACTCCACTCGCAAATCGAAAAAATGTCAAAATCAAAACTCAATGGCATCACTCCCGATGATGTCATCGAAGAATTTGGTGCCGACTCCCTACGCCTCTACGAGATGTTCATGGGGCCCTTAGAAAAAGAAAAGGTATGGAGCACCAACGCCGTAAGCGGCTGCCGCCGCTTCCTCAACCGCTTCTTCGCCCTCGCCACCTCACCTAAACTCTCCAACGAAACATCCACAGAAGCAACAAAATTAGGCCACCGCCTCGTCCACGGCGTACTCAAAGATGTCGAAGCCCTTCAGTTCAATACCGCCATCGCAAAAATGATGGAATTCATCAACGACTTCTCCCCCCTGCCCACCTACCCACGCGATGTTCTCCTCATGGCAACCCACGTCCTCAATCCCTTCGCTCCCCATATCGCCGAAGAGATCTGGGAGATCCTCGGCGGCCAAGGTGAACTCTCTTACACCCCCTACCCCAAAGTCGATCCCACCTACCTCGAAGACGATACCATTACCTACGTCGTTCAAGTCAATGGCCGCCTCCGTAGCCGTATGGAATTGCCAAAAAATGCCCCCAAAGACGAAATCCTCGCCCTCGCACAACAAGACCCCGCCGTCTCCCGCCACACCAACGGTCAAACCATCGCCAAAGTCGTCTTCGTCCCCAATAAAATCCTTAATATCGTCGTAAATTAGGGCGTGTCATCAATTGGATGAATTTGTAGATCGTGGTAGATGATTTGACGATGGATCGTGTGGAAGCCGTAGCAAACTGTAATCCGTTAGCGAGGCTGAACACGATTTATCGTCAAATTAGATACCGTGAGATGCACTTTTAGACGATTGATGACACGCCCTAGTCTGAGGCTAGTCTAAGGCTTTTTTCGCTTTTTTTTTTGGGGCTCTGCCCCAAACCCCGCTGGGGAGCACGGCTCCCCAAACCCCGCGCAGCTAAAGCTGCTTGCATTTGTCGCCAGTTTATGGCGTCTGTCTTCGTTGCGGCTTCCTATTTTTTTGCGCGAAAGCTATCGCTTTCGCACAATAATGCGCTCGCACGAACGTTCCGTTCGCGCGATGGGCCTCTCCCTTCGGTCGAGCGGTTGAAGCTTTGTAAACAAAATTAATAATACCAAATAGGGTAAATAAATGTGTAAATTGGATTCAAGATTTTTTTGTGAAATCTATTTTGGAGATCACAGCAAGCTCTTGTGAGCTTGCAAGATCGAAAAATAAATTTCGAAAAAAAATGGCGAAGGCCAACTCCCTGGAGGTGGTTGAGGAGCAATAGGTCATAACTTGGGTTAAAAGCAGGGGCGGACGATGTGGAAGTGTTCGAATTTTTCTTGGCACTTGGCAGCGAGGATAAAGTCACTTTCGGTGAGGCCTTTGACTTTATGGGTCCAAATGGTGAGTTTGACTTTCCCCCAGGAGAGGTATATGTCGGGGTGATGCCCTTCCATTTCAGCGATTTCTCCGACGATATTGGTATAGGCTAGAGCATTGGTAAAATCGGGGAAATGGAGGGTTTTCTCAAGGTGGTGTTCATTGGATATTTTCCATTCGTGGCCTAATAGTTCAAGGAGTTCTTCCTCTTGTTTTTCATTCAGACGCCCCGTCCCTTCTTTGCAGGGGGTGCATTTTTTTTTCGCTAGAGAAGATGCATCCTTTTTTGTCATGTGTGACCTCCTTTGTTCCTTTCTGTCTAATACGCTTTTTTATTAATGGTGTAAAGGGTATAAGAAATGAAAAAGCTCTATTTGGGAGGATTTGAATGACTGTAGGCACATTATCGATCTCATCGAAAGCGTTTTCTCATCGAGATAAAATTCCGATGAAATATACCGGTGAAGGAGCTGATATCTCTCCTCCTTTGACTCTTTCTGGCATTCCAACAGAGGCAAAAAGCCTAGTCCTCGTTGTCGATGATCCGGATGCTCCACGAGGGACGTTTGATCATTGGATTGCTTGGAATATTCCTCCTGAAACGACGATGCTTGAAGAGGGGGCTGATGTCCCTTTTGAGGGAAAGAATCACTTTGGCGAGACGCGCTATCGAGGCCCTCTTCCTCCTCCGGGTCCAGCGCATCGCTATTTTTTTAAAATCTTTGCTTTAGATACTCTATTGGAATTGCCTCAGGGTTCGACAAAAGAAGAGGTGATGGAAGCTATCGAGGGGCATGTGATTGCCCATACCGAGCTTATCGGGATGTACCAAAGGTAGCCGCATAGAGCAGAGTGGCAATGGTCTTCCCATCTTGGATCGTCCCTCGTTGGATTTCTGACAAGGCAAGAGATAGGGGGGTGGGTACAACGGTGATTTTCTCTGTAGGATCGAGTTTTTGCGCTGTCGGATATAACTCTTTGGCGACAAAGATATAAAGGATCTCATCACAAAATCCAGGAGAAGAGTAAAAGGTAAAAAGAGGATCGATGACCTTAGCTCGGTAACCGGTTTCTTCTTCTAATTCGCGAAAGGCTGCGTCGATGGGATCTTCCCCCTTTTCTAATGTTCCGGCAGGGAGTTCAAGAAGGGTTTTCTCGATTACAATTCGTTGATTTTTAATGAGAAGTATTTCTTTTTCATGGAGATAGGGAAGGATGACGACAGCACCGGGGTGAGAGACACAGTCGTAAATATGTTGGTTTCTTTGCGCATCGGAGATCTTTTTTTGATAGAACGCGATGCGACGTCCTTGATAAATAAGCTTTTTTGATTCCATCTCGATTTTTTTTTCTTATCAGTGTAACAGGAAAGAAAAAGGTTGTCATGAAGCGCGTTTTTCTTTTTCTTTTTATTTTGTTTCTTTTTACACATTTCATTGATGCTCAAGAAAATAAATCCACACCTTTAGAAGCAAAAGAGGATGCTAAAAATCATGAGCTGATAGAACCGCCAAATCCTTTAGAGCTCGAACGAGGATGGCGCCACTATTTAGAGGTGGATCCCCATGCCCTTGAAGAGCACATCCCATTGTTTCTTGACAATCTCCGAGATATTGTTAACGAATCTCCTTTAAAAGGAGAAGAAACAGAGCAACTTGTTAATAAAATTGCGCTGGAATTAGAGACGTTGAATCAATTAAAACAAGAACCTCCTCTGCCAACTCCGCAACTAAAAAGTTTTCAACAAAGTTATCCACTGGATTCGTTGTTCGACGTTTCTCGAATTCTTGCTCTTAAAGAGAGCGAGTTAAAAGCGAGTCGCGAAGCAAAAGAGCGGAAAATACGTCTTTACGATCTTTTGCGAAGACAAAGAGATCGCCTTTTTCATACTTATGAAACGATCCCTAATCGAACGGCAAAAAAACTCCTTCTCGGACTCGAAATCATTGAGAAAAGTATTGCATTCATGATCGCTCAACAAGAAATCGACGATCTAGACAGGAGAATAAGAATTTCCGAAGAAGAGCGGGAGTTTTTGCAAGAAGAACTGGCTTATGCAAAGAACCATATCGATGTTTCCGATTCGCAACAAATCATGATTCACGAGCAAAAAGAAGAGGCAGAACAGGAATACGCAATCACTGACAAGGCGTTACAACAAAAAGAAGAAGAAGTGCTCTCATCCTTTTCAGTACAAACCAATAAGGAAAGAACAAAAGACAATGGAATCCTTCAACAAGAGTTACTCGCTGTTTCAGCAGAGAAGGCGCAAAAGAATATCCAACTCCTCATTGCTACCATGGAGGAAACGTTGTTGGAGTTGTTCCGTAATCCAGAACAATTTGATCTTGAAGAATTAAATACTCAAGTGCAGCAATGGAATGATCATGTGAAAACCGTACGCGATCAAGCCGATGAGTGGATGTTGCAGGCAAAAGAGGCGCAACAAGCAGCAGGAAGAGCTCTCTCTCTCATTGATGTCGATGAACAAGAAGCAGAATCTATTCAATTGATTGAGTATCAAAAAAAAATTGTTGCTCTCTCTCAGAAAACCTTTCTCGAGGTGCAAAAGTTACAAATCCAACTCCAAGATGCCACTCTTCTTTTGGACATGTTGAATGCACGATTGCAAACAGTACTCGGACGACCGACAAAAATTTTGCAGGATGCTTGGCTTTGGATCGTTTATTTAGCTTCTTTCTTTCGCAATTCGTTCAATCGCGTTCTTTTCAGCTTAGGAAAAACGGAAATCACTTTTTCTGGGGTTCTCTATTCGATTTTGATTGTCATTGTTTCATTCTGGTTGGCTCGTTTGGTGGTCCGTATGATGACGGGATGGACAGCAGGGCAACGCGCGGTGCAACGGTCGTTGATGTATCGGATTAGTCGTTTGGTTCGGTATTGTATCATCGCTCTTGGTATCGTTATCGCTCTTTCTGCACTGGGCTTTGATTTTTCGAGCTTTGTCTTAATTATCGGTGCACTGGGTGTGGGTCTTGGGTTTGGATTGCAAGATATTTTCCACAACTTTTTGGCAGGGATTATCTTGCTCGGTGAAAACCATCTCAAAGTGGGAGATTTTATCGAACTTCAAGACGAACAGAGGGGAAAAATTATGGCTATCCACTTCCGGAGCACGACCATCCTTACCAACGATGGAGTGGAAATTATTGTCCCTAACAAAGAGATGATTGGAACGCGGATTGTCAATTGGACGCTTCGGGATTCTTATCGGCGGGTACATGTTCCTTTTGTGGTTGCGTATCAATCGGATAAGGATAAAGTCGTGATGGTGGTCAAAGAGGCGGCTAAGCAGGTGTCTGCGACTCTTCAACGTTCGAGTCAGTCAGAGCCGAATGTTTTCCTTCAAAAACTGGGTGACCACGGTCTTGAATTTGAACTGATCGTCTGGGTTCATGAGAAAGCAACAACGCACAATTATGTGGTGATGCACCAATACCTATGGGCGATTGAAAGCGCTTTGCGTGAGAATAATATTTCTATCCCGTATCCTCAGATGGATGTTCATTTTGAATAACCCATCACGTATATGTGTAATTGTTTAATGTCTTCCAGGTATTGATCTTTTTTGGTGTTTAAAGGATTGATTTTTTCTGCTAAGGCATATAGTGCTTTCACTATTGGAATACACTATTGAGGCTTTTGCAAAACTCCCGTCGATCGCTTTTGAGCGCTTCCGCCAATCTTGGACATTTAACATAAATCCCCTACTCTTAGGAGTATGTGGATTTACATCAAATGTCCAATCTCGACAAAATCGCTCGAAAATCGATCCGACGGATAGTTTTGCAAAAGCCTCTATTGGAAAATTTTAAGGCGTTCAGGCGCCTCCTTAGGCAGAGAAGATGCTGATTTACTATTTTCTTTTAAATATGCTGTTTGAACATTGATACACTGTATAATGAACGCATCTAAAATTTGGCTTAATTTTTATTTTGAAGAATAGAATAACCAGACTGTGTTGCGTATAAAGAGAAACAAGATGAGCAGGATCGCAGGCGGCATGATGATCAGGATGATGAACTCTTTTGTATTCTAACCTTCTCTTTCGGAAGTTAATTAACAAGCCTACTAAAATATTTGATACTTTCAAGTAGTTAATAAGTTGGGCTTGATGCTCACCACGCAACGATTCACAACATTTCAGTTCAATGAGTTCTTGGTAAAGTGGTTGATCTTTATCTTGCATATCTTGCCGCTTGCGATCCTTCATATCCTTGTTTTTTTAAGAAATACTACAATGTCAATTTTATTGTCTCCAAAGACTGTGTTGCCTAATTCGTTTAAAAAAATGAATTTATATACTTTTTTATAAAGTAGGGAGAATTTTGATTTTATCCCTTTCAAATTCCTGCCATCATCGATTTCCTCATGCTATTTAATATTAATGATTTAGAGTATACTTCTCGCCGTTGTCTCTCCCTTGTTTTACTCTTCAATTCTCCTCCAAATATCCTTTTCCACCTCGAAAATGTACTCTCCACCAGGGCCCTTCTCGTGTATCCTGTACAGTATCTCCATAAATCTCTGGCTATCTTATCCCCTCCAAAACCCTTTATCTGCAAAATCGCTTCATTCCTCTTCTTCATCCAAGGCTCTCTCCTCAATACGGCGTTCTTCTGTGGGGGTGTTTTTAAAATCACACCTTCCTTTTCTGCATGCGCATAACAATTGCTTGCATCTGCTGCCCCATCCATTAACACCTCTTTGATTCGTTTCCCTTTTACCCATTTCGGGAAAAAACACGTGTCGGATACTCCAGATTCCGTTATGTCGCTCACGACAATCTCTTGTGTCGTCGCATCAATTCCTATATGCAATTTTTTCCATTCTCTTCTCTTGCTTGCCCCATACTTCTTCACTTTCCATTCACCCTCTCCAAATACCTTGAGACCACTTGCATCCAAAACCATGGTCTCTATTCTTTTCTTCTTGAATCGATCAGGAAGAACAATCCCTGGCATCCTTTTGCAAATAGCAGTGTAACCTGGCACTCGAAGAGGTAATCCCAACATATGGAATACAGAACGGATCAATCCTTCCGTGGCTCTTAAACTTTGGTGAAATACAAAACGAAGAACGGTTGCGGTTAAGATAGCTGTGTCAGAAAAAAGAAAGGGTCTTCCCTTTTTATGGGGGATTTTCTTTGCGTGCCAAGCGCGCAACAAATCTTTGCGTACCCAGAAAGTAAGACTTCCTCTTTGAATCAGAGATTTGTTATACTGACGCCAATTACGTTTTTGAGATTTCATAAGGGTACTCCTTTGAGTTTTAACTGAACCTAGGAGATTACCCTTATTTTTTTGCCTTGAAAAGAGAATTTTCTGGAAAAATTCTCTATCGCGAATTTTTGCCCTAGGAATTAGGCAACACAGTCGTTCATCACCTTTAATCTCTCTGTTTCCTTGGTCGTCATATTGATTACCTCCTCCACTTCAGCAACCTCCTTTGCTATAGATTGCGTATGACATACCAGGAAATTTCTATGTTGCTCGCGATGCGGAAATTTCTACTTTGTTCCTACACGCGACCACAAAAAGGTTGATTTTTTTTATTCTTTATAATATAATATAATATAATGAATGATTTAAATTTTTTTCTTTCAAAGAGGTCTTTTATGGAGTCGTTGCATTCTAAATTTTCTTATAATTCACAAAACCATACATTTACGGTCGATGGCATTGCCTATTCCACAAAAGGCGGCTCTTTGCGGTGGAAAAAATCTTATCTCATACTGAATCCAGAAGAAAAAAAAGTTTCCGTTATTTCCTTGAATTTTTTCCAACGCGGTGCGCGTCTGTTAGGTGCTTATAAACCCACTCGGCTCAAAAGTATCCAAGAGGCATTGAAACGGATGAATGAGCCATTTACTCCAAAAAAAGGGAAAAATATCGCCTCCATTCGAGAACAGCTTTTTACTCATTTATCTAAGCCTCAAAGATCCCCTTCTACACCTCAAGAAGAATTCATTGATGTCCCTGTTTCTGTTTACGAAGAAATAGCTACAGGGGATCAAAAAGAGCTACACCCCTATGCTATGGTTCAACTGGCTGAGATGCATAAAAAGAGCAACGACCACGAAAAAGCAATGGAATGGTACGAAAAAGCCTATAAATTGATCACCGGAGAGTTCAATCCGGCGAGAAGGATGGGAGAGGTTTGCTATCGCCTTGGTTGCGCTTATAGAGAAGCGGCAGAAAAAACGTCGTCTGGGGAAAAAGCAAAGGATTATCAAGAAAAGGCAGAACAAGCACTCCTAAGAGCTATTGGGCATCAATGTCGTCCTGCTCACTTGGAATATGGACAGATATTGTACCAACAATACGAGAAAGCTGAAGAATCTGATAAGGCTAATATCAAAAATGAAATTGTGCATTTTATCGAAGAACGAATGCAATTGGGGTATTATGAGGAACTATTAAAAGATAAGAAAATTTTACATGTTTTAACGGATTGGCCTAACTTTAATATCCCTGACCACCTTTTTGCTTTGCAAGAGATGTGGCACGAATCTCAAGATCAAGAGATTCAACAAATAATGGAAGGCTTGTTGAAGGCACCATCGGAAAAAGACAGCCCCTCTATTGATACATGGAAAAATTTAACACCACAGAATCTAAAAAGCGATTCTTATTTTAAGATGCATGCGCCTAAGAAGGTGTTTCTCGGTTTGATTTATGAGAGAGCACGACAATATTCTGATGCTTACAAAGCCTATACGGAATGCATGATGAACCCGTGGGCTCAATTCCGATCTGCCTCTCTAGTATTCACAGGAAAAGTCGAAAGCGATGATGCCAAAAAGGAAGAACATCGAGACCAATTACTTCATATCCTACCACATTTAACAGGGAAAGATCTTGAGCAAGCTATTGAATGGCTTAATATCGATACATCCAACTTAAAACACAAAGAAGTCGCAAAACGTGCTGCAATGACAGGGTCTAGCAAGGCCATGGTTGCAGCGGAAAAACTTGTCCAAGACTCGACAAATGAGAGGGATATCTTGGTCATACAACAAGCAAAGATGCTGTTTACAGGAAAATACCAGGAAAATGCTTACAAAAACATCAAAAAGCAAGCTTCTTGGGATGCATTTGATGGATCTTCACCTCCAAACTGGTTTTTAGAAATACTTTCAAACACGGTACCAAGCGCTTTGCTTAAGCGACTGGAAAAAGCCAAAACAGAAAATAATAAAAAATTTATTCTACAAGAAGCTATTGCTGATAAATCACTGTTATATGCCAGCTGTTGCAAGGAGACCTACCAGGAAATCTACGCCGAAGCTGCAAAAATACATGGTGTTGAATCCACCCTGCTTCAGTCTTACCAAGAGCAATTAATCCTCTGTGGGGATATAAGTCATATGAAAATGCTTGGAAAAAGTATCTATGAAAAAGATAAAACAAACGAGGAGAATGTTCAACAAGCGGTCTCTTATTTATGGGCAGCTGGCTACATCTTGGGGCAAGACGAAGAAGCCAAGCGCCTTCTTACAAGCATTCTAGAAGAAAAGGTTGTTCCTCAACTTAGCGTGGAAAAACTTGCAGACCTAAATACGCAAAGAAATTATTATAGATTTTTGGAGAACGGGGACACCCGATTCATATCGTTGGTATTAGAACAAATTGATGGAAAACAAGAAAATGATAAAAAAAATAATGAAAGCCCAATTGATGAGAGCCTAATTAAAGAAATTCTTACAGGTAATGAGAAGAGTTTAGACGAAATTATTAAAATGATGGCACAGAAAGGAGGAAAAACATGTGGAGCTGATGCGCCACTGTCCAAAAAATTTCATGTTCTTTATAGCGCAATGAAAAACGAGGCAAATGGAGAAGAGTCAGCTGATAACCTAAAAGCTGTTAGTATATATTTTCTTATGATGGCACTGTTTCATGGACATAAGCCCTCATCCGAAGAAATAGCATTCTTCAAAGAAGCAATGGGACTTTAAACGACGGATAAGAATCAGACATAAGAGAAGCATCACAGCGCGATGAGAGAAAAATCCAGTAGGGGTTGTGCCTACGGCACAAATTGGTGACATTTTGGAGGGAGACTGGACTCTCCCCAAAACTAAAACGTCATCAACATGCGCAAAATCAAGCGCGTGTTGATGCCCTTTCGATAAAAAGGTAGAGAAGAAAAACTTTCAGTGAAAGAGGCTTTTGCAAAACTATCCGTCGGATCGATTTTCGAGCAATTTTGTCGAGATTGGACATTTGATGTAATACCAATTCCGGTAAGAAAATGCATAAAGTGGATTCAGGATTTTTTTGCGAAATTTGTTTTGGAGATCGCAGCAAACTCTTGTGAGTTTGCAAGATAGAAAAACAGATTGCGCAAAGAAAGATGAAGATCAATTTGTGCACTTTCTTACCGGAATTGGTATAAATTCACATACTCCTAAGAGCCTGTTCAGAATTTTTTTAATAAATAAATTTCAATCGATAATAATAAAAAACTACCACAGAGCCCACAGAGGACACAGAGAGGGTTTTATATCTTCATTCTGCGAATGCCTTCTACTAGTCGTTTTACATTAAAATTAATAAGTAATCCTCGAGTGCAGGCTCCATAGAGCCGTAAATATGACAATAGTTGTGCTTCATGTATTGGCGCTATTCCGTTCACCGATTTAATTTCTATGATTACTTGATCCTCTACAACCATATCAAGACGATAGCCACAATCCAACATGACATCTTTATAAAAGATGGGTAGAGGTTGTTGTGCTTCAACTTTCAACTTCCTTAGCCTTAATTCATAAATAAGACAAGCTTCATAGGCTGATTCAAGCAGTCCTGGCCCCAGGGCACGATGTACATCGACAGCAGCCCCTATGATCGCACCTGTTAAAGGATCAGTTTCCTGTCCTTCAGATACTTCAGAAACCAAATAATTAATAAAAAACCTCTCTGTGTTCTCTGTGGACTCTGTGGTAGTTTATAATCTTTTCACAACCAAAACAGCAAAAGCAACTATAACCATATGTAGACTGGTATTTAGCTTTCTTTCGCAATTTTTCCATAACCTACGGCACTTCTCTAACCAGGCGAAAGAACGTTCCACAACCCATCTTTTAGGAATTATTTTAAATGTATGAAGCTCGCTCCGTTTTGCAACCTCTACTTTGCAGTGGAGAAGCTTTTCTACATTATTTGCAAATGGGTCCCCACTGTAACCTCCATCTACAAGAACGTTTTCTACATCCGATAAAACATCTTCATGCAATGAAAACATTTCCAAGGCCCCGCCTCGATCAGTAATATTTGCAGTCGTGATATGAATCGCATGCGGCAACCCTTGTGTATCGACAGCAATATGACGCTTGATCCCTGATACTTTCTTCCCTGCATCATAACCTTTCTCTTGAGCTGTATCAGTATTTTTTACGCTCTGTGCATCAACAATAATAAAACTAGTTTTTCTTTCCGTCCATTGCTTTGTCGGACCTCTCAACCAATTTTTTTAAAAATTTTTTCAAGAGTGCTAACTGAGCTATCATTTTTCTTTTCGCTCCAGACGCTAAAATAATAGTGGCATGTACGCCATTTAGGGAACTCTTTTGGCAACATTCGCCATTGACATCCACTTTTTAAAACATACAAAACCCCACGGAACACATCATATAAATCAATGCTTCGAGGGCGAGTTTTCTTGCGCGCAGATTCAAGAGTAGGCTTAATCTTGTCAAATTGTTCGCGATTGATATCGCTTGGGTAGGAATGAGTCACGGCGATCTCCAAAACAAAATGCTGAAAAATAAACCTTATATACTTTTCAAGAGATTTTGAACAGGTTCTAAGAGTTGAAGGGCATAGGAGCTATTTCTTTCCGAGGCGGTATTCTGTGCTTTGCCCACGACTCTATAAAGGGGTTTGAGCGGTTACCCTTCTTTGCTTTATTGACCTTCCCAGGAGAGGATGACTTTACCCGATTGGCGTGATAGCATCACATCAAATCCTTTTTGGAATTCATCGATAGGAAAGTGGTGGGTGATGACGGGGAGGATGTCCAATCCGCCTTGAAGCATATGCGTCATCTTGAACCAGGTTGAGAAGATCTCTCTTCCGTAGATTCCTTTGATTTCTAACATTTTAAAAATCACATGATCCCAGTCGACAGCAGTTCGTGGAGGGAGGATACCAAGAAGGCCAATTTTGGCACCATTTCGACTCGTTTCCAAAATCGAAGAGAGGGCAAGGGGGCTTCCTGACATTTCTAGAGCCACAGTAAAGCCGTGGTTGATATTTTCTTCTTTCATTACCTCTTCTAGGTTTTCCTTTTTGACATTGATGGCTCGTGTGACGCCCATTTTTTTTGCTAAGTCGAGACGGTATTCATTGATATCGGTGATGATCACGCGATGAGCTCCCGCATAGCGGCAGATGGCTGCTGCCATAATACCAATGGGGCCAGCTCCCGTAATGAGTACATCTTCTCCCACGAGATCAAAAGAGAGTGCCGTATGAGTAGCATTGCCCAAGGGATCGAAAATAGCGGCAATATCATCGGGAATATTGTCTGGCAGAATAAAAACATTTTCTTCAGGGAGGGTGAAGAACTCGGCGAAGCAACCATGGACGTGATATCCAACACCTCGGGTGTTTTGGCACAGATGCTTATTTCCCATGAGGCAATTGGGGCAGTGGCTGCAGGTGAGGTGTCCTTCACCACTCACGCGATCGCCGACACGTACATGGGTCACAGCTTTTCCGACTTCAATGACTTCTCCAACAAATTCGTGGCCAATGACGAGGGAGGGGGGGACATTTTTTTTTGCCCAAGAATCCCACTGGTAGATATGGATATCGGTTCCACAGATGGAGGTTTTTTTTGTGCGGATGAGGACTTCATTCTCTTTTGGTTGAGGGATGGGTACCTCTTCTAGCCAAATACCCTCTTCGGGCTTGGCTTTGACGAGTGCTTTCATTGTTTTTGTCACGATACTATTTCCTTTGAAGTAGAAGTATGAATTACGCCGAGCTCTTTACCCACATTGGCAAAGGCTTCGATGGCACGATCGAGATCGTTTTGGGTGTGCGCGGCGGACATCTGTGTCCGTATACGTGCTTGTCTCCTGGGGACAACGGGATACGAAAAGCTGATGACATAGACACCTTGTTCGAGCATTTTCTTAGAAAAATTTTGAGCGAGTTTGGCATCGCCAAGCATGATAGGGATAATGGGATGATTTCCTGGTAGAAGGTGGAACCCAAGATCGGTCATTTTTTTTCGAAAATACTGCGCATTCTCGTGAACGCGTTTGCGCAAGTCATCCGATCTACTTAATAGATCAAAAGTTTGGATCGCTGCTGATACGATGCTAGGGGCTAAACTATTGGAAAAAAGATAGGGACGCGATCGTTGGCGCAACCACTCGATGATCTCTTTGCGTGCTGATGTATAGCCTCCCATGGCACCTCCAAGGGCTTTTCCCAAGGTGCCCGTGAGAATATCCACTCTTCCCATGACATCCCAATATTCATGGGTTCCTCTCCCTTCTTTTCCGATAAATCCTGTCGCATGGCAATCATCCACCATGAATAAGAGAACATTGTCATGGTCGGCGAGGTCTGGGTTTAGCGCTTTAGGTTGGCAAAAAAGAGCCATCCGTCGAGAAAACGCCATCGGTGGCAATCATGCGGAATCGACACTCTTGTGCCTCTTGCAGTTTGATCTCGAGGTCCGCCATATCGTTATTTTGGTAGCGGAAGCGCTTGGCTTTACAAAGGCGGATTCCATCGATGATGCTTGCGTGGTTGAGGGTATCGGTAGGATGACCAGGCCCTAGAAGGTTTCAAAAAGGCCAGCATTAGCATCGAAGCAAGCGGCATAAAGAATCGTATCGTCGGTGCCAAGGAACGAAGAAATCTTCTGTTCAAGTTCTTTATGGATCGACTGTGTCCCACAGATGAAGCGGACCGAGGAGAGGCCGTACCCATATTTCCCATAGCTCTTCTTGGCTGCTTCGATAAGCAGAGGGTGATTGGAGAGTCCAAGATAATTATTGGCACAAAAATTCAACACTTCCTTTCCATTTACTAAAGAAATAGTTGCACTTTGCGGGGAGGAGAGAATCCTTTCCTCTTTATAAAGTCCCCCCTTTTTTATCTCGTCGATTTCTCGACGTAGATGAGCAAGAAATGTACTATTCATAAAAACCCCTAATACATCAAAGAATCGATTGATTTTGCCATAGATCCGATTAGAAAAAAAGAGTGGTATAAAGAATAGTTATGGTTTATTAGGAGAGAAAAAGGGAGGGATTCCAACCATGAAAGCAATTGCCTTATTTCCCCAATCTACATCGTTAAAGATCGTCGATGTTGACGAACCGCATATTCTTGAACCTAAAGAAATTAAACTCAAAGTTCTTGAAGTGGGAATTTGTGGTACAGATCGTGAAGAGGCAAGAGGCGATCGCGGAGATTCCCCAAAGGGAGAACAATACCTCATCATCGGGCATGAGATGATCGGTCAAGTGGTCGAGGTGGGATCCTCTGTTAGCCAGTTTGTTCCTGGAGATTTTGCCGTTGTGATGGTGCGAAGGGGATGTGGCCATTGTCCCGCCTGTGCACTGAATCGATTCGATATGTGTTATACCGGAGACTATAAAGAACGAGGGATCAAAGAACTTCATGGCTTTCAAGCGGAATATGTTGTGGATCAAGAAGAATATCTGGTTCGCGTTCCTCCAAGCATTGTCTCTTTTGCCGTTCTTACGGAGCCAACCACTGTTGTCGAGAAAGCCATTGATGAGGCAGTTCTTATCCAAAAAGCTCGGCTTCCCGATGCAGCAAAAGAAGAAAAATGGCTTGCAGGAAAAAACGTGTTGGTCGCAGGCCTTGGTCCGATTGGCCTTCTTGCTGCAATGATCCTCCGGTTGCGGGGAGCAACGGTATTTGGTCTCGATATTGTCGATGAGAATAGCGCCCGTCCACAGCTGCTCAAAGAGCTTGGAGGGAAATACTTGAATGGGAAATCGGTAACAACAGAACAAATTCCCCAACTCTACGGACAGATCGATCTTATCGTAGAAGCAACGGGTATTGCAAAAATCGAGTTCGACCTTCTCGAGGCTTTGGGTATCAACGGCGTGATTGTTTTAACGGGGATTCCTGGAGGGACTCGCTGCATTGATATCGAAGGAGCCGAGATCATGAAACGGCTTGTCCTTAAAAACCAAGTGATGGTGGGGAGTGTTAACGCAAGTCCTGCTCACTTCCATATGGCTGTTGAAGACCTTACCGAAGCCGGGGAGAGATGGAATGGCGTGATGAATCAACTCATTACCAATCGCGTCCCCAATCAAGAAATGGAAAACGTATTGCAAAAACACCCCGATAATGAAATTAAAAGCACCATTCAATGGAATGGTGGGGCTTAAGAGGGTTTTTTCACAGGTTTTGGCTTTGGCTGTGGCGGAAGAAGATCGATCCAAATAGGGGAGCTCCATGCCATGTGCCCATCTTTTTGGTGCGCTCTGAGATAATAATACGCAAATGGGGGTTTCTGTTTATCTTTCGGTTGTAAAGTGATCTTCTCCAGAGGTTCCATGTCATCGATAGCAAAGTCGTGGTGATATTTTCCAGGTTCCATCGTTTGGAACACTTTTCCGTTTCGGATAATTTCTATTTTTGTAATCTCATCCGTACCAGCAACAAACCCTGTGATATGTCGATTCAAACACAATCCACGCTTTTTGTTGGTGTCAACTTCTTGTCCCATAGGAATGCCTGCTATAAAAAACCCTAAGACAATCCGAGCGCCTGTTGTCGCATAGCAAGATCGTTGATACAGAGCTTCAAAAAGAGCTTCGCGCGTATGGGATGGAGATAGAATTGCAGTCAAACCAGGGGTATATTGCTCTTGATTGCTCTCATAAAATTCTTCGTACACGCCGCGATCATCAAGTCCTCCACCGACGAATCCAAAGCGGCAGTTTGCAAGCAACGCTTTTTGTATCGAACCGTCAGGATCCTCTTTAATACTACTTTTTCCATCCCCCTGAATAGGGCGATCATTTCCTTCTTTTATCGAACATTCCGACGATCCCCAGGCATTATAAATTTCTACGACACGTTCGAATTCGGGATTATAATTTTTAAAAGAATAGGAGTGCCCTTTTGCCATAGTAAAACAGGGAATAGCGATCATTTCTTTGGGAGAGAAAAGTTTGTATGTTTTTTCCAAAGACTGTGTCTTCATATCTTTTTGCCGAATCAGTGGACGATTATCTTTGGCAAAGATCCATTGCCGAACACCTTCACTCCCAGAAGCACCTTCCCATTGAGATCCGAGAAAAGTACAAAAGCGATCTTCCTCATTGAAGTCAGCGATATTTTGGCTCACTGTTTTCCAAATTTCATTAGATGTATCCTCAGGATCGTCATTGGAGGAGGTAGCAAAAAAATGGAGAGCTTTATCATCGCGAAAATGACGCAAACAATTTTCAATGTCTTCTGTGGAATCAAACCTTTCTGACTCTCCATGAAGCAATCCCCAATGGAGGTCAAGGGGAAGATCGTCTAAACATTTTATGGGTCCGGAAGAGAAAATTTCCTTAGTTTTCAGATTGGTCAATCGGAGGGTATAGACTCCTGTTTCATTAAAATAGAGATTCGGTAGAGCGATGTATCCCGTTTCGGGGATAAAGATACGCCATTGGATGTTCTCTCGAATGTTTTCATGGGTCAACTCCATCAGAGTATCATCTGCCGTATTGCTTGTTAGATTGCCAAATTCATCTTCAAAGCGGATCATCACATCGAAGCGTCTGTTTTTGACGACAAAGGAGGGGGCAACCACCTGTATATTCTTGAGTTGGTTTCCACGGACATCGAGAAAAAACGTCTCCGGTTCTCCAAAACGCTCTTTTCCTGAAGGATCGACGTGCAAGAGAAAGGCGCGTCTTCTTTGCGTTTTTGTTTGCGCTGCATTTCCCTGTTCAATAGCGGTTTTCCCTATCTCTTTTGGAGATCCTAAGATAATGGTAACCATTCCCTCTGCAGGAACGTTTTGCGGCAGAATAAATTCATAGAGGGGAGCATAGCGATCGGGAATTTGGATCTCTTTGGCAGAGATCGGTTTACCCTTGTCGAGTTTGGCATAGATGAGATTTTCCCCCGATTTCAGGTCGGTAGTTGGAAGTTCCCAATCGATTAAGCGACCATATGTTTGCAAGTCGAATCGAAGACGGGTCCCTTTTGGGAGAGCAGTCGCTGTTGTATAAATAAATTTCCAGGTATTGACCTCTCCGGCAAGAGCCATTTTAGGTTCGGCATAGCAGATTGAACGTCGCATAGTTTCCTTTGATTATATTGCATATTGAATCGCTCGAGTCTCTCGAACGACGACGACTTTAATTTTGCCAGGAAATTGTAATTCTTGCTCGATTTTTTTCCGAATTTCTTGTGCTAATGACGCCGCCTCTTCATCAGAGATCTCTTGGGATGAGGTTGTGACCAAAATTTCTCTCCCTGCTTGCAACGCTTGGACCTTGAGTACATGGGGGAAAGAGAGAGCTAATTTTTCAAGATCTTCAAGACGCCGGAAATAGGAATCGAGCTTTTCCATCCGAGCTCCCGGACGTGAAGCCGATATCGCATCAGCCGTTGCCAGCAGTAAAGCTTCTGTAGACGAAGGTTTTGCGTGATTGTGATGAGAGGAAATCCCAGCAACAACCTCTTCGCTTTCTCCCCATCGCTTGGCCCACTTAGCTCCCTCTTCTGCATGAGAGCCTGTTCCTCCTGCTATCACCTTGCCAAGATCGTGTAGAAGGCCAAGTCGTTGTGCTAAGTGGACGGAAAAACCAAGTTCAGTGGCCAAGTAGGCCATCAACAAAGCAACCTCTTTGCTATGCTGTAAAAGATTTTGCCCTTGTGTGCGATGGTAGTGCATGGTTCCAATGGATTGGATGAGTTCGGGATGTAGATCGCAAACACCAAGCTCTATAGCAGCGGATTCACCTTTTTTATAGGTCTCTTCAATAAATTTCTTCTCCATTCGAATAAAGACCTCTTGGATGCGGGAAGGGTGGATTCTCCCGTCATGGATGAGGTGTTCCAGCGTTTTTTCAGCAAGGGCTCTTCGCTTGGGATCGAAGCTCGATAGGATAACGGCACATGGTGTGTCATCAATGATAAGGTTCACTCCCGTGAGTTGTTCAAAGATGCGGATATTCCTCCCTTCGCGACCAATAATTCGTCCCTTTATATCTTCATTCGGAAGAGCAACGGTAACGGTTGTTGTTTCTGCTGTCGTGGGTACGGCCATTCGTTGAAGGGTGACTAGAAGGAGCTCTTTTGCCTTCATTTCCACTTCTCGGTCGATCTCTTTTTGTTGAGCCTCTTTCCAAATGTGGAGTTCTTTGAGGATTTCGTTGCGGCATTCATTGCGGAAGGTAGCATAGGCTTCATCAAGGGAGAGGGAAGAAATATTGGCCAAAGTCTCTTGCAACTGTTTTCTCATGACAACGATATTTTTTTTTGCATCTTCCATTTGACACTGTTCTTTTTCTAAATCCTTTTCCCTATCTTTGAGTCTCTTTGCCTCTTTATGGAATCCTTCTTCTCGTTTTTTGATCTGCCATTCCCGTTCTCGGAGCCGATCAGCTTCCTTTTCTGTTCGTTGTTGTTCTTGCCATAGGTTTTCCTCAAAAGATTGTCTTTTTTTTTGATAAATCTCTGCAGCATCCCTTTCTGCTTTTTCTCGTAGATCCTGAGATGCTTTTTCTGCTCGCATAAGGAGCGTATTTGCCAGCGCTTGCCAGTTTTTCCATTTAACAAAAAACCAAAAAGAGCCAATAGCCCATGTAATGAGAGAGCCAAGAAGAAAAAGGATCACTTGCTTTCCTTATTAACGATTTTTTCCAATCGGATTTTTTCTATGCGACGGTCGTTTGAACGAATCACTTTTGCCGAAAAATTCCCTTCTTCAAGAAGGAATCCCTTTGGTGGGATCATTTTGGTTCTATGAAAGATAAATCCCCCGATGGTATCGTAGTCTCCTTCTTGGGGGATTTTGATGTTGAGTTGTTCCTCGACATCGAGAATGCTCATGCGCCCATCGACAAGCCAGCCTCCTTCAGGAAGAGAGAGGAAGAGGGATTCATCGACGTCGTATTCGTCCTCGATCTCTCCAACAATTTCTTCTAAGATATCTTCTATTGTGATTAAGCCTTCCGTTCCTCCGTATTCATCAACAACAATGGCCAAATGGTTTTGTTTTCTTCGAAATTCTTGGAGAAGAAGCGAAATTTTTTTTGTCTCAGGGGTGTAGAGAGCGGGTTTAACGATCGTTTCAATAGGAGCTTCGAGTATTTCCGTCGAGCCTCCAGAGGTTTCATATTCGAGATATTTTTGCAAAATATCTTTGTACATGATGACACCAATGATTTCATCGACGGAATCTCTATATACAGGAATTCGACTATACCCTTCTTCTTCTAGATGTTTAGCAGCTTTACTGATAGACATCGTAGCCGGAAGAGTAAAAATATCACCTCGGG
Organism: Parachlamydiales bacterium; assembly: GCA_942491955.1. Taxonomy (GTDB): domain Bacteria; phylum Chlamydiota; class Chlamydiia; order Chlamydiales; family CALOCV01; genus CALOCV01. Next base: position 170,137 of record CALOCV010000015.1, read on the forward strand.
GGATCATGATTTCGCGCGCAATGCGATCACGAAAACGGATTACCTGTCCGATGAGCTTTCTATCATTGGTATCGAGATAGGGAGAAGTATTGGCTTCCTCAACAATGGCCATAATTTCTTCGTTGGTGCGAGTGATTCGATCTTTTACAAGAAAAGGATCCGATCGGAAAAAGAGAAACGATCCATAGTGGATGGGGTAGTACCACAATGAATTCCGTTTTGATTCCAACCAATAGGCGGTACTTTTTCCTCTTTTTCTAAGAAGAAATAACGAAAATACAAAAAAACTACATGCTAGGAACAAAAAAAGGAGCGAAAGTAAAAAAAACACAATGGTATAAGCTATAATACAATGGATTTAAAAAATAATTTTGAAGTTATTTGGGTATCATCTATCGCTTGGATTCAGTATATAACACAAGATTCGATTTTTGTAGGAGATTCATATGTTTTTTTTCCGCCTTTCGCATCTCAGCCTCATCTATGGGATCGATATCGTCATATCCCATCAAATGTAAGAGCCCATGAACGATATAAAGAGTGACCTCTTCTAAGGGTAGGGTGTTGTGTTGTTGCGAATAGGCAAGAGCGGTTGCAGGACAAACGAATACATCACCTAAGACGGAATAGGGCTCTTCTTCAAGAGCATCCATCGGGAAAGAGATGCAGTCTGTAGAAGAAGAATCGTGAAAAAATTCTTCATGAAGTCGACGCATAGTAGGGTCATCAATAAAATGAATTCCCACCTCATCGGTCTTCTTTCCCTCGGCAGAGATGACGTGATCTGCGATTTTTCGCACCTGCTCCTCATCAATAACTAGATCTTCTTGCTGATTGACAACATGGACCCGCATATCTACTTCAAAGAGTGAGCAATGAAACTTTTAAATTTTTCTTGCATTTGTGGACGGTTTGAAAAATGGTTTTCGATAAACTGTTTGATCTCTTCGGTATTGCCAGTTGCGCCACATTGTAGCAGAAGGGAAAAAATTTCCGAATTTTCTACCTCGATGGCTTTTATTAAAGGGAGATTGGCTTCAGGTTGATTGGGATCGGCTTTGCGTTGTAATAGGAGCTGAACCATCTCTTTATTTTCTCGACCGACGGCACAAGAAAGAGCTTTTTCGTCAGAAAAACCAGCTTTCAATAGAAGAGAGACGACTTCGAATTGATCCTTTTTTACCGCATAGGTTAAAAGCGTTTCTTTTCCATTAAGAGAATGATGTTTAAAGAGATCAAGTCCCCATTTTTCTTGTAGTTTTTTTTCTTCTAACAAGTACTTTAATGCATCGATATTAGCATGTTCCACAGCAAGCCCGATGGCTTTACCTGCTTTTTCAATGGTTTGGAGGTCAATCTCTCTTTCACTCAGGTAGCGCAACAATAAGGGTTGATTATGAGAAATGGCTCTGTAAAGAGTGCCTTCATTGGACAATTTTTCTTGATGAAGAAGTTGTTCTAGGATGGGTATATTTCCCGTCAAACCAGCAAAAAATAAAATATTCATATTTTTCCACTTAGTGTCAAAAGACATGGTTTGAGTAACATCCTCGGTTTGCAATAACTTTTCCATCTCTGCTTGATTTTGTAAAATAACCGCTTTGAAAAGCGGAGGAAACGGCTGAGAAGATAGATACCGTTCAATAAGATGGCGATGTCCCATACGAACATTGTAGATGAAGCGATTCAATGGATTTGAAAGATATAAAACTTTTTCTAAAGCCTCACTTAATTGCTTTTTTCCTGAAGAATTTAATTGATTTGTATAAAGACGCAACGAAGCGATGAGTTGCGTCCGGAATGTCTTCTTAGAAAGAGGAGTATAGACCACATTTCCTTTACGCAGGGCTTGATGTAGTGTGGCTGCATGAGTCGATTGATACCGTTTAAAAAGGCGGCGCAAAAGGAATTGGATGAGATTGAGTTGTCGAATACTATAGAGTTGTTTTTCTTGATTTGTACAAACGATGTAGGAGATGCGACATCCTTTCCATCTTCCAAGAATGTACCGCTTGTGCTCTATCGTAATAGCATCGTTTTCATGGAACCGGATGGCATGCAAAGCAATAGGATTCATCGATAGACCCTCTGTTATAAATGCACTCCATCTTAGAGGAAAAAGTTTTAATTGAAAAGAGCTTTGACAAAAGAACAAAATGGCGTAAATAGGAGGGATGCAATCGAGTCGTTTAGAGCGCGAATTGAGGGAAAATATCGAAGGGGACATCTATTTCGATGACCTTTCGAAAAGTCTGTATAGTGTGGATGCCTCTTTGTATGAACAAGCTCCAATAGGCATTGTTCAACCCAAAACAGAGGAAGAGGTGGGAATGGCTTTGGCCATTGCTTTCGCTCACGGCGTTCCAATCGTTCCGAGAGGTGCCGGGACCGGATTGACAGGAGGCTGTGTAGGGGAGGGACTTGTCATTGACACTTCGCGCTATCTGACGAAGATTCTCTCCATCGATCTCGATAAAAGAGAAGTCGTCTGTCAGGTGGGTGTTGTAGCAGACAGATTGAATGAAGCGTTGCGCCCGTTTGACATGTGCTTGGGCCCGGAGACATCCACAAGCGATGTTGCAACGTTAGGGGGAATGATCGGGAACCATGCAGCAGGAGCTCGTTCGTTGCGCTATGGGACTATGATTGATGCCGTTAATGGTTTGGATATCTACCAAGCCGAAGGACAACATCGCATACTAGAGACTGTTTCCATCAGCGAGTGGAACCAAAGAAGAGAAAAAGATCCCTTTTATCAAACACTCGATCACATCCGCTCCCAATATACAGAAGAAGCGCTACGCCGTTACCCATCGCTTCCACGTCGCGCTTCTGGATATGCCCTACTTCCCCTTGTCAAAGAGAGAGAAGTCTCCTTAGCAAAGTTGTTTGTCGGATCGGAGGGAACACTGGGAGTGGCCACAAAAGCCACCCTTGCTATTTCTCCCCTACCCGGTCCGACGGTTCTTTGCGTGTTGGAGTATCGCAACGTCCTCGAAGCGATGGAAGCCGTTGTGTCAATCCTTGATCATCACCCCCTTTCATTCGAGATGATGGATCATTGGATTGTTCATTGTGCGCGGCAGTCACCCCTTTTTTCAAAACACATCGATTTTTTTCAAGACGATGTAAAAATCATCTTTCTCGTTGAATTTGATGGAGAGAGCCTTGAAGAGGCACAAAAAAAAGGAGAAAGACTCGGCTCTACCCTTACAAGGTGTGCACAACAGATCATCAAGGATCCCAAAGAACAAGCCTCGATTTGGGCATTGCGCAAAGCAGGACTCGGACTATTGTTGTCGCGGCGCTCCTATACGAGGGCCCTGACATTTATTGAAGACCTATCCATTCCTCCTCAACAAATGGCCTCTTTTTTTCCAAAGCTAACCCATCTTCTCAGTAAGATCAGCCCAGATGTCGGCATCTATGGACATGTCGGAGCCGGCTGTCTTCACATTCGTCCCTATCTCAACCTTCTCGATCCCAAGACTCCTGAAACGATCCGGAAATCGATGCAAGAGGTGGCACAACTCGTGTTGGAGCATGGGGGAGCGATGAGTGGAGAGCATGGTGATGGACGGATCCGTTCCTGGTTATTGGAGACCATGTACGGGAGCCAGATGATCGAAGCTTTTCAACGCATAAAAGGGGTGTTTGATCCTCATAACAGGATGAATCCTGGCAAGATCGTCTCGCCTTGCGATCCATTAACACATTGGCGCCATTCTACAGAAAAAAAGCCCAAGGACCCTTCTACCTATCTCTCTTTTTCCCAAGAAGGAGGATTGGCTTTAGCTGTCGATTTGTGCAATGGGAATGGCCACTGCAGAAAAAAAGAGGGCGTCATGTGCCCCTCTTTTCACGTGACAGGGAACGAATACGATTCGACGCGCGCACGAGCACAAGCATTGCGTTCGTGGATGAAAGGGCAATTCTCTCCAACATTAAAGCCCAGTCGAGAACTGCATGACATCCTCGATCTCTGCATCCAGTGCAAAGGGTGTAAAAAGGAGTGTCCATCAGAAGTCGATATGGCAAAGATCAAATCGGAATTTCTCTATCAGTACCAAAAAGAGCACGGCTTTTTGTGGAGGAATCATCTTTTTGGAAATATTGACCGTTGGAGTGAATGGGGATCGCAGTTTCCTCAAGGAGCCCGTTTATTGCAAGAAAGTTGGCTGGGTAAGAAGATACTGTCCTCGATCGGCATCACAGAAAAACGACCTCTTCCTCGATTGTCTCCACAGCGTTTTTCAATCTCTCTTAACCAAGATCAAAAAGGCAAAAACCCCATCATTCTCTTCACCGATACCTATACGGAATTCTACGAACCCGATATTGGCATAGCAACACAAGACGTCGTAGCACACTTGGGATACCATCTTCAAATTCTTCCCTATATGTGCTGTGGAAGGCCACTTTATTCTAAAGGACTGTTGCCTCAAGCCAAACAACGGACAGAAAAATGGATTGAAAACCTCTACCCTTACGCACTAAAGGGGATTCCCATTCTCGTTCTTGAGCCCAGTTGCGCCTCCTTTTTACGAGGAGAAGCGGTCCATTCCCTTCCACTCAAGCAAGAAATGGTGGAGAAAGGGGAGGTGATTGCGGAACATCTAGTTCCATTAGAAATGTTATTGGACGAGAAAAAAGAGTTGCTTCCTCCCATAAAAAAAAACGTTCATGTTCATACCCATTGTCACGATAAAGCCGATCTAGAAGAGAAATATCCATCGATTCTACAAAAGACCTTTCCAGAAAACGTGCACCCTATTCGTGCCGGATGTTGCGGCATGGCAGGATCCTTCGGATATGAAAAGGAACATCACGATTTTTCATTGGCCATCGGTGAGCAGATGCTTTTCCCCCAGGTACGCTGTATTCCCACAGGAACAGCTTTCTTGTTGCACAGAATTGCCCCGGATCAGATCGGCGCCGTCCTTGCCGCGCAGCTTGTCCTTGCCATCACGTCCCATGATGGTGTCGTCGCCCTTGCCCCCGGTGAGCACGTCGTCGCGGTCGGTTCCCTTGAGGTCCTTGGCTTTGGCGCTGTTCTCGCGAAGCGTGATTGCGCGGGATCCGTCGATGAGCCCGACACTGCGCTCGTTTCCGTCTGCCCATATGACGCGGACTTCTGCTCGGTCGTATTCTCCGAGGCCGAAATGCAGGCGTGTGTCGTCCTGGGCCCAGCGATGCGCGCCGGAATCCTGCTCGAGCATCTGCTCGCGGCCGTCGGGGGTGCGCACGAGAACCCGGGCGCCGAGGCCACCTGTGGAGCGCGCGTCGTCGAGGGTCACGCTCAGCCAGGAATTGCCGGTCGGATCGCCCTCGAGCAGGAAATAGCCGCCCGCGTTCTCCTCGGTTGGCGCGCCATCGCCTGTGGCAATCACCGGATCGAGCACATAATCATTGTTCACGTCGCCCACGATCAGGCTGAGCCCCCGGCCGGGTAATGCGGAATCCGTCAGGCGCTCGCGGAACAGGCCGCGCTGCCGTCGTTGATCCAGAACACGATGTCGAGCCCCTCGACGAACTGCAGCGCCACGATGTCGAGATCGCCGTCGTTGTCGAAGTCGCCCGCCACGGCCGAGATGGTCTGCTCGGGCACTCCGCTGATACCCGCGGCACCGGCCTTGTTCACCCAGGTTCCCGATCCGTCGCGCACCAGAAGCTTGTCAGGATTCGTACCGCCCTGGGCCACGAAGATGTCCGCGTCCAGATCGCCGTCGAAGTCGCCTATCACCAGGTCGGTGATCTGCCCGAACCCGCCCGGAGAGCGGTGCCAGTGTGGTGCCGTCCGGCCCGCGCTCGTGAATGCGCAACTTGGTCCCGTAGACCAGAACCAGAACGGTGACGGCGTCGCCATCGAGCCGCGCGCCGATGCCGAAGGTATCACCCGACTGCGCCACTTCCTGACCCCAGGAGCGGAAACTGCCGTCATTGCGCTGGATCAGGATCGTCGATGCCCAGTCGCCGTCCGGGCGCGCCGTGCTCGCCAGGAGCATCCCGGTGCGGCCCTCGAGTTCGAGCGGCACCATGATCCGCCCCCGTGCCGGGCCGTAATCCAGCCCGAAATCATCCGCCACGTTGGTGCTGGTGATCCGCCCGTCATCGTTGAGCAGCACCTTGTTCCAGAAATCCCGATTGTCCGGGTTCGAGATGCTGCCGGTACCGGCGCCGACCTTGCAGAGGTCGAGGTCCCCGTCGCCGTCGATGTGAAGAGCCACCGCGCGGTGTCGTCCTCGTTCTCGGAATCCGCGCCGGAGATACCGCCGTCGTGCCGGCCAAAGCTGTAGAGGATCTCCGACGGGCCGATCAGATGGTGATTGGCGAACAGGTCCAGCCAGCCGTCCCCATCCGCATCCCCAGCGCAATCCGGTCTGGCGCAATAGCCCCCCTCCGAACACACCGCGCAGGCACACGAAAAATCCGTCGACGTCTCAAAAGACAAACGCCAACTCATCACGTAACGAGCAAAACCATCATACCCTCAAAACTGCTTCCCGATGCGGATGCTCCACGGCGCTGAATTCGACCCGCTTCATAGGTTAGCTCGTGTTTGGGGTCAGTTGAATGGAACGAGCCCGGATTCAGGCCAAAGGCTGCCCCTTGTACTGGTTTTAGGCGGAAACTTGCACGCTTGATTATCACTGGTCATCGCGATGCGACGAATTGGACTCCCCTGAGTTGATCGGCGCAATCATCCGTATGTTTATGTCTCTCGAGAATGCCCTCAGACCACGAACACCGTCGAAGTCACCGCTCACCGTGAGTTCTGCAGCGGGGTCGACCCGGAAGCTGAAGGCGTCGAACAGGCCCGGCGCGGCGAACACCGTGAGATCGAAGTCCACTCCTCCCGACACCAGCCCCGCGCTGTCAACCGCCTCGAAGTTCTGCCGGGTGAGGTTGCTTGTGGCAAAACCGCCCGTCTGAATGCTCCCGTCGAGGAATGCCTTGCCCGACTGGCTCGTCGCCGTCACCGTCACCAGGTCCCCGACCCGGTCGATGGTCAGAAGCCCTGCGAAATCGGGATCCACGGGCGGGTCCACCGGCGGATCAACGGGCGGGTCGGTGGGATCGGTAAACACCACGTCGAAGTCACCGCTCACCGTGAGTTCTGCAGCGGGGTCGACCCGGAAGCTGAAGGCGTCGAACAGGCCCGGCGCGGCGAACACCGTGAGATCGAAGTCCACTCCTCCCGACACCGGCCCCGCGCTATCAACCGCCTCGAAGTTCTCCCGGGTGAGGTTGCTTGTGGCAAAACCGCCGTCTGAGTACTCCCGTCGAGGAATGCCTTGCCCGACTGGCTCGTCGCCGTCACCGTCACTGGGTCCCCGACCCAGTCGATGGTCAAGCCCTGCGAGAAATCGGGATCCACGGCCGGGTCCACCGGCGGATCAACGGGCGGGTCGGTGGGATCGGTGGACACCACGTCGAAGTCACCGCTCACCGTGAGTTCTGCAGCGGGGTCGACCCGGAAGCTGAAGGCGTCGAAATTGCCCGGCGCTGCCCAGACCTTCATGTCGAAGGCCACACCGTTCCCGGTCAGAAAGGCGCTGTCGTTGCTCTCGAAGCTGGTGGTTGTCAGTCCCGACGCGGTCGCACCGCTGACCGCGAGCGTGCCATCGAAAACCGCCGTCTTGTCGCGGCTCGTTGCCGTCACCGTCACGAGATTTCCGGACCGGTCGATGGTCAGCAGCCCTGCGAAATCGGGATCCGAAGGGGGATCCACGGGCGGGTCCACCGGTGGATCAACGGGCGGGTCGGTGGGAATCTCGGCCACGGTCAGGAACCGATTTGCGTCAACCCAGCCCAAATCCTGTTCTGATCCGTCTGCCCATATGACGCGGACTTCTGCTCGGTCGTATTCTCCGAGGCCGAAATGCAGGCGTGTGTCGTCCTGGGCCCAGCGATGCGCGCCGGAATCCTGCTCGAGCATCTGCTCGCGGCCGTCGGGGGTGCGCACGAGAACCCGGGCGCCGAGGCCACCTGTGGAGCGCGCGTCGTCGAGGGTCACGCTCAGCCAGGAATTGCCGGTCGGATCGCCCTCGAGCAGGAAATAGCCGCCCGCGTTCTCCTCGGTTGGCGCGCCATCGCCTGTGGCAATCACCAGATCGAGCACGCCGTCATTGTTCACGTCGCCCACGATCAGGCTCGACCCCCGGCCGGGAATGTCGGAATCCGTCAGGCGCTCGCGGGTGAACGCACCGCTGCCGTCGTTGATCCAGAACACGATGTCGAGCCCCTCGACGAACTGCAGCGCCGCGATGTCGAGATCGCCGTCATTGTCGAAGTCGCCCGCCACGGCCGAGATGGTCTGCTCGGGCACTCCGCTGATACCCACGGCACCGGCCTTGTTCACCCAGGTTCCCGATCCATCGCGCACCAGAAGCTTGTTCAGGGTTCGTACGTCCTAGGCCACGAAGATGTCCGCGTCCAGATCGCCGTCGAAGTCGCCTATCACCAGGTCGGTGATCTGCCCGAACCCGCCCGCGGAGCTAGCGGTGCCAGTGTGGTGCCGTCCGGCTCGCGCTCGTGAATGCCAGCAACGTGGTCCCGTTGACCAGAACCAGATCGGTGACGGCGTCGCCATCGAGCCGCGCGCCGATGCCGAAGGTATCACCCGACTGCGCCACGTCCTGACCCCAGGAGCGGAAACTGCCGTCATTGCGCTGGATCAGGATCGTCGATGCCCAGTCGCCGTCCGGGCGCGCCGTGCTCGCCAGGAGCATCCCGGTGCAGCCCTCGAGTTCGAGCAGCACCATGATCCGCCCCCGTGCCAGGCCGTAATCCAGCCCGAAATCATCCGCCACGTTGGTGCTGGTGATCCGCCCGTCATCGTTGAGCAGCACCTTGTTCCAGAAATCCCGATTGTCCGGGTTCGAGATGCTGCCGGTACCGGCGCCGACCCCTTGCAGAAGGTCGAGGTCCCCGTCGCCGTCGATGTCGAAGAACACCGCGCCGTGCTCGTCCTCGTTCTCGAGAATCCGCGCCGGAGATACCGCCGTCGTGCCACGGCCAAAGCTGTAGAGGATCTCCGACGGGCCGATCAGATGGTGATTGGCGAACAGGTCCAGCCAGCCGTCCCCATCCGCATCCCCAAGCGCAATCCCGTAGGTCTGGCCGCAATAGCCCCCCTCCGAACGCCCCGCAGGCACACGAAAAATCCGTCGACGTCTCAAAGACGAAACGCCAACTCGCATCCGTAAACGACAAAACCATCATACCCTCGAGATCCGGTACCACCACAGCATCGACATTATCATCTCAGGCGCCTGCTGTGCTAGCCAGCCGAGCGGGGGTGGATGCCCTTTTCGGTCCCTGTCGCCGTGACGGGCCCGGTCTGGACAAGTGGGTTCGTCTCCAGGCGCTGCGGTCCCAGGCCGACCAGGCCCTCGAACGTTCCAGGGCCATGGACGACGAGGCTCCGGAAGGCCTGAGCGAAGGCGGCCGGCCGGGCGGCGCGCACCACGTTGATCATGTAGCGCGGCAACATGCGGCCGAAGAAGCGCTGCCAGTCGCGTCGTCCCGCCTGCCATTCGGCCAGCAGCGCGGCATCGGCACCGACCCATTTGCGTTCGGCGTCCATCACTTCCATCACCCCGTTGAGGAAGGCCGAGCGGCAGCGGGTCGGCATTGGCCCCGTGCCGACGGTATTCGACCACGATCTCACCATGCCGCGAGGCTGGGGCGATGTGCAGATGGCGCAGATAGAACTCGTAATCCTCGCCGTAGCGGATCGTGGCGTCGAAGCCGCCGAGGTCCCGGACCAGCGGGGTACGGAACAGCGCCGGCGGGGTCGGGATGCGCGGATGCAGCCCCATGGCATAGTCGAGCCAGCCCGGGCCCGGGCCCTGCTGCGTCGCCATCGGCCGTCCGGCGGCATCGATGCGCTGCAGGCGCCCGAAGGTGAAGGAGGCCTGCGGGTGCCAGCGCAGGGCCGCGAGGCCGATCGACACGCAATCGGGGCGCAGCACGTCGTCGCAATCGAGGAAGATCACGAAATCCCCGCTCGCCCGGGCCAATCCGGCATTGCGCGCCGCCGAGACCCCGCCGTTCGCCTGGGCGATGCAAAGCGCGTCCGGATGGCGGCGGATCACCGTGAGACTGTCGTCGGCGGAGCCGTCATCGACGACGATCACCTCCATATCGGGATGGGTCTGAGCGAACCCGCTCTCGATCGCGCGGCCGACGAAATCCGCGCCGTTGTAGCAGGGGATGACAATGGACACCCGAGGTGTCCCCGCAGGGAACTCTCGTACATGACAACCACTCGTGACACCCGCCCTGCAGATCGGGACGATTTACCTAGAACTGTGCCGACTTACCGCGAAACGGGTGCGAGTGGAGGCGCTGATCGCGCTGGAGATTAACGCGCGCCGCCCTCAGATCGGGATACCGGCCTTCGGGTCCACATCCGGCCAGGCCGCGTCCTTGTCGGAGATCGAGGTCACCGGCAGCGGCCAGTCGATGCCGAAGGTCGGATCGTCCCAGCGCACGCCACCCTCGGTGCCGGGCGTGTAGGGATGGGACACCTGGTAGGTCACATGGGTCTCATCGCGCAGCGTCTGGAAGCCGTGGGCGAAGCCCACCGGCACGTAGAGCGCGCGGAAATTCTCCGCCGACAGCTCGAAGCCCTCCCATTTCAGGTAGCTCGGGCTGTCGGGGCGCAGGTCGATGATCACGTCGAGGATCGCGCCCTGCGCCACGCGCACCACCTTCACCTCCGCATGGGGCGCCTTCTGGTAATGCATGCCGCGCAGGGTGCCTTTCGCGACGTTGTAGGAATAATTCGCCTGCGGGAACACGCTCACCAGGCCTGCCTTGGCGAATTCCTCGGCGCAGAAGGAGCGGGCGAAAAAGCCACGGTCGTCCTCGAACTTCCGCAGATCGATCAGCATCGCATCCTCGAGGCTCGTTTCGCTGAACTTCATGCTTTCACTCCTGTATTGAGAGGTCGATTCGGACCGAGGCGCATCCTGCGCGATCTGCTCCGGCCGATACAGGGACAGGACCGGGAAAAGGACAACAAACCATGATCATCGTCGATACCGCGCTGGCGAAACGCGCCGCCGAGGGCCAGCCGCCGATCCGGGTCGGCATGATCGGGGCGGGCTTCATGGCCGCGGGTGTGGTGCTGCAGATCAACACCGCCTTCCGGGGCCAGATGCAGGTGGTCGCCATCGCCAACCGCACGCCGCAAAAGGCGGTGGAGGCCTATGCCGCCGCCGGTCAGGACGATGCGGTGATCTGCGACGAGGCCCCGGCGCTGGCCTGCGCCATCGAGGCCGGCCATGCGGCGGTGACCGCCGATCCGATGCTGGTCGCGACCTCCCCCCATGTCGATGTTCTCCTCGAGGTGACCGGCGCCATCGAGGAGGCCGCCCCGCTGGTGCTCGCCGCGATCGAGCACGGCAAGCACATCGTGCTGATGAACGCCGAGCTCGACGGCACCGTGGGACCGCTCCTGAAGGCGAAGGCGGCGGCGGCCGGCCTGATCTGCACCAATGTCGACGGCGACCAGCCCGGCGTGGAGATGAACCTCTTTCGCTTCGTGAAGGGCCTCGGCGTGCGCCCGGTGCTCTGCGGCAACATCAAGGGGCTGCAGGACCCGTACCGCAACCCCACCACCCAGGCGGGCTTTGCCAAGCAATGGGGCCAGAACCCCTCGATGGTGACCTCCTTCGCCGACGGCACCAAGATCAGCTTCGAGCAGGCCATCGTCGCCAATGCCACCGGCATGAGTGTCGCCAAGCGCGGCATGCACGGCTTCACCGTCGAGGGCGGAACACCGATCACCGAGGCGGTGAAGCTCTACGATCCCGAGGAGCTGATGGCCGGCCCCGGCATCGTCGACTACGTGGTGGGCGCTGCCCCCGGCCCGGGCGTCTTCGTGCTCGGCACCATCGAGCATCCGCGCCAGCGCCACTATCTCAACCTCTACAAGCTCGGCGAGGGCCCGCTCTACTGCTTCTACACGCCCTACCATCTCTGCCATTTCGAGGTGCCCGCCACCATCGCGCGCGCCGCCCTCTTCCACGATGCCGCCATCGCCCCGATCGCCGGTCCGCTGGTCGAGGTGGTCACGCTGGCCAAGCGCGATCTGAAGGCCGGCGAGGAGATCGACGAGCTCGGCGGCTACACCGTCTACGGCGAGGCCGAGACCGCGGCGGCGACCGCCTCGGGCGACCTGCTGCCCATCGGCGTCGCGGTCGGAGCCAGGCTCAAGCACGACCTGCCCAAGGACGCGGTGCTCACCTATGCCGACGTGCAGATCCCCGAAGGCCGGCTGATCGACGAATTGCGCAAGGAACAGGCGGCGCTGTTCGCAGAGTAGGGGTGCCGGATCGGTTCCGCGCGCGGAACGGGGACCTGTCCCGGCGCGTCTCGCACATCCCGGGCACGGCGGCGCGCCAGGCGGCGATCTGGTCGGTCGATGCCTCGGGCCCGAACGAGACCGGCAACGACATGTCGGAGCATGACAACGCCCTCGTTGGGGGCTTGCAGCGTGGGCGGCTTCCCCAGCCTGATCAGGCGTAACTGTCCGGGGACAGGACGCGAAAATCGCCCATGGCGGCGAATTCGGCGCAAGCTTCGGAAAAGGCGTGGTTTTCCGGGGCTGGAATCCGGCTGGAAAGTGGCTGGAAACCGGCTTGCCAATTTGGCTGGGTTTCGCCCGGCGCCCTGACGGGAACAGAGCGCCCGGGGCCGTCGGTGTCAGAGCCGCAATCCGAGAAAGATCATCGCCGGCCGCTCCCCCGCCCGAGAGCGGGGCGGCGCAGGCGCAGGATGGAGAACAGGCGCTCGAGAGCTGCGATCGGCAGGAAGCGTCCGGCCGGGCTCAGGCCGGTCCGGGTCACGCGATTTGCCTCAGCCGGAAACGCGCGCGGTGGCGGGCGGGGCGGGCACGCTGGTTGCGGTGATCTCGATCCGGTTGGTCCAGTACCAGCGCCTTGTGGCTCAGGTGGCGTCGACATCGAGCGCGTCGCCGTCGACGGTTCCGTACAGACCACCGTGTGGGGGACGTCGGGGCGGATCGTGCGCGCGGTGAAATGGATCACGTCGCCGATCATCCTGGTCTCACAGGCGGACCAGCCGAAAATCAGGCTGCGGCCCCGGTCATGAGGCCGCGGAAGGTGGCGCGGATCCGGCGGCTTCCGTCGGGCGGCATCGAGGACCGTCCGGGTGTTGATCTCGTCCGCCCCTCAGGCCGCCACGCGCAGGCCCGTCCGCGCGGCAGGCGCGGCCTGCCCCTTGTGACACATGCGTCGGAAACGGCCCGGAACGGCGATAACACGGCGCCATGTTTCGCCGGGGATTTTGGGCGCGGGGTTTTTCAGCGTTTTTGGCGCCTTGGTGCCGGGTGTCACAAACGACCGTTTTTGACGTCGCACTGGTCTACAGACACAACCTCCGCATGTGCGTTTGAGGATTCCGATAGCGACTTCTACAATCGGTCTTTGTCAGGTGGGTAGACGCCTTCCTTGACCGGCAGTGCAAGCGTGTTTGCTGTCAAGCCCGTGTGCGCCCGCGCGACCCTAGTCGAAGCGATCTGCCCGAAAAACCCACACCAAGGCATCAACTGCAAGGAGGAATCCATCACTTACGCGAAGCTATTGAGAGCCGCCATCGGCGGTGCTGTCGCGATCGTCATTGCCAACATCGTGAGCAACATCCTGTTCTTTCAACTCGGCCGACCGCTTCTTTTTGAGAACGAAATTCAAAGCGCAAAGGTCATAGCGGTTCTGTTCGAAATGGAACCACCTCCCCTAATGTTCAGGAACGGTCCGCTTTACATGGCCATCGCCGCAGTGATTGGCGTTGTCCACGGTCTGGTCTTCTATTGGATCGAGCCTGCTTTGCCGCACGGGATCGTCGCGCGTGGACTGGCTTTCGCTGCCATCCTATGGGCGCTTATGGCGCTATACTTCGAGTTCCACACACCCTTCAACATGTTCGGCGAACCGGTCGCACTTGTCGCAGTCGAGCTTGTGTTCTGGATCGCGGTCACTGCAGCCCAAGGCCTCGTCCTGTCCATGATCTACGGGAGGGGTCGGCATGAATTGGCAAGCCCTGTGGAATGACGGCGCAGTCATTTCCGTTCACGCGCTCGTCGCTCTCCTTGCGATGGGTGCGGGGGCGATTCAGCTCTTGGCTCCCAAAGGGACGATCACGCACAAGACGCTTGGCTATGTCTGGGTTGGCGCCATGGGTGTGGTCGCGGTGTCGAGTTTCTGGATCCATGAGTTCCAATGGTTTGGGCCGTTTTCGATCATTCACGTCCTTTCGCTCCTGGTCCTTGCCACATTGATCTACTCCATTCGCGCGATCCGTCCGGGGAGCGTCACGGCGCACCGCAACTCGATGATCCAGTCTTGCACTGGCCCTCGTGCTTACAGGAGCATTCACACTCGTGCCGGGCCGTACGATGCATGCCGTCATCTTTGGAGGATGATCGGACATGGTTGGGTTCTGGTCGCCCCTCGGTTGAGCCCGCGCATGCGGCCGATAACCACCGTTTCTGACCGGGAGGTATTGGCCAGGGGTTTTTGACCGACACCGAATGGGCTCAACCGTACTCACGAGATATTTCACTTGGCCAAGGGCGCTCCGGTTCGATAAGCCGTCACTATGGCGTACGACTACGAACAACTCTATCAATCCACGCCCAATGCACTTGGCGGGCCGACACAGGTTTTCGTGGATTTCTTTGCTGCGCGATCTGACGGAAGCCTGCGTGTCTTGGACATCGGGTGCGGACAGGGGCGCGATGCTTTGTTTATCGCCCGGGCCGGGCACAGCGTTCTGGCCATCGACCTGTCACCAAGCGGAATTCGCGACCTGAACAACGTTGCCAAAGCGGAAAATCTCGATGCCTCGGGCATTGTCGCCGATATCACCGAGTACGAGCCGGAAGGGAAGTTCGACGTCGTTCTAATCGACAGAACGCTCCACATGCTCGATGAAACAGATCGCCAGACAGCGCTCCGCACTCTTCTTGATCACATTGACCACGGTGGCTGGTGCTTGATCGCCGACGAACGCACCAATATCGCAGGATTCAAGCGGGTTGTGGCTTCTCGCCGCGAGGAGTGGGAGATCGTGAAAGAGCAGAAAGGTTATCTGTTCCTCCGCAGGGCATAGCGCCAAACAGGCCAAAACTCATCGTTTCTGTCACCGGCGAAAACCACCGTTTTCGACCCTCACGCCGCCGCCCTTGACCCCGTCGCCGCCAGCACATCCTCGGCGATGGCGAGCGAGGCGGTCAGGCCCGGGCTCTCGATGCCGTAGAGGTTGATCAGCCCGTCGAGGCCGTGGGTTTCGGGGCCTTGAATCGTAAAATCGGTGGCGTCTCCGCCCCTGGGGAAGAGCTTGGGGCGGATGCCGGTATAGTCGGGCAGGAGCGCGCCGTCGGGCAGGGCGGGCCAGTAGCGGCGGATCGCATCATAGAAGCTGTCGCCGCGGGTCGCATCGAGGCTGTAATCGATGCCGTCGATCCATTCGGTGTCGGGCCCGAAGCGGCCGCTGCCCTGCAGGTCGAGGGTGAGATGCACGCCGAGCCCGTCGCGTTCCGGCACCGGATAGATCAGGCGCGAGAACGGCACCCGCCCCGACACGCCGAAATAATTGCCCTTGCAGTAATGCACCTCCCGGCGATGCGGCGCGGCGAGGCCCTCGATGCCGTCCGCGACCCGGCCCGCGAAGAGGCCGGCTGCGTTCACCAAGAGGTCGCAGGCGAAGGTCACGGTCTCGCCATGGCTCTCCGCACGCAGGGCGAAGCCGCCGCCGGGCAGGGGGGTCGCGCCGAGAAAGCGGGTGTGGAAGGCGATCATCGCGCCGTGATCCTCGGCCTCGCCCTGCAGGCTCAGCATCAGGGAATGGCTGTCGATGATGCCCGTCGAGGGCGACAGCAGCCCCGCCACGCCGCGCAGGGCCGGCTCCATGCGGTTGAGATCCGCGGCATCGAGCGGTTCGAGATCGGGCACGCCGTTGGCCGCGGCCTTCGCGCGGATGCCCGCGAGCGCGCCTTCCTGCTCGGGGTCGGTGGCGACGATGATCTTGCCCAGGCGTCGATGCGGCACGCCGCGCGCCGCGCAATAGGCGTAGAGCAGGTGCTTGCCGCGCACGCAGAGCCGGGCCTTGGCGGAATCCTGCGGATAATAGATGCCCGCATGGATCACCTCGGAATTGCGCGAGGAGGTATGGCTGCCGATCAGCCCCTCGGCCTCGAGCACCACCACCTCGCGCCCCGCGACGCTGAGCGCGCGCGCCACCGCGAGCCCCACCACGCCCGCGCCCACGACGATGCAATCGACCCTGTCCATCATCTCGCTCCGACCTGCCGGCATCCCGAAGACGGGTGCCGCTCCCGCAATCCCGTATCGCAGTTGCGAAATGGTAACCAGCCCAGGGACCGGCTTCCATCCTCATGTCGATCCGGGCCAGATGGATGTCCGTCCCGCAGGGGCGGCACGGCTCTGCCACACCGGGAGTGCCCATGTCCTCCGAGCGTTCCGTCCCTCCGACCGACACAGCACCGCTGCCGGTCCACATCGGTCATCACAAGACCGCGACCGGCTGGACACGGGACATGCCGTTCCGGCCAGCCTGCGACTGCCAGCCGCAGGAGCGCGCCGCTTCCGGACCCAAAGCAGCGCTTCGGCTGCTTCCCGCCGGGCATTAACCCTGCAGGCAGCTTTTTCGCGCAGCCGATGGCGGGCGTGAAAATATTGAGATAGGAATACCGTTAAAAATCGGGATATCGCGGAGTCGGCCATGAGGTGCCGTCTTCCGTTTGGGAAAAGGAACAATATCATGGCAAAATTCATCGGGACCGAAAACGACGACGTTCTGCGCGGCGGCTCGGGCAACGACGTCATCCGGGGGCTCGGCGGCAATGACGATCTGTCCGGCCGCAGCGGCAACGACCGGATGACCGGCGACGCCGGCGATGACATCCTCAACGGCGGCGGCGGCGGAGCCGACCGGCTCGATGGCGGCGACGGCGCCGACGAACTCGACGGTGGCAAGGGCAATGACCGGCTCATCGGCGGCGACGGCAACGACATCCTCGATGGCGGCAATGGCAATGACCTGATCGAGCCCGGCTCGAATATCGGCTTCGGCGATATCGTGCTGGGCGGCCGCGGCAACGACACCATCGATCTCTCCGGCGGCGGCAACGCCTACTGGCTCGACTACGGCGGCCTGTCCCAGAACCTGAAGATCACGGTCAACAAGACGGGCGGCACCGTGGACAAGGGTGCGCTCGGGACCGACAGCATCATCGGCCTCGACGCCTTTTTCGGAGGCGGCGGCCTGAACCTGATCGGGGGCAGCGGTGACGACATCATCAAGGCCAATGTCGCCGAAGGCCTCTTCGTGCGCATGATCGGCGGCGATGGCGCCGACCGCTTCATCGGGGGAGACGGCTTCGACCAGGTGCTCCTGCGCGCGAACGGCGACACCGGCGTGAAGGTGCAGGTGAAAAGCTACAAGAACGGCATGAACGGCACGCGCCATCGACGCCTGGGGCAACCAGGACGTCTTCCGCAGATCGACGAGGTGCGCGGTTCCACGGCCGAAGACATGCTCGTCGGCGGCTCGGGACGCGACAACTTCGCCAATTCCGAGGGCAATGACATCGTCAACGGCCGGGGCGGCGCCTTTGATGCCATCCGCTACAATCAGGTCACCGTGCAGAGCGTGAAGATCAATCTCGAGAACCAGACCGGCGAGATCGTGATGAATGCAGGCACCTTCACCGACACGCTGCGCAACATGGAGGTGATCAGCGGATCCCGGGAAGGCAACGACATCATTGTCGGAAGCGACGCCGACGAGCGCCTCACGGCCTTCGCGGGCGACGACCTTCTCTCGGGTCGTGGCGGCAACGACAGGCTGTTCGGCGGGGACGGAAACGACGACCTGCGCGGCAATGACGGGAAAGATCGGCTGTTCGGCGAGAACGGGAACGACGCGCTGAGGGGCGGCGACGGCGACGACACGCTCACCGGCGGCAAGGGCCGCGACACCCTCGAGGGCGGCGACGGGGCGGACACCTTCGAGTTCGCCACCGGTGACGGCAGAAACAACCGGATCACCGACATGACGCTTGGCGAGGATGTCATCCGTATCCTCGACGGGGCGGCCTCCTTCGCGGATCTCAACATCTCGAACAATGGCGACGATGCGGTCGTCGCTTTTTCCAACGTCCGGGTGTTCCTCGAAGACGTGGACAGCGCAGCGCTCGACGCCGGCGATTTCCTGTTCGCCTGACAGCGCATCCCCGGCTGGCATGTCAGCCTCTTGGCCGCAGGACTCACTGCGGCCCAAAGGTTAGCCGATATTATTCATTATGATAAATAGGCGCCGAGCTTGAGGCCCGGCGCCTGCGGGTCTCCCCCGGGGACTGGCCACGTCCCGAGTCAGATATCGACTACCGCCCGGTTGTCCCGTTCCCGGCACCGCGGCCACGAATCCCGCGCTCCGAGGCCGCGGCACCCCAAGATGCCTTGACCCCGATATCCGCCTCCGTGCATCTGGGCCGGGCGTGCTGACGAAGGGAACTCCATGAAGATCACCGTCTTTGGAACCGGCTATGTCGGGCTCGTCCAGGGGGCGGTTCTGGCCGAGGTCGGACATGACGTGCTGTGCGTCGACGTGGACGCCGCCAAGGTCGAAGGCCTGAAGGCAGGCGTGATCCCGATCTACGAGCCGGGCCTCGAGGAGATCGTGAAGGCCAATCATGCCGCCGGGCCGGCTGAACTTCACCACCGATGCGGCGCAAGGCGTCGCGCACGGCCGCATCCAGTTCATCGCCGTCGGCACGCCGCCCGACGAGGACGGCTCGGCCGACCTGCAATACGTGCTCGCGGTGGCCACGACCATCGCCGAGCACATGACCGCGCCGAAGATCATCCTCAACAAGTCCACCGTGCCGGTGGGCACCGCCGACAAGGTGCGCGCGCGCATGGCCGAGACGCTGGAGGGCCGCGGCTCGGATCTCGGCTTCGACGTGGTCTCGAACCCCGAATTCCTCAAGGAAGGCGCCGCGGTCGCCGATTGCATGCGCCCCGACCGCATCGTCATCGGCACCTCCGACCCCGAGACCGAGGAAGTGCTGCGCGAGGTCTACGAGCCCTTCAACCGCAACCACGACAAGATCATCGTGATGGACGTGCGCTCGGCGGAGCTGACGAAATACGCCGCCAACTGCATGCTCGCGACCAAGATCAGCTTCATGAACGAGATCGCCGGCCTCGCCGAGCGGCTCGGCGCCGACGTCGAGATGGTCCGCCAGGGCATCGGCTCGGACCAGCGCATCGGCTACCATTTCATCTATCCCGGCGCCGGCTACGGCGGCTCGTGCTTCCCCAAGGACGTGAAGGCGCTGATCCACACCGCGCGCGGCGCCGGCTTCGAGCCGACGCTCATGCAGGCGGTCGAGGACCGCAACGACGCGCAGAAGACGGTGATCTTCGAAAAGATCCGCGCGCATTTCAAAGGCGACCTCAAAGGAAAGACCTTCGCGCTCTGGGGCCTGTCGTTCAAGCCCAACACCGACGACATGCGCGAGGCGGCCAGCCGCGTGCTGATGGAGGCGCTCTGGGACGCCGGCGCCTCCGTCCAGGCCTACGACCCCGAGGCGATGGAGGAGACCCAGCGCATCTACGGCGACCGCGACGACCTCACGCTCTGCGGCACCAAGGAGGCGGCGCTCAAGGGCGCCGACGCGCTGGCAATCCTCACCGAATGGCAGGTGTTCCGGGCGCCCGATTTCGACCTGATCAAGGAGCGGCTCTCGATCCCGTGATCTTCGACGGCCGCAACCTCTACGATCCCGAGCGCATGGCCCGCAAAGGCTTCGCCTATTACGCCATCGGCCGCGGCCTCGGCGTCCCGGCCTGAGGATGCGCGTCCTCGTCACCGGCGCGGCGGGGTTCATCGGCTTCCATGCGGCGCGCGCGCTGATGGCGCGCGGCGATGCGGTCACCGGCTTCGACGTCGTCAACGACTATTACGACGTCGGCCCTCAAGGAGGCCCGGCTGGCCGAGCTCGACCGGATCGCGGCGGAGAGCGGCGCGGACTGGACGCTTCCTCCGCGCCGATCTCGCCGACATGGACGCGGTCACGGCCGCCTTCGCGGGCGCGCCCTTCGACCGGGTGATCCACCTCGCCGCCCAGGCCGGCGTGCGCCATTCCATCGAGAACCCGGGCTCCTACATCCAGTCGAACCTCGTGGGCTTCGCCAACATCCTCGAGGCCTGCCGCCGGGCGGAGACGCCGCATCTGACCTACGCCTCGACCTCGAGCGTCTACGGCGCCAACACCACCATGCCCTTCGAGGAGGGCCAGGGCGTCGACCATCCGCTCCAGCTCTACGCCGCCACCAAGCGCGCCAACGAGCTGATGGCGCATTCCTACGCCCATCTCTACCGCCTGCCCTGCACGGGCCTGCGCTTCTTCACGGTCTACGGCCCCTGGGGCCGGCCCGACATGGCGCCGATGAAATTCGCCGACGCCATCCTCGCGGGCCGCCCGATCCAGGTCTTCAACCACGGCCGCCACAGCCGCGACTTCACCTATGTCGACGACATCGTCGAGGGCGTGATCCGCGCCTCGGACCTCGTCGCGACGCCCGACCCGGACTGGAAATCCGCGGATCCCGACCCCGCCACCTCCGACGCGCCGTTCCGGGTCTACAACATCGGCTATGGATTGCTCGCGCCCCGAAGGGCATGGTGGATTCCAGCGCGAAGCGCAACGGTTCAAGCAAACCTGATTTCGACGTCCCTGCCAAGCTCGGACAGGAACGCCTCGACCGGGGATCTGTAGCCGATGCACTTGCGCGGGGTGATGTTTGATGGTCATGGCGATCTCTTGGATGTCGACTTCGCTGATCTCATCGAGATCAGTGCCTCGGGGCAGCCATCGTCTGATCCGCCCGATGGCGTTCTCGACCCCGCCCTTCTGCCAGACTCGCATAGGCGTCACAGAAATAGGTGGTGGCCGAGAGCATGCCGCGCAGCAGCATGTGGCGGGCGAAGCAGGTGTCGTTGTCGAAGGATGAGGAGGACCAGAAAACGGTCCAGTGGACCGTTTTCCCGACGAATGAACCACGCATACGCGGGTCGAGCCGCCTGAAGGTCGCCATCATCGCGGCGACGGTCTCACCCGCGGTCTTGCCGGCAAGGCGTCATCAGCGTGATCCGAGGTCTTGCGCTCATGCAGCACCAGCACCGGGCGGGAGCGTTTGCAGATGACGAGATCCGCTTCCCATGTGTGGATGCCCCGTTTGATGCAAGAGATATTTTGATCAGTTTGAACATGTGATCGGGTACGGTCATGTGTCAGGCCTCGAATTGCCGATGATTTCATGCCGCGGGCCGGTATGGCGATACGAAGGTCAGGTCCAAATCAATGTCACGAGCGCGAAGCTCTCTGGGAAGCTCTGGTTTTTCCAACCTCGATCTGATCGATCATGTGTCCTTACTGTTTCAATGTCCTTCTCACATCATTGCGGGCGTTGCGGTTTTAAGCCGCAGCGACCGGATCTCGAAATCCTGGCGTTTTGTCATCATCGCCCAGATCGTCCGGGCAGTTTTATTGGCCAACGCTATCGCCACCAGCATGCGCGGCTTACGCTCCAGCGTTTGTTCAAGCCAGGAGCCTTTGGGCGGCCCGTTCTTGATTGCCCATCGGATGCGGGTCATGGCTCCGATGATCGGCAATCGCCGGATATCGCGCTGTCCCATCTTTGATGTACCCAGTATCTGCGACGCCAGTGGACTTCTGGTCCGTAACCAACCCTAGCCACCGCCGCAAAGTCGCGGCCGCGTCTGAAGCCCTCCATCGGCGGAGAGAAGGCCTTGACAACCATCGCGCTCACTGAGCCAACGCCTGGTGCGGTTTGCAACCGGACTGTCTCCGGATCAGACTTGGCTTCCTCCTTCAGGCGGCGTTCGATCACGACGATCTTGTCCGTGCAGGTGCTGATTTGATCCAGATGCACACGGCTGAGCCTGAATGACAACCGAAGGTAAATCGTTCTCCGGGTTTTCGATCCGTTCCGCCGGATTTCTTCACGCGAAGTTTCGGCCTGGCGGGGCGATGATCCCGTATTCCATCAAGTGACCACGCAGCGCGTTGATGGCATTGCGTTGCAGGACAAAAAGATCCCGCGTTTTGAAAACCATCGACCGAGATTGCTGTTCAGCCGATTTGACGGGCACAAACCGCATCGTCGGACGGACCGCCGCTTCAGCGATAACCTCCGCGTCGTTGGCGTCATTCTTCTGCCGTTTCACGAGGGCTTCCATAGATCGGCGCGTAGTGCGGGCCTCATGGCTCGGCATGATCTCGCGCCCCCATAATGCGACGAGGCACATGCTGCCATCGCGACCACGCAATTGGGCTGTTCGCTCAGGAACTTCAAAAACTGCCCGCGCGACAATTTCTTGCGGAACACCGGCTCACCTTTCGCGGTCGCGCCATGCGCCTGGAAAACCGACTTTGCCAAGTCGACGCCTATCGTCGTAACTTCGTCCATGGATGCCTCCTCCGATTTGGTCTTTCAACATCACCACTATGGCACAGCTTGATGCCGGTTCCGGGGGTGGGGCATCCAAACCATCAGTGCCCAACCGCTTCGCGAAACATCAGCGTCGGCAGATAGCTGGGAAATATGGGTTTTCTCCGCGATCGTGTCGCGAGATGTCCGGCCGTGGCGCGTCTTCGTGGAGGGGTCGGAACCGAGCCGTTCCGCCTTCTGGCCGGCCCGGTGATCCAGCCAGCAGGTCGTCTCCGCCAACGGGGCGGCCGGCTCGATCCCGGCCGCGCCGTCCGGCGACCTGCTCGGGCGTCAGCAGCCGGTCAGGCGGTCCGTGACGTAGGCCGCGAACTTCGCATCCGTTTCGATCGTCGCCTTGCGTTGGCGGCGCAACATGTACGCTCCATCCACGCCATGCGGACGGGGCCGCTCTACGACGCCGTTGCGCCCGATCTGCGCGAGTGGTGCGCCACCCGGCCGACGCCCAGGCGATCACCGAGCGACAGACCGTCGGCCTTCAAACCGGCGATCCGGTCTCTCTCCTCGGCGGTGAGATGGGAATATCCTGACATGGCAACACCGTTCTCCGTTTCCAGACGGACGGATACATCATCCGCCCTCGGTGTTGCGCTTCACGATGGAACTCACCCTCCAAGGATAAGATCGCCGAGAAAACCCACATTTCTCAGCGATCTGAAGACGCTGATTCTCGCGAAGCGGCGGGGCACTGGCCTTTCGGCGATGCGGGCATCGCCTGCCGGCTTGCAGGAAGCGGATCTCGTCATCTTCGGCGGCCGGGGGGCGCCGAGCGCCGGATCCGTGATTGCCTGGGGCCGGACCATCGCAGCGTGACGGCCGCCTTCCGGGGTCCCGAGAATGCGTGGTTCATTCGTCGGAAAACGGTCCACTGGACCGTTTTCTGGTCCTCCTCCCCCCGCCGCCCAGCGCTGCGCGGCATGCCCGGCCACCACGTATTTCTGTGGCCTACGCCAGTTGGGAAGAGCGGCGTCGAGACGCCAGCCGGGCGGATCCGACGATGGCTGCCCCGAGGACAAAGCGGCCCCCTCGGAGCTTGGCAGGGCGTCGAAATCAGGTTTGGGGGATAGTGGATGGGCCCGGAACTCACCAGTGTCCAGCTGCCGACCACATACCCGCCGCATGGAACACGCGTTACTGACTATGTTTCAAGGAAAGACCTTGTCAAGAGTATCCTCCAATAGGGCCAGATTCTCATGGTATATTTTGTCGTGTTCGTTAGAAGAAATGCAGAAAACTACCGGTCGACCCTCGGCGATACGCCAATTAGTAGCAAAAAATTTCTTTTGGAAATCGGCACTGTTTAGCAAAAGTACCTGTAGTTAAGACTACCAGGTTGAGAACGACCTAATGCAATTGCGTAGTGTTGATACAAGAAGCCCGCTAGTGGAAAATCGTTCGCGTCGCGAATTGAATTTGCCATGGTTTGAGACCATGCAGAAGGAAACCTCTTCTCGACTTCGGCCATCAAAGATCGCTGAGTAGCAACGGGCGCGTGTCTAAACACTTTCCATGCAAAGTAACCAAGTTCATTCGACAATGCGGTCTGTACATTTCTGCGTGCGATATCGACGATACGATCCTCTACACCTGTAAAACGTGGACAAAGTACGCTTCTATTGGATGGAAAGTGCTTTGGCTGTCCTAATTCAGAAAAAAATAACGAAGAGCAAACGAGGAGCCCCAAGGATCACATCGTCGTTGAAGTATAAATATCGCTCGGAAAGACCGTCGATGTTGTGCAAAGCGCCGCCAATCGCATGGGAGTTAAAGTTTGGAAGCGCTATTTTTCGGAAATATATCTTTGCTGATCAATGATTTGTACATTATTTAGAAGATCACCAATTTGATCAAGGATCTGATCATCAGTTACAATGTATATTTTTCCCTAAGTTTGTAAAATATCGAAGTATGGACTTTATGCTATACTCAGTTCTTTTCCTGAACATAACGGGCTGGTCCATCCACCTCGGGTCCAAACTCACCTGAAATAGTGTGATTTTTTTTAGTAATCCATTTTATATCTTGGCCATTCACCCAATGGTGTACACAACATCTATTGGTTCAGATTCGGGGTGAGTCTTGAATATTTTCTCGGCATTTGGAAGTATTCGTAATTTACAACCAAGAAAGTTGGCCTTGGGTAAGCTCGAAATCGCGTCGATTGGCAGCATTGAATCAAAGGAAATTGACTCTGGCACCCTTACACACGCTCGTATTCAAAGTGGCAAAAATCCAAAACGATGCCGCTCGGTCTACCGTGGACCACATAGCCTTCCTTTCTTAGTGGCTTTATGAACGCTCTTGGCAAGAGATTTTCGTCCAAGCTGTCTTCGGCCTGCCGCCTTTTTGAACGCGCCGTCAACAGTGTTTTAAGCCCTTCGTTTTCGCAAAGCCTGATTAAATCATGTTGACGCTCTTTGGGCCCCAGAACCCAAAATACTGGCCTTGGCGATGACACTGGGTCAGCCAATATCAAATCTAGTTTCATTTCTTCGCAGATTCTTGAAACAGTTTTGAAGATGTCTTGCTGAAGCATTCGTATAGAAGGAAATATGTCAAACAATGGGGCGGATACTCATTTAGCGGATAATTTGTGCTTGGATATCGCTGCGACGCGACTCTGTCTACTCAAATTTATACGCCTCTCGCAAATTCTTTCACCTACCGGCCTGACAGGGGATCAAGGGTGAGTTCCATCGTGAAGCGCAACACTGAGGGCGGATGATGTATCCGTCCGTCTGGAAACGGAGAACGGTGTTGCCATGTCAGGATATTCCGATCTCACCGCCGAGGAGAGAGACCGGATCGCCGGTTTGAAGGCCGACGGTCTGTCGCTCGGTGCGATCGCCCGGGCGCTCGGCCGGGCGGCGTCGACCATCTCGCGCGAGATCGGGCGCAACGCGCTCGAGAGCGGCGCGTACCGTCCACATGTGGCGGATGGAGCGTACATGTTGCGCCGCCAACGCAAGGCGACGATCGAAACGGATGCGAAGCTCGCGGCCTACGTCACGGACCGCCTGACCGAAGGTTGGACGCCCGAGCAGGTCGCCGGACGGCTGCGGCTCGGGATCGAGCCCGGCCTGCGCGCCGTTTGCGCGGAGACGATCTACGGCTGGATCTATCGCGCCGGCCAGAAGGCGGAGCGGCTCTGGCGCTTCCTGACCCGCTGCCATGCCCGTCGAAGGACGCGCCACGGCCGGACATCTCGCGACACGATCGCGGAGAAAACCCATATTTCCCAGCGATCTGCCGACGCTGATGCTCGCGAAGCGGTTGGGCACTGATGGTTTGGATGCCCCACCCCGGAACCGGCATCAAGCTGTGCCATAGTGGTGATGTTGAAAGACCAAATCGGAGGAGGCATCCATGGACGAAGTTACGACGATAGGCGTCGACTTGGCAAAGTCGGTTTTCCAGGCGCATGGCGCGACCGCAAAAGGTGAGCCGGTGTTCCGCAAGAAATTGTCGCGCGGGCAGTTTTTGAAGTTCCTGAGCGAACAGCCCAATTGCGTGGTCGCGATGGAGGCATGTGCCTCGTCGCATTATTGGGGGCGCGAGATCATGAAGCTGGGCTGCGGCATTCGCCTGGTCCCGCCGATCTATGTGAAGCCCTTCGTGAAACGGCAGAAGAATAACGCCAACGACGCGGAGGCTGTCGCTGAAGCGGCAGTCCGTCCGACGATGCGGTTTGTGCCCGTCAAATCGGCTGAACAGCAATCTCGGTCGATGGTTTTCAAAACGCGGGATCTTTTTGTCCGGCAACGCAATGCCATCATCAACGCGCTGCGTGGTCACTTGATGGAATACGGGATCATCGCCCCGCCAGGCCGAAACTTCGTGAAGAAACTGGCGGAACGGATCGAAAACCCGGAGAACGATTTACCTTCGGTTGTCATTCAGCTCAGCCGTGTGCATCTGGATCAAATCAGCACCTGCACGGACAAGATCGTCGTGATCGAACGCCGCCTGAAGGAGGAAGCCAAGTCTGATCCGGAGACAGTCCGGTTGCAAACCGCACCAGGCGTTGGCCCAGTGAGCGCGATGGCTGTCAAGGCCTTCTCTCCGCCGATGGAGGGCTTCAAATGGCCTGCTGCCGGTTTCGTGGACACGAAGATAAGATCGTGACCATGGAACTGGAGAGTGGATATGACGAGACGGAAGTTCAGCCGCGAGTTCAAGATCGAGGCGGTGAAGCTGGTGACGGAGCGGGGCGTGTCGGTCGCGCAGGCATGCCGGGATCTGGATCTGGCCGAGAGCGTGCTGCGGCGCTGGATGCGCGAAGCGTCGGTGGCGCCGGCCACGGCGTTTCCCGGAAACGGGCAGCAGCGCGCCGATCTGGCCGAGATCGCGGCCCTGAAGAAAGAGGTCGCGCGTCTCAAGGCGGAGCGTGACATCCTAAAAAAAGCGGCGGCTTTTTTCGCGAGGGACGCGACATGAGGTTCGCCTTCATTGCAAAGCACCGGCATATCTGGCCGGTCAGCTGGCTCTGCGAGGTGCTGGCGGTCTCGCGCTCGGGCTTCCACGCTTGGCTGGGCCGCCCGGCCAGCGGCCGGGCGATCCAGGACGCGAAGCTCGTCATCGCCATCGACAAGAGCTTCAAGGCCAGCGATCGGACCTATGGCGCCCGCCGCGTCTGGCGCGATGTCCTCGAGGACGGACTGGCCTGCGGGCTGCATCGGATCGAACGTCTGATGCGGCAGAACGCCATGAGAGCGCGGCCTAAGCGGCGTGGAAAGCCGAAAGACGAGGGCGAACGCTCGATCATCGCCGACAACATCCTCGACCGCAATTTCGAGGCAGATCGGCCGAACCAGAAGTGGCTGGCCGACTTCACCTACATCTGGACAGCGGAAGGCTGGCTCTATGTCGCGGTCGTCATCGACCTGTTCTCGCGGCGCGTCGTCGGCTGGTCGATGAAGGCCGACGATGACGGCTCACTCGTCACCGACGCCCTGATCATGGCGATCTGGCGGCGAGGCAAGGCCGACGCGCTGCTGCATCATTCCGATCAGGGATCCCAATATACCAGCGAGCAGTTCCAGCGGCTGATGGCCGATCACGGCATCACCTGCTCGATGAGCCGGTCGGGCAACGTCTGGGACAATGCGGCGATGGAGAGCTTCTTCTCATCGCTGAAGACAGAACGGACCGCCCGAAAGGTCTACCGCACCCGCGACGCGGCGCGCGCCGATGTGTTCGACTACATCGAGCGCTTCTACAACCCGAGGCGGCGGCATTCCAAACTGGGCTATCTCAGCCCGATGGCCTTTGAGGACCGACAAGTGCTACCTTAACCCGGTGTCCACGGAACCGGCAGCAGGCCAAAACGCGGCCGCGACTTTGCGGCGTGGCTCGGGTTGGTTCCTGTCCAGAAGTCCACTGGCGGCCGGCAGATATTGGGCAGGACATCAAAGATGGGACAGCGCGATATCCGGCGATTGCTGATCATCGGCGCCATGACCCGGATCAGATGGGCAATCAAGAACGGGCCGCCCAAAGGCTCTTGGCTGGAACAAATGCTGGAGCGCAAGCCGCGCATGCTGGTGGCGATAGCGTTGGCCAATAAAACCGCCCGGACGATCTGGGCGATGATGACAAAACACCAAGACTATCGAGATCCGGTCGCTGCAGCTTAAAACTGTAACGCCCGGTATGATGTGAGAAGGACATTGAGACAGTAAGGACACATGATCGATCAGATCGAGGTTGGAAAAACCAGAGCTTCCCAGAGAGCTTCGCGCTCGTGACATTGATTTGGTTCTGACCTTCGCATCGCCATACCGGCCCGCGGCATGTGAAACGTCGCAATCTGAGGCCTGACACATGACCGTACCCGATCACATGTTAACAGGCCGCTGAAGAACCTGGCGTGATCCGGCTGCTGATCGCCTCGTGTGGTAGATGCTGGGTGCTTTCTCCTGCTCCTGCTGCCCGTACGTGTGGTTCATGCCGCCAGCAGCTTTGGCAACCTCGCGAGATTGCTGGCCGCCATGGTCATCGTGAACTGCGCTCCGACCCTCTCGATGCCGCGGTGGACGGTTTGGGCCATACCGCCCACGGTCTTGGCCCAGCCGAAGGGCTCCTCGATCTTCTTGCGGCAGCGTTGGGACAGAGCATAGCCGGCATGGCGCGTGGTTCGGCCGTCGATCGCGGAATGCCGAGCCTTCCGGGCGATATGCGGCGTGACAATCATGCGGCGCAGGTCGGCGACGAAATCGGCGCTGTCGTATCCCTTGTCCGCGCCCAGCGTCAGCCGCCTCGACGAGCCAGGGGAGTGCCGGTCAATCATGTCGAGCGCGGCCTTGCGTTCGGCGTGGCCGTCCGCCCGGGTCAGATCGGCCTGCACGATGAGACCGTTGCGGTTTTCCATCAGCGTATGACCCATGAAGCACAACACCGCGCTCGCACCCGGCGACTTCTTGTAGAGCCGGGCGTCCGGGTCCGTGACCGAGGCGTGCGTCGCGTTCGACCGTTTCTCGCCCTGGAAGTCGACTTCGGCATTGCGCGGCTGGCGGGATGGGCTCGGCATGGGCTGGGTCTCGGTTGCTGGGCTGGTCGTGACGGTGGTTGCGAAGGGCTGGTGTCGGTCGGTGGCGGCGGCCCGCCGGGATCGTCGTCCTGAGGCGGCGTTGTGTCCTCCTTTGGCTGGAAGCTCTTCATGGATGCCCACGCCTTGATCAGGGTGCCGTCGACCGAGAAGTGCTCGTCCGACAGCAGCGGCCTGACCGAAGGGTGCGCCAGGATCGCAGCCATGACCATGCGCGACATGTCCGTCGTCAGCAGTCGGTCGCGGTTCTTGCTGAACACCGTCGGGACCCAGACCAGATCGTCGATGCCGAGGCCCACGAACCACCGGAACAGCAGGTTGTAATCCATCTGCTCCATCAACTGCCGCTCGGATCGGATCGAGAACAGGATCTGCAGCAGGCTGGCGCGGATCAGCCGCTCCGGCGGGATCGAAGGACGACCTTCCTTGGCGTAGAGAACCTCGAACTCGGCATCGAGCCCGGCCAGCGCGTCGTTCACGATCCGACGGATCAGGCGCAGCGGATGCCTCGCAGGGACGCGCTCCTCGAGGTCGACATAGCTGAACAGCGCCCCTGTCATCTCGTCCGTTCCGCGCATGCTGCCACCCCACGAAAACCATCTACACCCGGTGAATCATGGGGGACGTGGCGTGTCGAGGCGGGTTTTTCAGCGGTACCCCGGACGGAACCGAGATAGGAGTTGGTTTCGAAGACGAAACTCGCGTGGGGCAGAAGAACTCGCGCTCCCCGCCGCTGGGCCAGGCGCGGCACGCGACCAGCGCCCCGCATGACCAGCGAACGAAATGGGCGTACATCTTCAGCGCGATCTGCCCGAAGGGCAAGGGCGCCGCTGGTCATGCCTTGGTGAACGCCGGCGATGGCCGCCCCTTGGCCGAAATCAGCGCGACCGTCGATACGAGCCACGCGGTTCTGATGCTCGATCAGGCCGGATGGCACATGTCTTCCAAGCTGGCCATCCCGGACAACATCGCACTGCTGCCGCTGCCGCCCCGATCTCAGAGCTGAACCCGGTCGAGAACGTATGGCAGTTCATGCGCGACAACTGGCTCTCGAACCGCGTCTTCCAGTCCTATGAGGACATCGTGGCGCTCTGCTGCGACGCTTGGAACAGGCACCTCGTAGACCGGCCAAAGCGGGAAATCATGTCCATCGGAATGCGCCAATGGGCTCATGGGTGAAGATCGTGCAGGTTGGTATCAATCCACTAGTTGGGAAAAAGGGTTTTCATGGTCTGCCCGCCGGTCCCGCAAAGCGGCGCTCAACGAGGTCAGGAGTTTTCCCATGGCGCGGGATCGGGAAAGGTGTCTTCTAGGAGCCGCCGGGTGACGCGGCGCCAATCCGTGCCCGGCGGGCGTATGCCACCCTCGTTGAGGCACAGGATATCACAGCCAGTCCGCCGGATTTCCGTCAGCTGGCTGCGCCAGCGCAAGTCGGTGCAGCGCACCAGCACTCCGTCGATATCGGCATCGCGGGCCAATCCGTGAAAACAAGCGAAGTAGTGATAAAGAAAACTGGTCAGGTTGATGTCGCCGATGGCACGGAAACGGTTTGCTCTGGTGCGCGCGACGTCTTCGGGGAAGCGTGCCTCGATCTCGTCCAGAACGGATTTCCGCAGAACATACGGCACGTGGCGGTGCAGACGCACGGGAACGAAGCCGAAAGCGTCGCGTAGCAGCCCGGCGGAAATGCGCGCGGCATTCAGGTAATCTGGATCGCCTTCGGCGACCGGCCCGGTGACCATCGCATAGGGCTCCAGAAATGCGCGAGTGCCTCCGCCCGGTGCCAGGAAGCGGGCTTTCTCCAAGGATCGGCAGGCGAACATGTCGTCGTTGAAATAGATGAAATGCTCTCGCAGCCCCGGGATATGGTGCAGAGCAGACTCGATGGCGTGCGAATTGAAGGTCGGCAGGTAGCCCAGATCCAGGATCTGCGCGTGGTCCACCCAGACGACGGTCGGGTGATCCGTTGCCAGCCAGGTCGGCGGCGCGCAATTGGTGACGATGTGGATCTGTCTGACCCAAGGCATGTAGCGGGCAATCGACCGCAACATGAAACGCAACTCGTCATTGTTGTGAAACCGTGTCGCCGCCGCTCCGTCGGTGTTGCCGTCGTAGTTGCCCCGATGGGCCGCCAGTGCCGCCTGCCAGTCTGGATCGGCATGGTTTACCCAAGTGCAGACAACATCAACCGGCAGGGCGTCCCGGCTCTGTTCGAGCGTCAGCCCACCGAGGATGTCCCCGACCTCATGTATCCTTGGGTGCTCAAGGAAATCATCGTAGAGGGCGCGGGCAAGGTGATTGGCCATGTTGACCGACACCCAGTGCCTTGCGCCCCGCTTCTCGTAACGCTCCACGACAATCCGGCGTGATGTGCCGAATGCGGCAACAAAGGCGCCGAGCGACAGGGCCGCGTCTCTAGTCAGGGGGGCGCCGCCCGAAAGCGGTTCGAGCCGCACATCGGGGGCCGCATCTGCAAGGTCGGCAAGGGCCTGCACGAAACCGGTATCGGGCAGACCAATCCACTGGAATGAAGCGCCACCATCCTGCAGGCGCAGGACCGGCATCTCGTCGGCAAGCGCCATCACCAGTCGGCCCATGTCCAGTGGCGTGTCGTCGGGCGGTTTCCGATTTGGTGTGCCCTGCGCGTTCCCAACACTGCGCCAGTGCCGGCGCAGCAGCTTGGTCACCGCCGCGGGTAGAAGCCGCGGATTTCCGAGCGCTGCCAGAAGGTGATCATGGAACGGGTGTCGCGCCATGGGATCAGGATGCTTCCGGTTCCGGCGGCGGCCGGCCGGCCTTTTCGCTCGTCAGGGCCAGCGAGCGGATCAGATTGGTGGTGCGCAGGCAATTCCAGTTGTCGCAGTTGTCGAAGAACAGATCGCGCCGGTCTTGATACTTGAAGGCCCAGTCGCTCTGCAGCAGCCGGTCCAGTTCCTGTTGCAGCGATGCCGCATCTAGGACGGCGATCCCGGGCAACTGGGTGTCGATATCGATGAAGGCGTCCTCGCGAATGCCGTATTCCTCCTGATCGAACTGGAACAGGATCACCGGCTTGCTCAGGAACAACGCGTCGAAGCTGACCGAGGAGTAATCCGTCAGCAGGCATTTCATACGCACCAGCTCGGGCTGCAGTTCCGAGGTTGGCGCACTGCGGTCGACATGTGGCTCAAACAGGGCCCTGTGACGCTCCAGCATGGGGTGCAGGGCCAGAACGCATTCCAGATCCGTGCTGGCGCGCACCTGTTCCATCGCTTCCGACCAGTATCGAAAGAAATCTCCCTCGCGGACCTCGTCGGGGGATAGTTTCTCGATCCCGGCCCTCCAGGTCGGGAAGAACAGGATGCTTCCCGGTGAGGCCTCTGCGCATTCGGCAAGTTCATAGAGCCTGTCATAGCGGGGAAATCCTGTGGCATAGACCTGCATTGCCGAATACTTGAAATCCTTGCGGAAGAAGTTCCGCTCCAGCTGCGAGCAGACGCTCACCGCGTCGTAGCCGACCTTTCGCTGATTGTAGTGCCGCGACACGCTGCGCTTCATCGCGGTGATTCCGTGCTGCAGGAACAGGGTGCGGGTGGTTGTGTATCGTTTGCTGGTGAGCTGGCTCAGAATAAATGGATAGACGTAGCCCCGGTGATGCGTGAAGGCGCAGACCGACGCATCGATACAGGCGGCCAGATGCTCCTTGGAGCCGAATTCGACCACCCCGTCCCCGAGCGGGCAATTGTCGATGTTCTTGCGTTCGATGACATAGCGCGCTTCCACGTCCGGGGCGTGCTCCACGATCCAGTTGAACAGCGCAAAACCGTTGTCGCGCGCGGTATTGGTATATTCCCCGATCACGCAGAGGCAATCGTGGGATTTGCGGGTATATGCTAGGGCAGACAGTTCCGCGAGCTCCGCTCCGGACAACTGGAAATACTCGATCCGCCAGACCGATACCGACGGTTCGACGAACAGGCAGAATGTCCGGCTATATGTGTCGTCGCTGTGAATCTGGGTCCGGCCCCGGCGTGTCACCAGGCCACATCGTGTGTCGGCAATCTGCATCCCGATCGAGAACAGCGAACTCGGCAGGTCGTCCCAGGGCATGTCCAGAACAACCTCGAAGCTGTAGCGGCGGATGCCGATCTGCTTCAGGAGCCAGTCTTTGGCATTTTGCGGCGGGCAGGGAACCAGATCGACGTCGAAATCGAAAAACAGCTTTTCTTGTCGAAACTTGCTGATCCTAAGAATCGCCTTCTCGGCAGCGAGATTTGCTTGAACTGTGCCGGCTAAGACAAGCCGTCCCTCGTCGCAGCGGCCCTCCTTCATGAAGGCGCGGCTGATGACGTCGGAAGTTCCCTGGATTTGTCGCAGCACCATACCAGCGCGTCGGCGGAGACCGCCAGTAAGGGACTTGAAGTATTTTTTCGTACGGGGGATCATTGTATTTCGAAGTATTGCTCGAAATCGTCCCGGGAATAATCGAAGGCCTTAAAGTCCCTTCGGTAGAATTTTACAATCTTCCGGACCGTACTAAGTGACACCTTGATCTTCTCGCCGCTGCTCTTGCGGCTATGCGGGATATCGGGCACCTGCGCGAGCCCCAGGGCGCGGCAGGCCGCCTCGACAGGCTGCTGCAGCCCGTCTTCCAGGCGGAAAATCTCGACATCGCGACTGATGAATTGGTTCTGCGGCCGGATGTGGTTGTCGCGGGTATATTGAAACATCCCGAACCGCTTCAGCGCCGTTAGGATCCACACGTCGGGAGGGGCATCCTCGGTGCCGTCGACAACCTTCATCCGGTATTCCGAGGCCATCCGGGCGAAAGGATTGCGCACGACCGTAAAAGCATAGTCGCAAAACCCTTTCGGGAAGTAATTCTTGTAAACCTCGGCATGCATGTGTTGCGGTGTGCATTTGCTGAAGTCCATGGCATCGTTGCGTTTTTTGGAAAATTGCAGGGCACAGGCACAGCCGGCGCCTTTCAGCGCAGTCTCGACACTGGAGCCGCCTGTCTTGGGAATGTGAACAAAATAGATAAGCCGGTCACCGGTTCGAAAAAGAGGCACCTGTCTTTTGCTCCCACAGCGTTGCGCCACCTTCTTGGGCCGCCGCTGAGTAGCCTGTGGGTATTGTGGTGTCAAACGCCGCCGGGGGGCGGGTGCCGGCCTTTCCGCCAAGCATGGCACGGATGATCGCCAGTATATCAAAGCACGAACAGCTGCCGCGGCGGGACTGGTCGCCAGCTGCAGCCGAACTGCGGCGCAGCGGACAGCATTCGATCTCTGTTCCATCCGCCATCCAGATGGATTTGCCAAATCGCGTGGAGACTTCTATCTCCCAGCGTTCGAGGTTCGTCTGACGGATTATCGGCGGCTGGCGACTGGTCAAGTCTCTCTCGCGAGTGCGTTTGGCATCACGAGGTCGCGGGCATGGCCCTTCGCGCTATACTGTCGCGGCCGTGGTCTCCCAGAACAGAAGCCGGCGCATGTTGCAGGCGATGTTGGCGAGGCCGATTTTGGCGCGCGCTCTGGCGATGCCGATGGTGCGTATGAAGAGCGCCATGCGGTGCTTCTGGTCCGCGAAGACATGCTCGACGCCGGACCGCTCCCGCGAGCGGGCGGCGTTGGCGCGCAGTCTCGGGTCGGGCATCGGCTTGCCGGGCGGCTTGCGGAAGTGGACCTTCGAGACCAGTCCGGCCTTGGCGATGCGCTTTTCGTTCTTCGCGGATCGACAGGCGGTGTCGGCCCAGACGGACGAGCCGGTGTTCGAGCTGTCGAGGCAGCCCCGGCAGTTCGCGCCCGTCGTAGCGCGCCGCGTCGGTCACCGACCAGGTGCGGATGAACCGGTGACGGCGGTCGACGCCGACATGGCTCTTGTAGCCGTAGACCGGGGTGGCGATCTGCATCATCGGCGTGCCGTCGGGTTTCCGCTTGCGCCGCCCCCGCTTCAGGGTCCAGCGTCCGTCGCGGTCCTTCTGATGCAGCTTCGCCGGGTTCGCCGCCCAGTCTTCCGGGATGCGGCCGGCCTTGACATCCGCCTTCTCCGCGTCCGTGTTCCGCTGTCGAGGCGGCGCCACGAGGGCCAGTGGCGTCCGAGGACGTCGATCATCTGGCCGCCCATGGCGAGGTATCCGCGGGTCGCGAAGATGCCCGTCGAACCGAGCGAAGAGCACGTCGATACCGCCTTGGCCTTCGCTTTCAGGTTGCTCCCTGAACAGCCAGATCGTGCGGGCGTGGAACACGCCCGTGCAGCAGATCTGGAGGCCGAAGAAGCGCATGAAGCTCAGCCGGTCGCGGATCTGGAACTCGGTCTGCTCGTCCGCCAGCCCGTAGAGCGCCTGCAGCACCATGACCTTGCCCCAGATCCCGGACCAGGGGCTTGTTGGATTAGGCCGCCATTTTGGGCATCATGTCCATCCTCGCCTGTGCCGGAGTGCGGTATCCGATGCTGGAGTGGCGCCGCTGGCGGTTGTAGAAAATCTCGATGTATTCGAAGAGCGCGGCCTTTGCCTCGCGCCGCGTCTGGAACCTTGTTCGGTGAACCATTTCGGTTTTCAGTGAGCTGAAGAAGCTCTCCATCGGGGCGTTGTCGAGGCAGTTCCCCTTGCGGCTCATCGAGGCCGTGATCCGATGCAGTCTGAGCAGTTTCCGGTAGCTGTCGCAGGCGTATTGGACGCCCCTGTCCGTGTGGACGATCAGCCCCGGCGGGGGGCGGCGGTTGCGGATTGCCATCTTCAAAGCGTCCTCGCACAGGGTGCTTTTCAGGCGCTCCGACATCGACCATCCGACGATTTCCATCGTCGCCAGATCTTTGACCGCCGCGAGGTAGAGCCAGCCTTCGCTCGTTGGAATGTACGAGATGTCAGCGAGCCAGACAGTGTCGGGCGCCATGATCTTGAAGTTGCGGCTCAGCAGGTTGGGTGCGATCGCAAATGAATGGCGACTGTCGGTGGTCACGGGCATGCGTCGCTTGCGCCGAGGCGGGTGAATACATCTCAGTTTCATGAGCTTGGCGACCGTCTTGCGTGACACGCTATGGCCCCGGTCTCGCAGTTCGGCGTGGATGCGAGGCGCGCCATAGCGCTGCTTGCTGTCCTCGAAGATCATACGGATCTCATCAATCAGCGCATCCCACCGACACGTTCGCGCCGCCCGGTCAGGGGCTGTGCGGCGCCAAGCGTGAAACCAGCTCCGGCTCACGCCAAGCACCCGGCACATCAGACGTATGGAGTAATCGGCGAGGTGGGCAGCGATGAATGCCAGCTTGGTGTTCATGTCTTCGCCGCCCACTGAGCGAAAAAAGCCGATGCTTTACGCATCACCTCATTCTCTTCCTTCAGCCGTTTGTTGTCTCGGCGCAGTTGCGCCAGCTCAGCCGCCTCGGCTTTGGTTTGAGCGATCGCCGTCGCCGAACCCGCCGCCAGCAGCTCGAGGTGCCACGTCTTCAATTGCCCGGACGTGATCCCCAGCTCCGCCGAAAGGCTCGCGTAGGTCACGCCCGCCTCAGAAAGGCGTGCCACCGCCTGCTCCTTGTATTCCGGCGTAAACCGCCGCCTTGTCTTCTTGGTCATCTGCTTCTCCCGGTTCAGAGGCTACTTTAGCC
>CALOCV010000016.1:0-44917 GCA_942491955.1 Parachlamydiales bacterium
AATCTTCTCCAATTGCTGCTCAAGTCTTTTTGGGTATTCAAGGGGAATATGAGGTTGACCCTCCAATGCGTACAGCATGTTTCCGAACCTTGCCCGCCTCAGGTGGCTCGAGAAGACCATCAGAAAGGAGATAGTGCAGTGTGCAAATGACGTTGCGGCTGATTTTTAGTTTCGGCGCGTTATCGACAAGGTAGCGAATAGCCTCTTTGTGATTCAGGATCATTGCCTTCTCTTCATCGAGCTTTCCCTCGGCAGTATTGCCGTGAAGAAGAAGACGTTCAGTATCGAGAAGCGAGTAGGTATTGCCTTCAAGACGGGAGGAGTTGTACGAAAGGTCGATGATGAGACGATTGAAGATTTGGTGCGCATATGTGCCAGCGGGATCCTGCCCATTGGCACGCTCACCCGATGCGCGCAGTTGCTTTTGCAAAACTTCTGGTAAATAGTAGCTAGAGTTTGGTTGATAGCTATCGAACCAATCGTCTGCATATGCGACCGCCTGCCGCTCGAATAAAGGTTTCTTAACCTCCTGAACAGCTTTCAAGCTGGCGGAACTAAAACAACTACTCACTTCTTCGGCGACTTCTTTTGATCGACCAACCGCAAGGTACTTGGTTCCACGTTTCTGGCCGATTTTTTTTACTGCTCCCTCCTCGATCAAGAGACCCAACCATCGCCTGACCGATCGTTCTTTAAATCCCTTGCCCAACTGGAGCATGAGCTCCGGCAGACTGATTGGCTCGGATTCCAGACCCAACTGCCTTAATACGGCCATTTTATTGTCACGCAAGCTCATTACGGCCACCTTGCTCCTCTAATACGGCCATTTTAGCATATATATGGCCAATTTTCAATCTATTTGGCCGTATTTGAGGAAAAATGGCCGTATCTGTTGCAATACGGCCAGCTTTTGGTCATTTGAGCCCAATCAAAAGTTCTGAATTCGTCTCTCCACCTCCAACGTTACCAAACATTACAAAAGCCTGTCATTTTGTGTCCTTCCCGCCTACATTTCTATCCCTTGAGCGAGTTTTTTTGGAATAAACGCGATGTGCGATCTTGGCAATAACTTCATCCGCAATTTTCCCTAAGTGCTAGAAATTCATGGAGTGCGGAGGCCTTGCCCTTGTAATTCCACACATCTCTCCTAGGTAACTTTGTTGAGAAGTGCTTTAATGTGGAGTGCGGAGGCCTTGGCCTCCGCTGTGATAGATGCCGGCCCTGCCGGCATCATATAACGCCGGCAGGGCCGGCGTTTGAAAAGCGATAGCAGGGCCATCGCACTCCACATTGCAACCCATTTAGGTGCTTCAGGGAAGATGTGTGGAATTACAAGGGCAGGGCCTTCGCACTCCACATGATACATGAAAATTCGCACATCGCGTGGATTAGTTCCAAAAAATCTGGCTGGAGGGGTAGGAATGTAGGCTTCCCGAATCTTCTCAAATTAATAAGTGATTAACCACTTTAATCAGAATGAATTTTCATTTATGAAATTCCCCAAAAGAAAATTCTGACCATTATGTGTATTTATTGAAACAAAAAGCCCGTCAAAAATGACAGGCTTTTGTAATGTTTAGTAACGTTGGAGGTGGAGAGACAAGTTCAGAACTTTTTCATTGGGGGAATTGTCGGGTTTGCTACAATCGTTTGAAAATAAAACAGCAAGATTGGTCAGTTAAAATGAAGTTTTATATTGCTACATCTCTTTCAAATTGGGTATCCCATAATAAAGTTCGGGATGCGCTTACAGCCTTTGAACATGAAATCTCTTACGATTGGACTTTGCATGGAAAAGTGTGAAATCAGTGAGTAAGGAGCGTTTAAGAGAAGTTGCCATTCAAGAGTTACGTGGAGTTTCTGAAGCAGATTTCTCTCATGGTCTTGCTACCTGGAGGTCATGGAACACATCTTGAACTTGGATTTGGTATTGCGAATCAAAAGAAAGTTTTTCTCCATTGTGAAGATTCTTTATTATTTGAATTAGGTCCCCAAACAAATGCGTTTTATCATCACCCTAATGTTACATGTTTATCGTGTCCTCTAGATGACCTGGCTTCTTTAGTGAATTCTTCACTCCTAGTTTGTCAAGATGGGTGAAATTCATAGGGTTTTAATTATAAGGAGCATTAAGGATGCAGGTGAATGATTTAAGTTCGGATATTCAACTATCCTGGTGTGGTGATGATGAAATCGAATGGGTAAATGAAGAGTATAAAAAAATAGATTTTAAGCTTTCAAGTTTGAAAACTGACCGAATAGCTCTTGCCTCCTACAAAGGAGTATATGCGGGTCTTGGTAGATTGTGTCAAGTTGAAGACACAGTTTATGAACTTGGAGGTATGCATGTTCCTCCAAATTATCGAGGATTAGGGATAGCAAGAAAGATTGTACAATTCCTTCTTGAAAGCAAAATAACGGTTTCTACAGTTTACTGTCTTCCATTTGCTCACCTTCAGGACTTTTACGAGAGTGAAGGGTTTCAAGAGATTTCAAAAGAAGCTATCACCGAAGTCCCTAAAGAAGTTTTAGAAAAGCACCATTGGTGTAACGAAACCTATCCTCATAAAGTGCTTCTTTTAAAACTAAAATGATGAATTCTAATAGTTAGAAGCTATGTAAGCGTCAAGCGAGCCCATCTTTTTCTGCGAAAATATTGTGATATTCTTGCCTCCATAAAACAGAATTCGGAGGTTTTATCTCTTTGTCTCAGGTTCTTTTGATTCGCTGGTGGCGATTGTCTGCTTGTAGAGAGAGGTTGAAGTGATGTTGGAAAGGGCTAATTTCAGCCTATCACTCAGACTGAGGTGGGCCCTTTGTCAAGACCAAAAACCGAGAAAATTAAGCTTATAGCGGTTGTTATTGTTTTCTCCATTGTAGTTCCCTTTGTGTAAAGGGTTCTTGCCCCGAAGGGGTCACCCCCCCCCTCCCCCATGGGGGGAGGGAGGGGGGGGTTAATTAAATTTTTTTGTTGTACACCTCTCCGGGTGTCTTGTATCCTAGCCCCTGATGAGGCCTCTCCTCATTGTAGTATCCAAAATATTCTTCTAGCCGTCATTTGTCACCCGGAATTTTTAATTTTGATTTTCTAAGAAAATTTGCTAAATTCTTTGCTTATGGAATTAGCAACAACAAATATTGATCATTTAGGTCTTATCGCAGGAATGTGTGATGAAATTGGTCTCGTTGAACAGATTGACAGAGCTTGTGGAGACCAAGATCCAAATAAAAACCTATCCTTCGGGCAGTGTGTCAAATGCATGATTATGAATGGATTAGGTTTTGTTGGAAGAACATTATATCTATATTCAGAATATTTTGAAGATAAACCGCTAGAGCATCTTATCGGAGCAGATGTTTCCCCAGAACAAGTCGATAATAATGTGCTTGGAAGAACGCTCGACAAGCTGTTTTCTTTGGGTGTTACAGATCTTTTTAGTGCAATATCTCTTCAAGCCGTTAATATTCTAGGTATCAAAATCAAAAGCCTTCATCTTGACTCGACAAGTTTTCATGTTGACGGTGAGTATAACAGCGAGCTTGAACAAGATGACCACAGAATTAAAATCACCAGAGGATATAGCATGGATCATAGACCTGAGCTTAATCAAGTTGTTCTTCAGTTAATTACGTCTAATGAAGGAAACATTCCCTTGTTTATGCAGGCAGCTAGTGGAAATACTGCGGATAAAACAGCGTTTTCTGAAATTGTTGCAAAGCACATATCCAGCTTCCAATCTGCAGTAAAAACCGTTACATAGTTGGAGACAGTGCTCTTTATACCTCCTTCTTCTATTCAAGCCTTAAAGGACTCCGACTCTTTATTTGTAACACGAGTTCCGAGTCAGCTTAGTAGAGAAAAGGAGATTGTACAGCAAGTTACCCCGGACAGAATGGATTGCTTATGCGAAGGCTATAAAAGGTTGGGAAATCAATGGAAAGCTATGGAGATCTGGAGCAACGGTGGATAGTGATTTTCAGTGAGGCAGCGTATCGCAGAGAGGTTAAGACTTTAAAAAAGAACTTTCGAAAAGGAAGTGAAAAGGAGCTGAAAGAGTTTGAGAAGCTTGCAGAGGATTTTTCCTGTCAAAAAGATGCTGAAACCAGTTACAAGAAAGCATTAAAAAAATATAAATACTTATCAATCAATGATTTTGTGATTTCAGAAGTACGGAAACATCTAGTTTCTGGACGCCCT
This sequence comes from Parachlamydiales bacterium, assembly GCA_942491955.1. GTDB lineage: Bacteria > Chlamydiota > Chlamydiia > Chlamydiales > CALOCV01 > CALOCV01. Next base: position 4,199 of record CALOCV010000016.1, read on the forward strand.
AAAAAATGGACAGATTCCTCAAGTTGTAGGTTACCAAATTCAAGGGGTACCTTGCACAAGTTTGGCTACCTTGAAGGAGCTAGAGCAACGAAAGGGATTTTTCGTTTTAGCCACAAATGATATGGATAAAAAAAGCTTTCCAATGTTGGAGGTTCTTCAAACATATAAATCTCAGCAAAGCGTTGAGCAGGGATTCCGATTTTTAAAGAGTCCTGACTTTCTTGTTTCTTCATTATTTTTGAAAAAACCAGAGCGGATAGAAGCTTTACTTATGGTTATGACGCTTTGCCTTTTAGTCTATGCAGCAGTAGAACACAGGGTTAGAACCCGACTTAAAGAAGAAGAGGAGTTTTTCCCGAATCAACTCAAAAAACCAGCCCAGAACCCAACCTCAAGGTGGATTTTCTTTTGTTTTTTAGGTTTACATGTAGTTTTTATAAATGGGAAAAAGCACTCAGTCACGAACCTTAAGGAACGACATCGGATAATCTTACACTGTCTGGGCCCCCCATATCAGCGATTGTATTATTCTGAAATGTGGTGACAAATGACGGTTCTAGCCCTCTCTTCGCTTCCTTCAGCATCTCATATCCCTTCGGATACACTTCTTCGTATTTTACACTTCTCCACAGCCTTTCCACCATTACATTGTCTAAAGCCCTCCCTTTCCCATCCATGCTGATTTGTACCCCCTCTTCTTCCAGCCTTTCTGTAAACACTCTACTTGTAAATTGCACCCCTTGGTCTGTATTAAAAATCTCGGGACGCTTTCTCTCCAACCCTCTGCTCAACGCTCTTAAACAAAACTCTGTATCCAATAAATTCGATAATTCCCATTCAATCACATACCTACTGTACCAATCTATTATCGCAAACAAATATCCAAATCCCCCTACGAGCCGGATATAGGTGATGTCTGCTGCCCACACTTGGTCAGGTCTTTCTATCTTCTTCTCCCTAAGTAAATAGGGATATTTCTTATGCTCCTTTTTCCCCTGACTCAAATTTCTCTTTGGATAGATCGCTTCTAATCCCATTTTTCTCATCGTATTTCGAATCTTTTTTTCTCCTTGTTCATACCCATTCCTCTCCAAAACCGCTTTGATTCGCCTCCGTCCATAATACGGGTGCTTTGTATAAATCTCGTCAATCAAGTGCATCAATTCGACCTCTTCCTGGCCTACCGACTTCGGCTCATAGTACAAACTTGATCGGTTGATTCCCAAAAGGGCGCACTGCTTTCTGTAGGAGTAACTTAGCTTATCCCATTCAAACGCAGTGCGCCTTTCTTCTAGGCTATTGCTTTGAATTTTTTTTGAGCCACTCATTTTCCATTTTGAGTCGTCCTATCTGCTCAAACAACTCCTCTTCTTGCTTTTGATGTTGGCTTTGGCGTAAGCTCCTCGCACTCTTTTCAAAAATTTCTGGCCCATGCTCAAGGAAGTGCTTTTTCCAGTTGGAGAGCATCATCGGATGTACTCCTAGCTCACCGCCCAGCTGTGAAGCAGTTTTATCGCCTTTGAGTATTTCAAGGACAGCCCTGAGCTTGAACTCTGGTGAATGTTTTTTTCGAATATTGGCCATTCAATTTCTCCATTTCTAAATGGCTATAAGCTTAGCGGGTGGTCCAGTTTTTGGGGACCATTATAGCTTATAGAATGATCCATGTGAAAAGAACCTGCTACGTCAAGTTAGTAGAAGGCACTTTCTTATTCAGCACTGATTTGCAGAATTGGAGAGATTTTCAATCGTTCTTTACAGGATCGGTTGGTGTTTCCTTATCTGTCGATAATGGAACGCCGACCGCTGGATTTACCCTCGAATTAAACCAGAGAAACTAAGTGGATTCTTAGCGGGAGGCCAAATCCTCCCGTATTTTTCAAACACCCTTTGATGTTGATTTCAGTTATGTACTGAAATTGTGAAAAATCTTAGTTATAATATTTTTGAATTACTTATTAACTGCTTGACTCTGGGTATTCTCTGACCGAGATCAATCCTGTCTTCACGAATGTTGTAAGCAAATGGGAAAATTCGATCATCCTTTTCAATCCAACCTACGAACCATGCAATTTCAAAATTTTTATCATCAGTTTCTTTTACAGAACCACCCCATCCTGTTTTTCCAAATAGTTTGTACCCTTCAGGCAATTCTTCTAAAAATAAGATTTTCTTAGTCATTTGAATGGAATTCTCAGAAATCGGAAAATATCCATGAAGCACTTTTCGAATAAACTCTACCTGTTCTTTAGGTGAAATTTTTATAGAAGAATTGACCCATGCCTTGGTCAATCCCCTAGAAATATCTCGATTTCCGTATTCTAATAAATCCAAATAGGATTGGACTTGATCTGACCCTATCTGTGATACCAAAACTCTGGAATACCAAATACAGGAGTACTTCATCCAAGATTGTGGTGTTTGTGGTGATTTCCAAACTTCTAAAAAATCATCATATCCTTCTTGAAAGTCCCAAATCGGATTATTTGCATCTATTAAGATTCCCACCTCATACCCCATCAAACTTAAGGCAATCTTAAATGTAGAACAAGGGCTGATACGTTCGTTGATGTTTGGTCCAAGCTCGAAAACAACTTCACTTGTAATACCATCTAGAATAATAAAATTCTCCTCAGCCGCATGTAAGACATTCAAAGGAGAAATAAATGAAAAGCAAACAATTAGTTTGAATAGGAAATGTTTAAGCATAGCAAACCTCACTTTGGACTGGAATCCTGACAAAAGTTCTGACATAATACTTTTTGTTGTGTATTGAAAGTACTATGTCAGAACGAAATTAACTGGCTATGAACCAGTTAAGAAAATGGGGCAAGCTGGACTTGAACCAGCGACCGACGGGTTATGAGGGCGGGGGAACCCAATCTTAACCGACACCACCCAGTACCTACGGGTGATATTTTAAGGGAGATTGGTTTAATTTTCTATTGGTTTGTGCTGGAAAATAAGGGTTGATTAGGAGAATCGGTGCACCATTTTTGCACCGCGCAAAATAGACACTTCCCCAAATTAATATAATCTTTATAAAATAACGATATAATGGTCCCCAAAAACTGGACCACCCGCTAAGCTTATAGCCATTTAGAAATGGAGAAATTGAATGGCCAATATTCGAAAAAAACATTCACCAGAGTTCAAGCTCAGGGCTGTCCTTGAAATAATCAAAGGCGATAAAACTGCTACACAGCTGGGCGGTGAGCTAGGAGTACATCCGATGATGCTCTCCAACTGGAAAAAGCACTTCCTTGAGCATGGGCCAGAAATTTTTGAAAGAGTGCGAGGAGCTTACGCCAAAGCCAACATCAAAAGCAAGAAGAGGAGTTGTTTGAGCAGATAGGACGACTCAAAATGGAAAATGAGTCGCTCAAAAAAAAATTCAAAGCAATAGCCTAGAAGAAAGGCGCACCGGTTCGAATGGGATAAGCTAAGTTACTCCTACAGAAAGCAGTGCGCCCTTTTGGGAATCAACCGATCAAGTTTGTACTATGAGCCGAAGTCGGTAGGCCAGGAAGAGGTCGAATTGATGCACTTGATTGACGAGATTTATACAAAGCACCCGTATTATGGACGGAGGCGAATCAAAGCGGTTTTGGAGAGGAATGGGTATGAACAAGGAGAAAAAAAGATTCGAAATACGATGAGAAAAATGGGATTAGAAGCGATCTATCCAAAGAGAAATTTGAGTCAGGGGAAAAAGGAGCATAAGAAATATCCCTATTTGCTTAGGGAGAAGAAGATAGAAAGACCTGACCAAGTGTGGGCAGCAGACATCACCTATATCCGGCTCGTAGGGGGATTTGGATATTTGTTTGCGATAATAGATTGGTACAGTAGGTATGTGATTGAATGGGAATTATCGAATTTATTGGATACAGAGTTTTGTTTAAGAGCGTTGAAAAGGGGGCTGGAGAGGAAGCGTCCTGAGATTTTTAATACAGACCAAGGGGTACAATTTACAAGTAGAGTGTTTACGGAAAAGCTAGAGAAAGAGGGGGTACAAATCAGCATGGATGGGAAAGGGAGGGCTTTAGACAATGTAATGGTGGAAAGGCTGTGGAGAAGTGTAAAATACGAAGAAGTGTATCCGAAGGGATATGAGATGCTGAAGGAAGCGAGGAGAGGGCTAGAAGAATATTTTGGATACTACAATGAGGAGAGGCCTCATCAGGGGCTAGGATACAAGACACCCGGAGAGGTGTACAACAAAAAATTTAATTACCCCCCCCTCCCTCCCCCATGGGGGAGGGTGGGGGGGGTGACCCCTTCGGGGCAAGAACCCTTTACACAAAGGGAACTACAATGGAGAAAACAATAACAACCGCTATAAGCTTAATTTTCTCGGTTTTTGGTCTTGACAAAGGGCCCACCTCACGATATCATTAAGGCCATCAAGATATTGGGTGAAGAACATTATGACTATTAAATTCGATGAAACAGCTTATTACAAAGCTATAATACCTTATGGAAAGCAGGTAGATCCGGGTTGGGTGAAAAATAATCAAAAATTTTCATATGGCAACCCAGAAGATGAAAAATACTCAAAGTCCTATAATGACTCAGGATGGATTGGAAGAAAAATAATCGCTCTACCAGCCGCAGCTTGGTCTGGAATTGCGAAAGTTATCTATCATTTAGCTAAAGCTGCAATTTGTTGGGTTCCAGGAATTGCAGAAAAACCTGGCACCTACTTTAAAGTTCAAATATATTCTGCGGTTCGTGACTTGCAAGAATCTTTTGGACGTATCTTAACTATTTTTAGTGATAAAAAAGGTCTTTATCACATCCAACAGGCCAGCTTCCACAAATCATGTTATGAGTGTTTTTTGTCTGGCCCCGACACTTGTCACCCAGACAATGAACATTTCTCTGAAAGCTCAGATGAAATTCCACAAAAAAGTGATCTAGCGCGCGAACTTAGAAAAATACAAGAAGATATGCATACAAATCTTCAAAGACAACAATCTAAAATGAACACCGAAGCTCTCAATAAATTTGACCGATCCGTAGAAGATCAATTAATAAAAATTGAAGATATCATTAAGACCGGGGACCCTGACACTAAACAAATGTTTATTAATTCGTGCGTAAATTCCATTGAACAATACATCAAACTAAACCTAGCCCTGAATTCACTTACAAAAGAGCAAATAAATACAACACTGGATTCGTTTATTACCTCTTGGACTGATGCTGAATATAGCTTCCTTTCAGGCCTTAAGGTGTAACCTGCCTATCATCGATTAACTATTATTCACCCCATCGACAAGGCTTCTCATCGCCGTAGTGAATAACCTGAATAACGGGTTGTTCACTGCCCTTGATCTCATGATTGCTCGACTGCCCCAGCAGATTCTTTCCCAACCAAATCAACATCGTAACATTACCGGCAGAAGCCGCCTTCCACTGCATACGCCTAAGCGAAGCTTTCGCCTGATCCTGCCCCTTTTTAAGGGTGTCGGAAAACCGCGCGTACAGTGTATCGCGGCAACACCCAACAACAGTAGCAATTTCATCACCCGTACAGCCAATGCCGGCACAGGCCATGCATGCAAACTCTGAAAACCCTGTTTCCAACGTCCGTATTCCTTTTTGTTAGGCGACATCGTAAAATGACCCCCCATCGACATTGAAAAGTGACCCCCCACCTAAAAACGGAGAGTCATAAATGATTAATGATAAAATACCCGCATCAAAAAAAAATTTTTGCAGGGATTACATGCAAACGCCAGAAGAAGTTGATGAAATTTTATGTATGGCTAAAGAGGGTTACGGGAGTAGGATCATTTCCAAAGCACTTGGTATTTCCAGAAATACCGTCAAAAAATATCTGCTTCAGGGTGGTTGGGAGCCTTACTCTCGCCCAAAGAGAAAGAGGAAGCTGGATGGGCTAGAAAATGTGGTTAAACAATGTTTCCTCAAACACAAAAATGCTGAGGTCGTCAGACAGAAACTCAAGTATCTTTACCATGTTTCTGTAAATGCAAGGACTGTCGAAAGAGCTGTTCAGCCTTATCGACGACTCATCCAAGCCCAGGAAAAGGCCACTAGTCGGTTTGAGACGCTCCCTGGAAAGCAAATGCAGATTGATTTCGGTTCGATGAATCTTGTCATTGCTGGAGAAAAACAGAGGATATACTTTTTTGTCGCAGTCCTCGGGTATTCCAGAAGGCAATATGTCCAGGCCTTTCTTCATGAAAGACAAGAATCTTGGTTTAAGGGGCTGGAAGGAGCTTTTGATCATTTCAGAGGAATCCCCGAGCAGATCCTACTTGATAATGCCAAGGCGCTCGTCAAAAAACACAATCCAAACACAAGGGAGGTAATCTTTAATGAAAAATTCTCCTCCTTTGCTTCTTACTGGAATTTCACGCCCAAAGCATGCGCCCCCTTTCGAGCAAGGACAAAGGGTAAAAGCGAAAACACGGTCAAGTATATCAAAAGGAATGCCATTGCTGGGAGATCTTTTGCTAGTTGGGAAGATCTAGAGAGACATCTTTCTTGGTGGATGCGAGAAATTTCAGATACTCGTATCCATGGTACGACAGCAGAGCCACCCATTCAGAGATTTTTACGAAATGAGGCTGATGCTCTTCAGATATTCAATGGCAAGCCCCCCTTTCAGCAAGTTAGAGAGCTGAAAAGAGTCGTTCATGCTGATGCGTGCATTGAAGTAGACAATAATTTCTATAGTGTTCCTTGGCGTTATATCAAGGAGACCGTTGTTGCTCAGGTATGTGAAGATCACGTCCAAATCCTATTTGGATGCGATACAATTGCCACTCATGAGCTCCGTAAAGGACAAGGACAGCGATTTATTGCACCAGGACACCTACATGGCATTGTCGGAGCAAAGTGGCCTCATGACATTCAGAAAAACCATGGTCCTTTTTCTCAAGCAGAGCTTCTGAGACCTCTACAGGAATATGAAAACGTCGTGGGAGGAGGTTGGTGATATGGATACGCATGAAAGACTCATCGATATGCTAAGCAAGCTGAAGCTAACGGCGATACGAGACCGATTAGACAATTTACTCGATGAAGCATCTAGGAAAAAGATGAATTTTCGAGAGGCTCTGTTTTTCTTGTGCGAGCAGGAGACACGAAGCAAAAACCACAAACGCATTCAAATGGGGATCAATATTTCTAAACTTCCCTTTGTAAGGACTCTCGATCAGTTTGAATACGAGGCGCAACCCTCTATAGATCCCGGTCAGATTCGGGATTTGTCAGCATGTCGCTGGATTGCCAATGGAGACGACCTACTCTTCCTTGGTCCTCCTGGAGTGGGTAAAACGCACTTGGCAGTCGCACTTGGAAGAGAAGCGATTGAGCAAGGTTACTCCGTACTGTTTACGCAAGCAATGCCTCTTATTGTTCAGCTTGCCAAAGCGCATCAAGAGGGAAATCTTGAGGATCGAATAATGCACTATGCAAAGCCTAAGCTACTAATTGTAGATGAATTAGGATATTTACCATTCGATCCAAAGGCAGCTCATTTATTTTTTCAATTGATCTGCCGGAGATATGAGAAAGGAAGCACGCTGATTACAAGTAATCGTTCTGTGTCGGAATGGGGTGAGGTATTTGGAGATTCTGTGGTAGCAACAGCGATATTGGATCGCCTTCTGCATCACAGCCAAGTAATCACAATTCGAGGTGAAAGCTATCGATTAAAAGAGAAAAGAGAATCGGGGTTGATAAGAAGGGAAGGTATTAAGTAGGAAGCAAGTTATTTTTTTAACCCTCCCCCCTAGGGGGGAGGGGGTTGTCCTCTTGTCTTTCGCAACATCCCGATAGACTCTGAGGCCCGATACGAAAAGGATGAAAAACCCATAGGGGGTCACTTTTCAATGTCGGAGGTGGGTCACTTTCTGATGTCGCTTGACACTAAGCTTATAGCCTCTCAAAAATGTGGAGGCAAAAATGTCACAAAGAAAACGGCACACACCCGAATTCAAATTAAAAGCAGTAATCGAAGTGTTAAAGGGGGAAAAGACGGCATCCCAAATTGCCGGTGAACTTCAAGTCCACCCTATGATGCTTTCACAATGGAAAAGTCACTTCCTGGAAAATGGCGCTGATATTTTCAAAAAATCGAGCAAGAGGAAAAGCTCTTCTCATGTACACCTTGAGGAGACAGCGCTGTTTGAGCAGATTGGAAGGCTTAAAGTTGAAAACGAATGGTATAAAAAAAAATTGGAGAGCTTTCAGTAGTGGAACGAAGAGATGTCATAAACCACAAAGACAGAGAATTTTCCATCAGAGAACAGTGTCGTCTGCTAGATATTCATCGTTCCGGATTTTATTATATCCCTAAGGAGGTTTCAGAAGATGAGCTTGCATTAATGAGATCAATTGATGAAGCCTATTTGAAGCATCCATACTACGGAAGAAGGAGAATGACCCCAGAAATGAAAGCTCAGGGCTTCGATGTTGGTGAAAAGGCTGTGAGATCAACGATGATTTTAATGGGGTTGGAGGCTATATATCCAAAGCCGAATCTTAGTGCGCCAAACAAGCAGCATAAAAAATACCCTTACCTAATGAGAAATCTAGAAATCAAACATTCAAATCAAGCCTGGGCTGCAGACATAACCTATATCCCTCTTAGAGGGGGATTTGGATATCTTTTTGCAATCATAGACTGGCACTCCCGTTACGTAGTAGATTGGGAGATCTCATCCTTGCTTTGGGTTTCAACTTGAGGTACATATTTCACCAGGAATTTCTAGAGAAAACAAGAGATTCAAGCAGTTTATGAGATCAAAATCTATTGATAAACAAGCTCCTTCTTCCTCTTATTGAGGGAGGGGAGATTGGGTATCAGAGAAGTTTTGGAATATGTGAAGATAAACCCAAGGGGCTGGTTCTAAATGATTTTTGCTTACACAACAAGAAAAAATCTGCTCTAAGTCTCTTTTAAGAGAGTTGAAAGTCAATACCAATATCCTTTCAGGATCCTCTGCAAAAATATCAGGGTACATTGAGGGCGGCCTTTGCCAAAGGACGTAGACAAAGCAGTTGTCCACCTTATATCCCTCATCAACATGGCACTTTTTAGATTGGGCTAATTGATTTATTGCTTTAGTGAAGACTTTGCACCAGAACTCTTTCTCTGCAACCTTCTGGACATCGCTATCAATACATTTTATGCGAAAATCATCAGTAGGTACTAAGAAACCTGGCTTATCGTTAGTGGTATCTTGGGAATACAAATCGACCATCTTTAAAAGCAGAGCTTTCTCATGAGCTTTTTTCAATTTAGGCTTTTCTTGCTTTGTTAAAGGGTCTAGCCCCGCTAGAACTTTGTCCAGGTCGTCAATGACTTCTTCATAATAGAGAGGCCACGCAACAAGAAAGCCAGGCATTGAGTCTAGGTATGCAGGGTGAAACAGCATTATAAAAGTACCTAGATCGAATCTATGATTGAGGAGGAAATCATTAACCGAAGTTTTGAAGTCGTTTTCTACTTCTCCATGGCTTAAGTTCTTATTTTTGAACTCTAACAAAGTAACGATCCCCGATTCTGTAACAAATCTCCCATCGCAGTTTTCCACATCGTCTTTTTTCTCTAAAAACTCAGCAACTCCTGTAGCTGATGATGGTAGTCTTTTTAAAAAAGAAGCCATAGAATGAAGCTCGACCCAAAGGCTACCAGAAAAGTTACGCACGTCATATAAGCTTGTTTTCTTTCCAATGCTCTTAATACAGGTTTGGATTCGAGACTGAAGGCTCTCTTTTCTCAATAAAGAGTGAGACTGTAGAAACTTTAAAAGAGTTTCAAGGTGGGCTAGAGAATGCTTAAAGACACGTGAGGGTAATCTATTGGATAGTGCTGTGTATGAGATTAGTGCTTCAAGAATGAGATCAAAAACTCCATTTTTAAAGAAAACGGAATACAAAGAAACCGCATTAAATTGATCTTTCATTTTGCAGAAGATATTTTCAAAAACAAAAGGAAATTCTTCTTTTAATTGTAATTCAGCTTCGTGAGTTATGTATGTATCCAAAAAATATCCAAAGGTAAGATCTAGCGCAGAAGACAAATCATTTTTTACATCAACGGACATTGTTGCTTCCTAGGGAAATTTTTTGTGCCATTCTAGCTTTTGCAGCTTAAATATTCCATGAAACGAGGGATAAAAAGGGAGTCCAGAGGGTCTTTGACCCTCTGGCGGGGGATTATTAAGGGGGCAGAGCCCCCTTAATTGGGGCAACCTGGACTTGAACCAGGGACCGACGGGTTATGAGTCCGCTGCTCTAACCAACTGAGCTATTGCCCCGAAGCGGGAAAATTTTACCGGTTTTTTGTATCGGAGACAAGTTCTTTGCGCAAAAAATAGTAAGTGCTGTTGTTTTCGTAACCTAGTTGTGCGAATTCGATAGAGAATCCATGTTTTTTGTAGAAGTCAAGAGCTTGGAAATCCATTGTTTCTAGGGTACAGAATAGGCAATTGTTTTCGATAGCGAACGAGAAGGCTTTTTCTAGGAGTTGGGAGCCGAGACCTCTTTTTTGCTTTTCTGGAGCGACGTAGAGCATATCGATATTGATGGAGCCGAAAAAAAACTTTGCTGTAAGGACTGCCACATATTGGTTATTTTCTTCGATATAAAAAGCAAACTCTTCTAATCCTCCATCAGTCCCCCGTTTGTCGAGAGCATGTTGGGAAAGGCCTTGCCACGCCCATTTTTTGATATCTACGGAGCGTCCTTTATAGAATTGGATGGGAATGGTTTTTTCCATTATGAGGTTGTATTCTCCATGGTTTTTTCGTAAAAACGGTTGAGATCTTGTTTCAATTTTTTTAAAGAGGCGGGATGGTTGTACATCATATGTCCTGCTTCGTAATAGGCAATATGGAGATTTTTTCTCAATTGGGGCTCTAGTCCTAAATGGCGTAAAAAATACTCGGTAATGGAGAAGGGGGTAGCAAGATCGTAATATCCTGTTGCTGCAAAGACATGAAGATGGGGATTTTTGATCATCACTTGTGTGAGATCCGAAGCAGTATTGAAATATTTATTCTTTGCCTGACCAAAATCCCAAGGCCAGACGTTGGCGAGGATGGTATAGGGTTGTTCTTCGGTATATTGCAAATCGTTTTGCAAATATTGGTTGAACGTGGCGGTATAGGCACCGGCGATGGCACTAAAACTGGGATCGTAAGAGCAACACTCCCCTGCGGCCTCTTCTTCGATTCCGGTAAAGCGGCTATCGAACCGTCCCACAGTGCGATTTTCTTCGCGCAACAACTCTTTAGAGAAGCGGTAGGGGTTGATGCGAAGTCGAGAATGGCGAATAAAACTAGGGGTAAGTCCGGTATAGCGAGAAAGTTTTTGAATAATTTCTTCTTTTTGGATAGTTGGAAGATCATCCCCTTGTAGAAGAGCTAGTGCATATTCTTTGTTGGCAAATTCTTATGCTTCATGGATTGCTTTGGAAAAATCGACTTGTAGATCATCTCCAAGACGGCCGTGATACCAAGCAGCAGCGGTGTAGCTAGGTAGGAAAAGGAGGTAGGGCAAGTCATTACCGGAATCGATAGAAATGGATTGATAATTCAATACAGAAGAGATTAAGAGAATGCCGTTGATATAGAGATGATCCTTATCGTGTAATGCATTGGCGAGCCCTGCTGCCCGAAGGGTGCCATAGCTCTCCCCTGCTAAAAATTTCGGAGAATCCCATCTCCCATGTTTTGTCGTATATTGGCGAATAAAACGGGCCATGGTTTTGATGTCTTCATCGGCATTGTGGTACTTTTTCTCTTCGTCGCGATTGACAGAGTGACTAAATCCCGTTGAAACGGGATCGACAAAAACAAGATCGGTTTGATCAAGAATCGAGTAGGGATTGGCTTCATAACGAAAGGGAGGCGCGGCATAGCCAAGATCATCCATAATGACTTTGACGGGCCCAAGGCCACCCATATTGAGCCAAACAGAAGAGGAACCGGGGCCTCCATTAAAACAGAATGTGATAGGGCGTATTGTTGGATCAGCGCCTTCTTTTGTATAGCTGACAAAAAAGAGCGAGGCTTCAGGTTTTTTCTTTTCGTCTCGCAAAAGAAGATTCCCTGCACAGGCTTGATAGGTAAGCTCTTCTCCTTCAATAACGACTTTATGTGTTGTCTCAACACATCGTTCTTCAATTTCTTCTGGAGGAATTTCTTCTTTTTGCTCTGTGGCGCAAAGAGGAGGGGTTAAAAGAAGAAAGAAAAAAAATTGTTTAATCATATGCTTTTTAAGAAGTAATGTTTTTTGGAAATTTTCTCTGTATGTCTTGTATTGAGATGCATCGGGCTCCCGCCTTTTCCATTTCTTCCCAAGCGCGATCGACATCTCCGGGATGGATTTCAACACCGCGACATGCTTCTTTAACGACAAATACTTCATAGCCCAATTGACACGCATCAATGACAGAAAATTTTACACAATAGTCGGTTGCAAGTCCAGCAAAGCATAGGGAATGAATGTCTTGTTTTTGCAAATATTCGTGGAGTGCTGTTGCTTGCTGCCGTTGATTGTCAAAAAACGCGCTATAGCTATCGATGTGAAGGTTTGTTCCTTTATAAATTTCTCGATGTTCTGGCAGATGCCTAGATAAAATCGAGGGTAACGCAGCGCCTTCTGTATTTTGTATGCAGTGTTCGGGCCAAAGCAATTGCTCATCAATTTTCTCGCCGGCTTTTTTCCCTGGATGATTGGTAGCAAAACTTACGTGTCCCTTTGGATGCCAATCTTTTGTTGTTACCACATAGGAAAAGGGGAGCGCAAGCAAATCGTAGACAATGGGAAGAATTTCATCTCCATTCGGAACAGCAAGGGCTCCTCCTGGCAAAAAATCGTTTTGTATATCAATAAGAATCAATGCGTCCATCTTTCTCTCAGGGTTTTTGCAGATTTTGGCGAATTTCTTGGATTAAAGCAATTTTCTTTTCGTACAGGGTTTTTTCCATCCCAACAATGTATTGATGGGGATAGAGAAAACGCTTGATACCCGGGTGAAATCGAGAAAGATTTTCTTTAGTATTTTTTTGAATGTCTTTCAAAGAGGGTTTTTTGTAGACACATTGTCCCTCACGAAAGATGGGTTCGAGAAGATCTTTTCCCTCCATTTTTGCCGGTATTTTCTTCCATCGTGTTGCATCAAAGGGATCGATGAGTATGGAAGGGGAAGCGATTCCATACTCACGATCATAGATGATGTCGGCAATGAATTCTCCGTTTTCTTGATACCGGCAAATTTGCAAAATCCCTGGATTAGAAATTTTGGCCATCTGTTCGGAGAGTTTGAGTTTATATTGCCACTCTTCTCCAGGTGCTCGTATTGCTGAGAGCTTATAAACACCATCTAATGCGGGTTGATCTTTTCCTGTAACGAGGTTGGTTCCGACTCCCCAAACGACAATTTTAGCACCCTGCCTTTTAAGATCGTGGATGATGGATTCATCCAGCTCATTACTTGCTACGATTTTTGCATCGGGAAATCCTGCTTCGTCGAGCATGATACGAGCCTTTTGGCTAAGATAGGCAAGATCTCCTGAATCAAGGCGGATACCTTGCAATTCTTTTCCATTTTTTTTAAGCCATTTGCCAACCTGAATGGCATTTTCCACACCTTGGATAGAATCGTACGTATCGACAAGAAAGACGCAATTGTCTGGAAGAGCTTCAGCATATTTTTGAAAAGAGGTCCGTTCATCTTCAAATACCATAACCCAACTATGGGAATGGGTTCCTTTTACGGGGATCCCGAAAAGCTTTCCGGCAAGGACATGGGAAGTGGAGTCACATCCACCAATATAAGCAGAGCGGCTTGCTGTAAGAGCTCCATCAATACCTTGAGCGCGACGTAATCCAAACTCGATAACAGAATCGCCTTGAGCGGCAAAACAAATGCGAGCGGCTTTTGTCGCAATAAGGGAAGCAAAATTAAAAAGATTGAGTAAAGCGCTTTCGAGAAGTTGGCATTCAATTAATGGACCTTCAACGCGAAGGATGGGTTCGAAGGGAAAAATAGGCGTCCCTTCTGGTACGGCATCGAGATGGCCGGTAAAAGAAAGGGTTTCGAGATATTTCAAAAAAGCGGGGTCAAAAAGTGGGGTTCCGTCAGGGTTTTTAAGAGTTGAGAGATAATCGATATCACTGCTATCGAAACGGAAAGTCTGCAAAAAATCAATAATGGATTCGAGACCTGCAGCAATGGCATATCCGCCGTGAAAAGGTTTTTTCCGAAAAAAAAGTTGGAATACCGCATGATGGTGTTCCAACTTTTGTTTCCAATACCCTTGAGCCATTGTTAACTGATAAAAATCCGTTAATAGAGCTAGAGATGAAGAATAAAGAGACTGCAAATGCATTAAGGTCGTCCCTTAAGAGGTTTTATCCTTTATGTGCCTGATTTCCTTTTGAAATTTTTTTTTCTCTTCTTTCAAATCTTTCAATTTCATTTTATATTCGCGAATATTTTCCTTCAGGGTCTTTGCCTCTTGAGCGTCATCGGCTCCCTCGGAATAGTCGTACATCATTCCGGCTTCGCCCCCTTCAATTTCGACATTGGCCTGCTTTTTTTCTAAATCATCGATAATTTGTTCAAGGCGTTGGATTTCTGCGTCGTAATCAATCGTCGTCTCTCCCTCAGTATATTCTTGAAATTCTTTAGGCACGAGTCTTGATTCTTCTTCAATGATTCCCCACAATAAGGCCGGACCAAGAAAAAAAAGAAAAATAAAACGAAAGCCAAATTTATACACAAGCCACTTCCTTTCAATCATTGATGTACTCGAGAATACAACGCTTAGCATTGTCTCCGACGCGATTCCCCCCTTTGATAATACGGGTATACCCACCTTGCCGAGAGGCGTATCGAGGGCCCAATTCATCAAAGAGCTTCTTTAAAACTTGACGATCGCCATTGTATGAAGAGATATCACCTTCGCGAACGGCTCTTTTTTGTTTTGATGTCAGAGGATTAAAGCGAATCATTAACGACTGCCGCGCACGTCTGCGAGATGCCAAGGTGTTCTTCTTTGCTAAGGTAATCATTCGTTCAGCATACCGGCGAACAGCCTTAGCTTTGGGAAGTGTTGTGACAATGCGTTCCCCGTTAATCAATGATTTTAGCATATTGGCAAAAAGACACCGTCTATGGGACGACGTCCGATTGAGCTTTACTGTAGCATTTTTATGTCGCATATTATCCTCTTATCCTTCTACAAACTCATGAGATGGTTCATCTTCGAAATTTTATTGTTGTTGCTGTTGTCTCTTCTTTCGGAATTCTTTGATTTTTTCTTTTGCATTATCTTGAGTAATTCCAAAACGACTGAGATCCATGCCAAGGCCAAGGCCCATCTCACGCAATTTATCTTTAATTTCATTGAGTGATTTTTTACCAAAATTGCGGAATTCTAACATTCTTCGCTCGGGTATGGCAACGAGTTCGGCAATGGTATCAATATTGGCGCCACTCAAACAGTTAGCAGAGCGAACAGAAAGTTCAATTTCATCGATACGCAATCCGAGCTTATCGAGTAACTCATCTTCATGAGATTCATCTTCCGTTTCGCCATAGTCAAAGACAACGGCTTCGGTTTGGATATTTTGGAAAACGGAATAATGTTTCGTTGCAATCTGCGCGGCGAAGGAAACGGCTTCTGCTGGTGTAATACGACCATCTGTCGTGACTTCGAAAATCAATTTATCATAATCGGTATCTTGACCAACGCGAGTATTTTCCACGCGATAATTCACCAATCGAACGGGAGTGTAAATGGCATCAATGACGATATCATCGACTTTACGATCTTGCAATACAATCCGTTCTGCTGGCATGTATCCTCGTCCGAAAGAAACAGTGACTTCAACTTCTCTTTTCATGGGTTGTGTCACCGAAAACAGATACAATTCGGGATTGACAACGGAAAACAGTCCATCTTGAACAATATCTCCGAGAGTGACTGCGTACTGTCCCCCTCTTTTTTGGATTTGATCTGCTGTAACAACTAGATGCGTTGAAAGTCGGTATTGCCGTCTTTCCATCTCATTTTCATCACTTGGATGTTTACGAAGAAGAGCACCCTTCAAGTTGAGAATGATATTGGTCATATCTTCGACAATACCTTTGACAGACATATACTCGTGCTCAACACCTTCTATACGAAGAGAAATAATGGCAGGAGCTTCTAAAGCGCTAAGGATAATGCGACGAAGGGAATTTCCGATGGTATGCCCGAAACCTCTTTCAAAAGGCTCTGCAAAAAAACGCGAAAAATTCTGAATGCTTCCGTCGTCTTCTCGAGAAATCTTATCTGGCATTTCAAATTTGCCATATTTGACTGACATGGATTATCTCCTGCTAAAATTTTAATATTTATACTCTTCGTCGTTTTCGTGCGCGACATCCATTGTGGGGAACAGGTGTTCTATCGGTGATAGCGGTAATAATAAGCCCTGCACTTTGTAATCCACGAACAGCTGATTCTCGCCCTGCTCCAGCACCGCGTAGTTCCACTTCGACTTCTTTGACACCTAAAGAGGCAGCAACTTTTCCCACATCTTGAGCAGCTACAGTACCTGCAAAAGCGGCAGATTTCCTCGATCCAGAAAATCCTACTTTTCCCGCAGAAGACCAGCAAAGGGGGCGTCCCGCAGGATCTGTGATAACGATAATGGTGTTGTTAAAAGTTGCTTTAACATGAGCTATGCCTACGGGTACGCTATAGGCGAGTTTTTTCTTAACTCTTATATTTTTCTTTCCCGTTGTTTGTTTCGACAAGGTATTTTTCTCCTTTCATTAACGGATTGATTATTTTTTCTTACCGGCAACAGTTTTCTTTTTTCCCTTACGCGTTCGCGCATTCTTCTGCGTTCCCTGACCTCTTACTGGTAAACCAGAACGATGGCGAGAACCTCTATAGGAATGAATAGCAATGAGTCGTTTGATGTTGTCTTGAACTTCTCGACGTAGGGCTCCTTCTAGAGAATAATCCGATTGAAGAAGAGCTTGTAGACGAGCTATTTCTTCTTCAGTAAGATTGCCTGCATGCATATCTGGATTGAGTCGCAACTTTCCTAAAATTTCCGTGGAACGATGCCGACCGATTCCATAAATGTATGTCAAACTAATAATAAGTCTCTTTCTATCGGGAATATCGATTCCGATAATTCTTGGCATGAATTTCTCCTCATAATTTGCGGAATTATTGTATTCTCATTTTCTCTTTTTGTAAAAGAGGGCAAAAATATTTTTTTACTACCTTCCTCGCAAACGTCCCTTCTTCATAAATCCTTCATAGCGCTTCATGAGAAGATGCGATTCTACTTGTTTCATGGTGTCTAAAACAACTCCAACTAAAATCAACAATGCCGTTCCCCCGAAAAAATAACTCACGGTTTGTGAAAGACCGAGATAGCGACCAATAATATTCGGTAAAATAGCAATCAATGCTAAAAAAACGGCACCGATACATGTAATTCGATTCATTGTCATTTCTAAATAATCGTGAGTCGGCTTTCCTTGGCGAATACCTGGAATAAAGGCACCGTTCATTTTCATATCAGAAGCAATTTGATCTGGTCGAAATTGCATTGCTGTCCAAAAGTATGTAAAAAAAATGATAAATATCACAAAAAACATCAGGTAAAGAGAGGCTCCTGGAGTAAAATAACGCGCGACTTCTCCGAGCCAATTCCCTTTTCCTAAAAGAGCACCTATGGTTGCAGGAAACATGAGAAGCGATGAGGCGAAAATAACGGGAATGACTCCTGCATAATTAACTTTTAATGGGATATAAGAACTTCCTGCTCCTTGCATCTCTTTCCGTCCGACAACGCGACGCGCATATTGTAAAGGAATTCTCCGATGTCCCTGCAACATCTGGATTGTTGCTAAAGTGACACAGACAAACACAGCAGCCAAAACAAAAATCGATGAAAAATTCATCTGCCCCGGTTCTTGGGAATCGAGATGAAGCTGTTGAAAAATCACTCCTAATGCACGAGGAAACTGAGAAAGAATACCCAATGTAATGATCAAACTCATTCCATTGCCAATCCCCTTTTCTGTAATTTGCTCTCCAATCCACATAAGAAACAAGGTTCCCGTTGTCATGGTAAAAATAGTTAGAGCAAAGAAAAGAAGAGGCATTCCAAACAGCTGATATTCAAGTAATTCCCCAGCAACAATTCCAGGACGCGAAAGATTCATTTGTAAAGCAAAACGAGCATAAACAGCGGATTGAACGAAAGAGAGGGCTAGAGTAAGCAAACGGGTATATTGATTGATTTTCCTTTTTGCTTGATCTTGATTTTCTCGCATTTCACGTTGTAAAGAGGGAAGGAGTCCCACAAGGAGTTGTAAAATGATCGATGCGGAAATATAGGGTACGACACCTAAAGCAAAGACGGTCATCTGCGAAAACGCACCACCAGAAAAAATATCAACGAGTTGAAAGAGATTCTGCGTTCCTCCTGTCGTTTGCCGGAAAAAACTCACAGCAAGCTCACCATTGATTCCTGGAACGGGAATGAATCCCCCAATTCGGCAAACAACGAGCATCCACATTGTGAAAACAATCTTTCCCCGAAGATCGGGAACCTGCATTACTCGCTGTAATTCTCTAAACATGACAACCTTTGATTTGATTCATCAATTATCTCTTCCTCAGAGTGTAGGATACTTGGGCTTCATCCAATTTCGTTTTGGCACCCTCAGTGATCGCATCCACTTCAATCTGAACTTTTTTTGTTAATTCGCCCTGCCCTAAGAGCTTGATTCCATAAATTTTCCCACTAAAAAAACCGTGTTGTCGAAGCGACTCTTCGTGAATCTTATCTCCGTCAGAAAAAATGCGATCCAATTGAGCTAAATTAATGGTTTGCAATCGTTTTTGGAAGCGTTTTTGCGAAAAACCTCGAATCGGTGTTTTCATAAACAGAGGCATGGCTCCCCCTTCTTTTCCCCATCGTCTTCGACTTCCAGAGCGAGCTCCTTGTCCTTTTTGTCCACGACAACAGGTCTTTCCCATACCAGAACCAATGCCACGTCCGACTCGCTTTCTCCGCTTTGCGGATCGATTGGTATTCTTTATCTGATGCAATTCCGTCATTTTTACCCTCGCAAACTATGTATCGTTTTTCGATTTGAAAGTTGTGTTAAAGCTTTAAATGTCGCTTTAACGAGATTGACTGGGTTGCTGCAGCCCAAACTTTTTGCCATCACATCGGGAATTCCTGCCATCTCTAAAATGGAACGCACTTTGGATCCAGCAATGACTCCAGAACCATTAGGAGTTGGCTTCAAAAAGACAGAAGCTCCATCCCAATCAACGCGTACCTCATGAGGAATGGTAGTTCCTTCTAGTGGAATAGTAATTAAATTTTTTCTGGCCTTTTCGCCTCCTTTCCGGATCGCATCGGTGAGTTCATTCGCTTTAGCAAAACCAAAACCGATTTTTCCCTTTCCGTCACCAACGAGAATCAATGCAGAAAAACTAAATCGACGTCCCCCTTTAACGACTTTGGAACATCGATTGATGAACAAAACCTTTTCTTCAAACTCTTTTTCCGCTTTTTCGCGTTCTTGTGATTCATTCTTACGTGCCATATGATTCCTTATTGCTAGCGATTAAAACTGCAAACCACCTTCACGAACAACTCGTGCAAATTCAGCTAATAGGCCGTGATAAGAAGAGGCACCTCGATCAAAAATGATTTCCTGAATGTTCTCTTTCTTTGCTAGTTCGACCAATTTTTCTCCTAACTTCCCAGCTGAAGTCTTTGACTTTTTTCTCCATTCAGAATTTTTCATTTCTTTTGAAAATGTCGAAACATGCGCAATTGTATGATGATTTTGATCATCAATCAACTGTGCTTCTAAATGGCGATTTGTTTTAACAACACATAAGCGAGGCTTCTGGGCTGTCCCAAAAAATTTTTTCCGAACGCGTAGACGTCTTCGGTCGCGTTGATTGCGTTTTTGTTTTCGTTCTGAGTGCATCTCTCTTCTCCCCTATTTCTTCGAAGCAGATTTTCCTGCTTTTCTGCGTATGTATTCTCCCTGGTATCGAATGCCTTTTCCTTGGTAGGGTTCGGGCGCTCTTTTTGCACGGATAGTCCCAGCAAATTCACCAACGAGTTGCTTATTGGCACCTTCAATGTGGATCGTCGAATTTTTCTCCACGGTCACCTGAATTCCTTCAGGAATGGGAAGCTCTGTTGGATGGGAATAGCCCACCTGTAGATCGAGAATTTTGCCTTTGACAGCGGCTCGATATCCAACTCCAACCATCTCTAAAGTCTTCTTAAACCCTGTAGAAACCCCAAACATCATGTTGGCAATGAGAGTGCGATACAACCCTTCAAAAGAATTCATCGTCTTGTCATTGCGATCGACGCAAATCGTGACTTGACTCTCCTTTTGTTCCACTTCTACTCCTGGTACAAGCTCCTGAGAGAGGGTTCCTTTTGGACCTTTAATGACAATTCGATTCCCATCTTTTTTGAGTTCAACAGATTTGGGAACCGAAATCGGTAGTTTTCCTTTTCTAGACATGCAAATTTCCTTCGCTCATTACCAAATAAGGCAGAGAAGCTCTCCACCAACTTTTTTTTCTGATGCTTCTTTTCCCGACATAACGCCTTTCGACGTAGAAAGGATGGTTAACCCAAGATTCCCGTAAAAATGAGGAATTTCCTCGTATCCAACAAAACGACGCAAACCCGGCCTAGAAACTCTTTTTAGTCCTTGGATTGCAGAACAATACCCCATTTTATATTTCAAAAAAATGCGCATTTCACCGCGTCCTTGTGGATCCGTTTTTACGAGATAATTTTCAATAAATCCTTGATTCTTGAGGATATCTGAAATATTTTGCTTTAATTTGCTCCAGGACACGTCGATAAAACGATGTTTTGCTAGAATTCCATTTCGTATCCGGGTTAACAAATCAGCGACTGGATCAGTAACAGCCATAGTCCTTTCTCCTCAATTCTTTTAAGCAGCTATATTAATGGATAAATTTTTAAACGGCATACCCAATAACCGCAATAACTCTAAACACTCTTCATCGGTCTCCGCAGATGTGATGAAAGAGATGTGCATCCCTTGTGTTCTTTTCACTTCATCTAAATTAATTTCAGGAAAAATCTGTTGGTCATCAAGACCAAGAGTATAATTTCCTTGACCATCGCCTTTCTCAGCAAACCCACGAAAATCGCGAATTCGGGGAGCAACAACATTGATAAAACGATCTAAAAAATCAAACATTTTATTACCGCGAAGAGTCACTTTCAAACCAATGGGTTGTCCTTCGCGCAATTTAAAATTAGAGATCGCTTTTTTTGCTCGTGTCATAATCGGATATTGTCCAGTTAAAGCGGCGAGTTCTTTAAGATGAAACTGAAGAATATTTTTATCCTTAGCAGCTTCCGCAATCCCCATATTTACAACAATTTTTCTCAATTGCGGGATCTTCATAGGATTCGTATAAGAAAACTTTTTCTTTAACTCTTCCTGAATCTGCTCTTTGTAATTTTTTTTTAATCGAGACATTTTCTTTTATTCCTCCCCCTTCTTCAATGTACGATGAATCGATTCCTTCTTGCCGTCTTGATACACAAAATGTCGAGCTCCATTCGATTCAATACGCGTAGAAATCTTTAAAGGAGATCCATTTTCATCACAAACACGAACATTGGAAACATGGATGGGACCTTCAATTTGAATGATATCGCCATTAGGTGTTGTTTGAGACTTTTTCACATGCTTTTTCCGCAGTTGAATCCCCTGTACGATGATTCGATCGACTCCTCGAAAACCTAAAACGGTTCCAAATTGTCCTTTATCATTCCCTGTCGTAACAACAACCTTGTCACCTTTTCGAATTTTTTTTGTACGGTGCTGTTTCTGCTGTTTCATATTAAATAACCTCTGGTGCTAAAGAGCTAATTTTTAAGAAGTTACTCTCTCGAACTTCGCGTGCAACGGGGCCAAAAATACGCGTTCCTCGCGGGTTTTTGTTCTGCTTATTGTCAATGATCACACAACTATTGGAATCAAACCGTTGCTTTGTCCCATCTTGTCGTCGTATATAGGCGGTTGTTCGAACAATAACGGCTAATACAACATCACCCTTTTTCAGGTTGGCATGAGGATCGGCATCTTGTACGGAACAAACAATGATATCCCCTACATGAGCATAACGCCTTTGGGATCCTCCCAAAACTTTAATGCACTTGACCCGCTTAGCTCCTGAATTATCAGCGACTTTAAGCTCACTCTCTTGTTGTATCATCTACTTTACCTCCTCAACCACTGTCCATCGCTTTAATTTCGATAGAGGACGCGCTTCACGAATCGTTACTTGATCACCAATTTCAAATTTTTTATCCCCACAATCGGCATAAAACTTTTTGCTTCGCACAACAATTTTATGATACCGCGGATGTTGAATTTTTTGATCTACTCGGACAATCAGAGTCTTCTGCATCTTATTTGAGACAACGACCCCTTTTTTTTGTTTCCGATTTCCTCGAAGAGAATTTTGCATGAGACTACCTATTTTCCTGATGAATATTTTTTTCCCGAATAACGGTTAGAAGTTGAGCCGCTTCTCGCTTTTATTGCTTAAATAGATGAGGACGCTCAAATTTTTTTGTCATTCTCTTCTCATTACGCAGTCGAAATAATTCTTCACGCTTCTCATTGAGTTGAAGTTCTAATTCTTCTACGGCTTGATCTCGCAATACTTGTGCTTTTTGCATCATCTTTCTCCTAAACCTCTTCTACTCGGCAAACAAACCGTGTTTTTATAGGAAGTTTTGCTGCTGCTCGACGCAACGCATCTTGAGCCATTTCCTTTGGGACATTCGCTACCTCAAAGAGAACACGTCCGGGCCTGACTACTGCAACCCAACGATCGACACTCCCCTTTCCTTTACCCATCCGCACCTCTGCAGGTTTTTTCGTAACAGGCTTATCAGGAAAAATACGAATCCAAACTTTTCCCTTTCTTTGAAAATGACGATTGATCGCTACACGACATGCTTCAATTTGTTTATCACTGATCCATCCTCGATCGAGTACTTGAATTCCATAATCACCGAAATGAACAAAATTTCCTGCTTTACTTAAGCCCCGTCTTTGTCCTTTCTGTTGCTTTCGATACTTTGTCTTTTTGGGCATGAAGGTCATACTGCAGCCTCCTGCTTTATTCGTGGGCTTTCATTGGTACAAATATGTACTTTGACTCCAGTCGATCCATAGGTTGTTTCTGCTCGTGATGTGGCATAATCGATATTTGCACGCAGTGTATGCAAAGGGGTACTTCCCTCCTTATACCATTCGCTTCGTGCTATTTCTGCACCACCAAGACGTCCAGCAAGCTGAAGTCGAATTCCTAAAGCCCCTGCATCTTGCGCTGCTTGTAGGGCTTTTTTCATCACACGTCGAAAAGGTATCCTTCTTTCAATCTGCCGAGCAATAGAATCGGCTAGAATTTGTGCATCCAGATCCGGTCTTTTGACTTCTTCAACCTCGACCCACACTTCCTTACCTGTTAATTTCGACAAATCTTTTTTGATTTGTTCAATCTCAACACCTTTTTTTCCTATGATTAATCCAGGTCGTCCTGTAACAATAACGATTTCTATTTTTCCACTCATACGAGCAATTTTAACGGCGGATACCATGGCATTGTGAAATTTTTTCTCCAAAAACTTCCTAATGCAAACATCCTCATAAAGAAGGTCGCCAAACTCTTGTTTGTTGGCATACCATCTTGACTTCCAATTCTTTTTTATTATTAACCGAAAACTTCTTGGATCGACTTTTTGTCCCATGATTTCTCCCTATTCAGCTCCCACTTCAACAGTAAAATGACTCGTTCTTTTCATAATTGGATGGCGTCCACCCTTATTCTTCGGTTTTGATCGCTTCATTGTAGGTCCTTCATCGACCTGAACACGAGTAATCACCATTTCTTCTCTCCGAAGATCTTGTTGCGTCTCTGCATTAGCAATCGCACTCATCAATGTTTTCTGAAGAAGTTTTCCCCCTTTCAACTGGGAAAATCGCAATCGAATGATTGCCTCTTCAACGCGCGAACCTCGAATCAATTGCGCGGCAAGTCTTGCCTTTTGAGGACTAATTCGTACGTATTTGGTAATGGCTTTTGCTCGTTTCATTATCTTTTCTCCTACTTCTTCGGATGTCCTTTAAAGACACGTGTTGGAGAAAATTCTCCTAATCGATGTCCTACCATGTTCTCGGAAACAAACACAGAAAGAAACTTGTGTCCATTATGCACATCAAAAGTATGCCCAATCATTTCCGGAGTGATCATCGATCTTCGAGACCACGTCTTTATCGAATCTTTTTTTCCTTCCTGATTCGCTTTGGAAACCTTTTTCTTCAAATGATGGTCAACAAACGGACCTTTCTTAAGTGATCTTGCCATTTTACTTCCTGCGATCTTTAATGATGAATCGTTGACTTCGTTTATTTCCTCGAGTACGCATTCCCCGCGTATATTTGGCCCAAGGGGTTTGAGGAATATTCCCTTTACTTCGGCCTTCACCCCCTCCGTGAGGGTGATCCACCGGATTCATAGCCATGCCTCGTACAGTTGGTCGAATTCCCTTCCAGCGCGTTCTACCCGCTTTTCCAATGACTTGCAGACTATGCTCGGGTTTGGATACCTTTCCAAAGGTTGCTCGACATTGTTCCGGTACAAGACGCACTTCACCGGAGGGCATTTTTAGTGTAGCATACCCCCCGCTTCGAGCCATTAATTGTGCCGACATTCCAGCAGAACGCACGAGTTTGGCTCCTCGAGTCGGATAAAGTTCGATATTATGAACAACAGAACCAAGAGGCATATCTTTCATACTCATGGAACAACCCGGCTTAAAAGGAGCTTCAGGCCCTGATTGCACAATATCTCCAACCCGTACATTTTGTGGAGCAAGAATATACTGTTTTTCTCCATCTGCATAAGTTAAGAGAGCGATGTATGCCGAACGGTTAGGATCGTATTCAATCGTGGTCACTTTGGCAGGAATTTTATCCTTTTGTCGTTTGAAGTCGATGACTCGATAGCGTTGTTTGTGCCCTCCCCCCTTGTGACGACAAGTAATTCTTCCCAAATTATTCCGTCCATTTGTCCGTCTTTTTGGGGAAAGAAGTTGTTTCTGGGGACGCACTTTTTTTCCACTCTTAGGATTGCGCTTTGTCAGTTGATCAAAAGTAGCAAGAATCAATCCTCTCGATCCGGGAGTTGTTGGTCGACGTTTACGAATCATTGTCATTCCTCTCTATACCTCTTCATCATCGCCTAGAGTATCTCCAGGAGTTAGGGTTACGATCGCTTTCTTTTGCCGCTTTGTGTAGCCAATTTTTCCTCGAACACGACGCCTCTTTGGTTGTGTACGGATCGTATTGACAGACGTCACTTGAACATTGGGATAAATCGATTCCACTGCATCGGATATATCACGCTTATTTGCATGAATATCTACAATGAACACATATTTGGGTGCTTCACAACGCCGCAAGGAAGGGTTATTATCTTTCCGTTTCAACGACTCCAAAACCTTCGTTTTTTCCGTTATATGTCTGTTTTGGATGATAGAATAGGGACTTTTTTTCATGACTTCTCTCCTCCACAAAGCCACTCGACAATTTCTTTCAAAGCTTGTTCTGTTAAAAATATTTCATTTACACGAATCACATCGTATCCACTCACATTCTTTGCTAGGGAAAAAGATACTTTTGGAATATTTTTTACACTTTTTTGAAAAGAACGATGTTTGGACTGAGTTATGGTAAAGGAAGTTCCCTTTCCTTCACCTTCTATTTCGGTGATATGGGATTCCCCAAGAAAAAGAACTCTTTTGGACTCGGAAGCTTTTTTCAGAAAAGAGGCTACCTCTTTTGTTTTTGGTGATTCCATCTCAAAGGATTCAATTACGTGCATTTTTCCTTCTCGAATTTTTTCTCCAAAAAGGGAGCGAATGGCTTGTTTTTTCTCTTTTCGATTGATTCGTATATTTTGATCAAACTTAGGACGAGGCCCAAAAACGACACCCCCTCCCCGAAACTGAGGAGCAACAAGGGATCCGTGACGAGCATTTCCGGTGCCTTTTTGCCGCGTACATTTTGCTGTCGTATGTTTCACTTCGGCACGGGTTTTCGTTGAAGCGGACCATTGTCTTTGATTGTTGCGAATGGCAACAAGATAGTCTTTAATGGACTGGGTATTTGCTGTTGCTGAAGCTAACCGAGAATCGGCTTCAACTTCACCAACTTGCTCACCTTTTTGTGTAAATTTTTTCAAAGCAGCCAAAAGATCCCTCCGCTCAATTCTTCTTCAGTTGTTTTTTTAAAGCAGGCCGTATCCATACAGCCCCTCCCTTTGGACCGGGCACTTGCCCTTTCACAATTAAGAGATTTTTTTCGGCATTGACGGTAAAAAGGGGGATATTTTCAACGGTCTTCCTTTGATTACCCATATGACTGGCTCGCTTTCCTCCAGGGAGGCAGCGGCCGGGCGTGGATCGCATGCCCGTTGATCCAATTCCTCGATGGTACTTTGAAGTACCGTGAGAGGCTCTCCCTCCACCAAAGCCATACTTTTTCATGACCCCTTGGAATCCTTTACCGATAGTCTTGCCGCTGACATCGACATAATCGATTCCATCAAAAAGGGTGAGAGACAACTGCTGTCCTATTTGATAGGAGTCCAAATCATCAATCCTAGCTTCGAAGAGATACCGACTAGGAGCGACACCTGCCTTTTGGAAATGGTGACGTAAAGGCTTGCTCACACGTCGTTCCAATGTCCTTGGGTCTTTTGTTTGGATCATTCCTGAAGCTAATTGTAAAGCGTTGTACCCATCTCTCTCTTTCGTTTTGATTTGGGTGATGTGGTGGGGTTCGACTTCGATGACAGTACATATCGATACAAAGCCTTGCTCATCAAAGAGCTGAACCATTCCTCGTTTGATGCCAACAAGGCGGAGAAATTGGGGGTTTGCTGCAGCAGCCATACTGTTCCTTTTTTCACTTTTCCAGGTTATTTCGAAAAAGATCGGTCATCCATTGTTGCTGAAGAAAGCTACGCACGAGATGCGGCATTTCCCACACAAACAATAGGACTTGGTGGTGAAAGCGAGAATTCTACCGAACTTCCTATTTTTTTCACAAGCATTATCAAGAAAAGAACGTCCCGAAAGTTTGAGCTCCAACAAAAACCGTAATATTTTTATCAACAAATTTTTTTAGACACTCTTTCAATCTCTCTTTTTCCGTAGGAGTCCAATTTTGTTGCCGCAACTCCATCTTCTTAAGTGACGAAGATGTTAGGAGAGACTCCAACAAAACGAGCTGGTTGGGAAACGAACATTTTTGTAAAATAATACTTTCACAAACAGGTGCTAACCGCATCATATTGGCAAACAGTTCATCATGCAATTGTGCACCCACCCAAAGATGGACAGATGGAGGGTTCTCCCTATTTGTCAACAATGAAATCGCTTCATCAGAAAAACAATGGCTTTTTCCTTGGAGATTTTTATCAACGTAAATATTCATCTCCCCTGTGTTTATCCGATTCTTAAACTCAGCTTCGTACTTTTTCTGAAATAATTCGGCATTTTTTCCCATACTACTCGGAGAAAAATGGAGAAATTGCCAAAGAGAACTATTTTGGAAAAGATCTTTAATCTTCTTTTCCACTGTAGAACAATACACTTCTTTTAATGCTTCGGGAATCATCTCTTCTTCCTTCCATAAAGTTTTCTCGCTCTCTTGTTGCGATGGTTTACTGAAAAGAGGGTGAGGCAAACTCTCCCAATACTTTTCTAAACTCTCTTTTAAAGAATCGATATCATCCCTTTGATCTGGAAAAATCCCTTGTACTGCAAGGTAGCCCAGAATTTGATCTGCTATCCGCTCCCCATGTAAGGCATACATGGTCGGATCCATCAAAACTCCCTTCCACTGTGTATAAAATCGGTTGCTAAAAGCTCGATGGAGGATTCTCCCCTTTAAAGTTTCTGAAGGAGGCTCGAGAAAAACAATCTCTTTTGGAAAATTTTTGTGTTCTTTGCCTCGCTGAATCAGTAAATCAACAAGAAATTCGGCATCATCTTCAGAAATCACTCCTAATTGGATTCCGTGAAGAGGTTCGATCTTTTCCAGTACATACTTCATATTTTTACGAAGAGATCCTCCCTTAGATTCCTCATCAATAATCCATACAACACTTTTTCCTTCCTTCGTGCAGTTCATTAAAAAATCGAGACCAAAAGGACTCAATTCTATACCAGGGATGCGCAAAAAAATCTGGTCTTTTTTTGCTAGGATATTTTGACCCAATGTTGTGCGAAGCAATTCCCTTCCTAAGACCTGAAGCTGCAAAGGAAGCTGTTCGACATGAACGCTATATCGTTCTTTAGGGGGAAGGCGATACAAAAATTTGGTCATCTCTTCACGTACGACCTCTTCATAAAGGGGGAAAAACAAGTCGGGCACCATTTTTTCTTCCCGAAAAAGACTGGATCTCTTTTCTAATACCTCCTTTTTAGCAGAGAGATTTGGAAAAAATGTCGCGTCATAAAGAGGTAAAGATTGCCAATAATGGTATAAAGAATTGAGAACAAGCTGATGCTGTTCTGCAAACGTTTTTGCACTTTTTAAATTTTTCTGAGAAATGGGTCGTCCCTGCATGCGCAAATATTCACGAATGGCACGGATCTGTGATATAGATAGCTTTTTTTGCGAAATATCAACATGATTCGATACCCCTCTCTCCGTATCTCTCCAATTTTTATAAGCCTTCGTCCAATGAACAAAACGAAGGCAAGGGAGAAATTTCTCCAAAAAGGCCAAAATTTTTCCCGCCGTTCCGCTATAATAGCGCGCGATGATTCGCTCCTTTAAAATATAAAGTCCCGAAACATCGACAGATAACGTCTTCTCTTGTAGTTGTTGAGAAAGCTTTTGCGTCGTAGAAAAAATGTCTCTTAAAGACATTTTTCCCTTTCTTTCATCCTGGGTGACAAATGTAGTTTCACCTTGTTGGACAATATAAGAACGACCGTTGGATTTTGTTTTTTTTGCTGTCTCATTAAGGAATTGTAGCCATCTTTCGAGTTGTTGTTTGCTATCAAGACCTTCTAATTTGCACGTGATGGGTGTTTGCATTGTATACCTTAATTATATTGGAGTTTTTGGAGGAGTATAGAATTGCGAAGATTTTTAGCAAAAGAAATTCATCGGAATCACTCTCAGCTTGGGTTCTGACGCCTACATCACGCACAAGCACAGCGGGAATGGCTCTCTAAATATGAGGTTGCACCCTAGGCGGAGTCATGCTAGAGTACGGTTGATGATTTTCTCGACTCTGTTGTGGAAAAATTGTTCATAACTTGAGAGGCTTTTGCATAACTGTCCGTCAGTCGATTTTTAAATCTGTTTCAGTCTAACCAAAAAGGATCTTCTCCATGTTTTCATGCGCAACAAAAGAGGCTTGGAGCCAATTTCTCGAATACGCAAAACGACACTGTTCACCAACCGCCTTTTCCAATTGGCTCGAACCCATTCGGGTTATCCATGAATCGGATGAGGAGGTTACTCTCGAGGTCCCGAATATTTTTGTGAAAGAATACCTGCTTTCTAACTATAAGAAAGATCTCTGTGCTTTTCTTCCAGTAGATTCTCGAGGAGAACCGGCATTGCAATTCATCATAGCCCAAAAAGAAAAAAAGACAACACATTCCCCTCTGCCTCCCAAGCAAACGGCTTCTCCTAAAGATTCTTCTCCTTCATTGGTTCCGTTTAACAAGGGGTATCGCTTTGAAACCTTCATTGAAGGGCCAACGAACCGATTTGTAAAATCAGCAGCAATGGGGGTTGCTGTCCATCCAGGCCGCTCGTATAACCCTCTTTTTATCTGGGGAGGCGTCGGCTTAGGGAAAACACATATCCTTCATAGCATCGGCCACTACGTCGAAAACCACCACAAAACCCTCCAAACGCAGTGCATCACGACAGAAGCTTTTATCAATGATTTAGTCAATCACCTTCGCATGAAATCGGTCGACCGAATGAAACGATTTTACCGTACGGGTTTGGATGTCCTCCTCGTCGACGATATCCAATTTTTACAAAACCGTCTCAACTTCGAAGAAGAATTCTGTAATACTTTTGAAGCCTTAATGAACCAAGGGAAACAAATTGTCATCACTTCAGACAAACCCCCTTCTCACCTAAAACTCTCCGATCGTCTGGTTGGTCGTATGGAATGGGGTCTTGTTGTCAATATCGGCATTCCCGAGCTTGAAACACGCGTTGCCATTTTGCAACACAAAGCCGAACAAAAAGGTCTCCATATTCCCCATGAGATCGCATTTTTTATTGCAGAACATATCCAAAATAATATCCGACAACTCGAAGGAGCGGTCAATCGACTCAGTGCTCATTGTCGTCTCATGAACTTACCTGTCGACCAACCTCTTGTTGGACAAATTCTTCGAGAACTCTCGTTAGAGACACCGCGAGAAAAAATTACCATTGAAGAAATTTTGAAAAGTGTCGCAGCAATTTTCCAAGTACGCGTTCGCGATATTTTAGGAGCTTCGCGTACAAAGGAGATCGTCCAGGCGAGGCAAGTCGCGGTCTATCTCGCGAAAAAACTGACTGAAGAATCGTGGATTTTTCTTGCTTCAGCGTTTAGCAAAACCCATTCCACCCTCCTTCATGCATTCCAAGCTATCAAAAAGAAATTAACAGACGACACTCAATTGCGCGAACAACTAGAAATGGTGACTCGCCATTTACAACCCTGAGTGCTACCCGTAATCCCTTATACCAATTCCGGTAAGAAAATGCATAAAGTGGATTCAGGATTTTTTTGCGAAATTTGTTTTGGAGATCGCAGCAAACTCTTGTGAGTTTGCAAGATAGAAAAACAGATTGCGCAAAGAAAGATGAAGATCAATTTGTGCACTTTCTTACCGGAATTGGTATTATTTCTGATATTTGGTATCATTCTGCCATACAAAACGTCAGTGCATAGACCGCTTTCGGATGATTTTCCCAAACCACGCGTGCGCACCGTTCGATCGTTGCACCTGTTGTCATCACATCGTCGATCAAAAGGACGATTTTGCCCTCCACCATACTCTTCCTCCGCCAGGAAAAAAAAGTCTGGGGAAGTCTCTTTCGCACGATGCGACTTTGCCCTCGTTGTTGAACCGTACTCTCTGTTCGCACTAAAAAATCACCCCACGGTCTTTTTAAGATATGCGCCATTGCAGATGCTAACTCTTTGCTTTGGTTGTACCCTCGCTTCCACAAATGAGCAAGAGAGATC
Organism: Parachlamydiales bacterium; assembly: GCA_942491955.1. Lineage (GTDB taxonomy): Bacteria > Chlamydiota > Chlamydiia > Chlamydiales > CALOCV01 > CALOCV01. The sequence continues at coordinate 35,596 of CALOCV010000016.1, forward strand.
GGTACCGGAATAATCCAATCGGGAGTAGGCCAATCGAGCTGCTCCCACTGCAGGGCCATATAGCCACTCATCCCTTGGCTCAAATAGCGCTCTCCTCCAAACTTAAATGCGTGAACGATCGCTTTTGCTGGCCCTTCATACGGAAAGGATGCTGCCCTCCGCGCAAGAGGTGGTTGAGAGGCACAAACGCGACAACTTTCCATGACTTGCGCTGTCCATCCTTTCTCTAAGGACGCGCTCTCCTGAAAACAGTAGGGGCACCGATATTGTTTTTCGAGAACCGTTAAATATTCCAAACAAGATGCGCAAATGCGTGATGAAGGGTCGAGATCGAGAGAACCACATTCTAAGCATGTGGTAGGGTAGAGAAAAGAAGCAAACACGTCATTTTTTCCGTTGGAACTCGATAGGATCCACGGCTGCTAAATCAAGCAGACACCCCGTCTCTTCGGAAAATACATATCCCATAAACTGGGAGAGTTCTCCTTGGTGGGTTGGATAATTGTCCTGCAACCATCGATCGATTTTCCAAAGGACAAAGGAGAGATCGGGAATGAAGTGTTCTTGCTCTTGCATCTCCTCGCGACAACAAAATTTTCCCAAATCGAGATGAAAGGGGTGATCTCCTATAAATCCCGTATTATGCATCACTCCATGGTCGCGATCATACATTCCCGAATGGTATTCATCGAGATACATCTTCATGATATCGCGAAGAAATCCCTTTGCGCGTAGAGTATCTCCTTCATCAAGAGCCTCTCGAAGGACTTGTCTCAAAATCTTCCCTCTTTTTTGAACAACAAAGGGGGTCGAATCGAGATCGATTTTCTTCAGCCAACCCATTTTATCATGCACAACAAGTTTTTTCTGTAAATGAGTGGTCGGATTCAAGTGGAGATAAACAATCCCAGCGTGATCAGGATGCTCCTTTGCCGCTAGAGCATACCCACTAAAGAGTTGATGCAGCTTTTGTTCTTTTCTCGCCGAATCGGCACTCTTTATCCCTTTTAAAAACTCCCAATTAGGCAAGCAACGCATGTACCAACGGGGACGTAAATGTTTGAACTTAAAAAATTTTACTATGTATTCACCATCTTCACTGGCAAAAGCATAGCATTGAGCCCCTTTACCTAAATAAGAGTAAGGCTGATTAAAGACCTTTTCCAAAGCAGAAACATCCTCTGTTCTCTCTTCTTCATGGAAAGAGACGGGATGCGAAATCCCTCCGATGTGAAAATCATCCGTAATCCAGTAATAGCCACGCCCAATTACAAAAAGACTCAAACCAATAAAGAAAAAGTAGAGAAATTTTGGAATTCGCATCGCTTTTACCACCGTTTTATTGTAAAATGAAGGGCGCATCATACCATAACGATGGAATTTTTATGAGAAAAAGACCAACGTTCTTTTTGTTATCCCTTCTTATCCTCGTTCTAATCTACTTCTCCGCAGGTCCTCTATGGACATCCGGATTGCAATGGTACGCTCATCATCTTGTTGCTTCGACACTTGATGCTAAACTCTCGTATTTATCCTTTGATCGAAAGGGAAATCATATTCTTTTGAAAAATGTGCAGATTGAGGGAAATCATCACTCCCATTGCCATATTCAAGACCTCTCCCTCTCCTACGAAATCGACCTCTTCCACCGTAAACTCGTCCTTCAATGCAATCTAGAACATCCTCTTATTGCCATGGATTCCATCCCTCTTGACAGCTCTTTGGAACAATTATTTGTCCCCTCGGCATTCCTTCGGACAGAAATGACCCTTGATGTCAAAAAAGGAGAGATCACCTTCCCCTCCACAACCACTCCTTCTTATCAGTACGATGGATCTTTCCACTTAGGGCGCCATCTGAGTGGGTCCGGTGAAATCCGCCAAGGCAATGACGCGTCCATCCCCTTTCACATCTCGTCAAAAAAAGGAATTTTTTCCAGCCGGTGCTCCTTCCATTCCATTGCGTTGTCCCCACTGGTCGAAATGGCCTCTATTTTTTTCCCACAGCTTGATTTTGGTTCTCTTGAACAAGGAGAACTGAATGGCACTCTCACTCTTCATCTTTCCAAGACGTGGCAACCCTCTTTTGAAGGATCTCTCGTCTTGGAAAATCTCCATTGGAGCGATCCTTCGAACCGCGTGCAGGGAGACATTCCTCTTCTTCTCATCGATTTTCCAAAAAAAAATCAAGGATACGCGCGTATGCAATTGGATCAACCTTCGACATGGCATTTTGGACGAGATAAAAAGGGAGATTGGCTTTTGCGTGAATGCACAGGCTCTCTTATTGTAGATGATCATTTACAAGCTCATGTAAAAGCAGAAGGATTCCTGGATCATGGCAACATCTCTTCAGGCCTTCGTGGAGAGGGTAGTTTTTCTTTAACCTCGATGACGATTCCCTCATTCCAACTCTCGATTGACAAGGGGCAAGATTTTTCCCAGGCTCTTCAACTCGAATTCGATTTAACAACACAAGACAATGACGAGAAAAAAATTTCCCTCCAATGCCAACATTTAGATGCCCCTGTTATACGATGGCTACTCCCCTTTGTAGCCAACACCACCCCCTCCCTGCAACAGTTCCCTATCGAAGAGGGGGAGTTTGCCCTCTCATTACAAGCCATCTGGAAAGAAGGAAGATGGATCCAATGCACCATCCCCTCCTTTTCTTGCCATCATCTCTCTTTCTCTCTTCCAGATACTTCCTTCCATGGTGTAGTGGAACTCATTCAAGGAAGTGCTTCCATTGATGTGGATCGACAACAAAACTCTCTATCCATGTTAACAGCCCATTGCTCCTTGTCTCAAGGGTGTTTTGAAGCAATCGATGGTTGGATTGATATCGAGCATGCATCGATACGCGTCCCTTTGACTTCACAAATCACTCTTTTCGAGCCGGTATCTATCGATCTAGAACAGCTTTCCTGGTCTTCCCATGACTCCCCTTTTACACTTTACGGCGACCATCTCATCGGTTCATGGGATACGAACACCATGGGATTTTACATCAACGATGCAACGGGACGAATCGACCTAGAATCGGATACCATTCAAGAGACACTCTCTTTTTCAAGCGATGGCATCTCCTTTCCGACACTCCCCTCTTTTAATAGTGATTTTTGCCTCCATCTTTTCCATAGTGATCGCCAAATTGGTTCTATCAAAGGAGCAACTCTTGCTGAAAAAGAGGGTGGCTTCACACTCTCTCTTGACCCAGACACTTCTTTCTTGACTTCCGTTAGCCCCACCCTCTTCTCGTGTCTTTTTTCTTCTCCTTCGCAACTTGAAACGATCCATTTTGAGGGCACCTTTTCCTTAGAACAGCTCCAAGAAGAACTGTCTAACTTTTCATTATTTTCTCAGCTCCCACCTGTCCAAGGAATGGGTTCTTGCTCCGTCGAATATACGCAAGAGAAACCATTCGTAGCCTGCCATGGAGCCATCGAGGATTTTCAATGGGGATATACGGTCTTAGGTGATTGTTCCTTAGAGATCTGTCAAACAGAGAAGGGATGGTCCCTCGAACAGATGAATTGGGGTACGAGTCAAGCTAGTGGAGAGGTATTTCCCGAAGGAAAAGATTGGAAGATCGATTTTCTTGAGATTACCCACAATCATACCCATCATATTGGTTTGGAAGGCACTCTCTCATTGGAAAAAGGGACCTTTGAAGGGCCTATCCATCTCTTCTCTACCAACCTTGCCCCTTTTGGCTTTGGAGAGAGAGAGGTAAAAGGGTCAGGATCCATGCATTGGATCCTTCCGCAAGAAAACATTCCCTCTCAGGGATGGATTCAACTCAATCTCTCTATCAATCCCAATATCGACTCACCTCCACCCGAAAGAGACTCCTCATGGATCGAATCCATTATCTCTTCTCTTGAAGAAAAGAATAGCTTAAATACAGAAATTTCTTGGATACAGACCCCTGAAACCAACGAATGGCATATTCGTCTTCCCCAAGATGAATATCTAATACAAGGCTATCACATCCCATTTAATCATCTGGAATTCAGCCAAATCGATGGAATTTTTTCCTATCTCTGCCATCTTCAGTGGAATCAAAAACCTTTTTGGTTCTCTGGTAAATTATTAGACACATCATTCTCCGAAGGTTTTTTCGTTTTCAGTGACAACGATCCCCGTGAAGAATCCCCAAACCAACCTCTGACTCTTACCTGGTCGCTTGACGAAGAGAGCCAATTCCATCTCCATTCGATTGAGGGAATATTTTCCGGTCTTTCCTACCAATTCGATCCTAATTCTCATTACTCAGAAGATACGTGGCAAGGATCCCTTTCCATCAATTTTGCTGAGCTCGCTCCTCTTCTTCCCCCTTATTTGGCCGAACGATGCGCTCTATGGGAACTGGGATCGGGATACCACCTTACAGGAGATTGGTTTTTTTCACCTTTTTCTGATCATCCCATTGGTTTCGAAGGACATTTATTAGGAGAACATTTTTTTTGTAAGCAGTGCGTAATCGATAAAATGCAAGGAGAACTCAGCTATACAGGTAATGAGCTGACCTTGCAAAATCTTTGGATTGAAGACCAGGCGGGAAGACTGTTCATTCCCTCTCTCTTGTTCCATATGGAACAAGCCGAAATTCCACTACTTTCAATTCCTCATATCGAAGTCGAAGAATTCTGCCCAAGCTTGCTTCATGATGCTGCAACAGGTCAACGGGGACCTCAGAAGCCTTTGGTGATTCACCATTTTCATGCACAAGATATCCAAGGCTCTTTTTCCGCTGTTCCTTCTTTTTCGGGAGAAGGAAGTCTTTTTTTTACAAATCAAGCAGCAAGTCACTTTGATAATGCCCTTTTTTCTGTACCAAGAGAACTTTTAACGCGCTTGGGGCTTGATCCTAGTATCTTTGCTCCGGTTCGAGGCAATATTGTCTATCAAATTGAGGGAGATCGGATTGCACTCAAAAAATTCAAAGATATGTACAGTTATCGGAAGGGATCTCGTTTTACCCTTGCAAAATATCCAGGCGGATCATGGATCGATTTTGACGGAAACCTACATGTCCACGTCAGAATGAAGCAATATAATCTTTTTTTTAAATTTGCCGAACTCTTTACCGTCCATGTTGGAGGGACTTTACTGAATCCTCTCTATGCACTACATGATGAAAAGCATACATAGTCGCCCTTGACAAAAAATATTAATATGGTATCATTTTTTTTGTAATTTTTTACAAAGGTTTATCTCATGAGCCCCCTTTACGGAAATTTACCTGTTATACAAAATAACGAATCTTTTTCCTTCAATAACAGGACGTACCGTTTTTCTCCCGAAAAGTGGTATGGAAAAAAAATATTTTTTGTTGTTAAGGGAAATGGAGCTCTAGACGTTAAAGAGCTCAATCTATTCGAAAGATGTTTGAGGTATTTGCGCATTGCTTATCAAAGCACGCGCTTAGCCCATCTAAAGAAAGACATCGATATCCAAAACCATACATTCCAATCCTCTAAAGGAAACCCTGTTAGTAAACAAATCGTGGAAATACTCCGACAAAAAAAAATTTTCTTAGACAATCAAGTCCTAGAAAAAAAGAAAATCGAGGAATATAACAAGCTCCTTAAAGAGACATCAACTGATGCAAAGTTTCAAGAGACATTCGAAAACCGCCTCCTTCTGGGTTCTTATACAGAACTCATGAATGATGCGAATCTAGAGCGTTATCTCGACATGAAGCATCCAACACGTGATGCGACTATCGATTTTTTTATCAAAGCCCTGCTTATAACAGCAATTTATCGGTCGGATTGTTCAAAACAAGCGCCCAAAGAAAACAACGATTCCTTATCCAAATTGTTAGACAAAATGCGAGATAATCCATCCCTCCCTCCTCTTTTAAAAAAGAAATGCACAAAAGCTCTTCTTGAGTCGATTCATCAACAGATTCCTCAGCTCATGCAAGAGCCTCTAAGAAAATTGGTTGAAGTTTTATGTATCGAAAAACTCGGATCCCAAGATAAGTACACTTTAGGAAAAATTCCCGATGAAACTTTAGAAGAGTGGCTTCGATTCCATCTTACTACTATCGCTATGATTGCTTGTCCTTCTTAGAGCCTGTTCAGAATCTTTTTAATAAATAAATTTCAATCGATAATAATAAAAAACTACCACAGAGCCCACAGAGGACACAGAGAGGGTTTTATATCTTCATTCTGCGAATGCCTTCTACTAGTCGTTTTACATTAAAATTAATAAGTAATCCTCGAGTGCAGGCTCCATAGAGCCGTAAATATGACAATAGTTGTGCTTCATGTATTGGCGCTATTCCGTTCACCGATTTAATTTCTATGATTACTTGATCCTCTACAACCATATCAAGACGATAGCCACAATCCAACATGACATCTTTATAAAAGATGGGTAGAGGTTGTTGTGCTTCAACTTTCAACTTCCTTAGCCTTAATTCATAAATAAGACAAGCTTCATAGGCTGATTCAAGCAGTCCTTGCCCCAGGGCACGATGTACATCGACAGCAGCCCCTATGATCGCACCTGTTAAAGGATCAGTTTCCTGTCCTTCAGGAACCTCAGAAACCATTTAAAAAAACAATTAATAAAAACCTCTCTGTGTTCTCGTGGACTCTGTGGTAGTTTATAATCTTTTCACAACCAAAACAGCAAAAGCAACTGGCAACTCATATGTCATCTGGTATTGCTTTCTTCGCAATTTTTCCATAACCTACGGCACTTCTCTCTAACCAGGCGAAAGAACGTTCCACAACCCATCTTTTAGAATTATTTTAAATGTATAAAGCTCGCTCCGTTTTGGCAACCCCTACTTTGCAGTGGAGAAGCTTTTCTACATTATTTGCAAATGGGTCCCCACTGTAACCTCCATCTACAAGAACGTTTTCTACATCCGATAAAACATCTTCATGCAATGAAAACATTTCCAAGGCCCCGCCTCGATCAGTAATATTTGCAGTCGTGATATGAATCGCATGCGGCAACCTTGTGTATCGACAGCAATATGACGCTTGATCCCTGATACTTTCTTCCCTGCATCATAACCTTTTCTGAGCTCGTACTTAGTTTATTTTTACGCTCTGTGCATCACACAAATAATAAAACTAGTTTTTCTTTCCGTCCATTGCTTTTGTCGGACCTCTCCAACCAATTTTTTTTAAAATTTTTTCAAGAGTGCTAACTGAGCTATCATTTTTCTTTTCGCTCCAGACGCTAAAATAATAGTTGGCATGTACGCCATTTAGGGAACTCTTTGGCAACATTCGCCATTGACATCCACTTTTTAAAACATACAAAACCCCACGGAACACATCATATAAATCAATGCTTCGAGGGCGAGTTTTCTTGTACAGATTCAAGAGTGAGGCTTAATCTTGTCAAATTGTTCGCGATTGATATCGCTTGGGTAGGAATGAGTCACGGCGATCTCCAAAACAAAATGCTGAAAAATAAACCTTATATACTTTTCAAGAGATTTTGAACAAGTTCTTAGAACCTATTCAAAATATTTTTGAGGCGTGATCTCTCTTGAAATTTTTAGATGACGAAGAAAGAACTAGGCTCAGAACTCAACACAAGCGGGAATGTGTGGACGCCACGCGCGATCGCATAAAGGAAGCAGTACTTCTATACAATGTAACCAATTTTTAGGGGATAAACGGATTATAAAATTTCTTTGCGTCTTAGCGACTTTGCGTTTCAATTTTTTTAGGCAAAACTTCCCCACAAGACCTTGCTTCAACCAATTTTTGAATTTACTTCGGTATACACGAGAGGATGATACCAATAGTGCAATTAGATACTAGGTTTCTTGTGGCTTAAGACCTTTTTGCTCTCTTTGTACTCCCTGCTGCGCCGTCACTCTCCACAAAGGTAACAGAAGAAAAACCGCTGCCATACAGCTCACGGTTAAGGTAAAAAAACCCCCTTCCCATCCAAATCTTTGCGAAATGACGCCTAAGGGATATCCCGCAAAAGATGCACCAAGGTAGCCAAAAGTTCCTGCAAATCCCGTGGCCGTAGCGACCGCTTTTTTATGCGAAAATTCAGCAGCCGCAACGCCAATCAACATCTGCGGACCGAAAATCATGAATCCAATCGAAAATACTGCTAATGAATCGGCCAAAGGATATCCTTCAGGAATCTGCCAAAAGAAAATCACTGCCACTAAGGCACCTATAGCAAAAAGAGTATTCACCGGCCCGCGACGGGCTTGAAAGAGCACATCCGAAGCCCACCCTGCCGTAAGGCTCCCAAAAAAACCTCCTACTTCAAAAAGCGAAGTGACTCCACTAGCACCTATTGGGTTGTACCCTTTTGCTTCTACTAAAAAAAGAGCCGTCCAATCGTTAATTCCCGTTCGAACGACATAGATAAAGAAGTAAGCAACCGCTAATAACCAAATATAGGGATTACTCAATACATAGGTAAACAAAAGATCCCTTGTCGAAAGAACCCCCTTGCTTTCTTGCACATCCTGAACATTCCCTCCGTAGTCATTGCGGAATTTCTCAATCGAAGGAAGACCTAATGACTCAGGTGTATCGCGCAATCGATTGATTAAAAAAAGCCCCCCCAAGATACAGATGCCGCCCGGTATGCACATTGCTGCACGCCACCCATAATAGTAAATGCTGGTTCCAACAATCCAAGCGATAAGAAAACCCCCGACATTATGGGAGACATTCCACATCGACCACCACGACCCTCTCTCATTATGGGAATACCAATGCGTGAGAAACTTGGCACAAGGTGGCCAACCAAATCCTTGAAACCACCCGTTCAATCCCCAAAAAAGAGAGAAGCATAAAAGCGACGAAGAGAGTCCAAAACAAATGTTCAATATGCCTGTTAAGACAAGACCCACCCCCATCATATAACGCGGATTGGTCTTATCTCCAACAATTCCACTGCCAAACTTACTCACCCCATAAGTAAGAGAGAAAATGCTTGCCAGAAGACCTACCTGGCTCTTTGTCATAGCAAAATCTTGGACAAGACCAGGAACAACAAAAGCCAAAACTTTTCCTTGTAAGTAGTAGAATGCATATCCAATGAACATCGAATAAAGAATGCGAATGCGCCAATAACCATACTTCTTTTTTACTTCATTAACATCGGTAATTTCTGGAATAAAGGGGGCAGGTTGAAGAAATTGTTGTATCCAGGACATCGTTAAATCCTTCCTTTATATCAATGGCACGTGAAGCTTTTGTACAACGATCCGACGGATCGTTGTACAAAAGCTTCTTATCATTGAAAAACGGCTTTTATCCCACATGACTCGATTTTTGTCCAGATCTATACTAGACTTCTTTCGAAGC
>CALOCV010000017.1:0-24322 GCA_942491955.1 Parachlamydiales bacterium
AGGGAGATGATCCAACTGTCCAGCACAATGATAGTTCATGCAGGCGCGCGCGTTTTCAAGATGCGGGTTCGGAGGGTAACTCGTAACAGTTGTTGTGTACCGAACTGAAGCTAGTTCGCTTGCGTTTTTTCGATATCTTCTCCTGTAGGATAGAGAGAGATTTTTTTTGCCCTGTGCAGCAGCAATCTCCCATTCGGTCTCGTAAGGGAGACGTTTGCCAACCCATTTTGCATAAGCTACAGCCCCATACCAAGTGACACCAACAACGGGATGCTTAGAATATCCCGATTCGATGATCAATTTCCCCGCTCTTCGCTTGATACGAGCATCACGCAAACGAATGATATCGTTGTGATTATTATCTTTCTCTCCCCCCATAACTTCAAGGAAACGAACAAACTGCTCATTGGTTACAGGATGGATATCCATGGCAAAATTATTAACGATAACTTGATGACGCGGCATCTCATCCCGATTCCCATCATTGCTTCCACGAGAAAATGGATTTCCTTGAATGACAGCCATCTCACTTTGGATGGGCTCCAGATCTTGCACCTCGCGCGGCTTGGGCTGATAGTGCTTAACCATAGGATCGACCTGTAAAGCAGCAGCTGGGTCGATATCTGCTTCAGGACGATCGATGGTCGATGTATGTAAAAGAGGACGTAGCGAGGATTGCGCTTCCTTAAAATAGACAGGCTCCGCCGTTTCTTGAGCTACCTTAACAAGAGGAGCTGCCTTGGATACTATGGCCTGCTGGATGGCAGCTGCCTTTGGATGGGATGCTTCTCCCCCACTTTCAAAGACCACTTTTTTCTGTGGTCTTCTATTTTGGATTTCATCCAATAAAGGCTCCAAAAAACCTGGACGATCATTGGGATCCTGTTGCAAACATTGTCCGACAAGAGTATCCCAATCGAAAAGCAGTTGGGGGTATTTTTTTGACGGAAAGGGAAAAACCCCTTCAGGGTATCCCTTCATCAGCAGAAAATAAACAAGGACACCAAAAGCATAAGTATCCGTTTTGGTGGTTATAGGGTTTTCAATCCATCGCTGTTCGGGAGCTAAATAATGGAAATTTTGGAAAAAAGAGTGGTGGAGAGCAGAAAGCTTTTTCTCCTCGGGATCATTCATAGGGTATCTCTCCCGATCGATACTCCCCTCTCCAACAACCCAGCCAATTCCCAGTGCATCAGCAACACTTTTATACGTTCGTGAAAGAACGGCTCCCGGACCTATGATTTTGGTCAGACCATAGTCAGAGAGATAGAGATGTACCCCATTGACACCACGTCCAACCAAGACATTATTGGGTTTGAGATTCCGATGGATCACTCCTCCCTCATTCCCTCCTCGCTTAGTATGCGCATAATCAAGGGCTTGGGCGATTTGTCTTAGAATAGAGAGAAGTTCTTTCTCGTCCGGTGGCACTCCCTTCGCTGAAAAATATTGAGCCAAGTTTGTCGTTTCTCCAACATCATCGACGATGCAATCCATAACCAAAAAGTACTTCCCTTCTCCATATGAAATGTTGTGTACCTTAACAATATGCGGATGACTCAATTCGGTAAGAAGATGGATCTCTTCTTCAAATCGTTGAATGAAGGTGCGATTATTAGAGAGTTCTTCTGGAAGAATCTTTAAGGCAAACTGCCGCTTCATAAAATGGTGTTCTGCGAGGTAGACCGTGCCTAACGCCCCTTGTCCCAAACATTTTACGAGTCGGTAATCACCTAAAGTTTTGGTTTGATCCATATGCCCTTAACTCCTTGATAGGTTAGTATAGCCGATAAATTGGGTTTCTGAGAAACCTTTTTTATTGTACAATTTCTTCTTTCCCTTTGAGGAAATTTTTTATGGAACGCGTCTCTCTTTTTACTACGATCTCTTATAGACATCCCGATGCACACAGTGAAAAAATATCTAAATTAAAACATTTTTTTCAAACGTGTGAGAATTATTTCTACTGGGGAGGAAAAAAAGATTATGTCATCCCAGGAAAAAAAAATTAGCACGTTCCTAGAAACCGAACGACGTGGGCCGATCAAACGGCAAAACATAAGAGAAACCATCTATCGCATCCTTTCTTATAGCACCCTTGTCACTCCTCTGATTTTAGGACTGGGGAAACTCATTCATCGTTTTCGGAATCGCTTTGTCCGCTTTCAAGCATCCCATATTCTTTTTTCCTTTCAAAAAACCAAAAAGGAAACTCTTCAAAAAAAAAATTCTCTCATTCAAGAAGCCAAAGAGAAGACGACAATTGAGAATGGCTATGGAGAATATATCGCCTACCAACTTCTTCCATCTGGAGAGAAAATCATCCCCTCAGACTCTCTTTTCCGCCAGGTAAAAAGTATTCTTCAACTCTTCAACCAATCGGAACAAAGACCCTCTGGTGGCAACCTATTTCCTTTGCTCAAAGAACAACTCCAACAAATCGATCCCTCCCTGTCCATCGCTTTTGTTCCAAAAAGCCTCTACAACTATATCGAACGCCAAGAGCAATCTCGCTCCGCCGACAACCTCGACACCCGTGTACACACCTTGTTCCTGCAATACCTCAACCACGCAACTTTTTCCTATGAGGATCTTAAAAAGATAATCCAAAAAGAGACCCCATCGCTCCCATCCCATTGTCAACAGCGACTTTTAGAGGCGACAGCTCTTGAATCCACTTCCTTTGCCGCTTCCCATCGCTTTATTTATCGAACCCATGGACAACTCAGCAAAGACCGCCCCTATTTTCTTGGAAGAGTGCGCTCCCTTGCCTATACAAACTTTCTTTCATTCGATGCCAATAAACAAGGGAAAGGATATTTCATCCCCGTTGCTTATCGAGACCTTGCCGAATCTCCCTTCTTCTTCTCTCTTTCCACCCCCCCCTCGTCACTTCCCGTATCTGGCACGTCTCCGATGCCGAAACCGTCGTAACAAACGGCTCTTTAGAACAAAAAGCCCAAGATCTCCACCCCGACCATCGCCTTCTCTGCGATGCTGAGACCTTTTTTACCATTTTCAACAAATACCGCGATAAAGCCATCCCCTGTTAACGAGCAACCACTCACGCCTCTTTATCGAAAGGGCGTCAATTCATCCATCGAGTAGGAGGAACTCCAAAGAGCTCCGTCCTCTCACAGAACCGTGCGTACGGGTCCGTACACGGCTGTTCACGCTAACTTCACCCACGTAGTTGGTGTGCTTTCATTACATCTCACTTGTTTTACTCGGCTGTTTCGTAAACCCCTGTTATCTTTTTATCTGTATTCACAGCGCCTCGTTTGGTTTAATCGGGAAAGGGCGGGCAGAGGCACGGGCACAGGAAGAGGCACGGGATTGCAGTTTCGAAAGAAGTCTATTGGATGAATCTCAATTTCAAACAAGTAGAAGCAAACTGAACGATAAGAACAAAAAAAGTTGCGCAAAAAAAGAAATCGCGCAACTCTATTATACTTAGCAAAGGTAAAAGATGTCTAACAGGTTAAAAAAAGAAATTGAAAATTTAGCAGAAATTGTCAGACGGCATCCTGATGGTATTTCCATAGAAGAACTCCTGCAATGCATGAATGATGTCACTCCTAAAAGAACTGTACAATATAGGTTATCCATTCTTGTTAAATCTGGTATTTTGAGAATGGAAGGTGCCGGTAGAAATAGTAAATATTGCTTTAACCAAGTTACAGAAAATCAACAAACATTAGAACGCACTGCAGCAACTGAAACAACATTTACAATCCCCCTTTCAATGGAAGGAGAGCAAGTGCGTAAACGGATATCAGTTCCGATTCAACTACGCCAACACCTAAGCTATCAAAGAAAATTCTTGGATTCGTATGAACCAAATAAAACATTTTACTTGTCGCAATCGCTTATTGAAAAATTATTTAAATTAGGAGCTGGCGCAGAAAAGGGACGTCCTGCCGGAACTTATGCAAGAAAAATCTATCAGCGGTCGACTTATATGATGTAATTTGTGGCATTTCATATGTTTGAAAAACCAGTTTACATATGGTCATCCTTGCTTTTGTCGTTTTATTCGTAAAACAGTTTTGAACGAGTTTTTAGAAAATAAACTACCACAGAGCCCACAGAGAACACAGAGGGAGGACATATAGATTGTTTAGTGCATCCAGAAATGTCTGAAGAAGTTGTAGAGGATCAGGTAATTATAGAAATTAAATCTGTGAATGGAATAGCTCTAATACACGAAGCACAACGACTATCTTATTTAAAGCTCTATGGAACTTGTGCTCGAGGATTGCTGATCAATTTTAATGTGAAACGATTGGTAGAAGGCATTCGTCGAATGAAAATATAACCCTCTCTCTGTGCTCTCTGTGGGCTCTGTGGTAGTTTTTATTGCTGAGAATGGTTGGAGAGGTCCGACAAAACAATGGTCGGAAAGAGAAAACCAGTTTTATAATAATTGATGCGCAAAGCGTTAAAAATACCGATACAGCTGAGAGTAAAGGGTATTATGCAGGAAAAAAAATTTCAGGGATAAAACGACACATCGCTGTAGACACCCAAGGATTACCTCATGCAATTCATATAACTACAGCAAATATTACAGATAGGAAAGGAGCGCTAGAAGCATGTTCATTGAAGAAGAGTTTTTTATCTGAAGTAAAAAACGTTTTAGCTGATGGAGGATACTCTGGAGAACCATTTTCAGATGGTATTCAAGAGATATTGGGTTGTCCAGTAGAAATAGCCAAGAGAAATGAATTGCATACTTTTAAAGTGATTCCCAAAAGATGGGTTGTGGAACGTTCTTTTAGCTGGCTTGAAAAGTGTAGAAGATTATGGAAAAACTGTGAAAGAAAGCTAAATACTAGCTTAACTATGGTAGTCTTAGCATTTGTAGTTCTTCTTTTAAAAAGATTTTAAACAGGTTCTTAAATCACAAAGCGGCCATTGAATTTATTGTTGATATGGCCGAAGAGGTCGATATTAACCGTTATACGATTTTAAATATTCACGGACTTCTTTCCCATGATTTACTCATGGATCCAAAAGCATGTGGAAGATTGAGAACGATACCGGTTAAAATTGGAAAATCGGTTTACTATCCCACTGAAGTACCGCAATTACTCGAGGAATATTTTCAACGGATCATTCAAAAAGCTACCGCCATCCAAAATCCTTTTGAGCAGTCGTTCTTCCTAATGGTGCATTTGCCTTATTTGCAGCCGTTTCTGGACGTTAATAAGAGAGTCGCCCGTTTGGCTGGCAATATTACCTTTATTCGAGAAAATTTGATCCCACTCTCATTTATCGATGTTCCCGAATCTGATTACATACAAGGCTTGCTTGCAATCTATGAACTAAATCGCATCGAACTTTTTCGAGACGTTTTTGTTTGGGCTTATGAACGCTCAGCTTCTCTTTATGCAGCGACCCTTGAAGCTATAGGACAACCGGACCCATTTCGAGTACGTTATCGTGATTTCATTCGGCAAGCCGTTTGTACAGTTGTTCAAAGCAAGATGGATAAGTTAAAAAGCTCCCCATTCATTTCAAAATTTGCCAACGAAAACGTCTCCGCTAAGGATCGAAATCGTTTTGTCGAAATTGCTGAAATTGAAGTAAGCAGTCTTCATGAGGGAAATTTTGCCCGGTTTAAAATACGGCCATCAGAATTTTTTGAATGGCAGAGTTCGTGGAAATAGAATTCGAAAAAAAAAAGATGGAGATCAATTTATCCAAAAGACGCAAGAAAACTCGGTCCTTTAGGTCCGAGATGAATCGCGCCCATTAGGGCGTCTATAGTTTATAGGATTTTTAGTTTGGGAGAGATTTTTCTTTTTGGAAAAAAGAGTAAGGTTCCTAGTCATTCTATTTAATCAACTAAAGGAACACTATGAACCTACTCAAACCTTTATTTCAGATATTCGATTCGTGGAGAGATGCTTTTTGCAAAGAAGAAGCTTTTATTCGAGCTAAAGAACTCGCCATCTGCAGTGATGCCGGCAGGGCCGGCATCTACCACAGCGGAGGCCAAGGCCCGTGTAATTCCACATGATACATGAAAATTCGCACATCGCGTGGATTAATTCCAAAAAATCTGGTTGGAGGGGTAGGAATGTAGGTTTATTTATCGCGTTTGGTACAATACAGCAAAAGGGATCTTGGTGAGCAAAGTCGAAACAAGAACCTTGCGCTCTTCATCAAACACAATGGTGCGCTGTTCCTTAGTCAACCGATCGGCATAGGTGGGAGCATCGAGTTGGCGCGGCCAAAGAAGATGAGTATCCCCATAATCGAGAACTCCTTCCCGAAAACACTTAGTAAAAAAACGACTCGTAATAATAATAACCGTCTTTTTCTTGCTCTTTCTTGCAAAGGCAATCAAACACTCCCCTTTCTCCCCTATCGCAGGGATCGGTATGTACGAACCTTTTGTAAATAATAAAGGATCCTCTTTGCGAAGATGCAGCAAGATTCTCATGCAAAACATCTTGATCTTTCCATCCCGCATGTCATGGAGGAAAGGTTCTATGCTATCTGCCTCTTCTACCTCTTTTAACCACTCCTTCCGACGAGCATAATAGACGGGATGCCGGTTGTCGGGATCAACAAGACGAAAATCCCATATCTCGCTCCCCTGATAAAAATCGGGAACACCTGGCGCCGTACACTTCAATACGAGTTGAGAAAGAGAAGTCCACATCCCAAACCGCTGAATAGGTGCAATAAATCTAGAAAAATCGGCAAGAAAACGCTTAGAGGCATTTGGATCGAGAATGCTGTGGACAAAGAGATGCACATCCTTTTCATGCGTATCATGCGGATCGACCCAACTCGTATGCACCTTAGCCTCTTTCATCGCCTTCTTTAAATAGTGATCGATGCGAAGGGTATACTCCTCCCGTTCATAGTCATCCATGGAATCGAACGGCCACGTAGCAATCAAGGATTGGTAGATCAGATATTCCTCATTCCAATCAGGCGCTTTTTCCTCCTTCTGCTTCCCCTTGTTGAACTGGTGCCAACGCCATATCGCCGCTTCCCACTCTTGTGGTATCTCCGAAAGAACATGTAACCGACAACGAGCATCCTCGCTCCTCTTCGTATCATGGGTATAGGTTGTCGAAAGAGAATAGGGCCAACGCTCTTTGCGCATCTCCATCTTCTCATGAAACGAAGAGATCGAAAGACCAAACCCCCCCAACTCCGAACCCACCTCATTCAATGAAGCAAGCGGATAACGTCGATAAAATGCCGTATCTTCGATCCCCTTCGCCATAACAGGCCCAGTAAGCTGCTGGAAACGCGTGACAAATTCTTTGTGAAAAGATGAAAGAGTGCCTTCTCCTTCTGGGAGAGTCAGGGTAAGTAAATGTTCACATAACGCAAACGCCTTCGACGGAAGGTTTTCATTCAAAGCCTTTGCCTTTTGAATCACCTCGCGAAGCAAAACATGATCGTATTCCGAAACATAACGTTGATCGGAACGGACATACGTTCGATAAACAGGGAAAAGAGCCAATACCTCTCGTAAAACATCGTCGAGAATATCGACAGAGAATACCTCTTGCTTGTAATCGGACAATGCCCTACCCAAAAGACGTACCAAACTTTTTCGCTCACTGATGAACAACGTGTGAAGAACGATCTCCTTGGATCGATAAGCCACCTCCTGTGCGCCTTGATTCTGACCCGAAAAATTCCGATAAAGCTCATTAAAAGCTTCGTGATTTCTCTCTTCGACAAACAACTGGTTCAAAATATTCAGAAATTCATACCCCGTCGTTCCAAAGACAGGCCAATCTATAACTAACGCCTCGTTTTCGGAAAGGATCTTCTCAACGATGAGATAAAAAGATGCCAAATGCGGTGAAACATCGGCACATGCACGCGCAAGCCGCTCCAAATACCCTTGAGGATCGGCTATGCCATCGACATGATCAATACGTAAACCTTCTACCCACCCTTCTTTGATTTTTTCCAAAATCCATCGATGCGTTGCGATAAAAACCTGTTCATTCTGCTGCTGCAAACTCGCCAACTCATAAATATCGAAAAAACGACGATAATTGATCCGTTCATGCCCCATCCTCCAATAACTCAAACGGTAGTGCTGCTTCCTCAACAACGCTTTCATCTCCTCAAAACTCTCCACTTCGCCCGGCATCCCATTCATGCGCTCCAAGACTTGCTCCAAGACATGCCGAAAATCGCGCGACTCTCGATGGAGCCGGTCGAGAGCCTCAGACGTCATGGGAATCTCAATCCCTTGTATCTTATCGCCAAGAATGGCAAATGTCGGCTCAAGGATGTTTTTCCACGATTCTCGATGTAAAGGAAACCAACGATCGTAATAGGTGACAAAAAAAATCCCCTTGTCATAAACGATATCGATATCTCCTTCTTCAATCGCCTGATGAAGAATCTTTCCCAAAACAGGGATCAAAACTTTTTTCCTCGTCAAACGATATGTGGCATCCCATTCGATATCAAAAAAAGCCGCATAAGGAGAAACTTCCCCCTTCTCCAAAACATCATACCACCAAAGATTCTCTCCCGAAGAAACACACATATGATTGGGAACAATATCGACAAGGAGCGACATGTGAAACCGGTGAAGGATTTTTACAAAAGAGGCCATCTCCTCCTCACTCCCGATCTCCGGATTCAACTCATCGTAACGAACGACATCATAGCCGTGCAAACTTCCTCGACGAGCCCTTGTTAAAGGGGAGGTGTAACAGTGAGAAATGCCGAGCGCTGCCCAATAGGGAATAACCTCTTGCGCCTCCCGAAAAGGGAAGCTGCGATTGCACTGAATCCGATAGGTAGCCACGGGGATCTTTGCAAGAGTATGCTTAGTAACATCGCTCTCTTTCGGGTGTGAATCTCTTCCCCTCTTCTCCAAGGATCTCTTCTCTCCTCTCATCTACCCATGTCGCTAAATCGGGATAGCGATGTTCTAGCCACGAATACAGGTTATCCATCTTGTTCGTAAAATCTTGCTTATACAAAACCTCTTCTTTTCTGTCCCTCTGGCAACGAAATTGCCCAACATCGAGATGGATAAGCCTCCCCTCCCATACTCCCATGTTGTCAATAATATTGGGATCATTATCATGAATCCCTTCTCGATATTCCTCCCAAAAAAGAGAAAAAAGATCGTTCAACAACGCCTTGCTCCTCTCTTTCTCTCCTCCTTCTTCCCACACCTGAATCGCCTCCCACAAGGGAATGCCTTTTCTTTGTACAAGATATTGATGCCTCGCCAAATCAATCTCATACCGCCTACCCATCTTATCGTGAATCACAACAGGCATCCCTTCCTCGGAGAGGTTGAGATGGACATCGAGAAGCGCACAAGATGCAGAAAGCTTCTGGGCTGCCAACTTCCAGCTCTGACAGAAACACTCCCTCTTCTCTTGCTTGTGCAACATCTTTTTTTGCCACTGCTTTGGAAACAACGACAGCCAACGAACAGGACGATACCTTTGGTACTTAAAAAATTTCAAAACATACTTCCCATCCGCACTCGCAAAGACGTACGATTGACACCCTTTGCCCAAATAAAAATATTCCTGGGATAAAGCCTTTTCTACTTCACCACCCTCCACACAAGAAACAACATCCCAATTCGGATGCCAAACAAATGGTTCGTAAATGTTGTTTAAGGAAAATCCATCCGTCAATCGATAATACAAGCGCCCTAATGGATAAACCATAAGACCCATCACTAACAAAAACAATAAACCCGTTCTCATAAAAACAGTTTAATCAATTCTTCTCTTTTTGTTATACTGCCGCCATGATTGGTATCGACCTAAAAGGAAAGCGCGCCTTCATCGCCGGCGTTGGCGACGACCAAGGATACGGCTGGGCTATCGCCAAAGCTCTCGCCGCCGCAGGAGCAGAAATTCTCGTCGGTACCTGGACCCCTATTCGAAAAATCTTCCAAACCCAATGGGATAATGGCAAATTCGACGAAAGCCGACGCCTCCCCGATGGAACCCTCTTCTCTATTGACAAAATCTATTCCCTCGATGCCTCTTACGACACACCCGATGACGTCCCACAAGAAATCAAAGAAAATAAACGCTACAAGGATGTCAGCGGCTATACCATCAGCGAAGTCGTTCATAGTGTACAAAAAGAATTCGGCTCCATCGATATCCTCGTCCACTCCCTCGCTAACGGTCCCGAAGTCAAAAACCCCCTTCTAGAAACCTCTCGCCAAGGATACCTCGCAGCTATCAGCGCCTCTGCCTACTCCTTCCTCAGCCTCGTCCGTCACTTCGGCCCCTCAATGTCCAAAGGAGGAAGCGCCATCTCCCTCACCTACCTCGCCTCAGAAAAAGTCGTACCAGGATACGGCGGAGGGATGAGCTCAGCAAAAGCCGCCCTCGAAAGCGATACCCGTACCCTCGCCTGGGAAGCCGGTAGAAAATGGGGCATTCGTATCAATACCATCTCCGCAGGCCCCCTCGGATCACGCGCCGCTAAAGCCATCGGTTTCATCCAACGGATGATCGATTATACCGAAAAAAATTCCCCCCTCGCTAAACCCATGTCCGCCGACGAAGTCGGTACCGTCAGCGCCTTCCTCGCCTCCCCCCTCTCCAGTGCCATCACAGGGACAACACTCTATGTCGACCACGGCATGCACACCATGG
Organism: Parachlamydiales bacterium; assembly: GCA_942491955.1. Taxonomy (GTDB): domain Bacteria; phylum Chlamydiota; class Chlamydiia; order Chlamydiales; family CALOCV01; genus CALOCV01. The sequence continues at coordinate 10,641 of CALOCV010000017.1, forward strand.
GCGTCGCTGTCGATAGCCCCTGTTTTCAATGAGATTTTTTCTATTCTTTCTCCTCTTTTCACCACCCATCGCCGCTACCTCTTCCCCTCGCCTTATCATCCTCGTTGATGCCCCCCATCTCAACTACTCCTCTCCCTCAACCCTACTACAAACATTGACAAAACACCCCGCCACAGGATGCAAAGATAGCAGCTTCGGCCACGCATGGCTCATCCTCATCCATCATACCCCAAAAGGACAACTCCTCCTCGAATGCGGCCACTCCGGCGAACATACCCCCCCCACTTACTTCGAAACCTTCGCCCAAGCCCTAGAAAATAACAACCCTAACCCCTTCGCCATCTTCTACCAAGATCGCTCCGATGGCTTCTGCCAACAAGGCAATGGAGGCCACCGCCCCACCCTAGCCGCTCAATTCACCCTCTCCGAACAACAACTCAAAAATATCCTCTCCTTCCTTAAAGAAGAAAAATATAACTTCCATCGCTACAACGTCATTAACCACCACTGCTGCTCCTTCGTCCGTGAAGTCGCCTCACAAGCCAATATCGACCTCTCCTCCCCCTCCCCACTACGACTCCCTAACCACTCCCTCCTTATCGAAACCCCAGATACCCTCGAACAATGCCTCTACCACCATATCACCAACGGCACCGCCAATAATGTCTCCCACGGCTACTGGCGCTGCCGCCGCTCCTCACCCACATGGCAACGCCTCATCACTACCATCACCCTCTTCCCCAAACGCTACCACCGCCACCTCTTGTTTGTGCGGACCAATCCCCCCAAACCCCTCGGGGGGACCAATCCCCCCGAACCCCCGTCGGCGGGGGGACCAATCCCCCCGAACCCCCCGTCGGCCTCGGGGGGACCAGTCCCCCGAACCCCCGTCGGCCGCTAACGCGGCCTCCCCTCTCCCCTTCGCTTATGGCGTTCGTTATCATACAACACTAAATGTGGAGTGCGCCAGCCCTGCCGGCGTTAACACGGCAGAGGTGTTGACGGAGCTCTAGTAGCTTTTGGCGAAGATGGCATCAATGGTGGCGGGTTGGCCCGTGATGATGCAGGCGCCTTGGGTGTTGGTTTGGTCAAAGGGAATGCAGCGGATAGAGATTTTGCACTCTTTGAGAAGATCTTCTGTTTTTGAGTCACCACACCACTTGGCGCGGACAAAACCGCCGTGGATTTCAGGTTTTTGTGGATTTTTTGGGGTGAAGAAATCTTTGAGCTCTTCCCAAGAGGTGATATCAGTACGGATGTGTTCGTTGCGATAAGAGATAGCTTGGTTGAAGTAGTGGTCTTGGATGCGCTGGAGTTCTCGGAGAATGGTATCGGAGAGGGTGTTGAGGGGGAATAGTAGAGCGCTCTTTGGGACTTTTATCGCGAGTGAAGAGAGTGATGGATTGTCCTTCGAGGTCGCGCGGTCCAACTTCAATGCGGATGGGAACGCCTTTCTTGATCCACTCCCAATTTTTCTCCCCTCCTCGTCGGTCACGACGATCGACGTGGACAGTGATGGGATCGTTATGGAAAAAGAGGTCGGAGAGGTGGTTTTGGACGGTGTCGGCGTAGGCGAGGATTTCTTGCTCGAGCTCGGGTTTGGGGATGACGGGGATGATGACGACGTGCTTCGGAGCGATGCGAGGGGGGAGGCAGAGGCCGTTATCATCGCCATGCACCATGATCATTCCGCCAATGAGACGTGTGGTAACACCCCATGATGTGGTATAGCCAAATTCTTGTTGACCATCTTGGTTGCAAAACTGGATCCCTTGAGCTTTGGAGAAATTTTGTCCAAGATAGTGGGAAGTACCTCCTTGTAAGGCTTTTCGATCTTGTGTCATGGCTTCGATCGTGAAAGTGTGGACGGCGCCAGGGAAGCGCTCCCCAGGGGATTTCTCTCCGGTGATGATGGGGATAGCAAGAACTTCTTCGCAAAAGGTTTTGTACATATCAAGCATTTGATGAGTCTCTTCGAGGGCTTCTCTTTCTGAGGCATGGACGGTATGCCCCTCCTGCCAGAGGAATTCTGTTGTGCGGAGGAAGAGACGTGGACGCATCTCCCATCGGACAACATTGGCCCATTGGTTGATGAGAAGAGGGAGGTCGCGCCAAGATTCAATCCAACGAGAGTAGGCGTCCCCTATGATGGTTTCAGAAGTTGGGCGGACGATGAGGGGTTCTTCTAAGGGGGCGGCAGGAACGAGTTTTCCATCTTTCTCTTCTAAACGATGGTGGGTAACGACAGCGCATTCTTTAGCAAATCCTTCGACGTGTTCGGCTTCTTTTTGAAGGAAACTAAGGGGTATAAAGAGGGGAAAATAGGCATTCTCGTGACCGAGGGCTTTGATGCGATCGTCGAGTTGCCGCTGGATTTTCTCCCAAATGGCATATCCCCAGGGTTTAATGACCATGCTTCCCCTTACAGCGGAATTTTCCGCCATGTCAGCGGCTTTGATGACTTGTTGGTACCATTCAGGAAAATCTTCGGATCGTGTGGGGATGATAGCGGTGCGTTCTTTGGTCATTATTCTTCTCCTGGCAACTGCATGTTATGGTAGACGGCATCGACGTCGTCGAGACCTTCGAGCCATTCGATAAGTTGGTCGTTTTTTTGTGCTATTTCTTCGTCACAGGGGGCAAAGGTTTTGGGGATTCTCTGGAGAGAGGCTTCTTGTATGGGGATGTTTTCTTGCTCTAGGTTTTCTTTTACGGAATAGAGGTCAGCGGGATCGGTTGTGATGAGAAATAGGTTTTCTTCTTGTTCGAACCCTTCAGCTCCGGCTTCTGTAGCGGCGAAAAGGAGGGTCTCTTCATCGGCTTGTGTTGTGGAGATTTCAATGACGCCTTTTTGATCAAAGTTGAACATCACAGATCCTGGAGCTGCAATAGACCCTCCCTTTTTATTGGTTGCGATGCGCATATCGGAGGCGGTTCGATTTTTATTATCGGTCATGGCTTCAACAATGATTCCGACGCCACCGTGACCGTAGAGTTCATAGACAACGTCATCAAAATTTGCTTGATCGGCGCTGGAAGCCTTTTTGATATTACGTTCGACATTGTCATTGGGCATATTGACATCGCGCGCTTTTTGCAGAGCGAGGCGAAGTCTAGGGTTCGTTTTCGGATCATTCCCCCCTATCTTGACAGCACTGATGATTTCTTTTGCGATGCGGGAGAATATTTTTCCTTTTTTGACATCGGCACGCCCCTTTTTATGCCGAATATTTGCCCATTTACTGTGTCCAGCCATACATCTACCTCTATACTAATGCGAATTTTGAATGTGTTTTGGTATGGAAAAATTTTTTTTTATTATTATCTATCCATTCTTTTGCAAAGGCATATTCATGAAACTCTTTCTCCCTCTGCTTGAATTCTTTGGTATGAATAGATAATTTTCCACTATCTCGTTGGAATTGTGCACGACAGACGTGGTGGAGCATTTCGTGATAGATGATAAACGCAATGACATGAAAGGGAACATCGGGATCGTCGAGCTTGCGGTGGATTTTTACGAGGTGGAGGGTATCTTTATAGAGTCCAAAAGTAAAGGTAGAACGGTGTCTTGTTTGGGCATCGCCAAACCAGGTGATGGCGAGATCGAGCTCTCCTTGAAAATAGGTTTGGATGATATAGAGGTAAATTTCTTCCAGATTGTAATATTTCCCTTGGGTTATAAGGTGTTTTTTGGAAGGACGGCGAACGTACTCTTTTTTTCCAATATTTTCTTCGATATAGGCGCGAACAAGGAGCGGAATGCGCTTTTTTCTCCCTTGAAAATAAGAATGTAAGGCTGCTTGCACCTCTTCTGGGGCGTTGAGAAACATGCGATGCATCGACACTTTTGTACAATGAGGTTCCCATCGCACGCTCAAAAGGGACGAGGTATTATTATGAACGCGGATTTGAACATTATCGTTAATAAGGGATATTTCCGGTTTTTTTATAAGTAAAGGCATGGTGGATCCTTTATCGTGACCTAATACCAAATAGGGTAAATAAATGTGTAAATTGGATTCAAGATTTTTTTGTGAAATCTATTTTGGAGATCACAGCAAGCTCTTGTGAGCTTGCAAGATCGAAAAATAAATTTCGAAAAAAAAGATGAAGATCCATTTACACATTTATTCATCCTGTTTGGTATAAGTTTTCTTAAGAATGGTATCGAGTTGATCGAGTTCACACTCCATCAGCAGTCGTGCACAAAATGAGCCATCTTTTTCCTTTCCCCACTTTTTCTGTTCTCCATAGATGACAAATCCAAATTTTTTGTAAAAGGGAACAGCGGGATTATTGGCCTTCACAGCGAGATGGAGGAGTTCAATATGGAATTGATTTTTTGCTAGGTGCATGATGTTTCTCATCAGTGTGCTCCCGATACCTTTTCCTTGGTAGGAGGCAGCGACGACGATTCCGAACTCGCATTGGTGGAGGATGGCTTTATAGGGATTGAGATAGAGGGTTGCTATTCCACAAGGAATTCCATCGGCAAGGGCAGTTAAACTACAACGATAGCGAGAAAAGCTCATCCAACGATTGACAGCATCGATAATTTCCGGTTCGTCTTCCATGGCAAAACCTTCCCGAACGTTTGGGTCTGTGAGCCATTCTTTTAAGGCGAGGGCGTCGGAAGGTTCTGTGTAACGAATATCTAAGGAAATGTTTTTTTCTTTTCCAGGGGAATTGCTTTGCGATTGTTCGACCATCTTGATTTATCCATATTTTTTTAAAAAAGCATTAACAAATGGATCAATGTTTCCATTCATGACATCTTCGACATTACCGATTTCAACTTGAGTCAGAGTGTCTTTAACAAGGGTATAGGGTTGGAAAACATAACTTCTCCGTTGGCTTCCCCATGCGATTTCCTTTTTCTGTCCCCCCATTTTTTCGATATTTTTCTTTCGTTCTTCAAGTTCTTTTTCGTAAAGTTTCGAGCGAAGCATTTTCCAACAGGTCTCTTTGTTTTGCAACTGGCTTCGTTCGGCTTGGCAAGAGACAACGACACCTGTAGGAAGGTGTGTGATGCGCACGGCGGAATCGGTTTTATTGACGTGTTGTCCCCCGGCTCCTGAGGCGCGATAGGTGTCGATACGGACATCTTCGCTTCCGATTTGCACTTCGATGGCATCGGTTACCTCAGGGCTCACATCGACAGAAGCGAAGCTTGATGGCGGCGCCCGCCGCTATCGAAAGGGGAGATACGAACGAGACGATGGACTCCCCGTTCGGCTCGGGTATAACCGTAGGCGTAGGAGCCATTGAATTTCATGGTGATATTTTTCAAACCGGCGACCTCACCTTCAAGGACGCTGATGACTTCGACATTCCAGTCGTGTTGGGTCGCCCAGCGTTGGTACATCCGGGCGAGCATTTGCACCCAATCACATGATTCAGTCCCCCCGGCTCCGGCGTTGATACTAATGAAGCAATTGGCATCGTCGAGTTCTCCAGAGAGCATCCGTTTGATTTCCAGGGCTGCGACTTCTTCCTCGATGGCTTGGAGTTGTTGCAGCATTTCTTGAATGAGATCTTCTTCTTTAGCTAGGTAGGCTTCGGGGAGGAGGAAATCGATATCTTTTAAGGAGGAGCGGATTCGTTGGAGTGGCAGTACCCATTGTTGGAGTTGTTTTTTTTCTTGGATCACCTCTTGTGCAGCGTCGGCATCTTGCCAGAAAGCAGGTTCTTCCATCTTTTTTTCCACAAGATTGAGTTTTTCAATTTTTTTTTCCAGGTCAAAGATACCCCCATAATTCTTCTATTTGCTTCTGTGTCATCTCTATGCGAGCTTGTATTTCTGGATTCATTTTTTCTCCTGGGAAACCTTTAGAATTTTGCTTTTTCCAGATTATCAGAAAAGTCTCTGGAAAAAGAATTTACCGTAAAAGGGGGAAAAAGTCAAAACCAATTTTTTTTTTAATTTGATCTGCTTTTGATGGTTTCCTTTTATTAGCGTATGGCACAGACCGGATTGGTATTACTTACATCGCAGTGAGGATGTGGGCGGTAGCTTGAAGTTGTTTGGGTATATAATTGCATCCTTTCGCTGCAAAGCATTTGCCAAAAAAACGATGCAGCTTGTAGAATGAGTTTACTTTATCAAGGCGATGGTTTTATTTAAAGTTTCAATAACCTATAACACACCTAATTTTGGAGGTTCATATGACGGTAGAAGCGGTTGCCCAAGCGACGCCTACATTTGGAGAAAAGGTCAAAAACGGCATCACAAAAGCTGCCAACTGGTTTGGCCATACAATCCGAACTGGCTGGACAAAGACAAGTGAAGCAATTTCCAAGTTGTGGAACAAATTTCAAACATTCATGGCAGGGAAATTTCCTTATTTTGGCACTCCACAAGGCCAGAAAGTTCTTCTTGCAGCTACTGTAGCAACAGGTGTTGTTCTTGCTGTAGGACTTGTTGCTGTTACTGTATTAGCTCTTCGTTCTTCCTACAAAGGTGACGAAGTTCCTGATCCTGTAACAACATAATTGTTGCACACCCTTTTGTGTTTAGAGGCAGTGGAATCGATTTCCACTGCTTTTTTTTTGTAACCATTCGCGCTCCTTTATGGAACTGAGGGTAAAGCAAAGACCTTTTTTTGCAAGGCGATTTGCCCTTCTTGGATACGATATTCCCACTCCCACGTATTGCTTTCAATGGGTTCTAGATGGGTTTCTACCGAGCCATCCTTTCCCTGCGTGGCTGTACAGCGATATCCACTAGGAACGTCTATGGAAAAATTCCCATCAAAGACGACATTTTCAGCAAAAAATTCTCCATTTCCCTGGAGAACAATTTTTGTTTCTTCTTGACGTTGGTAATTGCCCTTCCACCATGTCGTCGTTGACTCTCTTTGTATTCCTTGATTTTGTACGACAACATGGTACAGCGAACATCGTCCTCCTTTTTTTGTTCCATTTTTCCCTAAAGGGTCAAGAGCCAGAATGCGCAAACTCCCTTGACTTCGAGTTGCTCGCAATCGAATTCGGCAATATCAAAAACACATTCTCCTCCATAAGCAAGACGTCCGCACCGTATCTTCTGTCCTATGATGGCATACAAGGGTCCCAGGGCTGGATGGTAGTCGATAATGAAGGAGGGGCCGTGTTCCAAATATTCTTTCTCAGAGGGAAGAGGAGGGGCTTCCCATTGGCAATGAGAAACAAAAAGATCGCGATGATTGGAAAGAAGATCGAGAAAAGCTCCATCGCATGTTTCTTGAATCGATCCCTCTCCTTGGTAAAGATTTTTTGTCACTGAAATGGTCTTTTTTCGCGATTGATATGTAAGATAAACCGGTTGTTCTCGTACCTCATCATCGGAAAGAGGGTGGTCTGATTGCATGACGAAGGAATCCGAAATATTTTGCATGGTTGATTCCAAACGTCCTGCAGGTAATGAGCGCTCTTTACCACTGGAATCAGTGATCGTTATTTTTTTTTTCATATTAACAAGAACTCCTGGAAAGGGAGTCTTTTCTGATGCTTTTTCTACGGCTTCGATATCTGCAAATAAGATATTGGTATTCGTAGGAAACATGGAGTATTCATCCCCATCTTTTCTTGGATGATCGGTGATTCCCTTCTTGGCAAAATGAACATATTCAATATTAGAAACGGTATAATAAAATTTTCTTTTTTCTTTTTTTCAACAAGAACATCGGTCCCTTCTGCTGAATAGAGACGACGAGGACATGAAGCAAAGCCAAAAATTTTATTCTTAGAACCACCTATTCCCGTCAAAAACAATAGTCCATTATCGACACCCGCAACGGGATTATTAATTTGGCGAACGAGTACTTGATCCACTCCCCTCTTTTTGAACCAAGAAAAAACCCCTTGCTCGCGAGCGATTTTCCATAAAACACCGTGCCCTCCTGGCTTCATATACAGAGTCAAGGGCTTCTTTACCGCCCAATTCCCTTCAGATGTGATGACAGGCGCAAGAGGCTGTGTGAAAAGAAAATAGTGATCGAGAGGACGTCCAAATCCATTGTTGTCGGTAATGATTTTCTGGATATGTTGATGATTTTCTTTCTCTTCTGAGGTCATCAAGGCGATGGGAAGGACTACCTCTTTACCAAAACATTTTTGGTAGAGATATTCACGCCCCTGTAGATCCCGAATCAACCCCTCGAGTAATGTCCTTCCCATAAAGGTTAGCATGGCGACAGGAAGAGGTTTTCCGCTCTTATCTTCACGCAAATCCAAACGATCTCCTGCCCCACCTACAACATAGATTTCTCCCAATACATTGAGAAAGCGAATGCCATCGAGCACAGCGGCCTGGGAGTCGTCTTGATGGGTTTGCAAAACAAAGGGAATCGGTTGGCGATAACGGACATCAGACACATTGGCTTCTTCTTGCTGATCGGAAAGCATTTCTTTGATGACTGTGATATGATATCCAATGATCCCGCCTATGGAGGCATAAAACGTCTCTATTTCAAGCAGGCATGTAATCAAAGCGAGGAATGGCTCTTTCGGAGGTGTTTTTTCTTGCTGATCGGGGGAAAAAATGGGACTTTGACCGATAAAATCGATGGACAGAACAACCCATTTCTCCTCTAAAGAGGCGTGGCGTAAATACTCGATTACAAACGAAGGAGAGGCATGCGGGTCGCCTCTTTTATTCCGTTTTTGTTCAAGAAAATCTATTTTCTCCAGTAGAGAAGAGCACGATTGGATTTTTTCTAGAGCACTTTCCCATGATGCGAGTTGGTTTTTCATTTGCATCCCCCTACATACTCTCCAGTAGACATGCCATATTTTTCCTTTCTTTCACAAGGAGATTGTATCGTAATTCCTGGAAAACAGGAAAAAAAAAAACAAAAAATCTACGAAATCTTTTGACGAGAAAATGCCAAGAAGGATAAAAACTTTTCCTGGGTTTGAAACAAGACAATTCACTAAGTATCTCACTTGGTCTGTTTCAAAGTCCAAAAAGACAAATGTTTACGGGGTACAACTCGATGAAAAAAATCACTGTTTTACCAATGTCCTTGTATTGCCCTTATCAATGCAATCTTTGTGTGGGCCTAGAAATGAGAGAATTGAAAGAGTTTTTTCTTTTTCTCTAAAACTTGATTTTTTTTTTGTATGAGTTGTTTTTAAAACAAAGAGAAATAATTTTTTTAATGAATTTCGATAATCAACACGTAGTTTATTTATCTATCGATTTTATTTATATGCATGCAAAATGTTCTGTTTTTTCAAAAAACAAACAAGAAATTCATTATTTAATAGAAAATTAAAGTGAAACTCCATAATGGAAAAGAAAAACAGAACATACATTGCAAACTTGATGTGCAAGCACAGCAATACAAACACACCCGTGAACAGACACGCTACCAAACATCTAATAACCCTAAAATCTAAAAGGAGCTAATTATGGCAAAGAACAAGCCCTCAGCGTTTAAAAAGCCGGTACAGGTAAGTGCTGCCTTAGCGGAAATTGTCGGCAAGGGCCCTATGCCTCGGACTGAAGTCACAAAAAAGCTATGGGATTACATCAAAAAGAATAACCTGCAGGATACAAAGAATAAAAGAAATATTAATCCTGATCAGAAACTTTCAAAAGTGATTGGCACGACCCCTATTGACATGTTTAAGATGACAAGTAAAGTCTCAAAACATTTAACAGAATCTGCGGTTTAGTATCTTTAACAAGCTAAATCCCTCTTGCAAAAGAGGGATTTAGCATTTTCTTTTTTTGTGCTACACTAGTCCCCATGAACTCTAAAGAGAGAAAAAAGCCTTGGCAAGAATGGGCATGGGATAGTTGGTGTTGCCTCTCAATTATTGGAATATGGCCCCGTTTCATTGAACCTCAATGGGTAGAAATTACGCGGTCTACGCAAAAAGTGCCCCACTGGCCAAAAGGCATGCATAATCTTCGCCTTTTGCAATGTAGTGATATCCACCTATCGAATCGTATCTCTCCTCGCTTCCTACAAAAAATTCATAAGAAGATAGCCTGTTCTAATCCCGATATTGTCGTCTTTACTGGAGATTTTCTTTGTGGATCCCAGATGGTCGATGAGGCCCTGATTCTCGAGTGGCTGCAAGGAATTCAAGCCCCTTTGGGATGTTATGCCATTCTCGGCAATCACGATTATGATCACTATCTCTGTCTCAACAAAGAGGGTCACTACGATATCGGAGAAAATAAAAAGGTCTCAATCAATACGGGGTTTTGTAACCTTGTACGAAGGATATTCCGAGGGAAAGAATCTTTATCGGGAATGGCTACCTCTACTGCCCGCCAAGTGATCCCCCATCCCCAGCTCGTTCACGCTCTTGAGAAAACGCATTGGAAAATTTTACACAATCAGACATTGCAGATACCCGTTCGAGACACGTATTTCAATCTCGTTGGGCTTGGTGAACATATGGGAGGGCAATGCGACCCCAAAAAAGCATTTTCTCAATTTCATTCCGATTATCCCGGCCTTGTCCTCGTCCACAATCCCGATGCCTTTCCCACCTTACAGTCATTTCCTGGTGAGTATATTTTTTCGGGACATTGTCATGGAGGCCAAGTCAATATCCCTTGGATTGGGAATCGAATCACACTTATGGAAAACCCTCAATGGAGAAGAGGATGGATTCACGAAAAGGGCAAGAAAATGTATATCAATCGTGGGTTGCATTCTGTTGTTCCATTCCGTTGGTTTTCGCGTCCAGAACTCTCTCTGATCGATTTTAAGGTGTTTTAAAGATGTCGATAGGAGCTATCTTACTTGCTGGGGGCAAGGGAACGCGTTTGGGTGGTGCTATGCCGAAAGTATTTCGTAAGCTCGATGCTTATCCCCTGGTCTTTTATAGCCTCTCTTTTTTCATCGATAACCAAGAGATCGATGAAACCGTGATTGTAGCTCCCGAAGAACATCGCCTTCTTTTCCCCTCTATTATTCACCAAACATGCCGCTTTGCTCTTCCTGGTTCTCGTCGACAGGATTCGGTCTATTCGGGATTGCAACACCTCTCTTCTAAGATCAAAAAAGTGGTTGTCCACGATGCTGCTCGTCCCTTTTTAGACCCCATTTTTTTTGCGCATCTTATCGAAAAAGGAAGAGAAGTCCAAGCAGCTACGCTAGGTATTCCCCTCTCTTTTACCTTGCGCGAATGCAATGCATTCCATCAATCGATTGCCACACCCAATCGTGACCAATTTTGGGAGATTTTGACTCCACAATACCTAGACCGCAATCTCTTAGAAGAGGGTCTTACCAAAGCCTATCAAGAAAATATTACCATTACAGATGATGTTGCTGCTGCTGAGCTTCTCCATCATCCTGTTCATGTCGTTGCAGGCTCGCCTTTGTTCCGAAAAATCACAAGAAACGAAGATTGGGAATATGCGGAGTACTATCTCGCAAAAAATCCCTTCCTTCCTATTCCTTGGGCACATGAATAAGTACAAAATGGTTATTTCTTATGACGGGACCGATTTTAGTGGTTGGCAAATCCAACCTCATGCCTCTACGATCCAAGAGACGATCCAAGATAAGCTATCCATTATTTTTCAAAAGCCCATTACCATCATTGGATCGGGACGGACCGATGCCGGCGTGCATGCTATAGGGCAGGTGGCACATTTTTGGGCAGAAGAAGTGATCGATCCTCGTCGACTCCGCCACTCGTTAAACGGCCTTCTTCCTCCTACCATTCGCATTCTTTTGGTAGCTCCTGTTCGTTCCTCGTTTCATGCACAAAAAAGTGCCTACGCGAAAGTCTACCACTACCACATCTGTACACATGAAGTACCCACTCCCTTCCAGTACCGGACGATGTTTCATCCCTGGAGAGCCATCGATTGGGATGTTGTATGGAAAGCCGCCCAAAAGTTTGTTGGAGAACGCGATTTTACTTCGTTCTCCAATGAACCATCTGCTGGAGCCGTTGCCAAAAATCCCGTCCGACATCTCTATCGCATCGATGTCGTCGAACACGAAGAGGGGATACGCCTCGAATTGGAAGCCAATGGTTTTTTGTACAAGATGGTTCGCAATATTGTAGGCACTCTTCTCGAAGTGGGCGCGGGAAAACGCTCCATTGACGAAATTGACAAAATCTTTCAGGCAAAAGACCGAAGAAAAGCAGGACGTGCTGCACCGGCTAAGGGGCTTTTTCTCTTCCATGTATTTTATCCCTTAGAGGAGGAAACCCTTGCTGAGGGATCTCTGTAAAAGAAGAGAAATGGTGGTAGGGTTGGGTAAGAGAGAAATTTTCGAGTGCTCGGCTCTCTTTTAGATTGCACTAAAACAGGAATAGCCGGAGTTTTTGCCAAAGCCGTCAACCCTCGTGGGCTATCTTCAAAGCCAATGATCCGGTCGCCCTTTTGTCCCAATTTTTCGATAGCATAGAGATAACAACAAGGGTCGGGTTTTGCTGGCCCATAATCTTCCCGAGTGATCCAGTGAGGGATTGTATCCAACAGAGAATTTCTCTGACGAACCGCTGTAATGAGTTCCTTGGATGAATGTGTCACAACGGCACGCCGGACTCCCTTTCGATCCAACTGTAGAAGAAGCTCTTCTACACCAGGCAAATAATCAACTTCTTCTTCTCTTATAATCTCTAAACAAATCTCCGTTTTCTCGTTATAAAGCTTTTCTTTTGTTGGATTGGTGGCTTCCTCTTCAGCAAAAGTCGACCAAATGATATCGATCAAAGGCACGCTTGCATTGTGTGCAACGGCACAATACTCCTCAAAGTCCCAAAAAGAACCTATGCCGTAGCGATCCAAAAGAAGGGAATACGCTTTCCAATGCACAGGTTCGGTATTGACTAAAAGGCCATCGAAATCAAATAGAAAAAGATTGTATCCTTGTATCCAGTTCATCTTACCTCTGTGAAAAGTATATGCCAAAAATCCTTCTTTGGACAGTTTTTCTTATTCTGCTTTCCAGTTGTGAACAAGAAAAAAAGCCTACCCCTGCCATCTCCTTTATCGAACCCATTCTCCGTGAGAAAGACGAATCCATCTATCATCCGCCCATTGTTGATACACCACCTGCACTCCCCTATCCCTGGCAAAAAAAAACCGACTCCCCTCTTCCTGCTATCACAAAAAACTTTTTCCGTTGTCGTGGCGCATGGTACCACCCTTTGCAAAAAAGAGCCGAAGGAGAAGAGACGGTTTTTTTCTACGACTGTGGGGGATTTGAAAAGTCACAGCCTCCCTCGCCGTGATGGAAAAGAATCATTTATCCCATTTTGATCGATCTCTTAAATGAGATCCAAGAGAAAACGGGGCATCGCGTGTGTATTCTTGCCGGACATCGCTGTCGGACCACCAACACCATGTCGACGGTTCACCATCCAGTAGCACCTCTAAGCACCAAATGGAGCTGAAGTCGCCTTTTTTTGTCGAAGGGTATGAATTCCCTCCTGAAGAGATCAGTACCCTCCTCCAACAACACTATGAAAATGATCCTGCATACAAAGAAAACAAAAATTTTATCTCCTTTCAGCGGTACGAAAAAGGCAAATACCACCATGAACCCCTCCCCGGCACAACAAAGAAAGCCTCATCAAACAATTTGGTATCGACCGAAGGGCGAATGAAGAGTGTTCCTACCTCGCCTTACATTAGCATCCAAGTGCGGTGGGACCGGGAAACAAAAGAGAGGGTCCAATACACCTGGCCTGTTGCTCGCAAAGCCAATTAT